>SCRO01000023.1 GCA_004298505.1 Rhodanobacter sp.
GCCACGGCGCGCTGAGCCCGAGGGCTTGAGTGAAGAGAGTTTCCATCGGCGAAGCTTGCCGGTACGCTGCAAACTGCGCAAGTCAGGCGGAAGTCAACCACACGGATTGAGAGAGAGCCCTATTGGGCAGGTCAGTCAGGAACCGCCACCATCAAAGCATTGTTCATTGCATCACGCGATGGTCTCGACCACCCCGCCATCCACCCGGAGCGCCGCGCCGGTAGTGGCTGAAGCTTGGGGAGAAGCGGCATAGACGATCAGATTGGCCACCTCTTCGACGGTCGCCGCGCGCTGGATGATCGAACTGGGGCGATGCTTCATCACGAAGGCTGCCGCTGTCTCTTCCATGGACAGGCCCGATGCCTTCTGCCCTTCCTTCAGCATGGCTTCGAGGCCATCGGACAGGGTCGGACCAGGCAGAATGGCATTGACGGTAACGCCCGTGCCGGCGACACGCTTGGCCAGGCCGCGTGAGATCGAAAGGTATGCTGTCTTGGTGAAGCCGTAGTGGATCATGTCGGCGGGGATGTTCAACGCCGACTCCGAGGACAGGAACAGCACACGGCCCCAATGACGTTGCACCATGCCTGGCAAAAAGGCACGGGACAGCCGCACACCGGACATGACATTCACCTCGAAGAAGCGTGTCCATTCGGCATCCGGTATTTCGAAGAAGTCCTGAGGGCCGTAGATGCCGACGTTGTTGACCAAAAATGTCGGCGGATGACTGTGCGGCCACCAGTGCCGCGCAGCCATCGGCAGTGCCGACATCGGCCGCAACACCGCGGATGTTCGCTTGTGAAACTTCTGAGGTCAGCGTGGCAACGGCACGTTCGACAGCGGTTGCCGTGCGGCCATTCACCACCACATCGGCACCAGCCTACGCCAAGCCTTTCGCGATGGCGGTTTTGCCAGAGAGGTCGATTTTCATGAGGAGCTTTCCTTTTTTGATGTAGATGAGAAGTTCGCGATTAGCTTAGAAAAGGGCGCCCAAGTCGATGGCCGCTGCTCGACCAAGGCCAAACCATCAATGTGGCGACGATCGGCAACGCTCAAGTCAGCGATGGCGCCTGACCCTTGCAGGGCTCGGCCTGGCGCGGCTCGCGGCATTCCAGGTCAAGGACGACATTGCGGCCGGACGGCTCCAGACGGTGCTGGAGGACTTCAACCCAGGTGATAGGGTGGAAGTCCATGCCGTCTTCCTCGGGCAAGGAGGTTATCTGCCTTCGCGCGTGCGCGCCTTGCTCGACTTTCTGGTCGAGAAAGTCCGGCTGGATTGAGCCGGAAATCCTAACTTTTGAGCGGTAAGGAGACTTGCTCAAGGTCAATCAAGGCAAATCGCGAAACGGGTGATATTCGACAGGGACCCAACTGTAGACATGGGCTTTATCAACATGCACCCGCCCCATGCCTGGGAAGGGTATGTGGGCACTGGCAACCCAGAATTTCTGCGATCCAGACAAAGCGAGAAGTGTCCGTCGCGTTGCCACAGCCTTCCTTTTATCCCAGTCGAACTCAATGGCTACCTCAGGATGCGGAAATTGCACAGCAACGTTATGCACAATGTCTCCCCAAACCAAAAGACTTTGGTCTCGGGATGAAAAAAGATAAGCGGTGTGTCCAGGTGTATGTCCCGATGCGGGAATTTCGGTCACGCCGTCCCGTATTTTTTGACCAGCGTCGAAGATTGTCAGTCTGCTAGCAGCAATGTATGGCGCGACTGCGTCGCGCGACATTTTAAAGAGGGCTTGCTGATCCTTCGGTGCGCTTGCTGCCCTCGTTTCGCTCAGCCAGTAGTCCGCATCGGCCTTGGATACAAAGACCTGCGCATTTGGAAAGGCCATTTCGCCCGCTTGCGTGAGTAGTCCTCCGGCATGATCCGGATGCAGATGCGTCAGTAAGATGGTGTCGATTTGTGAAGGTTCATACCCTGCCGCGCGCAGATTCTCAAGCACAAAACCAAGATTGGCACCAAATAGTTTTGCGGTCCCGGTATCGACCAGAATCAAATTCTTGTTCGTGTGAACAAGATAGGCATTGACTGCGGTCTGGATTGGCATGGAGCTCTTCAGAAACGACTGCGCAAGCGAAGATTCGATCGTTTTTTTGCTTGCGCCGCCGAGAAGCGTGGAATCGATATCCACGAATCCATCGTACAAAGCGGTGACTTCAAATTTACCGAGCGCCATCCTGAAATAGCCGGGTACTTGTTCCTTCTGTTGAGGTGGCGTTTCAGCGCGCACTGATGGTGCCTCAACACCTGCCGCGATGACACTGACCATCGCCCAAGTCCCCAGAAGGCCCCTCACTCGTTTTCCGAATGATTTCATCACCTGTTGTCCTCCGAGTGCCCTACGCCACGGATGACGACCTTGCCGAAGGGACCGCGATCCAGTTCATCCAATGCGGCCTGCAAGTCCGAAAATGGATGCTGCGCAGCGATAACCGGCTTGATACCTGTGCTGTCGATGGCACGGACAACATCCTCCAGCACACGGCGCGGCCCGACACCGATGCCCTGAATCGTCGCCCGCTTCTTCAGCATGGCACCAACCGGAAGCGTTGCTTCCATCCCGCCGAAGACACCGATGACCGAAATTCGACCCTGATGGACAATTGCGTCCAACGAGCGTGCAAGGTTGTCGCCGCCAACCATCTCCAGAATGTGATCCGCCCCCCGGCCTTCGGTAAGCGCTATGACGGCCTGAGCCCACTCCGGCGTCGAATGACGATTAATGCCGTGGCTTGCTCCGATCGCCTTGACACGCGCAAGCTTGTCATCGTCGCTTGATGTCACGATCACGGTCGCCCCATGGGCAGCGGCAAATTGCAGGGCAAACAGCGATACACCGCCCGTACCTTGTACGACGACGCTCTGCCCCGCACGAAGCCGACCTAACTCGACCAATGCTTGCCAGGCGGTCACAGCCGCACAAGGCAAGGTGCTGGCTTGTATTGCATCCAGCGATGAAGGTGCATGTACAAGCCATTCTTCTGGTAAAACCACATATTCGGAAAGCATGCCGGGCAATGGCGGCCCACCAAGCGCAGGCATCAGATCGCGTCCGGTTCCCGGCGCGGCACCGTCCTGCCAATCCGCGGAAAAGGCGCCTAGAACCGCGTCGCCGACGGCAAACCGATGGCTGCCCGCACCTGTGGCGACCACCGTCCCCGCCATGTCCGAGCCAGGCGTGAACGGCATATCAGGTGTCAGCCCCATACCGTTCTGAATGATGAGTTTGTCTCGGTAGTTCAGGGACACCGCTGATACACAGACCAAGACTTCATGGGCGCCTGGTGCGGGAACGGGAACTTCCACCATCCTGAGGTTCTCGCGCCCGAACTGGGGCAGCTCCCACCGGCACATCACTTTGTTGATCACTATGAATTTCCTCTTGAGCTATTTCAATGCCTCAGGATATAAGAGAAAATACTTCTCCAGTGAAGACAATTTTTCTTTGCACTGGATATATTTAGGCGCCAACGGAGTGAGTGATGAGTGATCAACTAAGTGGGATTGCTGCTTTTGTGCGAGCTGCGGAAGCGGCCAGCTTTGCGGTCGCGGCCGAGCAGATGGGCTTATCGCGTTCAGCGGTGGGCAAGGCCGTTGCCCGGTTGGAAGAGCGCCTTGGCGTACAACTATTTCATCGCACGACGCGTAGTTTGAATTTGACGGACGAAGGCGCTCTGTTCTATGAGCGTTGCTCGGGCGCACTGGCCGAAATAAATGCAGCTGAACAGAGTTTTGACGCGGGGCAGCGTGAACCCGTTGGCCGCATACGCATGAGCGTGCCGGTCTTACTGGGGCGGCACTGCATTGCTCCAATTCTGGTCAATCTCGCAAGAGTGCATTCGCAACTGGAAATCGATGTCGCTTTTACAGATCGCCCGGTCGATTTGCTCGACGATGGTTTTGATCTGGTTGTTCGTACGGGAGCACTCGCCGACGAGGTGGACCTGAAAGCTCGCCGATTGGGCTCGCAAGCCATGGTGTTATGTGCTTCACCGTCTTACCTTCAGATGCGTGGAGCGCCGTTGACGCTCGAAGATATTGCGGCGCATGACACCCTTGCCTATGGCAAGGGCAATAGAGTTGTCCCCTGGCTCTTTACCGACCGGGGACGTCAACACGAAATCAAAACGACTGGACGGATTCGCTTCGATGACCTGGAATCCATTGCCGATGCCGCAATTGGGGGGAGTGGGCTTGCTTGGCTCCCCTTATGGTTGATCGCAAACCAACTACATTCGGGATTATTGATTGAGGTGCTGCCAGAACTGCGTGGATCGGGCTTTGATATTTACGCAGTCTGGCCACTCGGACGCTATCTGCCGATGCGCGTACGCGTCGTGATCGACGAGCTTGTCACGAAGACTCCATCAATGCTCGGACTCAAATGATCAAGTCATACAACGGGAGAGAGCCTACGGGCGTGAACCGATAGACCTCGTCGCGAGAATAGGAAGCGACATAGATCGTTCCGTCGGGACCGATCGTCAATCCCGACGGGCCGGAGAGACCTTCTGCAAAGGTCGAGCGGCGGCCCTTAGGATCGCTCCGAGAAACACGCCCTGCCCCGCCCATTCCGCAACATACAGATTGCCTGTTGCATCAAAGGCCATGCCAACCGGGGAACTGAATCCATCCCATAGCTTTGCAGGGGTACTAAGCGGTGTCCGCATGGCCGGGGGTGATGCTGCCGTCGCGGCGAATGACGCCATTCCAAGGGCGAGAGCGCCCCCGGCAAGAAAGGTGTGCAGGATCATCCTCATGCCACCTGCTCCTGTCCGGAATGACCCTGCGTTTCGCCTTGATACGCGAAGACTTCCTTTGCCGCAAACAGGCCGTTGAGTGCTGCGGGAAAGCCAGCATAGACGGCCATTTGCATGATGACTTCGACGATTTCCCGCTCGGTGCAGCCAACGTTGCGGGCGCCATGGATGTGCACCTTGAGCTGGGGCGCAGCGTTGCCCATTGCCGTGAGCGCCGCCACCACGGCGAGTTCCCTGGTCTTGAGATCGAGACCGGGCCTCGAATAGATGTCGCCAAAGGGAAATTCAATGAGCAGCCGCGCAAAGTCAGGGGCGATGTCGCGCAGGCTTTCAATGACATTTTCGCCAGCCTGTCCGTCGACTTCCTTGAGCTTGGCCCAACCCCGCAGGTAGCGTTCATTATCCATATTGATTCCTTTTCGTTGAGTGGTTAACGCACTTTATGTCTCGCCCTAGATCGCATCCAATACCATTTTTGTGATACCTTTTCGGTATGAATGAATCCATTGATCTACGACAGCTTCGCTACTTTCTGGCGGTCAGCGAAGAACTCAATTTCGGACGCGCGGCGCTGCGTTTGCACATTACGCAGCCGCCGTTGAGCAGACAGATCCGCCAATTGGAAGATCAACTGGGCGTGGAACTATTCCTGCGGAGCAAGGCAGGGGTCGCTTTGACGGAAGCGGGGGCGGCATTCCTGCCCGAAGTGAGGCGAACGCTGGCTCAGGCGGAAAAGGCGGTTGCCGTGGCCATGGCGGCGCGGGGCGCCGAAAGTGGGCAGTTTGTCGTGGGCTACACCACCGTGTTCGACCGCAGTGCGATTCCCGGCGTGTTCGATCGCCTGCGCCAACGTTTCCCGAACTGGCGGATCGTCACAAGGGGAAAGCATTCGATCAGTCTCGTTCGGGACATCAAGAACGGGACCATGGACGCGGCCTTCATCGGCTTGTACACCGACACCCAAGGTTTGACGGTAGAAACAATCCTTGAGGAACCCCTTGTGGTTGCCTTGCCCGCCAACCATCGACTCGCCCAGAAACGCAGGCTCGGCTTCGATGACCTTCGCGGCGAGCCGATGTTCTGGTTCGAGCGCCGACTGAATCCAGGATTTTACGATCACTGCGAGGCGTTTTTCGAGCAGATCGACTTCAAGCCCAACGCCATCCCGGAACCGCCAGACCATCACATCATGCTGGGACTGATTGCGGAGGGGCAAGGTATCGCGCTCATCTCGGCGTCATTGCAAAACGTCAAGCGGCAGGGCGTCGTCTTCCGAGCGCTGAAGGAAGAAACTAGGAAGTTGTCGATGGGTATTGCTGTCGCCTATTCCGAGCACAATCAATCGCCTGTTTTGCCCCAGTTTCTTGAGCTCATCAGGGCCGGCAAGCGATCTCTATCGTCTGGAGCAGGTAACTCGAAGTGATTGCTGTCCATTGCGCAGGTGGCGCGTCTGGCGCTGAAACGGTGTCAAGCGAGCCGGTAAACTTAGTCGTATTCGTGGCGCGAGTTTTATGAAGCGACCGATCTATAGCACACTCAAATCCCACGCTGCCGCCCAATCTCCCACGACACGCCGCCCCCTCTTACCGTCGCGACCATCGACTGCCCAAGCCGCTGCTCGATCACCGGCTTCCACGGCACCAGCCTGAACCCGATGCCGTCGTCAAGCATGGCAAAGCGCCCGCTGACAAGCATCACGCTGCGCCGATAGACCCCACTGACGCGCTCGCTATCGGCCACCGGCCGATGCTGCAAACCAGTCTCGGCCGCGATGTTCTGACCTACCGCTGCAAGCTTCTTGCCGCGCAACGTCGCCAGCAGGTTGCGCGCCAGGATCACACGTTGCCCGCGCCGCTCGGCTATGCCGGGCGACGTGTCGGCAACCTCGATCTCTTGCAGCAATCGTCCAATCTGCGTGCCACTCAGGCCGCGATCGGTATCCGCCAGAACACGACAAACGGCTTCAAGGTGCTGTGAACTGAAAGGGTCAATCCGCGTCGCCAATATTTGTCTCCGTCGTCAGGCATCAGATGATGGCCTGCAAACCCTTGTCGGCGATGACGTTGAGCAGCTTGAGCGCCGGCCCAGCGGGCCGGGTGTCGCCTTGCTCCCACTTGCGCACGGTAGAGGCTGAGGTGTGCAGATGGTGCGCGAATACCGGCTGGCTGAACTTCAAGGCCTCGCGCAGATGCTTGATGTCCTCGGCGCTGAACTCCCGCACCGGCGGCGGGCAGATCGCGTCGAATTCGCGCATCGTCACCTTGCTGATCGCGCCCACGTCGTGGAGCGTGGCCAGGTCGTCGCGCAGCGATTCAATGATCTTGCCCACAACGCACCTCCAATAAAACACCGGCCTGCAACGCCTTGGACAAGGCTTCCGCAGACAGTTCCAGAAACACCTTGCCGGCGAATTGCAGCGCCTTCTTCTCATCCTGCGTGATGTTCGCCTTGTCGCTTTTCGGGAACCCATACAGAAACACGTAGCGGCTATCAATCCGGGCCGACAGCAGTGTGCGGTAACCGCCGCTTTTGCCGCCGCAGGGACGGGCTACCCGCTTTTTGTAAAGGTGGCCGCCCAAATCCGCGTCGATCAGACCACCTTCCATCTCCTTGGCCGCCTTGCACAACGCAGAATCGGGCAGCTTTTCGCCTGCCTGCCACCGCGCGAAGTCCTTCCGCTTGAGGATGCGCGTCATCTTGACCTCCAAACTATACCCGAAACGGGTATAGTTATCCATGCGCCGATTTGGTATCGCTGCCGGAGTCGCCATGTCAGCGATCCCGACGCAGCGGGGGGGGGCCCGGAAAGCGAAAAGCGGCTGGCCGGAGATTATCGCGTTGCTGCCACGGCAGTCGGGGCCAATGGAGCAAGCTTCTGGAAACGGGTCATGCGGCCACCTTTGCCTGCCGTGCGCCGACAACCGATTTGCGGCGGTTCGCCACCAGCTTGGCGGCTTTGCGCACCGGATCGTCCTCGGTGTGAACGTAGCGCATGAACATCGCCACGGTCTTGTGCGCCGTGAGGGCCATGCCGACCTTGACCGGGATGCCAGAGTTGGCAATATCGGTCGCCGAGCGGTGGCGGATACCGTGGGTGCCGACCTTCGGCACGCCGGCACGATCAAGGAAGCGCCGCCACGCCTGGTAGTAGGAACCAGGACTCAGCGGCTTGCCGTGATCCCGGACGACGAGGCAGACGTAGGGCGAATCGCCATAGCGGGGCGTGTGCGACAGCAGCCGCTGGGCTTCTTCGCTCAAGGGCTTGGACATATTGCCGGTCTTGCTGTCCGGCCAGACCGCGCGGCCGTTGGGCAGGTCAAGCCAATCCCACTGCAGCAGCAGGACCTCCGACATGCGTGCGGCGAACTTGAATTGCAGCCGGACGGCCAGCAGGTAGATCGGATGCTCCAGGTGCTCGGCTTCGGCCCGGTCCATGTAGGCGAACAGCCTGACCATCTGTTCGTCGGTGATGAGCCGGGTCGATCCTTTCTCGGGGTACTTGGGTACATGGCGGCAGGGATTCGAGCCGTCGGGTCGGTAGCCCCACAACTCGGCCAGGTTGAACATCTTGCGAACGCAGGACAGCACGCGGTTGGCCTGAGTGGGTGACTTCTCCAGGCGCTTCATCAGCGCGGTGATGTCCTGTCGCGTGACCTCATGAGCCTTCTTGCTGCCGAATGTGGGGACGATGTAGCAGTCGATCTGGTACTGATACGACTTCTGTGTGCTCGGCTTGTTGTGCGGCTTGGAATGATCCTCCATGAACCGGGCGCAAAGCTCCTTGATCGTCGGCGCCCTGCGTGCCTCGGTTTTCTGATTTCCCGGATCACCCCCCACGCCGGACTTCGGTCAGCCAGTCCTGCGCCAACGACCGTGCCTGTTCGACCGTCAGCTCGCCGAACCGCCCGAGCGATGGCTTCCAGCGTACGCCGGCATTCGTGCGATATTGCACCATGAAAACCTTCTTGCCGGCCGGTGTAACCTTGCACAGAAAGCCTGGAACAATGGTGTCCCGGAATTCGACGTCTTGCGATTGCGGTCGCGCCGCATCGACCACGGTTTTCGTCAGTTTAATCTTTGCCATGAGGTGCTCCTGAAAATCCACCAATTTCCAGACGCTGGCCAAGAGCCAAGCGAAAGGGAACCGGGGCGGTTTGCGTCGCGCACCGGGATATGATCCAAGGCATTGACCCGAAGGAAAACCTGCTACAGCATGCTGTATCCAAGCCTAGAGGTGCCCGGTGCAGGATTCATCCTCCCGCTTAAAATCCCTCACCCTCACGGGTATCCCGGTTCGATCCCGGGTCCGGCACCATACGGAACGGGATGTCACCCCGCTCGATTCGTTTCGGGCTTTCGGGCACGTCGACGGGTGCCCCTTCGGGGTCCGCCGAGACAAGACGCGCGGGCGCATACTCAGCCGGGAAGCGTCGTGAGACACGATCTGGCGCTGAGCTATTCCGTAGCGAAAGAGCTGATGTGGCAAAACTAGACTTACCCGAGCTTCATCAGGGTAAATCTAGCCACACGACTTCACGAAGGCCCAAAATTTATTGGAGGCAGGATGAAAGCGGCATTCTTCATGAAAAACGGCGGACCGGAGGTGATGCAGTATGGCGATGTTCCGGATCCGGTTGCCGGACCCGGCCAGGTGCTGGTCGACGTGCATGCTGCGAGCGTCAACGCTGCAGATTGGAAGGTGCGCGCCGGGAGCTATGCGCCGATCACCGAGTTTCCGTATGTTCCGGGGCGCGATTTTTCCGGCATCGTCAGTGCACTTGGTGCCGGCGTGACGGATTTGGCCGTCGGCGACGCAGTCTTCGGCGTCTGTGACGTCGGCCAGGAAGCCGCGTACGCGGAGAAGCTCGCGATCAAGTCGGCGATCGTGGCGAGAAAACCGGACAGCCTGTCGCACGTGGAATGCGCGGCGCTCGCGCTGACCGGTATCACCGCGCTCTGCGCAATCGAGGACACGCTGCAGCTGAAGTCCGGCGAAACGATTCTGATCCAGGGCGGCGCGGGCGGCGTCGCGAGCTTTGCGATCCAGGTCGCCAAACACATCGGGGCGCGCGTAATCACCAGCGCCAGCGCGGCGAATCACGATTACCTGCGCGGTCTCGGTGCCGACCAGATCATCGACTACCACAAGCAGGACGTCACGAAAGTGGTGTCCGGCTGCGACGCGATGTTCGATACCGTCGGCGGCGACGTTGCGATGCGCTCGTTCGCCGTGCTGCGGCCAGGCGGACGGGCGGCGTTTATCGCCTCGGGGAATACAGCGCCGGTTTCGCCGCGCGCCGACGTCAAATCGCTGCGGCCGAAAGTCGGGCGCGACCGCGCGCATCTCGAGCGCATCCTCGCCCTGGTCGCCGCAGGTGTCGTCCATATTCCGGAGATCACGCTCTATGCACTGAAGCACGCCGCAGCGGCGCACCGGGTGAGCGAAGGGCGCCATCTGCGCGGGAAACTCGTGTTCAAGGTGCGCTGATATAACGATTGCAATGAGCACCATCGCGGCGCTGCTCTCCGTGGCCGAGATTGGCAATGCGCGCGGCGGGGGCGGCATCATTGCCCGATACGGCTGCGTACGCGCCGAAGACACGCATTATCCTGCGGGCAACGGCACACATACTGCCCCGGCACCACCCAATCCGCCAAAAAAAACCCGCCAGCGGCGGGTTTTTTTTGGCGGACGGCAGCCGCTTGTGCAATGGAGGCCTAGGTCGGAATCGAACCGGCGTACGCGGATTTGCAGTCCGCTGCATGACCACTCTGCCACCAGGCCATTGCTTGATGCATCACGACCAACATGATCGCAGGTTTCCATACAACAAAACCCCGGTGGACCGAGGTTTTGCACGAATCCTGGAGCGGGAAACGAGACTCGAACTCGCGACCCCGACCTTGGCAAGGTCGTGCTCTACCAACTGAGCTATTCCCGCATCGGAGCCGCGAATAATAGCAGAACCTGGTCGCCTGTGAATAGCCCGAGCACAAATCGCCGCCGCGGCGGCGCACCGGGTTGCGGACAACTCCCACGCGACGGCCGCGAGGTACGTCGGTCGCAGTCCGAGTCGTGTATGAGCGCTTCCGCTGAGCGCGCCGGTTGCGTGGCGGCGTGCTACGCAACAAACTGCGTACCCGGGTGCGCCGGTCGCGGCGCCGATTCCATGGAGGCACGCTTGACTACGCGAGAAGAGATCGCCGAGTTCCTCGTCACAGCTTTTCCGCAGACCATGTGCCAAGTCGTGGAAGCGGCGAATGGCGCCTCGGTCGTCTCGCGCGAGATCAGCCGTGCGGACTTGCGCCCCGGCGGAACCGTATCCGGTCCCGTGCTGATGGCGGTCGCCGACGTCGCGCTGTACGTCGCGACCTTGAGCGTCATCGGCATCGTGCCGCTGACGGTCACGACCAGTCTCAACATAAACTTTCTGCGCAAACCGTCGTCCGAGGCGCGCATCCTGGGCAAATGCCGGTTGATCAAAGTCGGCAAGGCGCTCGCGGTAGGCGAAGTTGCCTTGTACTCGGAAGACGGGCCGGAGATGGTTGCACACGCCGTAGGCACCTACTCCATTCCGCCCCGCCGCCAGGCCGGGGAGCCATGATCGTCACCTGTAGCATGGGACACGATGCCACCCGGCTGCTGGCCGAGGCTGGCGAGACGCCGGCCGGGAAGCAGAATCCACGTGAATACGCAGACGATTCTTCGCGTATCCGCAAAACTCATTCAATTCTCTCCGCTGCCCAGCAGCCGATGGCAGATGCCCAGGTCGCCGAATTCCGGGCCGTGTCATCGCAGAGGGCGATGCCCGATGGGCCTGACATCGTTCAGAGCGGGTCGTCCTCTGTTGGCTTCTTCGGCGTGTCGCCGCGCAGCATGGGCCAGGCGGCGCGGAGATAGTAGAGGCCCGACCAGATGGTAAGAATACCGGCGATCACCAAAAGGCCCTCGCCAATATGATACAGGCGCAGTGCGGTGGCCTCTTTCTCGTGCTGCACGATCAACACGACCAGCGCGACCATCTGCATCACGGTCTTGAGCTTGCCGATCATGGCGACTTTGACGGTGGCACTCATGCCGATTTCGGCCATCCATTCGCGCAACGCCGACACGCTGATCTCGCGGCCCACGATGATCGCCGCGGTGACCGCCATCACGATGCCGGGCCAGCCTGCACTGGGATGCGACTGCACCAGCAGGAACAAGGTCACCGCCACCATCAGCTTGTCGGCGACCGGGTCGAGGAAGGCGCCGAACGCCGAGGTCAGGTTCATGCGCCGGGCCAGGTAACCATCCAGCCAGTCGGTGATCGCCGCCAGCACGAACACGATCGCGGCGGCGATGTTGTGGCCGTCAAACGGCAGGTAGAAGACCACCACCATCACCGGCAACAGGGCAACGCGGAATAAAGTCAGCCAGGTTGGCAAGTTGATGCGCATGATTCGTTCCGATGATTTGTCGCAGTTTCGCACGTCGGCGCGCTGCTGCCACGCCATGCCGTGCGCCAGCGCTCAGCCATGCAGGCTCGCGTAGATGCGTTCGGCGAGGCCATGATCGATACCTTTCACCTGCATCAGCTCTTCCACGCCGGCCGTCTCGATGCCCTGCATGCCGCCGAACGCCTTGAGCAGGGCCGAACGACGGCGTGCGCCGATACCGGGAATATCCTCGAGCACGCTCCGCGTGCGGGCCTTCTCGCGTCGATTGCGGTGGCCGCTGATCGCGAAGCGGTGTGCTTCGTCGCGTACCGCAGCCACCAGGTGCAGCGTCGGCGATGACGTGCCCGGATGCAACTCGCGACCCGAGCTGCCTGGTTCGAGTCGGGCCAATACAAGGGTTTCCTCGCCTACTCGTCGTCCCGGTCCCTTGGCAACGCCGACCACTTCGATGCCGTCGATGCCCAGCTCGCGCAACACGCCGACGGCTTGCGCCACCTGGCCGCTGCCGCCGTCGATCAACAAGAGGTCCGGACGGGCGCCCTCGCCCTCGGCAAGCCTGCGAAAACGCCGGGTCAAGGCCTGGTGCATGGCGGCGTAGTCGTCGCCCGGCGTGATCCCGGTGATGTTGAAGCGGCGATAATGGGACTTTTCGGGTCCCTCCGGCCCGAACACCACGCATGAGGCAACGGTCAGCTCGCCCATGGTGTGGCTGATGTCGAAACACTCGATGCGTCGAGGCATGGTGGCCAGGCCAAGCACCTTTTGCAGGTCGTCGAAACGGGTTCGCAAGGTCTGCCGGCTGGCCAGTCGTGCGGTCAGCGAGGCCTGTGCGTTGCGCTCGGCCATCTGCAGGAATTGCGCGCGGTCGCCGCGCACGCTTGATTTCAAATCCACCGCGTGCCCGGCGTGCTGGCTGAGTACCTCGGCGAGAAGGCCCTGGTCGGCCAGCAGCTCACCCAGGATCAATTCGCGTGGCACCGGTCGGTCGAGGTAGTACTGTGCGATGAACTGCGCCAGCACATCGGCCGGCGTCGCATCCAGCGGCAGGCGCGGAAAGAAATCCCGTGTGCCGAGGCTGATCCCGTTGCGGAAGAACAACACGCTCACACAGGTCAGGCCTGCCTCGATCCGGCAAGCGATGACATCCATGTCGGCGGTGGCTCCCTGTACATGGTTTTGCGCCCGCAATTGGCGCAAGGCGGCCACCTGGTCGCGCAACTTTGCCGCACGCTCGAACTGCAGCACCTTGCTGGCCTGCTCCATCGCCTCGGCGAGCTCGTCGATCACCGCGTCGCTGTGCCCTTCCAGAAACATCTCCACGTGGCGCACGTCCTCGCGATAATCCTTCACGTCGATCATGCCCGCGCACGGCGCACTGCAGCGGCCAATCTGGTAGAGCATGCACGGCCGGTTGGGGTGACGCCAACAATCGTCGACGCACTGGCGCACCTTGAACAGCTTCTGCATCAGGTTGAGGCTTTCGCGCACTGCGTGGGCGCTCGGATATGGTCCGAAATAGCGCCCCGGCAGATTCTTCGCGCCACGGTGAAACGCGAGTCGCGGAAAGTCCTCGCCACTGGACAGATAGATATAGGGGTAGCTCTTGTCGTCACGCAGCAGGATGTTGTAACGCGGCTTGAGCGACTTGATCAGCTGCGATTCCAACAGCAGCGCCTCGCCTTCGGTGCGCGTCACGGTGATCTCGACGCGGGCGATCTGCGCCACCATGGCCGCAATGCGCGGTTCCATGCGTGGCTTCAGGAAGTAGCTACCGACACGCTTCCTGAGGTTGCCAGCCTTGCCCACATAGAGCAGCTCGCCCGCCGCGTCGAAGTGACGATAGACGCCAGGCGAGGTGGTAAGCGTGCGGACGAAGGCCTTGCCGTCGAAAGGGAGCGGTTGCGCGGACTGCATGACATCATTCTAGCGGCGATGATGCTTGCAGTTGGGGCTTATTCGTTCGTGCGCAACCATTGTTCGGCGCGTTCCAGATCCGCTTCGGTGTCGATGCCGGGCGGAAATGGCTCGGGTGTGAGCCGCACCGCGATGGCATGGCCGTGTTCGAGTACGCGCAACTGTTCCAGCGATTCGGTCTGTTCCAGCGGTGTACGCGCCAACTGGGCGTAGTGGCCCAGGAAGCCTGCGCGATAGGCATAGATGCCAATGTGGCGCAGGAACGGCGTGCTGGACGGCAAGGTCTGCCGGTCGCCGACAAACGCATCACGCGCCCATGGCACCGGCGCGCGGCTGAAATAGAGTGCTCGCCCGTTCGCTGCACGCACCAGCTTCACCACGTTTGGATCGAACAACTCCTCGACGTCGATGATCGGCGTGGCGAGGGTGGCCATCGGAGCCTCGTCGCCCGCCAGCGCCTGCGCCGCCGCGCGGATGCCCGCTGCCGGCGCGAATGGCTCGTCGCCTTGCAGGTTCACCAGGATACTGTCGTCGCTCCAGCCGTAGTGCTGCGCACATTCGGCCAGGCGGTCGCTACCGGAGGCGTGATCGCGCCGGGTCATGCAGATGTCCATGCCGGCCTGCCCCGACAACGCATCGGCGACCCGCTGATCGTCCACGGCCACCACCACCTGGCGGGCACCAGCCTTCAGCGCACGCTGCGCCACCCGCACCACCATCGGCACACCGCCAATCTCGCGCAATGGCTTGGCCGGCAGGCGCGAGGAGCCGTAGCGGGCCGGGATCGCGACGATGAACGGTGGGACCACATGCGGCATCTTTACATTCCTTGACGGAGTGCGGGATCTGGCCGCCACGATACAACGGGTGCGGCACCTGGTTCAGCCGCCATCCTGCAATACGAAACCACAACCATTGGCGAGCTCGCGAAAGCCCGGAAACGAAGTGGCAACATGGCGACAATCGTTGATTCGCACCGGACCCGCGACGAGCAGGCCAGCTACCGCGAAGCTCATCGCGATGCGGTGATCGGCAAGGCTTTCCACCGTACCGGGCCCGATCGCCCCGCCATCGATGACCGCACCATCCGGGGTTTCCTCGATGGCCACGCCGAGCCTGCGCAGGCCTGCTGCCATGGTGGCGATGCGATCGGACTCCTTTACCCGCAACTCAGCCGCGCCACGGATGACGGTGCGCCCTGACGCGGCGGCAGCGGCAACAAACAACACCGGGAACTCGTCGATCATGTCCGGTACCAGGGCTTCGGGCAGTTCGATGCCATGCAGGGGGGCGTGTCGTACCACAAGATCGCCCACCGGCTCCCCCCCCGCCTCGCACCGGCGCTCTACCGTGATGTCTGCCCCCATCAGGCGCAACGCCTGCAGCAAACCCGTACGGCGTGCGTTGAGTCCCACTGCCGGCAGGCGCAGTTCGGAACCCTGCACGATGCTCGCCGCGACCAGGAAGAACGCTGCCGAGGAAAAATCCGCCGGCACCTGGATATCCGTCGCGTGCAGCCGATGGCCGCCTTCGAGCCGAGCCCGACCCGGTTCAAATTCGATCGGCCAGCCGAAGGCAGCCAGCATGCGCTCGGTATAGTCGCGGGTTGGGTGCGGCTCGATGACCTCGGTGGTGCCGCTGGCGTACAGGCCAGCCAGCAGCAGCGCGGACTTCACCTGGGCACTGGCGACCGGCAGCCGGTAATGGATGCCGTGCAGTGCGGCGCCACCGTGAAGGCGCAATGGCGGCATGCCCTCGTGCGTGTCGATGCGCGCGCCCATATGCGCCAGCGGATCGGTGACGCGGCGCATCGGACGCCTGGATAACGAAGGATCACCCACCAGCGCGCTGTCGAATGCCTGCCCGGCAAGCAAGCCGGCGAGCAGGCGCATACCGGTGCCGGCATTGCCGCAATCCAGTGGCTGCGTCGACCCGCGCAGGCCGCGCAGCCCGACGCCGTGCACGACGCGCTCGCCTTGCGACGGCACATCAATGCGTACCCCGAGCTGCGCCAGTACCGCGGCAGTGGCACGCGTATCCTCGCCCTCCAGGAAGCCACGGATGCGGGAACTCCCCTCGGCGATGGCGGCCAGCATCAACGCCCGATGCGAGATCGACTTGTCGCCTGGAACACGCACGATACCGCGCAGCGGGCCACCAGCACGACTACTCCAGTCCAGTCTTTCGTTCAAGGTAACGCCACCGGATAGGAACCCAGCACGCGGACCGTCGCGGCGGATTCGCCGATGTCATGGACGGCGGCCTGCAGCGCATCGCCTTCGATATGCCCGGAGACGTCGATGAAGAACGCGTACTGCCACTTGCCGGTATGCGCCGGGCGCGATTCGATCCGGTTCAGGCTGACGCCATGCTTCGCGAACGGGCTGAGCACGTCGTACAACGCACCGGGCTTGTCGTTAACGGTGATCAGCAGCGAGGTGCGATCGTTGCCCGACGGCGGAAACAGCGATCGGCCGATCACCAGGAAGCGGGTGGTGTTGTCGGCGCGATCCTCGATGCCGCTGGCCACAGTCTTGAGCCCGTAGATCTTGCCGGCCGTCTCGCCGGCGATCGCCGCCGAGTCGTCGGCATGCCGGGCCAGTCGGGCCGCCTCGGCATTGCTGCCGACCGCGATGTACTCGACGTTGGGCAAGTTGACGCGTAGCCAGGTCTTGCACTGCTGCAGCGACTGCGCGTGTGCAAAGACGCGCTTGACGTCCTCCGCCCTGCCGCCCAGCGAATGCAGGCACTGATGTACGCGCAGCTCCACCTCGCCACAGATCGTGGCCTCGGCGGTGAGGAACATGTCCAGCGTCATCTGGATCATGCCCTGCCCCGAGTTCTCCACCGGCACCACGCCGAAGTCGGCATGCCCGGCAGCAACCTCCTGGAACACTTCCTCGATGCTGCCCAGTGGCAGGCCGTAGGCGGCGTGGCCGAAGTGCTTGTGCACGGCCTGCTCGCTAAACGTGCCCTCCGGCCCCAGGAAACCGATCTTCAGCGGGTCCTCCTGGGCCAGGCACGACGACATGATCTCGCGGAACAGGCGCACCATCTCGACGTCCGACAACGGCCCCTGGTTGCGGTCCACCACCATGCGCAGCACGTGCGCCTCGCGTTCAGGGCGGTAGTAGTCGATCGCTGAAAGCCCCTCCCCCTTCACCTTCGCCACCGTCCGCGCATGATTCGCGCGCTCGGAGATCAGCTGCTGGATCTGCCGGTCGATGCTGTCGATGCATTCGCGCATCTCGCTCAGCGGGGCTTTCGAATCGCTCATGTGGTTTGGCCGCCTAGATGGAAAGAAGTCCGTTCATGCATCGGTATCTTGCCTGAAGAATACCGTGCCCGGCTACTCAACCATGCCGCTGTGCAAAGTCGCGCATGAACCCGGCAAGCGCCTGCACTGCCTCCATCGACACCGCGTTGTACAGCGATGCACGCATTCCGCCGACCGCCTTGTGCCCCTTCAAGGCGAGCAGGCCGGCAGCTTCGGACTCCTGAAGAAAAACTGCATCCAGTGCGTTGTCGTGCAGGGTGAACGGTACATTCATGCGCGAGCGTGCGCCGGGTTCGATCGGATTGTGGTAATAACCCGCGGAACCGTCGATCGCCTGGTACAGCCATTCGGCCTTGGCCCGGTTGTGCTGCGCCATTACGCCAAGCCCACCCAGCGCCAGCAGCCACTGAAAGGTCAGCCCGGCCAGGTACCAGCCCCACGTATTGGGTGTATTGAGCATCGAATTGTTGGCCGCATGTTCGGCGTAGCGGAAGATCCGCGCCATCGGTCTGCCCGGGCGCTGCAGCAGGTCGCGCCGGACGATCACCAGCACCAGTCCGGAGGGACCGATGTTTTTCTGGGCACCAGCATAGATCAGCCCGAAGCGGCTGACGTCCAGCGGTTCAGACAGGATGTTCGAAGACATGTCGGCAACCAACGGCACCGCGCCGACGTCGGGGATGTCATGGAACTCGACCCCGTGGATCGTCTCATTGGAGGTGTAGTGCACGTAGGCAGCCTGCGGGTCGAGTTGCCAGCCTTCGCGTGGCGGCAGCCGCCGGTAACCGCCGTCCCTGGCGCTGGCGGCGACGTTGACCTTCACGTACGGCGCGGCTTCACTGATTGCCTTGGCACTCCAGTGTCCACTGTCGATATAGTCGGCGCTGTCGCCTTCAGCCACCAGATTCATCGGTATCTGCGCGAACTGCTGGGTGGCGCCGCCCTGCACGAACAGCACCGCATAGTCGTCCGGGACGGCCAACAAGGTACGCAGGTCAGCCTCGGCCTGCGCGGCCATGGCGATGAAGCGCTTGCCGCGATGCGACTGCTCCATCACCGAGGCGCCGCTGCCGTTCCAATCCAGCAATTCATCGCGGGCGCGTTCGAGTACCGCCGGCGGCAGCGCGGCCGGACCGGCACTGAAGTTCCAGACTCTGCTCACGTAGACGTGCTTCCTGTCGAGATGGTTTGGACATTATGCCGCGGCGCAGCATGTACCCGTCAACTGCCGGGGAGTAGGAGCTCAGAAACGAATCAGCAGCACCAACGCGATCCCGAGGGCCAGCACCGCGGCGGTGACGATCAGCCACCACACCTCGCCTATGGGTCCGGCCGCCGCTTCCGGCAGATTCGTCGTCGTCCGCTCGTCCAGTAGTACCGTCCCGGGCTCCGCTTCGGTGCCCGGGGCTTCCAGCACGAAACGGTGCATGGCCACGCCGATCTGGTCGCCTGGCAGCAGTGCGACATTCTGCACGACAACGCCATTGACACGCACTGGATGGCGTGACGATCGGCAGATGTCCTCCAGCAGGATCCGGCCCTCCTTCCAGCGGACTCGCAGGCCCACTGCCTCACCCTGGACCGGACCCAGCGCGCAGCTTCCGCCGGGGCCAAGTTCCAGACTGTACCGCAGAGGCAGAACGCGCCCGGAGAGCGGACCGGCCACGGCACGCAAGGCTGCCGTGCAACACCCCTCCCCGGCGACCTTGTGGGGGGCACGCAAGGCCGGGTCCTCGTCGTCGCACAGCAACAGGCGGCAATCGCCGACACTCACCACGTCGCCCGCGCGCAGCAGCGCGCGTTCGCGTACCGGCCTGGCATTGACGTAGATCCGGTCTGCCGATGGCAACACCTGCACCACCCAGCCGCGGCGATCCTGCTCGATGCACAGGTGCTTGGCGGCCGCCTGGCTGGCGGCCAGCACCAGGTCATTGTCCGCAGCACTGCCAATGCACAATCGTGCCTGTGCCCAATGGAAATCCTCACGGGCCGCATTGGGGAATTCGATACGCATGGCTGACCAGATCGATGGATCGCGAAACTCTACCATGCAGGCGCATGGCATTAAGATGCAGTCTTCACCCCGGAAACACGCTCATGCCCAGCATCGATATCCGTCGCCCGCACCAGTTGTCGATCACCGAGGCTCGCGCCGTGGTCGATCAGGTCGCCTCCCGCATGCGGGACAAGTTCGGCATGACCGGCCAGTGGCAGGGCGACACCCTGGGTTTTTCCCGCCCGGGTGTCAACGGTTCGATCGCGGTCGAGAGCGATGCGATCCAGGTGCGGGCACAGCTGGGGATACTGCTGACGCCGCTCAAGGGCATGATCGAGCAGGAAATCCGGCGCAAGCTGGACGAGCACTTCACCTGAGCCGGCGCTTGTCTTGATGATTCTTTAACCAGCGAGCTGTTCGTGGCATAATAGTTGGCTTATGCAGCCGCCACGGTTGCGCGTGAAGCCCGGAACACATGGCCAAAGACGACGTCATCGAAATGGAAGGCACGGTCCAGGAGACCCTGCCCAACACCATGTTTCGCGTGCAACTGGAGAACGGGCACGTGGTTATTGCCCACATCTCCGGACGCATGCGCAAGCACTACATCCGCATCCTCACCGGCGACAAGGTGAAGATCGAGATGACCCCGTACGACCTGAGCAAAGGACGCATCACCTACCGCATGAAGTAACGTGGCAGGCGCACGGCGCCGTTGGTATCGGAGCAAATCAGACAAGCAAAGGCGGCGCACTGCGCCGCCTTTGCTTTGCCTCCGGTTCGCCGAGAACGTTCGCTATTCGACTACAGCCGGCAACTTCTCGGCGGCCTTGCAATCGACCTTCAACTCGCCATCGGCCACGCTGAGCCGCACCAGGCCACCCTCGGCCAGCTTGCCGAACAACAGTTCGTCGGCGAGCGCGCGCTTCACCTTTTCCTGGATCACGCGTGCCATCGGCCGCGCACCCATCTGCGGGTCGAAACCATGCTCGGCCAACCAGCGACGGGCATCGGCGTCCACATCCAGGCTCACCCGCTTCTCGGTGAGCTGGCTTTCCAGTTCGATCAGGAACTTGTCCACCACGCGCAGGATGTGCTCGAAATCCAGGGCACCGAACTGGATGATCGCATCCAGCCGGTTGCGGAACTCCGGCGTGAAGATGCGCCGGATCACTTCCATCGTATCCGACTCGTGCTTCTGTTCGACGAAACCCATCGTGCGGCGCGCCGCGATGGAAGCACCCGCGTTGGTAGTCATTACCACCACCACGTTCTTGAAGTTCGCCTCGCGCCCATTGGTGTCGGTGAGCACGCCACGATCCATCACCTGCAACAGGATGTTGAACACATCCGGGTGCGCCTTCTCGATCTCGTCCAGCAGCAACACGGCATGGGGATGCTTGGTGACGGCCTCGGTCAGCAGACCGCCCTGGTCGAAACCGACATAGCCAGGCGGCGCGCCGACCAGGCGCGATACCGAGTGGCCTTCCATGTACTCGGACATGTCGAAGCGGATCATCTCGATGCCGAGCTGCATCGCCAACTGCTTGGTGACCTCGGTCTTGCCGACGCCGGTGGGACCGGCGAGCAGGAAGCAGCCGATCGGCTTGGACGGGTCGGCCAAGCCCGAACGGGCCATCTTGATCGAAGCGGCCAGCGCCTCGATCGCCGGGTCCTGCCCGAACACCACCATCTTGAGGTTGCGCTCGAGGTTGCGCAGCACATCACGATCCGATGCGGAAACCTGCTTCGCCGGAATCCGCGCCATCTTGGCCACGATGTACTCGACCTCGCTCACGTCGACGGTGCCGGTGCGCTGATCCTCCGGCAGCAGCCGCTGACGCGCACCCGCCTCGTCGATCACGTCGATCGCCTTGTCCGGCAGCAGCCGGTCGGGAATGTGCTTCACCGACAAGTCCACCGCCGCCTTCAACGCATCGTTGGTGTAGGCGACATGGTGATGCTCCTCGAAGCGCGAACGCAGGCCCTTGAGGATCTCGATGCTGTCGGCCACGGTCGGTTCAACCACGTCGATCTTCTGGAAGCGACGAGCCAGAGCGCGATCCTTCTCGAACACGCCGCGGTACTCCTGGAACGTGGTCGAGCCAATGCAGCGCAACTCGCCCGAGGCCAGCATCGGCTTGATCAGGTTCGACGCATCCATGGTGCCACCCGAGGCCGAACCGGCGCCGATGATGGTGTGGATCTCGTCGATGAACAGGATCGCGCCGGGCTGCTTCTTCAGCTGCGCGATCACGCCTTTCAAACGCTTCTCGAAATCGCCGCGGTACTTGGTGCCGGCGACCAGCGCGCCCAGGTCCAGCGCCCAGATCGTGGCGCTCTCCAGCACCTCGGGCACCTCGCCATCGACAATGCGCTTGGCCAGGCCCTCGGCCAGCGCGGTCTTGCCCACGCCGGCCTCGCCAACATAGAGCGGGTTGTTCTTGCGGCGGCGGCACAGCACCTGGATGGTGCGTTCGATTTCGTCGGCACGCCCGATCAGCGGGTCGATCTTGCCCTCCAGCGCCAGCTCGTTGAGGTTGCTGGCGAACTCGTGCAGCGGGTTGCCCTTGGGTTCGCCGCCCTCCTCGCCTTCACGCTCGGGGCCCGACGTGTTCGCGGCCGGCTCCTCGCCGATCTTCGCGATGCCGTGAGAGATGTAATTGACGACGTCCAGCCGGGTGATCTCCTGCTGATGCATGAAGAACACCGCGTGCGAATCCTTCTCGCCGAAGATCGCCACCAGCACGTTGGCGCCAGTGACTTCCTTGCGACCGGAAGATTGCACGTGGTAGACGGCACGCTGCAGCACCCGCTGGAAGCCCAGGGTCGGCTGCGTATCGCGTTCGTCGCCAGGTGGCAACACTGGCACCGTTTCGCTGATGACGCGAGCCAGTTCGGCCGACAGGCGCGGCAATTCCACGCCGCAGGCGCGCAGCGCACCCAGTGCCGACTGGTTCTCGGTCAACGCCAGCAGCAGATGCTCGACCGTCATGAACTCATGGCGTTGTTCGCGGGCCTGCTTGTAGCAATGGCCGATGGTGACTTCCAGATCCTTGCTGAACATTCGGATCTCTCCACTTGACTTGTTGAGCGGCGTTGATTGCCGCGATGAGCACAAAATGGGGTTCGTCAGAGCTTTTCCATAGTGCACAACAACGGGTGCTGATGCGAACGTGAATACTCATTCACGTGGGTGACCTTGGTTTCCGCGACTTCGCGCGTAAACACTCCGCACACCCCGCGCCCGCGGGTGTGCACATGCAACATGACCTGCACCGCCTGCTCCTGGTCCAGATTGAAAAAGCCGCGCAGCACCTCTACCACGAAATCCATCGGAGTGAAATCATCGTTCAGCAACAGCACCTGGAACAGGGGTGGTCGCGCCACCTCCGGCTTGGCGGTTTCAACCGCCAGGCCACGATCGCTGTCATGCTCATGTTCGTTTTCGTGGACCATGGTTTCCCGAAGCGTGTTCTCTGGTACGAAGTATACGCCGCAGCGGATGCAGCCTGATGCGTCGATCCGTGCGTACAGGTAATGGCACAATAGACACTTTTCCAGACTCACCACACTCATGAACGTCTCCATGCCCGGCGCCGGAATCTGGCGCCCACACGTTACCGTGGCCTGCGTGGTCGCCGATGGCGAGCGCTACCTGATGGTCGAGGAAGAGGTGTCCGGACGGGTCGTATACAACCAGCCGGCAGGCCATCTCGAAGATCGCGAGAGCCTCGTCGCCGCCGCCGTGCGCGAGACTCTGGAGGAAACCGGCTGGACGGTGGCGCTGCAGCACCTGATTGGCGTTCATCAATGGCGCAGTACCGAACATGGCGAGGCGGTGGTTCGTTTCAGCTTTGCGGCCAGCACAACCGGCCACGACCCGAATCGCCCGCTCGACACCGGCATTCGCCGCGCGCTCTGGCTTAACCGCGCCGAGATCGCCGCGCTGGGTGACCGCCTGCGCAGCCCGCTGGTGCTGCTGAGCATCGACGCGTGGCTGGCCGGGCAACGCCTGCCATTGTCCAGCCTGGGCTATGTACCGGCAGGCGGATCGGCATGAAGGTAATGCTGGGCGTCTCCGGTGGTGTGGATTCGTCGGTGGCCGCCTTGCTGCTGCAACAGGCCGGCCATCAGGTCGAAGGCCTGTTCATGCAGAACTGGGAGGAAGATGACCGCAACGGCCCGTGCACCAGCGACGTCGACCGCAAGGATGCCGTTGCCGTGTGCGGCCGCCTCGGCATCCCGTTCCATGCGCGTAATTTCGCGGCGAAATACTGGGACAGCGTGTTCGAGCACTTCCTGGCCGAATACCGCGCGGGCCGCACGCCCAACCCTGACGTGCTGTGCAATCGCGAAATCAAGTTCAAGACCTTCCTGGATGAGGCACGTGCGCTGGGGGCCGAGAAAATCGCCACCGGTCACTACGCACGCATCGATTGTGTCGAGGGTCGATACCGCTTGCTGCGCGCGCTGGATGCCAACAAGGACCAGAGCTACTTCTTGCACGCCCTGGGCCAGCACGCGCTGGCCGCCACGTTGTTCCCGCTGGGTTCCATCGAGAAACCGCACGTGCGCAAGCTTGCCCGCAGTGCAGCGTTGCCGACGCATGCGAAAAAGGACTCCACCGGCATCTGCTTCATCGGCGAACGCGATTTTCGCAGCTTTCTGTCGCAATACATCCCGGCCCGTCCCGGGCAAATGTGCACACCCGACGGGGCACTGATCGGCGAGCATCAAGGCATCATGTATTACACCCTGGGCCAGCGCAATGGCCTGGGCATCGGCGGCCGGCACGGTGCCAGTGGTGACGCCTGGTTCGTGGTGGGCAAGAATGTGCCGGCGAATGTGTTGTACGTTGCCCAGGGTGGCGAAAACCATTGGTTGCATTCCCGGCGGCTGCGCACCGAACCCCCGCACTGGATTGCCGGTACCCCGCCAGCGGATGAGTTTCGCTGCACCGCGCGCACCCGCTACCGTCAGACCGACCAGGCCTGCGCCGTGAGCGTTGGCAAAGATGGGGTTGAGGTACGCTTCGATGATACCCAACGCGCCGTGACCCCCGGACAATCGGTAGTCTTCTATGCTGACGATGTGTGTCTCGGCGGCGCCGTGATCATGGCCACCGATGCAGCCTATGGTGGCCTGCTGCCGACATTCACCCAAGCTGATCCACCCCACGACAGAGAATCCCGAACCCGTGTTTGAAACCTTTAGCATGAACGAGGAGCGCGTGCTCGCCCTGGCGGGCCTGTTCCAGGCCTGCGCGTTGGCACAGCAGCTGGCCAACGACGGACGCTGCGACGATGCCGCGATGCAGGCCGGCGTGGCCAGCGTGTTCCGCATCGACGCGCCCTCAGTGGTGGCGGTGTATGACGGGGTATCGAACCTGCGCCTCGGCTTGCGCAAGCTGATCGCCCAGCTCAACGAAAGCGATCGCGACATGTCGATCACGCGCATGGTGGTGACGGTGATGCGGCTGGAGCGCAGCCTCTCCGGCCAGCCGGAATTGCTGGAGACGCTGCAGCAGGGCATCCTCGCCGCGCAGCGCCAGGTCGAACACTTCGGCCAGGACTCGTCCCAGGTGAGTGGTCGGCTGGCCGAGCTTTACGCTTCCACCCTGTCCACGCTGCGGCCACGGGTGCTGGTCAACGGCAATCCACAGCACCTGCAGCAGCCTGCGGTGGTCGAGAAAGTTCGCGCAAACCTGCTGGCCGCAGTGCGCTCGGCGGTGCTGTGGCGGCAGGTCGGCGGCCGCCAGTGGCAGTTGCTGCTGTACCGGCGCCAATGCGGCATGCTGGCGCGCGGCCTGCTTACCGGCGCCACGCTGGATAACCGCTGACGGCGGGGTTTCGCCTGCGGGCCAGCTGCGCATGAGAAAAAGCCCCGGCATGACCGGGGCTTTCCTGTTTCATCACTGCAGGATCACTCTTCCGCTGCAGGTGGGTTCACGCTCTCCGCGCCAGCATCACTCAGCGGTGCGTCACCATCGAGATCACCACCTTCCTCACCGTTGTTCTCTTCCGCGTCCAGGCGCATCACGCTGACCAGGACTTCATCGGCAGGCAGCTTGATCAGGGTGACGCCCTGGGTGTTGCGGCTCAGCTGCGAAACCTCCGCCACGCGCGTACGCACCAGCGTGCCCCGGTTGGAGATCAACATCAGCTCGTGCGCCGCGGTGACCTGCACCGCACCGACCAGCGCGCCGTTGCGCTCGGAGCACTGAATACCGATCACGCCTTGGGTACCACGGCCCTTCTTGGTGAACTCGGCCAGTTCGGTGCGCTTGCCGTAGCCGCGTTCCGTCGCCGTGAGGATGTCACCTTCGGCCGCCACGATCAACGACACCACCTCGGCATCCTTGAGCAGCTTCATGCCGCGCACGCCGGCGGCGGTACGGCCCATCGAGCGAACGGTGTTCTCGTCGAAACGATTGACCTTGCCGTTGGAGGCGAATAGCAGGATGTCGCTGTTGCCGTCGGTTAATTCGACATTGACCAGGGCGTCATCGTCACGCAGTTTGATCGCGAGCTTGCCTTTCTGCAGCTGGAATGCGAACTCGGTCAGCGGGGTTTTCTTGACCGTGCCAAGTTTCGTCGCGAAGAACACGAAGCGGTCTTGCGCATACTCGCGGATCGGCAACACCGCCTGCACCTTCTCGCCCTCGCCCAGCGGCAGCAGGTTGATGATTGGCTTGCCGCGCGCGCCGGGGCCGGATTCGGGAATCTGGTAGACCTTGAGCCAGTAGACCCGGCCGATGCTGGTGAACGCGAGCAAGGTGTCGTGCGTGTTGACCACCCACAACTGCTCGACCACGTCCTCGTCTTTCAGCGCGGAGGCAGAACGCCCCCTGCCACCACGCCGCTGCGAGCGATAGGTACTGGCCGGCTGGCGCTTGATATAACCGGTGAGCGAGAGCGTGACCACCATGTCTTCCGGCGCGATCAGGTCCAGTACATTGAGATCTTCCTGCGAATGCTGGATCTCGGTGCGGCGTGCATCGCCGAATTCCGTCTTGACCGCCTCAAGCTCCTCGCGGATCACTTCCAGCAAACGATTAGGGTTTTCCAGGATCTCGATCAGGCCGCGGATGGTGTCGAGGATCTGGCGGTATTCGTCCGAGAGCTTTTCCTGTTCCAGCCCGGTCAGGCGGTTCAGGCGCATCGCCAGGATTTCCAGCGCCTGCGCTTCGGACAGCTGATAACCGTCGCTTTTCAGCCCATCGCGCGGATCCATGTCCTCCGGCCGCGAGGCATCGGCGCCGGTGGCGGACAACAACGCACGTACCAGCCCGGCGTCCCAGCGCCTCGAAACCATGCGTTCGCGTGCCTCGGCCGGCGAAGCGGAGGTCTTGATCAACTCGATCATTTCATCGATGTTGGCCAGCGCCACCGTGAGGCCTTCCAGGATATGCGCGCGGGCGCGCGCCTTGCGCAACTCGAAGATGGTGCGACGGGTGACCACCTCGCGGCGATGGCGAACGAACGCCTCGAGGATGTCCTTGAGGTTGAGTAGCTTCGGCTGGCCATCCAGCAGGGCCACCATGTTGATGCCGAAGGTAACCTGCAGCTGGGTTTGCTGGAACAGGTTGTTCAGCACCACGTCGCCCATCGCATCGCGGCGGATCTCGATGACGACGCGCATGCCGTCCTTGTCGGACTCGTCGCGCAACTCGCTGATGCCGTCGAGCTTCTTTTCCTTGACCAGCTCGGCGATCTTCTCGATCAGCCGCGCCTTGTTCACCTGGTACGGCAGCTCGTGAATGAGGATCGTCTCGCGGCCGTTCGACTCGGTCTCGATCTCCGCCCTGGCGCGCACCAGGATGCGTCCGCGACCGGTGCGATAGGCCTCGATGATGCCGGACGAACCGTTGATGATGCCGTAGGTCGGAAAATCCGGACCCGGGATATAGTGCATCAGTTCGTCAATCGAGAGCGCGGGCTCGTCGATCAACGCGATCGTCGCCGCGATCACCTCGTTGAGATTGTGTGGCGGGATGTTGGTGGCCATGCCGACCGCGATGCCGGCGGAGCCGTTGACCAGCAGGTTCGGCACGCGCGAGGGCAACACTAGCGGCTCGCGCTCGCTCTCGTCGTAGTTGAAACCGAAATCGACGGTGTCCTTGTCGATGTCGGCCAGCAGCTCGTGGGTGAGCCGCGACATGCGCACTTCGGTGTACCGCATCGCGGCGGCATTGTCGCCATCGACCGAGCCAAAGTTGCCCTGGCCGTCGACCAGCATGTAGCGCAGCGAAAACGGCTGCGCCATACGCACGATCGCGTCATACACCGACTGATCGCCGTGCGGATGGTATTTACCAATGACGTCGCCGACCACGCGCGCAGACTTCTTGTACGGCTTGTTCCACACGTTGCTCAGCTCGTTCATCGCGAACAACACGCGGCGATGCACGGGCTTCAGACCATCGCGAACATCGGGAAGTGCGCGCCCCACGATCACGCTCATGGCGTAATCGAGATAGCTCTGGCGCATCTCGTCTTCGATGTTGACGCGAATGATTTCCTTGGCGTTTTCTGCCATTGAGCGGCTTTCCTGTAGACGAAAAAGGGACGCTGGCGACGCATCTCAAACGCATGCGCGAGCGACTCGAAATTAACCGGTTAATCATAGCACGAACGACTACAAAACGACAGTATTTAATCCATTTAAATCAATGATTTATGACGCCGTCTTGGGATGCTTGAAAAGCACTCGACGCGCTGTCGAGAAATTCACCAGTGCGGCCAGCACGGAGCCTGCCGCCGCCGCGAGCGCCGGCCAGCGGTGAAAGCCTGGATAGTTCAGCAGCAACACTGCATAGACGCCGTAATTGACCAACGCGCCCAAGCTCATCAGTCCCATCCAGTGCAGCCACTCGGCGTGCGGCTTGCGACCGCTGTGGCGTGCCGCAAACGTATAACGTCGATTCCACCACCAGGTGAATGTGGCGGCCAGCAGGAACGACAGCACGCGCGCCAGATACGGGTTCCAATGCGCAAAACTCACCAGCATCTGCACGATGCCGGCATCGATCACCAACCCGCCTAGACCGCCCACGGCAAACAGGGCTATTTCGCGCGGCAGTCTCAGCACCCGAACATCGCCTGCATCGAGATGCCGTTCGGCCGCTCGATTACGCCGCGCTCGGTGACGATGGCGTCGATTAGTTCTGCCGGTGTCACGTCGAACACCGGGTTCCATGCCTGTGCACCCGCGACCACCGTGCGTCGACCGGCCGTACTCAACAGTTCAGCCGGGTCGCGCAACTCGATCTCGATTTCCTCGCCGGTACCGGTGACCATGTCCACCGTCGAAGACGGCGCCACCACCATGAATTTCACGCCGTGATACCTGGCGCTAATGGCCAACTGGTAGGTGCCAATCTTGTTCGCGGTATCGCCATTGGCGGCGATCCGGTCGGCGCCGACGATAACCCATTGCACGGCACCGGATTTCATCAGGTGCGCCGCTGCGGAATCGGCGATCAATTGGGCCGGAATCCCGTCCCGCACCAGCTCCCACATGGTAAGTCGTGCGCCTTGCTGCCACGGCCGGGTTTCCCCGGCGTAGACCCGTGCGATCCGGTTCGCGGCGACGCCCGCGCGGATCACGCCGAGCGCCGTGCCGTAGCCGGCCGTAGCCAGTGAGCCGGTATTGCAGTGGGTCAGCACGCCCGAGCCCGGCGCGATCAACGATGCGCCCAGCTTACCCATATGCCGGTTGGCTGCCAGATCCTCGTCCTGGATGGCCTGTGCTTCACGCACAAGCGCCTCGGCATCGGCGCCGGCCGCGATGCGCTTCTTCATCCGATCCAACGCCCACATCAGGTTGACTGCGGTGGGACGCGCTGCGCGCAAGCTGGCCAACACCGAGTCCAGCGGAACGCCTTGCTGCGCGGCCATCGCCACGCCCCACGCCGCGGCAATGCCAATCGCCGGCGCGCCGCGCACGGCCAGATCGCGAATGCCTTCGGTCACCTGCGCTGCTTCGCAACAATCGATCCAGCGTTCCTCGCCAGGCAGCAGGCGCTGATCGAGCAGGCGCAAGTGATTACCTTGCCACTGCACGGCGCGGATGGAATCGTGGGTTTCGGCGGATACGCTCATCCGTCCATTATCGCCTGCCGCGCCATGGTTGCGCACGGCAGGCGATCAGGCTCAGCTGCGCTGGCGCAGCCACTGATGGATTGCTGGCGGCACCTCGCGCTGGGCGCGGCTGGAGACGTAGATGCCGATATGACCGCCCTTAAACGCAAGCTGGGTGTAGTCGGTGGTGCCGATGTGCTTGCCCAGCGCACGCGAGGCGTCCGGCGGCACCAGATGATCGTGCTCTGCGAAGATGTTCAACACCGGCCGGGTGATCATGCCCAGATCCACCGGCTGGCCGCCGATCTCGAGTGTGCCCTTGACCAGCTTGTTGGCCTGGTAGAAATCCTTGATGAACTGTCGAAACGCCTCGCCGGCCTGGTCCGGCGAATCGAAGATCCAGCGCTCCATGCGCAGGAAATTCTCCAGCTCGACCGGGCTGTCGAGGATGTCGACCATACCAATGTATTTCTGCTGGTTCAGCCGGATCGGCTTCAGCGTCAGGTAGACATAGTTCATCAACCCGGCCGGGATGTTACCCATGGTATCGACGAACAGGTCCACGTCCATGTTGCGGCACCAGCTCGACAGCATGTTGTCCGGGGTGTGGAAATCCACCGGCGTAACCATCGTGATCAGGTTCTTCACCTTGTGCTGGTGCAACGCGGTGTAGCACAACGAGAATGCGCCACCCTGGCAGATGCCGAGCAGGTTGATCGCATCCAGATCGTGGCGCTGGCGCACCGCGTCCACGCAGCGATCGAGATAACCGTTGATGTAGTCGTCCAGCGTCAGCCAACGGTCGGCGCCGTCGGGATAGCCCCACTCGATCAGGTAGACGTCTTCACCCTGCTCCAGCAGGTTGCTCACCATCGAACGGTCGGCTTGCAGGTCGGTCATCCACACGGTGTTGACCAGTGCGTAGACGATCAGCAAGGGGGTCTTCGCGCGGCTCTTGCCAGCGCCGGTGAAATGCCAGACCTTGAGTTTGTCCTCGCTGTAGACCAGCTCGCGCGGCGTGTTGGCATACTCCGGTTCGCGCATGTCACGCAGGTTGGCCATACCGGCGGCCAGCTTGCGCTGGAACGTCGCCATGTCGGTCAGGGCCCGGGTCGGGTCGATGCGCAATGGTTCTTGCATGTCTGCTCTCCTTTATTTGCGCTTGCGCGAGCCGGTACGGGAAGTTACTGCGCTGGCCGGTTTTGGTGCGGCCTTCTTAGCAGCGCCGGGCGACTTGGCGCGCGCGACCTTGTTCGCTGCGCGCGGGGTCGCGGCAGGAGCTGGTTTGGCGAGCTGGCGCTTCAGCGCCACCACCTCCTGGCGCAACGCCGCGATATCGTCGGCATGATCGACCGATCCGCCGGCGCGGCTGGCGCGAAACTCGCGACGCAAGGCCTGCAATCGCTCACCCAGGCTGGACACCTCGCTGCGCGTGGGCACGCCGAGTTCCCGGCAGAGTCGTTCGGTCTGCTCCTGTTGCAACTGGCGCGCCCGCATCTGCGTGTTCACCATCTCGCCATAGACATCGCGGAATTCGTCGGACAGCGCGATATCTGCATAAGCCTCTTCCGACGCATCGACCCACAGATCGTAGAGCCCTTTCATCGAATCAATCTGGCGGCCGGGCTCGGCATGCTCGGCCAGCTTGTCCTGCAAGCGCTGCACGCCCTGCGCGTTGGCACGCTGGATCAACTCCTGATAGCGCGCGGACGCCTGCAACGAGGCCAGCAATGCTGCAGCCAGAGCCTGTTGCTGCATTTGCTGCTCGCGGTTCAGACCGAATGCCGGGGTAGCACCTTGCATGCCTGGCACCTCGCCGAAGCCGCCGTGCTGCACCGCCTTCCACCACGTCTGCGACTGCCGGGTAAAACTCTCGGCGCTCGCGCTGTCGATGCTGCCGAAGGCCTGGCTGAACGGCTGGGCAGCGCCGCCGAACATCTGCTGCAGTTGCTGCTGCCAGTCGCCGACCGGTGTGGCGCCACCGCCGCCGGCTATCCCAGCCTGCATCCAGTCGAAATACCCCTTCATGCCGGCCAACGTACGCTCCAGGGTCTCGTTGCCGGCCGCGGGAGCTGGCGGCGGCGCGAACGGATTCGTGGCCGGCGTCTGCTGGAACTGACGGGTCCAGGCATCCCAGGACTGCTGTGCCAGCAGCTGATAGTCCCTCATGAAATCACCTGCCAGATCGGCCATCGCTGCATCCTCGTGCGGAAGTATGTTGCATCGTAGCAAATGCCGGCATGCAGAAATGTGGGGGCCGTAACGAACAAGGCCCGGCATGAGCCGAGCCTTGCTTGCTGCAGCATCTTTAGCGGATTGAAACTCAGACGCTGGCATGCTCTTCTGCGGTCACCGCCTTCATCGACAGGCGGATGCGGCCCTGCTTGTCCACTTCGAGCACCTTGACCTTGACGATGTCGCCTTCCTTGAGCTTGTCGGAAACCTTTTCCACCCGCTCGTCGGAAATCTGCGACACGTGGACCAGACCATCCTTGCCCGGCATGATCGTCACGAATGCGCCAAAGTCCATCAGCTTGGCGACCTTGCCCTCATAGACGCGGCCCGGCTCGACGTCGGACACGATCTGCTCGATGCGCTTCCTGGCCGCCTCACCCGCCTCGCGGTTGACCGAGCCAACGATGACGGTGCCGTCGTCGCTGATGTCGATCGTGGTGCCGGTCTCTTCGGTGATCGAGCGGATCGTGGCACCACCCTTGCCGATCACTTCGCGGATCTTGTCCGGGTGGATCTTGATCGTGATCAGGCGCGGAGCGTACTCGCTCATCTCGGTGCGCGCTTCGGTGAGCGCCTTGCCCATCTCGCCGAGGATATGCAGGCGACCGCGCTTGGCCTGGGCCAGCGCCACCTTCATGATCTCCTCGGTGATGCCGTCGATCTTGATGTCCATCTGCAGCGCGGAAATGCCGTCGGCACTGCCGGCCACCTTGAAATCCATGTCGCCGAGGTGATCCTCGTCGCCGAGAATGTCGGACAACACGACGAAATCGTTGCCCTCCTTCACCAGGCCCATGGCGATACCGGCCACCGGCGCTTTCAGCGGAATGCCGGCGTCCATCATGGCCAGCGAGGAGCCACACACCGAGGCCATCGACGAGGAACCGTTGGACTCGGTGATCTCCGAGACCACCCGCACCACGTACGGGAATTCCTCGATACTCGGTTTGACTGCCATCACGCCGCGCTTGGCCAGGCGGCCGTGACCGATCTCGCGACGCTTCGGCGCACCGAAACGGCCGGCTTCACCCACCGAGAACGGAGGGAAGTTGTAATGGAACAGGAACGGATCCTTCGACTCGCCGCCGGGCGCGTCGATGATCTGCGCGTCACGCGTGGTGCCCAGCGTGATAACGACCAGAGCCTGCGTCTCGCCACGGGTGAACAGTGCCGAACCATGCGTGCGTGGCAGCACGCCGACTCGGGCGCTGATCGCGCGCACGTCGTCGAGCTGACGGCCGTCGATGCGTACCTTGGTCCTCAACACGCTGTCGCGCATGGTGTGGTATTCGAGCTCTTCGAATTCCCTGGCCAGCGCGGCGGCCGACCAGCCCTTCTCCTCGACCTGGCCCTTGAGCCCGGCCAGTACGTCGGCCTTGATGGCGGAAATTGCGTCGCGACGCTCCAGCTTGTCACGCACCTGGAACGCCTCGGCCAACTGATTGCCGACCGCGCTCTTGACTGCAGCAACCAGGGATTCGTCGCGGGCCGGCGCCTTCCAGTCCCAGGACGGGCGCGCAGCTTCGGCAGCCAGCTCGGCGATCGCGTGGATCGCGATCTGCATCTGCTGGTGACCGAACATCACCGCGCCGAGCATCACGTCCTCGGACAGCAGCCTGGCCTCGGATTCCACCATCAACACGGCACCGCTGGTGCCGGCGACGACCAGGTCCAGATCGGAGGTCTTCAGCTCGGTGGCGGTTGGATTCAACAGGTACTTGCCATCGGCGTAACCGACGCGGGCGGCGCCGATCGGTCCCTTGAACGGGATGCCGGCCAGGCTCAATGCCGCTGAGGCGCCGAGCAAGGCCACGATGTCGCCGTCGACTTCCGGGTTGAGCGAGACAACCTGGGCAATCACCTGCACTTCATTTTTGAAGTCGTCGGGAAACAGCGGACGCACCGGACGATCGATCAGACGCGAAGTCAGCGTCTCCTTCTCGGTCGGGCGGCCTTCGCGCTTGAAGAAGCCGCCGGGAATGCGGCCAGCGGAGTAGAACTTCTCCACGTAGTCGACAGTGAGCGGGAAGAAATCCTGGCCTTCCTTCTGCCTGGTCGCCGCCACGGCGGTGACCAGCACCACGGTGCCACCCATGCTGGCCATGACCGCACCGGATGCCTGGCGGGCAATTTCGCCCGTTTCCAGTGTGACTTCGTGATTACCGTACTGGAATGACTTGGTTACTTTTGCCACGTTGGAATTCCTGAGTTTGAACTTTCAAGAGTGCGGCCATGGATCGCCGCTTGTTGGTTTCAGCGCTCATGGATGAACGCAAAGAAATCAACCCGTGCGGCCATGATGGCCGCTTTTTGATCTCTGCGTTCACGGACGAACGCACGAACTACAGCCTGCTGCCGCGCGAATTAGCGACGCAGGCCGAGGCGTTCGATCAGGGTCTGGTAGCGCGCAAGATCGCGATCCTTCAGATAGCTGAGCAGGCGCTTGCGCTGATTGACCAGCTTCAGCAAGCCACGGCGGGAATGGTGATCCTGCTTGTGCTCCTTGAAATGACCGGTGAGGTGGTCGATGCGAGCGGACAGCAGGGCCACCTGGACTTCGGTGGAACCGGTGTCGTTCGGAATTCGACCGAAATCAGCAATGATCTTGCTGGTCTGTTCTACGGTAAGGGACATGGTTATGCGTTTCCTTGAAAGGCGATGCGAGGCTTGCGCTTGCATCCTCGCGATGACACAAGCGCAAGCTTCGCCTAGTTGAGTGAAAGCGTTGAAATAACTTGTCTATTCTACTGATGGCAGCGGTGTTACAACAAGTGCGCAGGGGCGTTTGGGGGCAAATTCGTCAGTCTGGTGGCAAGTTAAAGCCGCGCAGGACACGCGCACGGTGCGCATTGTCCACTTCGAGCAAGGCCAGCAGCGCCCCATCGCTGGCAAACGCCGTGCAGCGTCCTGCCGGAAATGACGTGGGTAAGGCGATTTGCTGGCCGCGGGATATGGCCTTGCTGTCGACCTCATCCAGGTGCACGGCGGGCAGGTCGGACAAGCCCGCCGCAACCGGCAGCAGGTGTGCCAGCAGCGACTGATCGCCTTGCTCAGCCGCCTGCTGCAACTGTTCCAGCGTGACCATGTGCGGCTCACGAAACGGCTCGACCCAGGTTCGTCGCAATGCGCTCAGATGTGCCCCACAGCCCAGATCCTCGCCCAGATCCACTGCCAGCGAGCGCACGTAGGTACCTGAGCCGCACTCGACCAGCAACTGCAGGCTGTCGCCGTTGCGTGCCAGCAGTTCCAACCGGTGCACCTCGACCTCGCGCGGCGGCACCTCGACGGTCTCGCCACGACGCGCCTTGACGTAGAGTCGTTCGCCATCCTGCTTCAAGGCTGAATACATCGGTGGCACCTGCAGGATGCGTCCGCGCAACTTGGCCAGTGCGTTCTCGATCGCAGCGTCTGCGAGGGTCGCGACTGGACGTTGCTGAACGATTTCGCCCTCGCTGTCGGCGGTGTCGGTGCTGATGCCAAGCCGGCATTCAGCCAGATAGGCCTTGCGCGCGCCAAGCAGGCTGCCGGCCAGCTTGGTCGCCTCGCCAAAGCACAGCGGCAGCAAACCGGTGGCCAAAGGGTCCAACGCACCAGTGTGGCCTCCCTTGGAGGCGCGCAACAGGCGGCGCACTGCCTGCAATGCCTGATTGGAACTCAGGCCAAGCGGCTTGTCGAGCAACACGATACCGTGCAGCTCACGCGACTTGATGCGCGGCGGACGATTCATCGGTTCAGCAAGACCCCACCGTCTCAGTCGTCCTGCTGGTCGCCATCGTGCCGAGTCAGGTCGCGCGCCTGCTCGCGCAACAGCGATTCGACGCGCTCGCCCTTGTCGACCGAGTCGTCGTACTTGAATTTCAGCTCGGGCACCCGTCGCATCCGCATGCCGCTGTGCGCCAGTGCGTGGCGGATCTCGTGGCTGATCATGTTCAGCGCCTTCACCGCAGGCAGGCCCTGCTCGGGCATCAGCGCGGTCACCCACACGGTAGCCCAGTCCAGGTCGCGGGTGATCTCCACATCCGACACGCTGACCGAGGGCAGGCCGTGATCGCGCACTGCCGCGTGCACCAGCAAGCCGAGCTCACGGCGCAGTTCTGCGCCGATGCGGTCGGTACGTTTGAAATCGCGCGAAGGCATGGGGAATACCTGAATTGAGAGTGGAGAGAAGTGAGAAACGAGAAAGAGAGCTTTCGCTTTTACTCACCTCTCACTTCTCCACACTCATTTTTGCTTTAAAGCGTACGCGCCACTTCGGTGCGCTCGAAGCACTCGATCTGGTCGCCCGGTTTGACGTCGTTGTACTGCTTGACGGCGATACCACACTCCATACCGCTGCGTACCTCGTCGACGAGATCCTTGAAACGTCGCAACGATTCCAGTTCGCCTTCGAAGATCACCACATTGTCGCGCAACACGCGAATCGGCTTGCTGCGCTTGACGTGGCCTTCGGTAATCATGCAACCGGCCACCGCACCGAACTTGGAACTGCGGAAGACTTCGCGCACCTCGGCCAGACCGATGATGTCCTCGCGCACTTCCATGCCGAGCAGGCCGGTGGCCGCCTGGGTGACCTGGTCGATCACGTCGTAGATGATCGAGAAATAACGCACGTCCACGCCGGAAGTCTCGATGACCTTGCGCGCCGAGGCATCGGCACGCACGTTGAAGCCGATCACCAGCGCCTTCGACGCAGCGGCCAGGGTCGCGTCGGACTCGTTGATGCCGCCGACACCGGAGGAGACCACGTTGACCCTGACCCGTTCGTTGCCGATCTGGGTCAGCGATTCACGCAGCGCCTCGACCGACCCCTGCACGTCGCCCTTGACCAGGATGTTGAGCGTCTGCTGCTCTTCGCCCTGGCCCATCTTCGCGATAATGTCCTCAAGCCGGTTGCTCTTGCTGACCATGCGCGTTTCGCGACGCTTGAGCTCACGCTCCTGTGCCACCTCGCGAGCCAGCCGCTCGTCTTCGACACAGACAAAGTCGTCGCCGGTCTCCGGCACGCCGGACAGGCCGAGCACCTGCACCGGGATCGACGGGCCGGCTTCGCTTACCTGCTTGCCGTTCTCGTCGATAAGCGCGCGCATGCGACCATACTCGATACCGCAAACGACGAAGTCGCCCTTCTTGAGGGTGCCCTGCTGCACCAGCACGGTGGCCACCGGACCACGGCCGCGATCCAGACTGGATTCGATCACCACGCCGGAGGCACGGCCATCGACCACCGCCTTCAATTCCATCACTTCGGCCTGGATCGAGATCGCATCCAGCAGATCCTCGACACCCATACCGGTCTTCGCCGACACCGGCACGAACTGCACGTCGCCGCCCCAGTCTTCCGGTACGACTTCCTGAGCGACCAGGCCCTGTTTGACGTTGTCGGGGTTGGCGCCGTCCTTGTCCATCTTGTTGACGGCTACGATCAGCGGCACCTTGGCGGCACGTGCATGCTTGACCGCCTCGATCGTCTGCGGTTTCACACCATCGTCGGCAGCCACCACCAGGATCACGATATCCGTCGATTGCGCACCACGGGCGCGCATCGAGGTAAACGCAGCATGGCCGGGCGTGTCCAGGAAGGTGATCCCGCCCCTCGAGGTTTCAACGTGATACGCGCCGATATGTTGGGTAATGCCACCGGCTTCGCCGGAGGCCACCTTGGTACGGCGGATGTAGTCCAGCAGCGAGGTCTTGCCGTGATCGACATGACCCATGATCGTCACCACCGGCGGACGGATGACCTTCTCACCCTCGAGTTCGACGTTCTGGGTATGCGCCGCCAGGGTTTCCTCGGCATTGTTCTGGTTGTCGGCAACCGGCGTGTGGCCGAGCTCCTCGACCACCAGCACGGCGGTGTCGTGATCGATGGTCTGGTTGATGGTCGCCATCACGCCCATCTTGAACAGCGACTTGACCACCTCCGAGCCCTTGACCGCCATCTTCTGCGCCAGGTCGGCGACGATGTTGGTCTCGCTCACCACGACCTCGCGCACCACCGGTGCAGTGGGGCGCGAGAAGCCATGCGAACCGGCGGAAACGCCGGGGCCGCCACGCGAGACCGTGTCGCGCCCGCCGCTGCGTCCGGACTTGCCGCGTTTGCTGCTGGACGAACGACGCGCACGATCGGCCTCGCTCAGATGCATCTGGCCGCCGGTGAAGCGCTTGGTGCCGTCGCGCTCCTGCTTGCTGCCAACCTCGTCGTTGCGCTCGCGCGCATGCTTCGGTTTGGCGCGGGGCGCGTCGCCCGCCCCTGTCGGCGCTGCTGCAGGCGCGGGGGGTGCAGCTACCGGCTTGACCAGCTTTTCGCGTTTGCGCGGTTCATGAATGCGCGGCAGGATCATGCCCAGCTCGCGCTGATCCATGCGCTGGACGGCAGCCGGATCACCCTCGGTCGCGTCCGGGGCAGGCGAGGCTTCGCCCACCGATGCCGCGTCGTCAGAGCTACCCTCGTCCTTCGCAGTGGCATCCGCTGCAGCCTGCAGCAACTCCTGCTCGCGCTGCTGCTCGTCGAGCGTGCGCTGCTGCACCTCGTGCTCGCGACGCTGTTCGGCCTCCAGCCGCTCGCGCTCTTGTTGCTCGTGTTGCTGCCTGGATTCCTGCAGCTTACGTACTGCATCCTCGCGCTCGGGCTCGGCGCTGGCTTCCTCAGCGATCACGCTGCGCTTGACGTACGTGCGCTTGGCACGCACTTCCACATTGACCGTTTTTGCCGCACCCGTGGCACCACGACCACCGGACCCGGCCACCTTCAGTTCGCCGACGGTTCGTCGCCGCAGGGTGATCTGGCGTGGTGCCGCATCACTGACCTCGGCAGCAGCCTCGCCCTTGCCGTGCGTACGGCGCAGGAATCCCAGCAGCTTCACCTTCTCGGTGCTGCTGATGACCTGCTCCTGATCGGAGAATTTCATGTCCGCTTCGCCAAGCTGGGTCAGCAACTTGTCAACCGGCATGCCCAATACCTGGGCGAGTTGTTTGATCGTCACGTCCGACATTCTGTTCTCTGCTCCGCCGTTCCCGCGCTTGTCATTCCGTGCGGCCTGCTGTGCGCCGCCATCTCCATCCATGGCGAAGAGCCGTTTCAGGCTCTTCCCGGCGCACCCATCCAGGGTGCTGCCGTGTCTGCGGCTAGCCGCCTTGCTCCAACCGGGCAATCATCGGTGCGCGCGCGGTCATGATCAGCGCCGCAGCACGCTCTTCGTCCATGCCTTCGATGTCAATCAAATCGTCTACCGCCAGGTCGGCCAGGTCGTCCACCGTGTTCACCTCGCGCGCGGCCAAGGCGTATGCCGTGGGCTCATCCATGCCTTCCAGCGCCAGCAGCTCCTCTGACGGCTGGTGCTCGTTGACGCCCTCCTCCACCGCCAGCGCCTCGGTCAGCAAGGCATCGCGAGCACGGGCACGCAGTTCCTCGACGATATCCTCGTCAAAGCCCTCCACCGCCAGCAGCTCGGCGCTGGGCACGTAGGCAATCTCCTCGACGCTCGAGAAACCTTCCTGCACCAGGATCACGGCGATCTCCTGATCGACCTCGAGCTTGTCCATGAACAGCGCGCGGGCCGCTTCCTGCTCCGCCTCGCTCTTTGCGGTGACCTGATCCTGCGTCATCACGTTGAGCTGCCAGCCGGTCAGCTTGCTCGCCAGGCGCACGTTCTGGCCACCGCGACCGATCGCCTGCGACAGCTTGTCCTCGGCCACCGCGATGTCCATCGAATGCCTTTCCTCATCCATGATGATCGACTGCACCTCGGCCGGCGCCATCGCGTTGATCACGAACTGGGCCGGATTCTCGTGCCACAAGATGATATCGACGCGCTCGCCATTGAGGTCGTTCGACACCGCCTGCACGCGCGAACCGCGCATGCCGATGCAGGCGCCGATCGGATCGGTGCGGCTGTCATGGGCCAGCACGGCTATCTTGGCGCGGTCGCCCGGGTCGCGCGCGCAACCCTTGATCTCGACCAGACCCTGGCCGACCTCGGGCACTTCCAGCTTGAACAGTTCGATCATGAACTCCGGGGCTGCGCGCGAGACGAACAACTGCGGGCCGCGTACCTCGGACTTCACCTCGTAAAGATACCCACGCACGCGGTCGCCGACACGCGCGGATTCGCGCGGAATGGTCTTGTCGCGAGGAATGAAGGCTTCGGCGTTGCTGCCCAGGTCGAGGTAAATATTGCCGCGCTCGACTCGTTTGACGATGCCGGTGACCAGTTCGCCGACACGGCCGGCAAAGGCATCCACCACCTGCTGGCGCTCGGCCTCGCGCACGCGCTGCACGATCACCTGCTTGGCGGCTTGCGCCGCGATCCGACCGAATTCGGCGTTTTCGACCTGCTGCTCGATGTACTCGCCCACTTGGGCGTCCGCACGCTCGTCCAGCGCATCCATCAGGCGCAGTTGGTACGACGGCGATTCCATCTCGCCATCATCGGCAATGATTTCCCAACGACGAAAAGTTTCATACTCGCCGGTATCGTGATCGATCGAGACGCGGATATCCGGCTCCTCGTCGGGATAGCGCTTTTTCGCGGCCGACGCGAGCGCCGCTTCCATCGCCTCGAAGATCACTTCTTCCGGCACACCCTTTTCATTGGCGACCGCGTCGACGACCAGCAAAAGCTCTTTGCTCATTGCAGCAACTCCATAGGCGCCAGACGGCGTCCAAAACGTTGACTATTTGTTTGCGCCCCTTCCTGGATGCGCGGATCAAAAGCGACCATCCATGGCCGCACTGTTCGGTATTTCTGCGTTCGTCCGTGAACGCGTGAGTCAAGGGCCCGCCATCCATGGCGGACTTTTCAATTAGCGCTTGCCGCCTGGCTTGGGCTGCGGCGCGTAGCCCAGTGCCACCCAATCCGGCACCAAGCGGGCACTCTCCACCATGGGGTGCCCGAACTCGAACGTCTTGTCCTCGCCTTCCAGTGCAATCTGACCGTCGCGCACCGAGACCAGTTTTCCGCGCAGGCGCCGGCGTCCTTCCAGCGGCGCCCGCAACAACACCTTCACTTCCTGTCCGACGGCCTTCGCGAACTGCCCCGCGTTAAACAGCGGCCGATCAATACCCGGCGAGGACACTTCCAGCACATAGTGGCCCGGGATCGGATCCTCGACGTCGAGCAAGGCGGACAGCTCGCGACTGGCCTTCTCGCAGTCCTCGATACCCACTTCGCGGCGCTCCGCGCCGACATCCGGGTCCGGTGCATCCTTGTCCAGCAGTTCCAGGTAGACGCGCAGGGTACTCTGCCCATGCGCCGGGATGAATTCCACCCCCAGGCATTCCAGACCCAGATCGGCCAATACCTCGTTGAAACGTTGTGCCAGTGCCTGTGTATCCATCAACTCACCTGAACCGGATCGCGCAAACAAAAAATGGGCTCCAACGGCCCATTTCCCTATCTCGCCGATGTTCCTTGCTCGTGCAGCCTCCCGCGTGCCACGCCCGCCATGCAGTGCGGCACCGCGCATCCTTGCAGCCAACAAAAAAGCCTCACAAGGAGGCTTTCTTGCATCAAGAAAGATCTGGTAGCGGGGGCAGGATTCGAACCTGCGACCTTCGGGTTATGAGCCCGACGAGCTGCCAGACTGCTCCACCCCGCATCAGAGTTCGAGAAGTTTAGCGGGATGGTCGATTTCTTGCAAGCACCTGAGGCTCAAGCCCTGGGGTGAGAACAAACGCAGCAACCGCCGCGCGCGGCGCAACCAGCGGCGACCATCAGACGCCAAACGCGCGCTGACACCATCCCAGCAGCGGTCCCCAGTACAAGCCCAGCGCCAACAGCGCCAACCCGTTGACCGACAGCACGACCCGCAGCGACAGGTCGGCCTTCACCGCTACCACCGTACCTTCGTCCGGCTCGTCGAAGTACATGACCTTGATCACATACAGGTAGTAGTAAAGCCCGATGAAGGCGGCCACGATACCCACGATCGCCAGCCACAGCATGTTGGCGTGAATCGCCGCCTCAAGTACCAGTACCTTCGCCCAGAAGCCGAACAGCGGCGGCACGCCCGCCAGCGAGAACATCGCCAACAGCATGAGAAATGCCGTCCAGGGGGCCTTCTGGTTCAGACCCTTGAAATCGGTGATTTCCTCGCACTCGAATCCCGCGCGGGTCAGCGCCAGCATCACCCCGAAGGCCGCCAGGCCCATCAGCGCATAGGTGATCACGTAGAACAGACCGGCAGCGTAGCCTTCTGGCGTTGCGGCAGACAGCCCGAGCAGCACATAACCCATATGTGAAATGGTCGAATACGCCATCATCCGCTTGAAGTTGGTCTGCACGATGGCGACCAGGTTGCCGATCATCAACGAAGCAGTCGCCAGCGCCGCCAGCATGGGCTGCCAATACCGTGTTAGATCGCCCATGCCGGTCTCGAGGAGGCGCCAGGCCAGGCCGAACGCCGCCAGTTTCGACACGGCGGCGATGAACGTGGTCATCGGTGTCGGCGCGCCGTGATACACATCGGGCAGCCACATGTGGAACGGCGCGACGCCGAGCTCGAAGCCAATGCCGACCAGCATGAAGATCAGTCCGAACAACAACAGCTTCGGGGCGGTCGTATAGGCCATCACGTTGTGCAGTTGCGCCAGGTCGAGTGTGGGTGTGCCACCCATGCCGGACGCGCCGTATACCATCGACATGCCGTACAACAGCATGCCGGAGGCCAACGCGCTCAACACGAAATACTTGATCGCCGCTTCTGGCGGCAGCTTGGCATCGCGGTTCAGCGCCACCAGTGCATAGGACGACAGCGACAGCAGCGCCAGGCCCAGATACACGGTGACCAGGTTGCCGGCCGAAACCATTACCATGACGCCGAGCACGGCGAAAATCATCAGCGTGTAGAACTCACCGCCAAGCATCCCGCGGTCGATCAGGTAAGGACGCGCATAGACGAACACCGTCGCCGTAATGCCCAGCGCGAAGACCTTAAGGATCTCCGCCAGATGGTCGCGCACGAACATGCCGTTGAATGCCGTCACGCTCTGGTCAGGCTGGCCGGCGATCACCAGGTAGATCGCCACCAGCAGCACGACGATCGCTATCCAGTGCAGCTGGGGACGCTGCGCCGGTTTCATGAAAGCGTCCAGCAGCAGGATCAGGCACACCGCCACCACCAGGTAGAGCTCCGGCAACAGGGTCAGGATGTCATTGAGAATGGGCATGTTCGCTTCTGCTTAAATCTTGTGGACGGCGAGTTGCTGCACCAGGTGTGCCACCGAGCTGTCCATCAGATGGACCAGCGGTTGCGGCCATACGCCGATGGCCAAAACCCCGACGGCGAAGCCGACGAGCACCCAGGTCTCGCGACCGTTGAGCGGGGACATGTGTTTGACGTGCTCAGTGGTTACCGGGCCCCACAGCACGCGCTTGACCAGCCACAAGGTGTAGCCGGCACCAATGATCAGCGTGAACGCGCAGAAGATGGCGATCCACGGGCTCGCGCTGAAGCTGGCCAGGATCACCATGAACTCACCCACGAAACCGCTGGTGCCCGGCAAGCCGGTGTTGGCCATCGCGAACAGCACGTAGAAGAAACCGAACCACGGCATCATGTTGATGACCCCGCCGTAGTCACTGATCTGTCGCGTATGGGTGCGGTCGTACATCACCCCGATGCAGGTGAACATCGCGCCGGCAACGAAGCCGTGCGAGATCATCTGCACCAGCGCGCCCTGCAAGCCCAGGCTTGCCATCTCGATGTTGCCTGAGTCACGTACCAGCATGAAGGCCATGAAGATGCCCAGCGTGACAAAGCCCATGTGCGCCACGGACGAATACGCCACCAGTTTCTTCATGTCTGGCTGCACCAGCGCCACGTAACCGATGTAGACGATGGCGACCAAGCTGAGCACGATGACAATCCACGCGAAGTGCGCGCCGGCATCGGGCGTGATCGGCAGGATGAAACGCAACATCCCGTAGGTGCCGATCTTCAGCATCACCGCCGCCAGCCATACCGAACCGCCGGTGGGCGCCTCGACGTGGGCGTCGGGCAGCCAGGTATGCACCGGCACCATCGGCACCTTGATCGCAAACGCGATCAGGAAGCCGAAGAACAACCAGGTCTGCTCCTTCATCGTCAACGGCAGCGCCGCCAGCGTGGCCAGGTCGAAGGTATGCGCCTTCTGATACAGGTACAGCAGCGCGATCAGCATGAAGACCGAGCCGGTGAACGTGTAGATGAAAAGCTTCAACGTCGCGTACACGCGTCGCGGCCCACCCCACATCCCGATCAGGATGTACATCGGAATCAGCACGGCCTCGAAGAACGCGTAGAAGACCAGCGCGTCGGTGGCGCAGAAGACACCGATCAGCAAGCCTTCCAGCACCAACATGCAGGCCATGTACTGATGCGGCCGGTTCTGGATCACCTTCCACGCACCGCCTATGACGAGAATGCCGACGAACGTCGTCATCAGGATCAACGCGACGGAAATGCCGTCCACGGCCAGCGTGAAGTGCACGCCCCAGGTGGCAATCCACACATGGGTCTCGGCCAGTTGCATCACTGGTCCATTGGGGTCATAGCGCAACAACCACAAGCTGGCCACAAACGTCACGATGGTGATCAACAGGGCCAGCGAACGGGCGAGCATCGGGCGGGCCGAGCCGGCCAGCAACACCGGTATGGCGCCCACGATGGGCAGCCAGATCAGCAGGCTTAAAATATGATTGAACATGGAGCCTGCTTCCCCTAATTCCCGAACAGTCGATAGCCACCAAACAGCACGATCACGCCGACGATCATCGCGAACGCATAGTGGTAGAGATAGCCAGTCTGCAGCCGCCGCAGCAACGCTGCCGTACGGTGCACCATGCGTACCGAGCCGTTCACCGCCACGCCATCGATCGCGCCGGCGTCACTGAACTTCCAGAACAGGCGGCCCATCTTGACGCCGCCGCTGGCAAACAAGGCGTACTCCACTTCGTCTACCCAGTATTTGCGGTCGAGTACCGCCCACAGTGGCTTCAGTGCGTTCTTGATGCGATCGGCCATCGACGGATTGAACACATAGACATAGGTGCAGATCACGAACGCGGCCACCATGAGCCAGAACGGCAACCCCGTGAAACCTTCCCAGCCCATCGCCATGGCTCCGTGGAAATGCGGGGCGAGCGCGGCCAGTACGTCGTTCGTTTGCTTGACGTGAATGGATCCGCCGAACCAGTTGCCGTACAGCAGCGGTCCAATCGTCAGGTAGCCGATCAGCAGTGACGGAATGGCCAACGCCACCAGCGGTACAGTAACGACCCATGGCGACTCCTTTGGCGGATGCGCCAATACGCCCGGCGGCAGCTCGTGATGCTCGTCGGCATGGCCATGCTGCTCGATCACCTTGAACCGCTCCTTGCCATGAAAGGTCAGATACATCTGGCGGAAGGTATACAGACCGGTCACTAGCACGCCGGCCATGACGCAGAAGTAGGCGTAATGCGCGCCCCAGCGATGCGACTCACCCACCGCCTCGATGATCGCGTCCTTCGAATAGAAGCCCGAGGTAAACGGGACCGCCACCAGCGCGAACGAGCCCGCCCACATCGTGATCCAGGTGATCGGCATGTACTTGCGCAGGCCGCCCATGTAGCGCATGTCCTGCTCGTGGTGCATCGCGATGATCACCGAGCCGGCACCCAGGAACAGCAGCGCCTTGAAGAACGCATGCGTCATCAGGTGGAACACCGCGCCCGAGTACATCGACACGCCCAGCGCCACCGTCATGTAACCCAGCTGCGACAACGTGGAATATGCAATGACGCGCTTGATATCGTTCTGCACGATGCCGATCAGGCCGGTGAACAAGGCTGTCGTGGCGCCGATCACCAACACGAAGCTCAGCGCCGTCGATGACAACTCGAACAAGGGCGACATGCGCGCCACCATGAAGATGCCGGCGGTGACCATGGTCGCGGCGTGGATCAGCGCCGAGATCGGGGTCGGGCCTTCCATCGAATCGGGCAGCCACACATGCAGCGGCACCTGGGCCGATTTACCCATCGCACCGATGAACAGCAGGATCGAGATCACCGTCGCCGCGTCCCACTGCGTGTTTGCCGTGATCTGCAGGTGCTGCCCGATCAGGGTCGGAGCCGCGTTAAAGGCGGCGGCGTAATCCAGCGTATGCAGGAAGGTCAGTACCGCCGCAATGCCGAGCAGGAAGCCGAAATCGCCCACGCGGTTGACCATGAATGCCTTCAGGTTGGCGAAGATCGCGGTCGGCCGTTTGTACCAGAAGCCAATCAGCAGGTAGGACACCAGGCCGACCGCTTCCCAGCCGAAGAACAGCTGCATGAAGTTGTTACTCATCACCAGCATGAACATCGAGAAGGTGAACAGCGAGATGTAGCTGAAGAAGCGCGTGTAGCCCGGATCGTCGCGCATGTAACCGATGGTGTACAGATGCACCACGAGCGACACGAAGCCCACTACCACCAGCATCATCGCGGTCAGGCGATCGACCATGAAACCGACGCTGGCGTTGATGTGGCCAATCTGGAACCAGGTGTAGATGTTCTGGTTGTAGTTTTCCGCGCCGCCAAGTGCCAGCTGGTACAGCACGTGGAACGACAGCACGACTGACACCACCATGCCGGCGATGGTGAGACTGTGCGCGGCGGTGCGACCGGCGCGGCCCAGAAACGGGCTGAGGAACCCGGCCAGCAGACAACCGACCAGCGGTGCCAGCACGATGATCAACAGGACGCTTGTGGAAAGACCCATGGGTTCAGCCCTTCATGCTGTTGATGTCGGCGATATTGATCGTGCTGCGCGTGCGGAACAGCAGGACCAGGATCGCCAGGCCGACGGCAGCTTCCGCCGCAGCCACGGTGAGGATGAAAAACACGAAGACCTGCCCCGAGACGTCGCCGAGGAAGCGCGAGAACGCCACGAAGTTCATGTTCACGGCGAGCAGCATCAGTTCGATCGACATCAGCAGCACGATCACGTTCTTGCGGTTGATGAACAAGCCGGCGACGGCGATGCAGAACAGCACCGCACCAAGCACGATGTAGTGTGCGAGCGAAATCATGGTTGCGGTTCTCCTGGGGTGTTTTCGCTCGTGGCAGCGGATGGTTCGGGGCGCACGGCAGCCATCTTCACGAGGCGTACCCGGTCGCGTGGATTGACCCTGACCTGACGGCTGGCCGACTCGTAGCGCGCATCGCTGCGCTCGCGCAAGGTCAGCGCAACAGCTGCCACCAGACCCACCGTGAGGATCAACGCGGCAACCTCGAACGGCAGCAGGAACTTCGTGTACAGCGCCTGGCCCAGCCACGCCGTATTGGATACTCCAGCAGCCGTGGCCGGGTTCGCGCCAAGTCCCTGGGCATGCATGGTTCGCACGCCGATCAAGCCCACCATCTCGACCAGCATCACCACCGCCACGATCACACCGACCGGCAGGAACTTGACGAAACCCTCGTGCATCTTCTCCAGATCGATATCGAGCATCATCACCACGAACAGAAACAGCACCATCACCGCGCCGACGTAGACCACCACCAAGGCGAGTGCCAGGAACTCCGCGTCCAGCAGTATCCACAGGCAGGCCGCACTGAAGAACGTGAGGACCAGCGCGAGCACCGCATGCACGGTGTTCTTCAGCGTGATGACCGACAGCGCTGCGACCACGGCAACGAAGCTGAAGGCATAGAAACAGATGAGTTGCAGCGTTTGGGGATTCATCGCGAGGCCTCAGCGGTACGGTGCATCTTGCACACGGTCAGCGGCGATCTGTTGCTCGAAGCGGTCACCGATGGCGAGCAACTGCGGCTTGGTCACCACGTTCTCGCCACGGTGCTCGAAGTGGTACTCGTGGATCGAGGTCTCGACGATCGAGTCGACCGGACAGCTCTCCTCGCAGAAGCCGCAATAGATACACTTGAACAGGTCGATCTCGTAACGGGTCGTGCGCCGGGTACCGTCTTCGCGCAGGTGCGAATCGATGGTGATCGCCAGCGCCGGACACACGGCCTCACACAACTTGCAGGCAATGCAACGCTCCTCGCCGTTCGCATAGCGGCGCAGCGCATGCAGGCCGCGGAAACGGTTCGATTTGGGGATGTGCTCCATCGGGTACTGCATCGTGTACTTCGGCTTGAACAGGTAGCGCAGCGTCACGCCCATTCCCTGGAACAGCTCGATCAGCAGCAGGCTCCTGAAATAACGGGTTATCGAACTCATGGCTTACCCTCCCATGCCGGTGGTGACCACGCCGTAATACTTCAGCAGGCCAGCGACGAACACCCAGGCAATCGCAATGGGAATGAACACCTTCCAGCCCAGCCGCATGATCTGGTCGTAGCGATAGCGTGGAAACGTCGCACGGAACCACAGGAACAGGAACGACATCAGGAACGCCTTGATGAACAGCCAGATGAACCCACCGGTCCAGATCCAGTTGATCCAGCCGGGTGCATCGGCATGGACCCACCCCTGCAGCGGGCTGAACCAGCCGCCGAGAAAAAAGATCGCCGACAGGAAACTGACCAGGATCAGGTTGGCGTATTCGGCCAGGAAGAACAGCGCAAAGGCCGAACCGGAATATTCCACGTGGAAGCCGGCGACGATTTCCGATTCGCCCTCGGCCATGTCAAAGGGCAACCGATTGGTTTCGGCGACGCCCGAGATGAAGTAGATGACGAACACCGGCAGCAGGGGCAGCCAGAACCAGTCGAAAAATCCCTTGCTGCCGGCCTGGGCATTGACGATGTCGCTGAGGTTCAGACTGCCGGCCAGCACCAGCACGCAGACCAGACACAGACCCATCGCAAGCTCGTAGGAGATCATCTGCGCCGTCGCACGCATCGCACCGAGCATCGCGTAGCGCGAATTCGATGCCCAGCCGGCGAGCATGGTGCCGTATACGCCCAGCGAGGTCATTGCCAGCAGATAGAGGATACCGGCATTGGCATTGGACAACACCATCTTGCCGCTGAACGGGATCACCGCCCAGGCTGCCAGCGCCGGTACCAGCGCAATCATCGGCGCCATGAAATACAGGAAACGGTTGGCTTTGGTCGGCAGGATCACTTCCTTGACCAGCAGCTTCACCACGTCGGCGAACGCCTGCAGTACCCCGGCCGGGCCGATCTTGTTCGGCCCCAGTCGCACATGCATCCAGCCGATGACCTTGCGCTCCCAGTACACGAACATCGCCACGGCGAGCACCAGCGGCAACACGATGCACAGGATGTAGATCAGCGGCCACAAGACCTGGTTGATGAGTTGATCAGCCATGATGCTATGCCTTGCTCAAGGTGATGGCCGCGCCGTACGGTGGCAGCGTGGCGGTGAGGTCCTGGGCCGCTTCAATCCACACGGCACGATCGGGCACGGCCACGTCGATCAGCACGGGAAGCAGCACGTCGTGCAGACGTACCTCATCGCCGGCTGCCAGCCCCATCCGTGCGGCCTCGTCTGCATTCAGGCGCACCGCGGGTGCGCGATTGAGAGGGTGCGCGTTCAGCGCGGTTGCACGCCGCAACACGGCGTCACCGCGATAGATCGGCCAGGTGGCAATCCGGGTCAGCCCGTCAACTGCCGTGCGTGTGGCCAGACCGCTCGCCGCGGGCATCGCAGGTTCCCTGATGCCCTCGCGCAGTCCGGCGAGGTCGTCGAATTCGAAACCAGCCAGTTGCAGTGCGCCGCCCAGTGCACGCAGCACCCTCCAGCCTGGTCTGGCCTGTCCCGGCGCCTTGGCACCTGCCGCCACACCCTGTGCCAGGCCATCCACATTGATCAGGGTGGCGTCGATTTCCGGAAGCAAGGCGATCGGCAGAATCACGTCGGCCACGTCACGCAGCGCGGCACCGGCATAGGCACTGAACGCCACCACCCGGTCGGCTGCGCGCAACGCCTTCAGCGCCAGGCTACCGTCGGCGAAATCATACGGCGGTTCGACGCCATACAGCACATAACTCTTGCGTGGCTGCGCCAGCATGGCCTGCGCATCCAGCCCGCCATCGCCTGGAAGGATGCCGAGGCGACCCAGGCCGATGGCGTTCGCACCAACCGGCAGCTCGTCGTAGCCGGCACCGGTAGCCTCGGCAATGAACCGCGCAATGGCACGCAACCAGGAAGCCTGTGGATGGGTTACCGCAGCCGCGCCGAGCATGATCACCGACTTGCCCGACTGCAACGCTTCAATCGCGTCGCGGTCGCCCTGGTCGCTCTGCGCGGCGTTGATTGCATCGGCCAACGCCGCCGGCGCCGCAGCACCTGCCGACGTAGCAGCGCTGGCCAGCGCCAGCAAGGCGTCGACAAGCGCCGGCGGCGCCACGATCGCCTCACCCGCCAACCGGTAATTGAAGTCAAAATGCACCGGATTGACCGCGTAGATCTGCGCACCATGCTTGGTCGCCTCGAACACGCGATGGTTCAGCAACGGCATTTCCTGGCGCAGATCGCAACCCACCAGCAAAGCCGACTTGATTGCGCTGATTTCGGCCACCGGCAGCGTGAACGGCCGCGCCACGGCATGATCCGCAAAATCCAGCTGGCGCACGCGATGATCGATATGCGCACTGCCCAGGCCGCGGGCCAGTCGCAGCAGCAGATCGCCTTCCTCGTTCGAGGTGGCCGGGTGCACCAGGATGCCGATCTCGTTGCCGGGTACCTGCTTCAACACGTTACCGGCAAACGACAAGGCGTCATCCCAGGTCGTGGTTTGCCACTTGCCGTCGCGTTTCACTTGCGGAGCGTGCAGCCGATCTTCGGCATACATGCCTTGGTGGCTGTAGCGATCGCGGTCGGAGAGCCAGCACTCGTTGACCGCCTCGTTGTCGCGCGGCACCGTGCGCAGCACCTCGCCGCGGCGCGTGTGCAGCCACAGGTTGGAACCCAGCGCGTCGTGGTAACCGATCGACGGCTTGGCGATCAGCTCCCAGGCACGGGCCTTGAACTGGAACACCTTATCGGTCAAGGCGCCGACCGGGCATACGTCGATGATGTTGCCGGATAGCTCACTGTCAATGTTCTTGCCGATATAGGTGCCGACCACCATGTCCTCGGTGCGCCCCATGGCGCCGAACTCGGGGCTGCCGGCGACCTCATTGAGCACACGGATGCAGCGCGTGCAGTGAATGCAGCGCGTCATGTACGTCTTCACCAGCGGCCCGATGTTCTCGTCGGCCACTGCACGCTTGCGCTCGGTGAAGCGCGACACGCTGCGACCGAAACCCAGTGACAGATCCTGCAGCTCGCACTCGCCGCCCTGGTCGCAGACCGGGCAATCCAGCGGATGATTGATCAGCAGGAATTCCATGACGTCGCGCTGGTATTGCAACGCCAGCCTGGAACGCGTCTGCACCTTCATGCCCTCGGTAACCGGCGTGGCGCACGCCGGCAGACCCTTGGGTACCGGGCGGCCACCCATTTCCACCTCGACCATGCACATACGGCAGTTGGCAGCGATCGCCAGCTTGCGGTGGTAACAGAAACGCGGGATCACAATACCGGCCTGGTCGGCGGCCTGAATGATCATCGAGCCTTTCGGCGCCTGCATCGCCTTGCCGTCGATCTCGATGTTGACCATGTCGGTCGCGTTGCTGGTTGGCTGCGCACTCATGCCGTTACTTCCTCATGCGAATCCACGATCGAGCGACCGTGGCGCACGTAGTATTCGAACTCGTCCCAGAACCGCGCCAGGAACCCCTGTACCGGCCAGGCTGCGGCCTCGCCGAACGCACAGATGGTGTGACCTTCGATCTCGCCGGCGATCGCCTTCAGCCGATGCAGGTCGTCCTCGGTGCCCTTGCCCTCGACGATGCGCGTCAACACGCGATACATCCAGCCGGTGCCCTCGCGGCATGGTGTGCACTGGCCACAGGACTCGGCCCGGTAGAATCGCGAAATGCGCTGGCACACCCTGACCATGCAGGTGGTCTCATCCATCACGATCACGGCGCCCGAACCCAGCCCCGAACCCGCCTTCTGCAGGCAGTCGTAGTCCATCGTGCTCTCGAGCATGATGTCGGCCGGCAGCACCTTCATCGATGATCCACCGGGAATCACCGCCTTCAGCTTGTGCCCGTGGCGTACACCACCGGCCATCGCCAGCAGATCCCTGAATGGCGTACCCAGCCGCACCTCGAAGTTTCCGGGATGGTTGACGTGCCCGGAGACAGAAAAAATCTTGGGTCCGCCGTTGTTCGGCTTGCCCAGATTGAGGAACCAGTCGGCGCCGTTGCGGATGATCGCCGGCACCGACGCGTAGGTTTCGGTGTTGTTGATCGTGGTCGGCTTGCCGTACAGGCCGAAATTGGCCGGGAACGGCGGCTTGAACCGCGGCATGCCCTTCTTGCCTTCCAGCGACTCCATCATCGCGGTTTCTTCGCCGCAGATGTAGGCGCCCGCACCGAGGGCAGCATGGATGTCGACGTCGATGCCGCTGCCCTGGATGTTCGAACCCAGCAACCCGGCGGCGTAGGCTTCGGCCAATGCCGCCTCGAAATGCTCGAACGGCTCGTGATGAAATTCGCCACGCAGGTAGTTGTAGGCGACTTTCGTGCCGGTGCAGTAGCACGCGATCGCCAGACCCTCGATCACCGCATGCGGGTTGTAGCGCAGGATGTCGCGATCCTTGGCCGTACCCGGTTCGGATTCGTCCGAGTTGCACAGGATGTATTTCTGCGTGTCGCCCTTGGGCATGAACGACCACTTCAACCCGGTCGGAAAGCCGGCACCGCCGCGTCCGCGCAGGCTGCTCTTCTTCACCTCATCGACCAGGGCAGCCGGATCGGGCTTGTCGGCGAGAATCTTCCGCCATGCCTTGTAGCCATCGACCTTTTCGTAGCTGTCCATGGCCCACGGCTTGTCAAAATGCAAGGTCGTGTAGACGACCTGGTGTTCCTGGGGTGCGGGTCCGACGGCCATCAGTGGTTCCCTTCCGCGCTGTGTGCGGCGGGACCGTCAAGGGTCAGGCTGTCCAGGATCGCATCGAGTTTTTCAGTGGTGAGGTGTTCGTGGTAGTGGCCGTTGACGGTGGCGGCAGGCGCATACACGCAGGCTGCGATGCACTCCTCTTCCTTCTTCAGATACACACGACCATCCGGGGTGCTCTCGCCGAGCTTGATGCCGAGCTTCTTCTCACAGTGTCTGACCAGTTCCTCGGCACCATTGAGCCAGCACGAGATGTTGGTACAGATCGCCACGTTGTTCCGGCCAACCGGCCTGGTCTCGAGCATGGAATAGAAACTGGCCACTTCGTACGCCCAGATTGGCGGCAAGTCGAGATATTTCGCAACGGCCGTGATCAGCTCATCGGTGAGGAAACCCCGGTTCTGCTCCTGCGCGCCGAACAATGCCTGGATCAACGCCGAGCGCTTGCGATCCGGCGGAAACTTGGCCGCCCAATGGTCAATGTGATGACGGATATCTTCGGTGAGTACGACGAGTGGATCGACGTACCTGACCTGTTCGTAATGTCCGGTGGCTTTCATGGCTGAGATTCCGGGAATGGGGAGTGGCGAATGGGGAATGGGGAAAAGCCAGTCCGCATTGCGACCAATCCAGGTTCTTCGCGGGCAATGCGAACAAGAAGCACAGCGCCGTTGGAGCAGCAGCAACGCGCTCTACCCATTTCCGATTCCCTATTCTCGATTCCCATGAAAATCATCGATCGACCTCGCCGAACACGAGGTCATAGGTACCGATCATGGCCACCACGTCGGCGAGCATGTGACCGCGCACGATGCTGTCCATGGATGAAAGGTGCGCAAAACCAGGGGCGCGCAGGTGCACTCGGAACGGCTTGTTCGCACCATCAGAAACCAGGTAGCAGCCGAATTCGCCCTTGGGTGCCTCGACCGCACAATAGGTTTCTCCCGCGGGCACGCAATAGCCCTCGGTAAACAGCTTGAAGTGATGGATGAGCGCTTCCATGCTCTCCTTCATCACCGCGCGGCGTGGCGGAATGACCTTGTAATCCAGCACAGTCACCGGACCGGGATTGGCCCGCAGCCACGCCACGCATTGGCGGATGATCCGGTTGGACTGGCGCATCTCTTCCACCCGGCACAGGTAGCGGTCGTAACAATCGCCATTGACGCCGACCGGAATATCGAAATCCATCTCGGCATACTTCGCGTAGGGCTGCTTCTTGCGCAGATCCCATTCCACACCGGAGCCGCGCAGCATCACCCCGGTCATGCTCCACTGCTGGGCCAATTCCGGTGAGACCACGCCGATGCCGACGGTGCGCTGCTTCCAGATGCGATTGGCGGTGAGCAGCTCTTCGTACTCGTCCACCTTGGTCGGGAAATCGGCGGTGAACGCATCGAGGTAGTCCAGCAGCGAACCTTCGCGCCAGCGGTTGATGCGCTTGAGGTCCTTGCCCTTGTGCCACGGCGACTCGTGGTACTGCGACATCTGCGCCGGCAGGTCGCGATAGACACCGCCAGGACGATAATAGGTGGCATGCAGGCGGGCGCCGGAGACCGCCTCGTAGACATCCATCAGTTCCTCGCGCTCGCGGAACGCGTACAGGAACACCGCCATCGCGCCGAGGTCCAACCCGCTCGAACCAAGCCACATCAGGTGGTTGAGAATGCGGGTGATCTCGTCGAACATCGTGCGGATGTACTGCGCGCGCTCGGGTATCTCGATGCCAAGCAGGGTCTCGATCGCACGCACATAGGCGTGCTCGCTGCACATCATCGAGACGTAGTCGAGACGGTCCATGTAGCCGATCGACTGGTTGAACGGCTTGGACTCGGCCAGCTTCTCGGTACCCCGGTGCAGCAGGCCCACGTGCGGATCGACGCGCACGATGGTCTCGCCATCCATTTCCATGATCAGGCGCAGCACGCCATGCGCGGCCGGATGCTGTGGCCCGAAATTCATCGTGTAATTGCGGATTTCCTGCGCCATCTCAGTTCTCCCGCCACTTGTCGGCGGCTTCGGCGCGCGCTTGCATGAGGTCGGTATCATCCCGGATTACGCGCGGCACCAGCACGCGCGGCTCGATCGACACCGGCTCGTAGATCACTCGCTTCTGTTCGGGGTCGTAGCGCACCTCGACGTTGCCGCTCAGTGGAAAGTCCTTGCGGAAGGGATGGCCGACAAAACCGTAGTCGGTGAGGATGCGACGCAGGTCCGGATGACCGTCGAAAATGATGCCATAGAGATCAAACGTCTCGCGTTCGAACCAGTTCACGCCCGGCCACACCAAGGTGAGCGATGGCACCAGCGGCAGGCTGTCGTCCTCGCAGAATACGTGCAGGCGCAGGCGCCGGTTGTGCTCGATCGAGAGCAACTGGCTCACCGCGGCAAATCGGCGCGGTGCATGGCCGCCGGCAGGTCGCTCGGCCCAGCTGAAGCGACCCTGGGCCTGACCCTCGACCCCGCGCCCGAAGCCCGTGCCGGTTGCGGTCTCGGTGGTCCACTCCACCTGGCCATAACCGAGGTAGTCGATGCCGCAAAGGTCGATCAGCTGGCTGAAGCGGAACGTCGGTTCGTCGCGCAACGCGGTGGCCACGGCGACCAGGTCGGCCCCGGCCACTTCGGCAATGGTCTCGTGGCGTACCGTGCTGATGCTCAGGGTATCGCCGAATCGCGCAGCGAGCTGTTGGGCCAGCGAGGTCGCGGAGGTATCGGACATGTCAGGGCCTCACGAACGCGCGATGGTGTTGGTGCGGCGAATTTTCTTCTGCAACTGCAGGATGCCGTGAATCAATGCTTCGGCCGTGGGTGGGCAGCCGGGCACGTAGATGTCCACCGGCACGATGCGATCGCAGCCGCGCACCACGGAATAGGAATAGTGGTAATAGCCGCCGCCGTTGGCGCAACTGCCCATCGAGATCACCCACTTCGGCTCGGGCATCTGGTCGTAAACCTTGCGCAGCGCGGGGGCCATCTTGTTGACCAGGGTGCCAGCCACGATCATCACGTCGGACTGGCGTGGGCTGGGACGGAAGATCACGCCATAACGATCCAGGTCCAGCCTTGCCGCACCAGCGTGCATCATCTCCACCGCGCAACAGGCCAGGCCGAAAGTCATCGGCCACATCGAGCCGGTGCGCGCCCAGTTCATCAACTCGTCCATGCGCGCCGTGGCAAAGCCGCGCTGCACCACCGGATTGTCGCCGGCCGGACGCAGGATGTCGTCCACCAGGTTCAACGGCTCGGGGTTGTGCATCACCCGACTGACGGAATCGATCACTCCCATTCGAGTGCTCCCTTCTTCCACACGTAGGCAAAGCCGATCACCAACAGCAGCAGGAACAACCCCATCTCGACCAAGGCGACCAGGCCGATCTGCTGGAACACCACCGTCCACGGAAACAGGAAGGCGATTTCCAGGTCGAAGATGATGAACAAGATGGCGAGCAGGTAGTAGCGCACATCGAAGCGCATGCGGGCATCTTCAAACGCTTCGAAGCCACACTCGTAGGGCGCAAGTTTTTCCGCCTCGGGACGGCGCGGGCCGGCCAGCAGGCCGATCGCCAGCAGCACCAGGCCCAGGCCGGTGGCAACGCCGATGAACAAAAGGACAGGCCAGTATTCGGCAAGCACGATGCAACATACCTCCGCGCCTCAGGGCGCATCAGTGACCGACGGGAACTTGGATCAAGAACTCACGGTCCGGCGACTTCGACTCGGGTGGCCGACGCGGCCGTGTGCCGTGCGGCCGCACTGACGGAATGATCCGCAAGCGTCCGATGTTTCGCGAAACGGGTTCGCGAATCCGGGCATTATATCAGTGCGCTCGGATACAACAAGCCTTGACGGCCGCTGCGTTGCAAATTAATGCCTCTCGGGCAACCGCCCTGTACGCCGCGATGTCACATGGTTTGGGTGGGTCGCTCGGAGTTGAGCGTGCCGGCCAGGATGTTTTCGATGCGGCCGCGCGCGGCCTCTGCATCACTGGACTCGTTGAAGTGGATGCCGATGCCGGCGGTACGGTTGCCCTGTGCGCCGACCGGGCTGATCCAGACCACCCTGCCCACCACGGACAAGCGCTCGGCCTCGTCCGCCAGCGTCACCAATAGCACCACCTCGTCGCCCAAAGCATGGGACTGCGCGGTGGGCGCAAACAGGCCACCGTGTTTCAGGAACGGCATGTACGCGTTGTACAACGATGCCGCATCCTTGATTTTCAGCGAGATGATGCCTTGACGGGCTGCCATCGGTTTCATGCGTGACTCCTGCGCGGGCGCAGACAAGACCCCGCGACACGGTTGATCTTAGAGGGTGCATCGCGCAGGCACCAGCACCGATTCCGTCCAGTGATATCGCCACGGTGGATACCGCTGCCGTACACCGGCGGCGCGAAGCATTTCCAGGCTCGGCGTGCGCTGCACGTCGGGGTCCAGTTGCGGCGTACCACACCCGAATCCTGGTTGCGCCACCGACCACGGCCGTCGTTCCGGATAAACGTCCGGCATGTCCAGGGCAGCCATCACCGGCGCCGTCCGCCGAAACGGTAAAGCTATGCAGCAACAGGGTCGACAGGGGTGTGACTTGCTTGCAGTTCGCACCAACCCCAATGGTCGAAGATCCATGGCGAAGGCAGGTTCAGCGACAGGTGGGCAAAGCACGGGGCGCTCTGGTCGCAGGCGGATGACGACAAGCGGAACCGTCCGTCCGGCATGCGCTGCAGTGGTGCGTTCGGCCAGGCCCAGCGGTATGCCCCTGTCGGGTTGACCACGCTCAGCCCAAGCCATGGCTGCAACCACCGCGGCGGCTGCCACGGCAATACGTCAGCCGCCAGAGAGGGCTGGCCTATCTCGACATAGCGTTCGGGTCGGTCTGCCAACCGATGCAGGCGTCTGCCGCTCAACGCGAGCTGGCTGCGATGCGCCAGCAGCGCCTCGCGCTTGTTTGTCACCTGCGCGGGTGTGGCCTGGATCTCGACGAAGCCCCGATGGCCCGGCATGCCATGTATCAGGTAGGTGAACAGCGCGGGCGATGCGGCGTGACCGGCCAGCGCCAGACGCACCACGACGTGTGCCGCGCCGTGGTCGGGATGTCGATCGAGCAGCGAAGGCACGACGATCAGGTTGGGAGCAAACCGGTCAAGCTCCTGTGCGATTGCCGCCACCGCACTGCCGGTCGAGTGCAGCAGCAGGGGCGACACCCCGAGGTCGGGCCAACCCAGCGGGCGCAACGACGTCTGCGCCAGCCCCAGCCGCTCAAGCGCCTGCTGCATCTCGATACCGCGCCGCTGCGCCCAACGTCGGCGATCCGGCGCGTCGATGCGCAGGCGCCGTTCCAGCCAGCGCTGCGGCCACGGGTTGTTGTCGCCCGGGGTCAACAACACGATGCAAACCTCACCCCCGGCTTCACGCACTTGTTGAACCAGCAGGCCGGTCGCGATCGTTTCATCGTCCGGATGCGGTGCGACCACCAGCAGACGGGTTTGCGCGCAGAGCACCGGCAAACCCAACGGCGCGCCCCTTGTCATCAATGCCACCGCGCCAGCAGTTCCAGCAACAACAGATCTGCACGCAAGGGGCCACGCAGACCCTCACGGGTGCGGTTTACTGCGTCGTACCAGGCACCCAGGGCCTCCGCATCCAGCGCGCTGTCGAGTGGCGCGGTGTCGTGCATCGAACGTCCGCGCAGCTCGTCTGCTGCCGCCTGCGCGGCGAACCACAACCGCTGCACCGGCTCGTCATCGAGCCAACGCTTGACCACCTCGGTGGGCTGGCCACGTCCGGCAGCCAGCGCCGCCAGGTCCCGACGCACTTCCGTGCGCCGCTCCAGCGCACCCTGCCCCGCCCAGGCCGCCGCCAGGCCCGGGTTGCCGCCCGCCGCGGCAAGCGCTGCCTGCGCATCGGATACGCCCTCGCCCTGCAGCCAGGCGACGGCAACCGCCGCCTCGGGCAACTGGAACTCGATCCGCTGACAACGGCTGCGGATCGTCTGCGGCAGACGCCATGGCGCGTCGGCGAGGAGGATCAGCATGGTCTGCTCGGCCGGTTCCTCCAGGGTCTTCAACAGGGCGTTGGCGGCTGCCGGGTTCATCGCGTCGGCGGGGTCGATCGTCGCTACCTGCCAGCCGCCCAGTTGGCTGCGCATGGCAAGCCGCGCCGACAGCTCGCGGATCTGGTCGACCACGATCTCCGTGCGCGGGGTGCCATCCCGACGCAAGCCAAAGCTGAGCCTGATCACGTCTGGATGCGAGCCGGCCTCGATCAGCAGGCAACTGCGGCAGCGCCTGCAGGCGTTGCCGTCCGTGCCATCGCTGCACAACAAACCGTGCACGAAGCGCTGCGCAAATGCGCGCTTGCCCAGGCCGGGTGCGCCGCACAGCAGCAACGCATGCGCCAGCGCATCGCGCCGCCGGCGCGCCTGCAGCCGCGACCAGTGCTCCACCTGCCAGGGCAGCGCACTCATCGCGGCAACTCCGCCAGCAATGTCGCCAATGCCTGTGTGGCCGTCAGCAACACCACGGCAGCGGGCTGGCTGGCGTCGATCACGTGGAATCGTCGCGGTTCGCCTGCGGCACGTTGGCGATAGCCTGCGCGTACCCGTTCGAAGAATGCATCTGCTTCGATCTCGATGCGGTCGCTCTCGCCCCGACCGGCGGCCCGTGCACGCCCGGCGGACACCGGCAGATCGAGCAGCAAGGTCAGGTCGGGCGCCATGCCAGCGCACACCCAGCGCTCCAGCTCGGCGATGCGCGCCAGAGGCTGGCCACGGCCGCCACCCTGGTACGCATAGCTGGCATCGACATAGCGGTCGCACAGCACCCATCGACCAGCGGCAAGAGCCGGCTCGATCACCTCACGCACCAGTTGGGCGCGCGAGGCAAACATCAACAGCAACTCGGTCTCGGCCGCCAGCCCATGCATCATCGGGTCAAGCACGATCGCCCGCACCGCCTCACCGACCGGCGTACCGCCGGGCTCGCGGGTCTGCACCAGGCGGATGCCACGGTTTTCGAGAAAGCCCCGCAAGCCGGCGAGCAACGTGCTCTTGCCGGCGCCCTCGCCACCTTCCAGACTGATGAATTTGCCGCGTGGCGCGGTCATTGGCAGTGCTTGCGCTGATAGCAGTCGACGTTGCGGTTGTGCTCCGTCAGCGTACTGGCAAAGACATGGCTGCCATCGCCACGTGCCACGAAGTAGAGCGCATCGCCGGGCGCAGGGTGCAGCGCCGCCTCGATCGCGGGCTTGCCCGGCAATGCAATCGGGGTCGGCGGCAGGCCGGGCCGGATGTAGGTGTTGTAGGGCGTGTCGGTGGTCAGGTCGCTCTTGCGGATATTGCCGGCATAGCTGGCGCCCATGCCGTAGATCACGCTTGGATCAGTCTGCAGCAACATGTGATCGCGCAAACGGCGCACGAATACCCCCGCAATCCGCGCGCGCTCGTCGGCGCGTCCGGTTTCCTTTTCCACGATCGAGGCCAGGATCAACGCGTCATATGGCGTGGCCAGCGGCAGATCCTTGGCGCGCCCCGGCCACAGCGCCGCCAGGGTCTTTACCATCGCAGCGTACGAGCGCCGGAGTATATCCAAGTCGCTGTCACCCTTCACGTAGGCGTAGGTCTCGGGCAGGAAGCGGCCTTCCGGCGCCTCGCCGGCGGCGCCGATCTTCTGCATGATCGCGGCGTCATCGAGACCGGCGCTGTCATGCTGCAATTTTTCCGCACCCGCCAGGGCCTGGCGCAACTCGGCGAAGGTCCAGCCGTCGACGATGGTGAAGTTGCGTTGCAGCACCTTGCCCGCGGCCATGTTGGCAAGCAGCTGGCGCGGTGTGATGCCGGGCGCCAGTGCGTACTCGCCCGCGTGCAGCTTGCCGGTCACGTGCATCTGCTCGGCGAGCAGCCGCCAGTACCATGGGTTGGCGGTGCTGAGGCCATGCCGCTGCAATTCGGCGACGATACCCTTGAAGCTGGTGCCGCGGCCGACATCGATACTCTCCTGCTGTTGCGTCACGTTCAGCGGCGCTGCGCTGAAGCGATGGTAATCGTTCCAGCCAAACACCGCCGCTGCCACCAGTGCCAGCAGTGCCAGCAACAGCACCATGCGTGACCACATGCGTCCGCGCACCGATCGCCCAGTCATCCGTCCTGCTCCATCGAAAATCCCAGGTTGAGCCAATGCTGCTGCAACTGACGAGTCAGCGCACCTGGCACATAGCTCCACTCATCCAGTGACTGTACCGGCAGAATGCCGCGCACGCTCGAACTGAGAAAGATTTCGCTGGCCGCGGACAACGCCTGCAGGCTCAGTTCGGCCACGCGCGCGTTCGGCTGGATCGCCAGCACCTCGGCCCGCGCCACACCGGCCACGCCGCAGCAATCCAGCGCTGGCGTCAGCAGCACACCATCGATCACGGCAAACAGGTTGGCCATCGTCGCCGAGATCACCCGATCATGACCATCGCGCAGCAAGCCCTCGGCGATTGCCGGATCGCTCCACTCGGCGCGGGCCAGTACCTGCTCAAGCCGATTGAGATGCTTGATGCCGGCCAGCAACGGCTGTTCAGCCAGGCGCAAATGGCATACGCGCATATGCAAGCCATCGCGGTAGACATCGTCGCCTGGCGTCGGCGCGGCGAAGCCCGCGAGCACGCGGCCCGGCTGTGGCAAGACTGGCAGCGCATAGCCACGCTCGCCGACGCCACGGGTCAGCGTGATCCGTACTACCGCCTGGGCAATGCCGTCGCTGACCCGTTGCGCTTCCTCCCAGAGTTGCAGCGGGTCCGGCGGCGGGATCCGCAGGCGTGCGCAGCCGTCGGCCAATCGCTGCATGTGGCGTGGCCACAGCGGCGCCCGCCCATGCACCAGACGGACGCTCTCGAACAAACCGTCGCCGTAGCTGAAGCCGCGGTCGAGTACGCTGACCTGCGTCGTAACCACGCCATTGACCAGTAGCCGCGCAGTCATCATCCAGCCACTCCCAGCGCACGCAACAGGCCGCGAGCTTTCGCGCGGGTTTCGTCCAGCTCGCTGGTGGCCACCGAATCGGCGACGATGCCGGCACCGGCACGCAGGCCTACCTCGGTGCCGACCAAGGTCAGTGTGCGGATCAGAATGTTCAAGTCGAGATCACCATTGCGGTCCAGGTAACCCAGCGCACCGGTGTAGGCGCCACGCGGCGCATGCTCCAGCGCGGCAATGATTTCCATGCAGCGCATCTTGGGGCAGCCGGTGATGGTGCCACCGGGAAAGGTGGCGGCGATCACCTGGCCGGGTGTCACGCCGGTGCGCAGGCGTCCGCGTACATTGGAGACGATATGGTGAACGTGGGCGTAACTCTCCACTGCCATCAACTCGTCGACCTCGACCGTGCCGGGTACGCAGACGCGCCCCAGGTCATTGCGCTCCAGGTCGATCAGCATGACATGCTCGGCCCGCTCCTTCGGATGCGCACTCAATTCGCGGATGCGTGCCAACTCATCCTCGCCCGGCAGGCGCGCACGCGTGCCGGCGATCGGGCGGGTCTGCGCCACACCGGCACGCACTTCGACCAGTCGTTCCGGCGATGAGCTGAGCACCGCCCAACCCGGTTGTTGCAGCAAGCCGGCAAAGGGAGCCGGATTGGCCTGGCGCAACGCGTCGTAAAGGGCCGCGGGAGCGGGAGCCCGGGCGTAGCGCGCGTGCCAGCTGCGCGACAGATTCACCTGGAAGATATCACCGGCGTAAAGATGTTCGTGGATGCGCTCGACGCCATCGAGGAAGTCTTCCGGCGCATCTTCGACGCACGATTCGGGCACGGGCAGGCCAGACCACGAAACCGGCAGCGCCAGGTCGGCTTCGAGCATGGCGAACCGATGCTCGTGCCCTGCCTCGGCGACCATGGTCGTGCACCCGAGCACGTGATCGACGATCACCGCCACCGGGCAGCGCACGGCCAGCGCCAGCGGCAGGCTGGAGGGTGGTTGCAGGGCCAGACTCGGCTCGATCTCGCCGGCCAGCTCGTAACTTAGCAGGACGACCCAGCCGCCGTGGAACGGCAAGCCGTCGTCGTGCCTGGGCTGGCATCCAGCCTGCCATGCCCGGTCTAGCGCATCGAGAAAGCGCCCCGGTTGCGCACGCCCGGCCCCGTCGCGCACCACGCCATCGGCCGACAACGTGAGCCTGTCGCCGGGAAACGCGAACAGGATGTCGTAGCGCGACTGCGCCGTGCCATGCGACACACTTTGCAACAGGCAGGGATAGCGCTCCGGAAGAACCGCGGCCGGCGCAAGCAGGTCGCGCCGGCCGTCCAGACTGCGACGATGGCACCTCACGCCGGAGCCGTCGATCAGACGCGACGGAATACCAGCGTGCCGTTGGTGCCGCCGAAGCCGAACGAATTGGAGATCGCCACGTCGAGCTTCGCCTCCCGCGCGGTGTTCGGGACAAAGTCCAGGTCGCAGCCTTCGCCGGGTTCGTCGAGGTTGATCGTCGGCGGCAAGACCTGGTCGCGCAGCGCCAGGATGCTGAAAATCGCCTCGACACCACCAGCCGCGCCGAGCAGGTGCCCGGTGGTCGACTTGGTCGAGCTCATCGCCAGTTTGTAGGCATGGTCGGCGAACACTTTCTTCGCCGCCTTCACCTCACCCAAGTCGCCCAGCTGCGTTGAAGTGCCGTGTGCATTGACGTATTGCACCTCGGTGGGATCGATGCCGGCGTCATTCAGCGCGGTCTGGATGCAGCGCGCAGCGCCATCGCCACCCTCGCTCGGCGCGGTCATGTGGAATGCATCGCCACTCATGCCGAAGCCGATGAGTTCGGCGTAGATGCGGGCACCGCGTGCCTTGGCGTGTTCGTACTCTTCCAACACCACCAGGCCGGCACCGTCGGACAATATGAAGCCGTCGCGATCCTTGTCCCACGGTCGACTGGCACGGGTCGGCTCGTCGTTGCGGGTGGACATGGCCTTGGCCGAGCAGAAACCGGCCATCGCAGTACCGGTGGTGGCGAACTCGGTGCCGCCAGCGATCATCGCGTCGGCATCGCCGTGCTGGATCATGCGCGAGGCCAGGCCGATATTGTGCGCACCGGTAGCGCACGCGGTGACGCATGCGATATTCGGCCCCCTCAGTCCGAACATGATCGACAGCTGGCCCGAGACCATGTTGATGATCGAGCTTGGTACGTAGAACGGCGACACGCGGCGCGGGCCCTTGGCCGCCAACTCCAGCGTGGTCGTCTCGATCGTGTGCAGGCCACCAATGCCGGCGCCCACCGCCACGCCGATACGCGGCGCGTTCGCCTCGGTCACTTCCAGCCCGGAATCGCGCAAGGCCTGGGTGCCCGCCGCCACGCCGTAGTGGATGAACGGGTCCATCTTCTTCACGTCCTTGAGCGGCATCCATTCGGCCGGGTCGAAGCCGCTGACCTGGCCGGCGATGCGCGTGGAATAGGCCGAAGTATCGAAATGGGTGACCGGGCCGATGCCGCTGACGCCCTTGACCACGCGATCCCAGGCGCTGGCGATGTCGTTGCCGACCGGCGAAATGATGCCCATGCCGGTCACTACTACTCGACGCTTGCTCATGCTTTGTTCCTTACGTGGTTTCACAGGCCCGACGTCGCTGGCGACTGCAACGTGAATTCCAGATGCGTCGCGCCACTAGTCCTGGATGACTTTCGCTCACCATACGGTATCGGACGTTACTAAATACAGAAACGAAAACTGCGCCAAACAGGCGCAGCATCCGGTGTCACCACATGTCCGATCCGGCTCGCCCCGGGCGCGCCTGACCACCAGGTGGCAATCATCGTGAATCAATCAATCCTTGGAGTGGGCCTTGATGTAATCGACAGCCTGCTGCACGGTGGTGATCTTCTCGGCGTCTTCGTCGGGAATCTCGGTCTCGAACTCTTCCTCGAGCGCCATCACCAATTCCACCGTGTCCAGCGAGTCCGCGCCCAGATCATCCACGAACGAAGCGTTCGCCGTGACTTCATCTTCCTTCACGCCCAACTGCTCGACGACGATTTTCTTCACGCGCTCTTCGATGGTGCTCATGTTGCCCATACCTCTCAAGGAGTAATTGTTTGTTGGTGCCGGCCCGGCTGAATGCAAAATACCGGCGGCATTGTAGTGGCTAAACCCGCAAGCTGCCACGATTCTCCGGCGATGGCACCAAGTGTGTGCCGTTGCGCCGACGCGAAAGCGTAATTGTCGCCTAAAACGAAGCCGCTGGCGACAATTACCTGCGCAGGCCTTACGGCATGTACATCCCGCCGTTGACGTGCAGGGTCTCGCCGGTGATGTAGGAGGCCGCCGGTGAGGCCAGGAAACCCACTGCGCGGGCGATGTCGGAGACCTCGCCCAGGCGACCCAGCGCAATCTGGCCGAGCAGGGCCTGCTTCGATTCCTCCGGCAGCGCGCGGGTCATGTCGGTATCGATGAAACCGGGCGCCACCACGTTGACGGTGATACCGCGCATGCCGATCTCGCGCGCCAGCGACTTGGAGAACGCAATGATCCCGGCCTTGGCCGCAGCATAATTGGCCTGACCCGGGTTGCCGGTGAGTCCGATCACCGAGGCGATCGAGATGATGCGGCCCTTGCGCGCCTTCATCATGCCGCGCAGCACGGCCTTGGAAGTGCGGTAGACCGAGGTCAGGTTCGTGTCGATGATCACCTGCCAGTCCTCCTCCTTCATCCGCAGCAGCAACTGGTCGCGGGTAATGCCGGCGTTGTTGACCAGGATCGAGACCGCGCCAAACTCTTTCGCGATGCTGTCGATCAAGCCTTCGACCGCCGCGCCATCGGTGACGTCGAGCACGCGACCGTGCCCGCCCTGGACCGCCAGTCGCTCACCGATCGCGGCGGCACCGCCTTCGCTGGTAGCGGTGCCGATCACGGTGGCGCCCATCGCCGCCAGTTCTCCGGCGATCGCCGCGCCGATGCCGCGGCTGGTACCGGTGACCAGCGCAATCTCGCCCTGCAGTGGTTTGCCCATGAGTTTCGTTCCTTCTGGATCTGAAATCGGAGAGGGGCTACGCCGATGCCCACGCGGTACGCGCGGCATCGAGCTCGACCGGCGCACCGATCGCGCGCGCCTCGATAGTCCTGTCGATACGCTTGATCAGCCCGGACAACACCTTGCCCGGCCCGCATTCGGCGATGCGCACTGCGCCCCCTGCGGCCAGCGCCTGCACGCATTCGGTCCAGCGTACCGGCAGGTACAATTGCCGCTGCAGTGCACTGCGGATCTCGCCGATGCTGGCGTAACTGCGCGCTTCGGCATTCTGGATCACCGGAATCGATGGCAGTTGCCAGTCGATCGCCGCCATGCGCTCGCCCAGCCGATCGGCGGCCTCGCGCATCAAGGCGCAGTGCGACGGCACCGACACCGCCAGCTTGATCGACTTCTTCACACCCAGTTCGGCCAGTTTTGCCAGCACGCGATCGACCGCCTCGACGTTGCCGGCAATTACCAGCTGACCCGGTGAATTGAAATTGGCCGGTGCCACCACCTGGCCTTGCGCCATCTGTTCGCACACGCTGGCGATTTGCCCGTCGTCGCCGCCCAGGATTGCTGCCATCGCACCGACGCCGGCAGGTACTGCCGCCTGCATCAGGCGACCGCGCGCGGCCACAAGGACTGCCGCGTCATGCAGCGACACGGCACCGGCGCAAACCAGCGCGCTGTACTCGCCGAGGCTGTGGCCGGACAACCGCGCCGGCGGCGCCCCTCCCACCTTTTGCCACACCCGCCATACTGCTACGCCGGCCGCCAGCAGCGCGGGCTGGGTGTTCTCGGTACGATTGAGCTTATCCTCAGGCCCGTGCTGGCTCATCGCCCACAGATCGAGCCCGGCGCCCTGCGAAGCCTCGTCGAAAGCAGCTTGCACCTCGGCATGGGCTGCGGCCAGAGCGAGCAGCATACCGACCGATTGCGAACCCTGACCGGGAAAGACAAAGGCAAGCGAAGTTGAGTCTGGACTCATGGAAGCGCTGATTCCCTGTGAGCGGAAGCCAGCATGGTGGCATGTATCGCCAGCCATACGCAGCTGTATTCGAGGACTCCGGCACCGACAGGACGGTCCTGCCCACAGGAGCGGCACCATCCGGATCGACCAACCGGCTTGCCAGTCAGTAGCGCAGCAGCGCCGAAGCCCAGGTGAAACCGCCGCCGAACGCCTCCAGCAACAGGTTCTGGCCGCGCTGTACCTTGCCCGAACGCACCGCGTAGTCCAACGCCAGCGGCACCGATCCGGAAGAGGTATTGGCGTGTTTGTCGACCGTGACGATCACCCGGTCCATGGATATCTTCAGCCGCTTGGCGGTGGCCTCGATGATGCGCAGGTTGGCCTGGTGCGGAATCAGCCAGTCGATATCCGACTCTTGCAAGCCGGCGGCCTCGAGCGTCTCACCGACCAGCGAGTCGAGGGTCTTGACCGCGACCTTGAACACCTCCCGGCCGGCCATGTGAATGCGCACGCCGTGGTTGGGCTCGTCCGTGAAACCCACCGAGACGCCCACCGGGTTGTACAGCAAGTCCTTGTGTCCGCCGTCGGCATGCAGGCAAGTGGCATGGATTCCCGGCTCGCTAGACGCCTCCAGCACTACCGCACCGGCACCATCGCCGAACAGCACGCAGGTCTCGCGCTCACCCCAGTCGACCATGCGGGTCAGCGTCTCGGCGCCGATCACCAGCACTTTTTTCGACTGCCCGCTGCGAACGAATTTGTCCGCAATCCCCAGCCCATAGACAAACCCCGAGCAGGCCGCATTGACGTCAAACGCCGCGCAGCCGTTCGCACCGAGGCGGTGCTGCACGAGACAGGCAGTAGACGGAAAAATGATGTCAGGCGTGGTCGTGCCGAGTACGATCAGGTCGAGTTCGGATGCCTTGACACCAGCTGCCTCCAGCGCGTTCTGCGCGGCGCGCAACGCCAGGTCGCCGGTGGTCTCGCCATCGGCGGCGATGTGTCGCTGGCGGATGCCGGTGCGGGTGCGGATCCATTCGTCGCTGGTATCGACGATCTTCTCCAGATCGGCGTTGGTGACAATGCGCTCGGGCAAGGCGCTGCCGGTGGCGATGATGCGGGTGTAGAGCTGGGTCATTCGGTTTTCCGTCGGCGAAGACTGGGGGGCGACAGCCGGCTGGCGACCGCAGACCATTACGTTACGTGCCAACTATCCGGAAAGCGAAACGGCGCGTCGCCGCGCCGTTTCGCATGATCGTCCGGTGGGAACCCCCGTGGGATTCCGGCAACCGGTCAATCCTCGACCGACACCGCCGCCTTCGACTCGATCACTTTCTTGCCGCGATAGTAACCGTCTTTGGTGACGTGGTGGCGCTGATGCACCTCGCCGCTGGTGGGGTCCGTGGACAGCTGCACGGTCTTCAGCGAATCGTGTGCACGCCGCATGCCGCGGGTGGACGGGGTACGGCGGCTCTTGGCAACTGCCATGGTAGTTCTCCAACTGAAACGTGGTGAATTGAATCGGAATGATCTTGTATCGAACGCCCCGGACCAGTCGATCCGGGCCGACGGTTATTTCTTCAGTTCACGCAATACCGCGAACGGATTCTCGGAACGTTCCTCGCCAACGGGATCCCCCATCGGATGGTGATCTGTCACTTCGTCGGGCAGGCTGCTATCCGGGTTGACCGGAACCAGCGGCAGCACCAACAACAATTCGTCCTCTATCACATCGGCTGGACGCAGACGACCGTCACCGGCCACCAGCAACGCTTCATACTCCGGCGACAAGCCCGCCTCGTCGCTCTCCTGGCCGATCAGCCCCAACCGGGTCTGCAGCGCCACCGGCAACACGAAAGGCTCAAGCGTACGCTGACAGGTCAGGGTCAACGGCGCGCTCGCACGAACATCCACGTAGCTCGTCCCGAGGCTGTCGCGACCGAAATCCAGCTCGAAGCTCACTTCGCCATCGGAACTTGCCAGCGCCTCGCACAGGCGCCGCAGGCTTGCGATAGCCAGCGTTCCTTCGAACGAACGCCGCGCCGAGACCATGCGCCAAGCGTCCACGGACTCTGGCAGCGTCACGGACATAGTCATGAAATGATAGTTTTGCCACGGCGGAAAGTCAATAAACGAGACTTCATAAACGTCAACACCCGTGCCTCCAGCGGGTATTTTGCCTGATCCGTCGCCGATGCGGCAGACTTGACGCTCCACACCCTGAATGATTGCCCTTGAATTCCTACTTCGCACTCGGCGTGGTCGCCTGTTTCGTGATCCTGATCGCGCTGGCAAGCGGCGCACTGCTGTTGCGCCGGCGTCAGAATCGTCACAACAGCCGCATTCGCAACCTGCTCGACCTGGCCGACCGGCTGGAAGCGGATCTGAAGACTTGCCGCTCCGGCCTGCAACAGGCGCACGCGGTAATGTCGCTCAACCCGGATTTGCCCGCCGCTAGCGAACAGGACGCGCGACACGCCGTCGATGCCGGCTTGCGCGCGCTGTTGCAGCAGCGGCTGTGGATCCGCGACCGTTCCGCCGCTGCCAGCCAGCACGAGCTCGACGAAGCGGCCGCCTCGATGCGCGATGCCCGTGACCGCCTGCTACCCCTGTTGCAGGCACTGAGCCAGGCACAGACCGACCTGAACAGCGCCATGCGTGAACAGATCCGACGCGAGTCAGACGGTTGATGCCCATGCTGCCCGCACCACCGCGCATCGTGCTCGGATCGACCTCTCGCTACCGCGGCGAGCTGTTGCGCCGCCTGTTGCCGGATTTCGAACAGGCCGCGCCAAATACCGACGAGTCGCCCCGGCCGAACGAAGCGCCCGCCGCACGCGCGTTGCGGCTGGCCAGCGCCAAGGCCGACGCGGTAGCGCGCAGATACGGCGATGCGCTGGTGATCGGCTCCGACCAGGTCGCCGAGGTCGACGGCTTGATCCTGGGCAAGCCCGGCAGCAGCGCGCGTGCGCGCACCCAGCTCGCCGCCAGCTCAGGCCGCAGCGTGCACTTTCATACCGCACTATGCCTGCTTGACGCTCGCCATGGCCGACGGCAAACCCACGTCGATCACACGCAGGTGCATTTTCGAGTGCTGCAGCCGGCGGAGATCGAGCGTTACGTCGAACGTGAACAACCACTGGACTGCGCCGGCAGCTTCAAGTGCGAGGGGCTCGGCATCAGCCTGTTCGAGGCGATCGACAGTCACGATCCGAGCGCCCTGATCGGCCTGCCGCTGATCGCGCTGGCTCGGCTGCTACGCGCAGCGGGCCTGCCCATGCCCTGATGGAACCTGTTGGCGACAGCTACACTGCGGGTTCATTCCCATGCATTGCATGCACGAAGCCACTCCATGATCGAAGGAAGCATGTCCGCCATCAGCCAGCCACATGACGAACTACTGCAGCAGCGACTGGATACCGCGATTGCTCAGGTCAACCGCGTGCTACTGGGCAAGCCGCGCCAGGTGAAACTCGCCTTCACCTGCATCATCGCCGGTGGTCATCTGCTGCTCGAAGACGTGCCGGGGGTAGGCAAGACCACGCTGGCGCATGCACTGGCCGCCACGTTCGGGCTGGACTTCCAGCGTGTGCAGTTCACCAGCGACCTGCTGCCGTCGGACATCATCGGCGTGAGCGTGTACGAGCGTGAGACCGGGCAGTTCCGCTTCCATCCCGGACCGATCTTCACCGGATTGTTGCTGGCCGACGAAATCAACCGCGCCAGCCCCAAGACGCAAAGCGCCTTGCTCGAGGCCATGGCCGAAAACCAGGTCACGATGGATGGTCAGACCCATGCGCTGGCACAGCCGTTCTTCGTCGTCGCCACGCAGAATCCGCTTGACCTCAACGGTACGTTTCCGCTGCCCGACTCGCAACTGGATCGTTTCATGCTGCGCTTGTCGCTGGACTATCCGGACGCCACTGCCGAGCGTGCGCTGCTGACCGGCAGTGCTCGGCGCGACCTGCTGGCCCAACTCGTGCCGCAACTCGATGCAGCCGCCCTGCTCGCCTTGCACGGGCAGGCGCAGTCGATCACCGCCAGCCACGCCCTGCTCGACTATCTGCAGGCGCTGCTGGCGGCCAGCCGGCGCCATGCCGACATCCGCGCAGGCCTGTCGCCCCGCGCCGGCCTGGCCCTGCTCGATGCTGCCCGCGCCTGGACCATGCTCAGCGGTCGCCGCCACGTGTTGCCGGAAGACATCCAGGCGTTGTTCGTGCCACTGGCCGCCCATCGACTGCTGCCGGCACGTGGCGCCCATGGCGACACCCTGGCGCGACAGCTGCTGACCGAGGTGGCGGTGGACTGATGCCTGGCTTGTCGCACCGCCTGCAAGGCTGGGCCGAACGGCGGTTGCCGGCGCTCACCCGCTATCGGCGCCCCGAAAGCCTGCCGATCGAGCTGCACCGGCGCCGCATCTATATCGTGCCGACCGGTTTCGGACTCGGCTTTTCCGTACTGCTGCTGGTGATGCTGGTCGGTGCACTGAACTACAACAACAATGCCGCTTTACTGCTTACCTGCCTGCTGGGCGCGGCGAGCGCGGCCAGCATGCTGGTGGCGTTCCGCAGCATCGACGGCCTGCGCCTTGAACAGGTTCGCGCCGGTCATGCCGTAGCCGGCGAGTCGATCGAACTCACTTTCACGCTTCAATCCGGCCGGCCGCGCAGTGCGATCCGGCTGGATCTGGGCGACGCCGGTGCGGCGTTCGCCATGGATGGCCGCGCTGCCGCCCTGGTGAAGCTGGCGCTGCCGACCGAGTTCCGCGGCTGGCTGTCTTTGCCACGACTGCGCCTGTGGAGCAGCTGGCCGCTGGGCATGTTTCGCGCCTGGAGCTGGTTGCACCCCACCCAGTCGGTTCTGGTGTGGCCACGCCCGGAATTGTCCGGACCCACACCGCGGGCCGCGGCCGACGACGCCCGTCACATGCGGCTGCACCGCGGCGAGGAACTGGCCACGCTACGCGACTACCAGGCAGGCGATCCGCAGCGGCATGTCGCGTGGAAAGCCAGCGCCCGCCACGACAGCCTGCTGGTGAAGGATTTCGAGCAGCCGCAGAGCCAGCCGCAGTGGCAGCTTGACTGGCGTCAATTGCATGGCTTGAGCGACGAGGCGCGCATCGCACGGCTGGCACGCTGGTTGAACGAAGCGCAGCAACAACGGCGCAGCTTCAGCCTGTGGTTGCCCGGCAACGAGATCGGCAGTGGCAGCGGCGCACTGCACTACGCGCGCTGCATGGATGCGTTGGCGTGCCTGCCATGACCCCGGTCGCGGTGCGCCGGCCCGCTGCCGCAACGGTCGGACAACGCAGCTTCGACCTGTTGAGCCTGAGCATGGCCTTCGTGCTGGCCGTGAACGCCGCGCACTTGCCATGGTGGCTCAGCCTGGCGCTGGCGTTCGCGCTGGGCTGGCGCTGGTGGCAACGACGGCAGCGAACCGGCCGCGTTCCCCGCTGGATCAAGTTGCCCTTGCTGGCCTTGCTGACCCTGGCCGTGATCGCGCAGTACGGCAACCTGTTCGGGCGCGCCCCGGGTACCGCGCTGGCAATCGGGTTGTTGATCCTCAAACTGCTGGAGACCGAAACCAGCCGCGACGTGCGGGTCGCGGTCGGCTTCACCTGCTTCACCCTGATGACCGCACTGCTGTTCGACCAGGGACTGCTCAGCACGGTGGTGGTCGCGCTCGGCTTGCTGCCGGCGCTGGCGACCCTGCGCGCACTGGAACCTGCGCAGGCGCCCACGAGCATGCCACGCAGTCTGCTGGCCCCGCTCGCGCTGCTGGCAGCGGCGCTGCCGCTGGCCCTGCTGGCCTTCTTGCTGGTTCCGCGACTGAGCACACCCTTGTGGGGTGCGCCTTCCCAGGACCAGGCACGCAGCGGGCTCAGCGATCACATGAGCCCAGGCGGCTTCATCGAATTGCTCACCGATGACCACCCGGCCATGCGAGTCAGTTTCGACGGCGCGCCACCACCGCCCGACCAGCGCTATTTCCGGGCCTATGTGATGGCCCGCTATGACGGCGTCAGCTGGACCTACCGCGACGTGGCCAACTTGCCACCGGCGGCACTGGTTGTCGCACATGCCGTGCAATACCACGTCAGGCTGCTGCCCACGCAGCAACACGTACTTCCCACGCTGGACGTGCCGATTGCGGCGCCAGCGGGCGCATCAATGCGCCGGGATCGCGTGGTGATGGCGGCCACGCCGGTCGACGATGCGCTCACCTATACGCTTAGTTCGGCCACCCAATACGAACTCGAACCCCAGCTCGGCGAACATCGTCGCCGCTGGCTGCAGCTTCCCGCCGGCTTCAATCCGCGCACGCTCGCGCTGGGCCGGTCTTGGCGCCAGCGCTACGGCAACGACGATGCCGCGATCGTGCGTGCCGCGCTCGCCCTATTCCATGACGGCGGATTTCGTTACACGCTGGCGCCGGCGCCGCTGGGTCGTGATGCGATGGACGATTTCCTGTTCGACACCAGGGAAGGCTTCTGCGAGCACTATTCATCGGCATTCACCGTCTTGATGCGCGCGGCAGGTATCCCCGCGCGCGTGGTCACCGGCTACCAGGGCGGGTACTGGAACAAGCTGGGTGACTACCTGCTGGTACGCAACTCCGACGCGCACGCCTGGAGCGAGGTGTGGTTGGCCGGGCGTGGCTGGGTGCGGGTCGATCCCACCGCCGCGGTGCGACCGGAACGGGTCAGCCTGGGAGCGGCGGCGGCCGCCGGCGACCAGCTGGGCTGGTACCACCGCGACTGGCTGCAGGATTTCAGGAATCGCTGGGATGTTGTCAACCGATGGTGGGATCAGGCCGTTACCGGTTTTGATGCGCTTCGCCAGCGCAGCCTGTTGACGCCTTTCGGTATCCGCGACACCGATACGACGACTCTCGGCGTGCTGCTTGCGATCGGTACCACGCTGTTCATCGCCATCGGGTTGGCCTGGGCGCTGCTGCGGCGGCAATCACGCGATCCGCTGCGCCAGGCGCTACGGGAACTGGAACGCAAGCTGGCTCGCAGGCGTCTTGCGCGCCACGTTGGAGAAGGCCCGCAGCACTACCTGAGTCGTGCGGCGCGGGCGCTGCCATCGCAGCGCGAAGAACTGGCGGCATTGACGAGACGTTATCTGGATCTGCGCTACGCTCATGACGAAGCGCCGCCTGAATCGGTCCATGTATTTCGGCGCGCCGTGCGGGATTTTCGGGTGAAGAACGTGGTCAAATGAATATCAACGCGATGGCGAATGCCATCGATACTGACGGAGAAACCCTCATGCCTCTGTACCGCCCGCTCACTCTCGTCGCCGCCATTGCCGTGCTGGGCGGTTGCGCGACGATTCCCAAGCCGCTGCAAGGTAATTACGCCAACGTCACCACCGCCAGCGCGCAACAGGGTGGCGCCGGCGGCACCCAGGTGCGTTGGGGTGGCGAGATCATCAAGACTGAGCCTGGTTTGCAGCAAACCTGCTTCTACGTGCTTTCGCGCCCGCTGGACAGCCAGGCGCGACCCAAGCCGGGCAATGCCGGTGAAAACGAGGGGCGCTTCGTCGCCTGCCGTACCGGTTTCTACGATCCTGAGGTGTTCACCCACGGACGCGAGTTGACCGTGACTGGTACGCTACACGGCACCGTGACCAAGAAGATCGGCGACTACGATTACCCCTACCCGCGAGTCGAGGCCAACGTGGTCTACCTGTGGCCCAAACGCCAAGTCTACGCTGCCTATCCGCCAGGCTACTATGACCCATTCTGGGGTCCGGGCTTCGGCCCGTACTGGGGCAGCCCGTGGGATTATCCCTACTGGGGCGGCCCGTGGGGTTACCGCTACTAGCAGCGTGGGCCGTAGAAATTCCTGGGTACGCAAGCCGGCGTTTTCTTAGTGCGCCTCTTGCGCATCAGGCTCAGCCCGGTGGCCAATGCATTTTCCGGCCGGCCAACAAGTGCACGTGAATGTGGAACACGGTCTGACCGCCATCCTCGTTGCAATTGATTACGGCGCGATAACCCCGTTCGGCAAGGCCTTCCCGTTTGGCGTAAGCTGCCGCCGCCAGCAGCAATTTGCCCAGCAACGACGCCTGCTCGGGCGTGGCGTCGTTGAGTGTGGCCAGCGCTTGCTTGGGGATGAACAGCACATGCACCGGCGCCTGCGGGTTCACGTCACGAAACCCGAGTACATCAGCGTCCTCGTAGACGATATCGGCGGGAATCTCGTGGCGGATGATCTTGCTGAAAATGGTCTCGCTCATGCTTGGCTCCTTTTGATGATTCGAATCAACCATGGCCGATTCAGTCCAGCAACTGTCGGCCGCCGAACGCATGCGCCAGCGTGTTGCGGTCGACGTATTCAAGTTCGCCACCCAAGGGTACGCCGTAGGCGAGCCGGGTCGGTCGTACGCCGCCTGCACGTGCCAGCTGGGCCAAGTAGTGTGCGGTCGCGTCGCCCTCTACCGTGGGATTGGTGGCTATGATCAATTCCTCGATTTCGCCCTCGCCCAGGCGCTCGGTGAGCTGCGCCAGCCCCAGTTCTTCCGGCCCCAGTCCGTCCAGCGGCGACAGGTGGCCCATCAGCACGAAATACTGGCCGCGGTAACCGGTGGCCTGCTCGATCGCCGCCAGCTCGGTCGGTGACTCCACCACGCACATCACCTGACGATCACGACTGCTGCTGGCACACAGTGTGCACAACGGATCCTCGCTAAAGTTGCGGCAACGCTTGCAATGACCGATCCGCTCCATCGCCTGCGCCATCACGCTGGCGAGTTTCAAACCGCGCTCGCGCTCGCGCTCCAGCAAATGGAACGCCATTCGTTGCGCACTCTTGCCGCCCACGCCAGGCAGGCAGCGCAACGCTTCGATCAGTTCGGCAAGGAGGGGAGAGCCGTTCATTGGCTTTTGTCCGGGAATAGAGAATGGAGAATGGGGAATCGGAAGATCGAGAGCATGAGCCACCGCGCTCTGCCTTTACCATTTCCGCCGCCCTATTTCCGATTCCCGGCCTCAAAACGGCATCTTGAAGCCGGCCGGCAGGTTCATTCCGGCAGTGACCCCGCCGAGCTTGTCCTTGCTGGCCTGGGCCACCTTATTCACCGCGTCGTTGACGGCGGCGGCGACCAGATCCTCGGCCATTTCGGGGTCATCGGCGAAAGTCTGCCGATCGATCTGCACCCGACGCACCTCGTGGGTACCGGTCATCACCACGCTGACCAGGCCGCCGCCGGCGCTGCCGGTAACTTCGAGCTTGGCGAGTTCCTCCTGCGCACGCTTCATGTCTTCCTGCATGCGCTGGGCTTGCTGCATCAACTGACCGATCTGTCCTTTCATCATATGGCTCCGGGTTCACTGCTCAAGGGTTTGACCGATTGCGGCACCACGCGCGCGCCAAAATCGCGTTTCAAGGTCTGCACCAGCGGATCGTCCTCGATGGCCTGTTCGGCCGCAGCCTGCGCGCTGTCGCGTGCCTGCGCGGCGCGTGCTGCCGGGGTCTGCGCTGTCGCCGCCTGGCTCTGGTTGACGAAGCGCAGGCGGATACGCTCCCCCATCGCCTCGCCGATGCGCTCTTCCATCTGGCTGACCATCGGCTCGACGGCCATGCCCATGTGCGTGGGCTGCAACGCCAGCACCAGGGTCTGGCCATCGCGCTCGCGCAGTACGGCATTCTGCGCCAGCACGCTGAACGGGCCGCGCAGGCCGGCGCGCTCGATCAGTGCCTCCCAATCCGGCAGACCATTCGCATCCCGTGTCATCGGCGCGGGCGCAGCGCTGTTCGGCATCGGTGCAGCAGTCAGTAACGCAGACGAGGCCTGCTGGCGGGGCGCAGCAGCTGGCGCCCTGGCAGGTGGAGTCTGCCTGGAGGATGCGCGCCTCGGCGCGCTCGCCGCTGCGCGACCTGCCGGTGCCGGTCGCGCTACGCGTTCAACCGGCGCAGCATCGCCCGGTCGGAACGCCAGCATGCGCAACAGCGCCATCTCGAAGCCAGTGCGCGCATCCGGCGCCAGCAGGAGATCACGCCGACCCGCGGTGGCGATCTGGTAATACAACTGCACGTCTTCCGCAGGGATCCGCTCGGCAAGCGCCGCCAGTACGGTATCGTCGTCGCCGTCCTGTTCCGGCCGATAGCCGGGAACCAGCTGGATCAGCTGCAGCCGGTGCAGCACGCTGGCGACATCGTCCAGCACGCCGCCGAAATCCGGCGAGTACGAGGCGATCTGGGTGCATTCGGCGAGCAATCGATCGCCATTACCGTCTGCCAGCGCATCCAGCACGCCGAGCACTTGCCCGCGCGCCACGCTGCCAAGCATGGTGCGCACGTCATCCGCATGCAGCGCACCGCCGCCGTACGCAATGGCCTGATCCAGCAATGACAAGCCGTCGCGCAGCGAGCCGTCGGCCGCACGCGCCAGCTCGCCGATTGCACTGTCCTCGTAGCTGATGTTCTCTGCGGCCAGGATGTGGCGCATCTGGCCGGAGATCTGCTCGGGCAGCAAGCGCTTGAGATTGAACTTCAGGCAGCGCGACAGCACCGTCACCGGCAGCTTCTGCGGATCGGTCGTAGCCAGCAGGAACTTCACGTGCGGTGGGGGCTCTTCCAGTGTCTTCAGCAACGCATTGAACGCGTTCTTCGACAGCATGTGCACCTCGTCGATCAGGTACACCTTGAAACGGCCTCGCGACGGCGCGTATTGTGCGTTCTCGATCACCTCACGCACATCGTCCACGCCGGTGTTGCTGGCCGCGTCGATCTCCAGCAGGTCGACAAAACGCCCTTCGTCCACGGCGGTGCATACCGAGCATTCGCCGCAGGGATCCGCCGACTGACCGCGCTCGCAGTTCAGCGACTTGGCGAAGATGCGCGCAATCGTGGTCTTGCCGACACCGCGGGTGCCGGTGAACAGGTAGGCGTGATGCATGCGCCCGGTATCCAGCGCATGGGTCAGTGCGCGCACCACGTGTTCCTGCCCAACCAGTTCGGCGAACTTGCGCGGGCGCCACTTGCGGGCGAGTACTTGATAGGACATGGCTACCAACGTGGGGACAAAGGTCGATTGTGCCAAGTCGGCGCGCGCAAGTCAGCAAACGGCTGGTCCGAAATGGCGGCAGCCCCGCCAGCCACACCCCGGCACCCGAATCATTCGCTACCGTTGCTTCCTTCCGGACCTGGCGGAGTTTGCGAACTATCGTCGCGGGGGGACCGACGGGGCCACCATGGACGTCAAGCGCTGGCGCTTGGTTGTTTTGTTGTTGCGCCAGCTTCAGGCTGTCGCATTTACTGCGAAACTGGCGGAGAGGGCGGGATTCGAACCCGCGATACGGGTATAAGCCGTATACACACTTTCCAGGCGTGCTCCTTCAACCACTCGGACACCTCTCCACATGGATGAAACCGCCTTTGCCGCGCGAACGTCGCCCGGCAAAGAAGCGGAAGAATAGCTGCAAGGCCGCGGGCAGGCAAGCGAAAAACGTGCCCACTTCAACCGGCGTCAACTCGCGCTGACGAGGGCGCAGCCACGGCGATTCGCTGATCTTTGGCGGCAACGCGGTAACCGCGCGCGGCCAGCGCATCGCCGTCGGCAGCGCTGCCGTAGTGGTACAACAGCAACTGCGAGCGCAGATCATCGGAGTACTCGCGCTCGATGTCGTCGATGCCGGTGTGCGAGGGATTACCGACCAGGCTACAATCGTGCGCGATCACCATGTCGCCACCGCTGTATCGCGCAAGCACCTCGGGGATCGGGCGAGTATCGCCGGTGAAGGCGAAACTTCCCTCCAGCGCCAGACCATAAGACGTGCCTGGCGCATGGTGTCGGGTAGCGAAGATGTCGAACCACAAGCCGTCCAACCAGAAACCGCGCGTGCACGGCACCAATCGGAACGCCTCCCAGAAGTTCACGCCGCCCTCGGCCAGCGCACCGGGATAATCGGCCACCCTCGCCTGCAGCCACGGGATCAGGGCCGCATGGGCGAACAATCGGGTGTTGCCGCGGCGATCGGGATCGAACCACAGCTTGAAGAACAGCTGCTCGAGCCCGGCCACGTGATCCATATGGGTATGCGTGATGAACAGGGCCGGCGGCAAGGCGTGGTAAGCCGCCGTATAGCGATCGAGCGTGTCGGGGCCGCAGTCGACCAGCAGCACGGGTTGGCCCGCGCGCTCCAATACCATCGCGGAGGAGCCCAGCGCCGCGGCGTGCGCCGCGCCCACTCCGAGGAAATGCAGATGCCAGTTCATGACGTCAGTGTGCGCTCATGGTGATGCAACAGTGGTTGCCAGATATCCTGTTCGAACTGCGCTTCACTTTCGCTGGCGGCACCGAGCTTGAATAGGGATCGTCGCAGGCGCCGCAGGTTGGAGCGTTGCCATGCCGCGGCCGGGATACGCTGCCGACCGCGATCGAAGTCGATCAAGTGCAGACCGGCAGACGACACCAGGATGTTGTGTGCGTTCAGATCCGCATGCCAGATGCCGGCGCGGTGAAAGCGCCCGATTACCGCTCCGACTTCCCCGGCCAGCGCGTGATCGAGACGCCGCGCAGCCAGGCATTCGGCAAGCGTCTGTGCCTCGGCGATGCGCTGGGTAATCAGGTCGGCGCGGTAAAACAGGCCCTGCCGTTGGTAGCGCGCCGCGACCACCAGCGGCCCGGGCAACCCCAGTCGGGCGATTTCCGCCAGCAACCGGAACTCCCTGAACGGCCGCGTCCGGTCGGCGCCAGTCCAAAGATAGCGATCGCCCAGCAGCGCCCTAACCAAGCCGCCGCGTCGATAGTGGCGCAATACGCAATCGCCAAGCGGGGTTTTGATGATCGCCACGCCGCCGCGGCCACCCGCCTGCACACGTAGGGCGTTGCGCGCACGCCAGTAATCGGGCGCAAACCAGTCATCTCCGACTTGTGGTGGCCCCGCGGCGTCGCACAGAATCGCGCCGCGGGCGTCTTGCTGCATGCGTTCGTGCATCATCATGCCTGGTGATCGACCACGGATTCTAACCCAGCCCCATGACCCATCCTGCTTCCATCTGCCTGTTGCGCACATCCGCCATCGGTGATGTCACCCATGTCGTGCCATTGCTGCGCACTCTGCAGCAGGCATGGCCGCAGACATCACTGACCTGGATCGTCGGCAAACTCGAACGCAAGCTGGTCGGGGACCTACCCGGCGTCGAATTCATCACCTTCGACAAGGCGGCGGGTTGGGATGGCATGCGCGCGGTGCATGCCGCCCTGCGCGGGCGACGCTTCGATGCGCTGCTGCAGATGCAGGTGGCCATGCGCTCGAACCTGTTGAGCCTGCGCATCAGGGCCACTCGTCGCATCGGCTACGACCGCGCCCGAGCGAAGGATCTGCACGGCCTGGTCATCAACGAGCGCATCCCGGCACGCAGCGGCGAACACGTGCTCGATGCCATTGGCAGTTTCTGCGAGCCGCTGGGCCTGCAGCAGACGACCGTGCGCTGGGACATTCCCATTCCCGACGAGGCGCATGCCTGGGCTGCCGACCAATTGCCGGGGGACACACCGACCTTGCTGGTCAGTCCGACCTCCAGCCATGTGCTGCGCAATTGGCGGCCCGAGCGCTATGCCGCAGTGATGGATCACGTCGCCTCGCGCGGTTGGCGGGTGGCGTTGATCGGCGGCTCGTCGGCGACCGAGCGGGCGATGGCCGATGCGGTGCTCGCAACGTGTCGGCACCAGCCGCTCGACCTCACCGGCAAGGACACCCTGAAGAAGCTGATGGCGCTGTTCACGCGGGCGCAACTGCTGCTGGGCCCCGACTCGGGACCGATGCACATGGCCAACAGCGTAGGCACGCGCGTGCTTGGCCTGCATGCGGCCAGCAACCCGGATCGATCCGGCCCCTACTCCGACCGGCGCTGGTGCGTGAACAAGTACGACGCGGCTGCCCGCAAGTACCTGGGCAAGCCAGCCAGCGAGATTCCCTGGGGCAGCAAGATTGAAAAGCCCGGGGTGATGGATCTGATCGGAGTTGATGACGTGATCGAGCGCTACGAGACGGCCGCACGCAACCTCCAACTGCCTTAGCGGGCGCTCTGGCGGGTCGGCATCACGCGCCCGTGCTGCGCACCCGCAGACCCGGGCGCTGCCGTGCCAGCTCGCGCAGCAGTTCCGCAAACGCCTGCAGGTCGTCGTGCCAGGGCGAGGCGTCACGCCAGTACAAGGCGATTTCGCGGCCACTGGCCGGCCCCTTGAGCTTTGCCTGCACGATGCCGGGCATTGAGGCCAGCCGCTCGTGTGCCAGTGCGGGAACCAGCGCATAGCCGCCGCGCAGGCCGACCAGGGCCGCCAGGCTCTCCAGGCTGACGTCCTGCACATGGCCATGTTCGTCACCATCCAGTCCGTCGGCATGGCTTTCCGCCATCAAGATGGCTTCGGCTGGATCGAGTTGATCGAGCCCGATGCTGCGCTGCCCAGCCAGGGGGTGATCCGAGCGCAGCATCAGCTCCCACGGCTCGAAAAAAAGTGGACGTATGCCGATCCCGCTGACGGCAGCAGCTGGCGGCGCCAGTACGGCGTCCAGTTCGCCTTCGCGCAAACGGCGCAGCAGGCCGCGCGGCTTGCCCTCGGAGATACTCAACCGCGCACCCGGGAAGTGCTGTGGAAACGGCGCGATCAAGTGTGGCAGCAGATACGGCCCGAGCGAGGCCGGCACGCCAAGCCGCAATGCCCCACCGAAGGCCACTTCGCCAGCGCGGGCGAGCTGCTGCAAATGCTCGGCGGCGGCCAGCACCGCATCGATCTGCAGCAGCAGGCGCTGGCCGCCGGCCGTGGCCACCACCCGACGACCACCGCGTTCGAACAAGGGTGCGCCCAGGGCCTGCTCGACCTTCTGCACTTGGTGCGACAGGCCGGACGGACTGATGTGCATGACACGCGCCGCACTGTTGAAGCTGCCCTGGCGATGGACAGCCTGCACCAGCGCGAGGTCGCGCAGCGAGACGGCGGCGAGGTTGGTCGAAATCATCGAACGCTGCATGTCGTCAAAGGCGTTTGTCTGGAGTCCGGATCACGGGCAAGCTGTCTGGCGCACAGCGACTTCCTGGCCAGGAAGCGAAGTCTAACCGGCGCGAGGACCTGGCAGGCGTTCGGCCTCGCACGAAGTTTCCTCTACGCCAGGCGCACCATGTTTGAGCGATAATTGCCGTTTCGCCCGGTCAGCACCCCTCTGCAACACGCTTGCCATTCATCCCAGCCGCAGGATTCAGCCAGGAGCAACACCATGAAAGACACTTTTTCCGTCCGCGATACCCTCGAAGTCAATGGCAAGAGCTATGCCTTTGCCAGCCTGACCAAGCTCGGTCAGCACTTCGATCTGAAGCGGCTGCCGTACTCGATGAAGATCCTGCTGGAGAACCTGCTACGGCATGAGGACGGCACCGACGTGACTTCGAAGGAAATCGAGGCAGTCGCGAACTGGGACGCGAAGAAGGAACCGGACACCGAAATATCGTTCATGCCGGCGCGCGTGCTGCTGCAGGACTTCACCGGTGTACCGTGCGTGGTCGACCTGGCGGCGATGCGCGATGCGATGAAGACGCTCGGCGGCGACCCGAAGCTGATCAACCCGCTGTCGCCGGCCGAGTTGGTGATCGATCATTCGGTGCAGGTGGACGTGTTCGGCAGCGAAGACGCGCTGGAAAAGAACGTCGCGATCGAATTCCAGCGCAACCAGGCGCGCTACAGCTTCCTGCGCTGGGGCCAGAAAGCGCTGACCGATTTCAAGGTGGTGCCGCCGCGCACCGGCATCGTGCACCAGGTGAACCTGGAGCACCTCGCACGGGTAGTCATGGACACTGAAGTCGACGGCCAGCTGTGGGCTTACCCGGATACCTTGTTCGGCACCGACTCGCACACCACCATGGTCAACGGCCTGGGCGTGCTCGGCTGGGGCGTGGGCGGCATCGAGGCGGAAGCCGCCATGCTTGGCCAGCCGTCGTCGATGCTGATTCCGCAGGTGGTCGGCATGAAACTGCTGGGCAAGCTGTCCGAAGGCGCCACCGCCACCGACCTGGTGCTCACCGTGACCGAACTGCTGCGCCGCGAAGGCGTGGTCGGCAAGTTCGTCGAATTTTTCGGCCCGGGTCTGAAGCACCTGGCGCTGGCCGACCGTGCCACGCTCGGCAACATGTCGCCCGAATACGGCGCCACCTGCGCGATCAGCCCGATCGATGCCGAATCGCTGAAATACCTGCGCCTGTCCGGTCGCAGCGAGGAGCGCATTGCGCTGGTAGAGGCGTACGCCAAGGCACAGGGCCTGTGGCACGACGAGCATACCCCGCCGGCCGACTACACCGTCACGCTGGAGCTGGACCTGGCCAGCGTGAAACCGTCGATGGCCGGTCCCAAACGCCCACAGGACCACGTGCTGCTGTCCGACGTCAAACAGAACTTCCACGCCAACCTCGGCGCTACCGCGGTCGGTCGCGAATCCAGCGCCAACCCGCGTAGCCAGCAGGTGCTGCGCCATGGCGAGGAATTTGATGTGCAGGACGGTTCCGTGGTCATCGCCGCGATCACCTCGTGCACGAACACCTCCAATCCGGCGGTCATGCTCGGTGCGGGTCTGCTGGCGAAGAAGGCCGCGGCGCTGGGCCTGAAGTCCAAGCCGTGGGTGAAGACGTCGCTAGCACCAGGCTCCAAGGTGGTCACCGACTACCTGGAGAAAACCGGCCTGCTGACCGAACTGGACAAGCTGGGCTTCTACCTGGTCGGTTACGGCTGCACCACCTGCATCGGCAACTCCGGTCCGCTGCCGGACGACATCAGCAAGGCGATTACCGATGGCGACCTCACGGCCGCGGCGGTGATTTCCGGCAACCGCAACTTCGAAGGCCGCGTGCATGCCGAGGTAAAAATGAACTACCTCGCTTCGCCGCCGCTGGTCGTGGCGTATGCGCTGGCCGGCACGCTGGACGTCGACCTGACAACCCAGCCACTGGGCCAGGGCAAGGACGGCAAGGATGTCTACCTGAAAGACATCTGGCCGTCCAACAAGGAGATCAGCGACCTGATGGCCGGTGCGGTGACCTCGGAAATGTTCAAGAGGAACTACGCCGACGTGTTCAAGGGCGACGAGCGCTGGAACGCGATCGCCTCGCCCGACGGTGCACTGTATGCATGGGACAAGGATTCAACCTACATCAAGAACCCGCCCTACTTCGACGGCATGACGATGGCGCTGACCCCGGTCAAGGACATCCACGGTGCACGCTGCATCGGGCTGTTCGGCGACTCGATCACCACCGACCATATCTCGCCGGCCGGCTCGATCAAGAAGGATTCCCCGGCCGGTCGCTTCCTGATCTCGCGCGGTGTCAAGCCGATCGACTTCAACTCCTACGGTTCGCGACGCGGCAACGACGACGTCATGGTGCGTGGCACGTTCGCCAACATCCGCATCAAGAACCAGTTGCTCGACGGCGTCGAAGGCGGCTTCACCCGCCACATCCCCAGCGGCGAGCAGATGTCGATCTACGACGCGGCCATGAAGTACAAGCAGGAAGGCACGCCGCTGGTCGTGTTCGCCGGCAAGGAATACGGCACCGGCTCCTCGCGCGACTGGGCTGCCAAGGGCACCCTGCTGCTCGGCATCAAGGCGGTGATCGCGGAGAGCTTCGAGCGCATTCACCGCTCCAACCTGGTCGGCATGGGCGTGCTGCCGCTGCAGTTCAATCACGGCGAAAACGCGAAGTCGCTGGGCCTGACCGGCAAGGAGAGTTTCTCTATCAGCGGTCTCGACGATGGCAAGGGTAAACAGGCCAAGGTCACCGCGACTGCCGAGGACGGCAGCAAGAAGGAGTTCACGGTGAAGGTGATGTTGCTGACACCGAAGGAGCGCGACTTCTATCGCCACGGCGGCATCCTGCAGTACGTGCTGCGCCAGTTGGCGAGCAAGAAAGCAGCCTGACATCCCGGTTCTGCGCTGAAGCCGCCCCGGAACCGGGGCGGCTTTTTGCTGCCTCAGGATCCTGCTGACGACACCACGTGCTTCCAGCTTGCCGAGTAACAGCGCCGGTGACCATCCGCCTGTCGCCATGCCGATTCGACGCGGTAGACGCCGAGCCGTCCGGGCAGGAGAGCGCGGCTTGCCACTATACGCGGGCGTATGCTCCAATGGTTTAACACGTGGCCGTCATGAAACCGCAACCATGGCGTGGCCTTCAGCGCACCCGATCCATCCTAAAGCAGGGGGACTTGAACATGAGCAACAAGCGTCCGTGGCTGGCCAATTATCCAGCAGGCGTGGCCGAGCAGATCGACGTCGACAAATATGCGTCGGTGCCGGCCGTGCTGGAAGAAGCATTCGGGCGTTTCCGCGACAAGCCGGCCTTCGCCAATTTCGGTCGCCGGTTCAATTATGGCCAGATCGACGACATGAGTCGCCAGTTCGCCGGCTTCCTCACCGGGGTGCTCAAGCTCGGCAAGGGCGACCGCATCGCGATCATGATGCCGAACGTGATGCAGTACCCGATCGCCCTGTTCGGCGCACTGCGCGCCGGTCTCATCGTGGTCAATACCAACCCCTTGTACACCGCGCGCGAACTCAAGCATCAACTGGAGGATTCCGGCGCCAAGGCGATCGTGGTGCTCGATAATTTCGCCGCGATCCTGCAGAAGGTGATGGCCCAGACCTCGGTCCAGCACATCGTCACCACTGGCCTCGGCGATATGCTGGGTTTTCCCAAGGGTGCGCTGATCAACTTCGCGCTGAAGTACATCAAGAAGATGGTGCCCGCGTTCAACCTGCCGCAGGCCGTGCGCTTCCGCGATGCGCTGGCGCAGGGCGCCGCCCATCCGCTGCCGGCAATCACCTTAACCCACGATGACATCGCCTTCCTGCAATACACCGGTGGCACCACCGGCGTGGCCAAGGGCGCAATGCTCACCCATGGCAACATGGTGGCAAACATGCTGCAGGCAGATGCCTGGATCAACGCCAGCACCAAGGCTGGCGAGGAAGTCATCATCACCGCGCTGCCGCTTTATCACATCTTCTCGTTGACCGCGAACGGCCTGGTGTTCACGCGCCGGGGCGGTTTGAACTGGCTGATCACCAACCCCCGCGACATGCCCGGCTTCGTCAAGGAGCTGAAGGCATCTGGCTTCACCGCGCTGACTGGCGTCAACACCCTGTTCAATGGCCTGCTCAACACGCCTGGCTTTGCGGACCTGGACTTCTCGCGCCTGCACATGACCCTGGGCGGCGGCATGGCCGTGCAGCGCGCCGTGGCCGAGCGCTGGAAAAAAATCACCGGCTGCACCCTGGCCGAAGCCTATGGGCTGACCGAGACCTCACCGGCCGTGTGCATCAATCCACTCGACCTGAAGGAATACAACGGTTCGATCGGGCTGCCGGTGCCCTCCACCGACGTCGCCATCTGGTCCGATGAGGGGCAACCGCTGCCGGCGGGTGCGGTCGGCGAGCTGATGGTGCACGGTCCACAGGTCATGAAGGGTTACTGGCAGCAGCCGGAGGAGACCGCCAAGGTGCTCAGTAGCGACGGCTGGCTGCATACCGGCGACATCGCGCGGATGGACGAGAACGGCTACTTCTATATCGTCGACCGCAAGAAGGACATGATCCTGGTGTCCGGTTTCAACGTCTATCCGAACGAAGTCGAAGACGTGGTGATGGAACACCCTGGCGTGCTTGAGGTAGCCGCCGTGGGCGTCCCGGATGAACATTCCGGCGAAGTGGTGAAATTGTTCGTCGTGCGCAAGGACCCCAACCTCTCCGTGGACGATCTCAAGCAGTTCTGCCACGAACGGCTGACCGGTTACAAACGGCCGCGGCAGATCGAGTTCCGTGACGACCTGCCCAAGAGCAACGTGGGCAAGATCCTACGCCGCGAGCTGCGCGACGAAAAGAAAGCCGCGGCCTGAGACTCCGACGGGAAGCAAAAAGGCCCGCATGAACCATGTGGGCTTTTCTGCCATGTCGCCATGCCGCTTTGCTCAGCTGTCTTTCCAGTACTCGAGGATGTCGGCGTAGCCACCCAGCAGGTTCCACAGCGGTACCTGCTTGTCTTCGGGAATGCGGCTGTAGGAAAAGCCGACGTGATGGTCGGAAATGCGCGCGACCGTCGCTTCCAGATGAATGTGCAGGTTGTGCCCGAAGATCATGTCGAGCACCCAGCTCTGCCCTGCCTCACCCGACCAGCCCAGCGGCCGCCGCAACAGCGCGCCAGTCGCCGAAATGTCCACCAGTTCGGTGGGGTGCGATTCCCCGTGACGGCTCATCAACACCGTGGTCTCGATCTGCATGCGCGCCGGTCGGAGCTTCTCCGGCACACCATCGCCATTTCCCTGTTTGTCGATCGCCATCAGTTGTATCGCCTGTTTGCGTTTGCGCCGGCCTTGGGCAAGGACGTGATATCCAACATTTTCACGGATCTGTTCTGCCGCATCGTTCGACAACGCCCGGGACGTTCGCCCATGCCACCGGGGAACACACAGGCGATGCCACCGACCCAACGATTCAGTTGAAGCAATTGCTGTGCCAATCAATTAAGACTGCACGCAAGGCCACCCGCTTGCGGGCCGCGTCGCCCGCGGCAGCGCCGGCAACACCCGAAACAGCCCGATTGCGCCATTTCGGCAACCATGCCCGTAGCGTGCCGGGTTGTCGCCGACTCCGTCTTTGTCCCAGAGCGTCACATTGGGTCATACGTCGCCACACGTCTGCCAAACCCCGACTGTCCTGCAGCGCAAGTTCCTGCTGTGTCTCTCGCGATCCCCGACATGCACTCGGATCAAACTACCCGTCCGGCCGCGGCACCTCGACGTAACCAACCGCCGTGGCTGGACTTGTCGCCAGCTTGCCGTTACTCTTCAGGCTACGCGTGGTTCCGTGGATCATGGCTGCAGCCGGCACACCCGGTACTTCACGGTCGCCCACCGAAATACGCAGACCGACCAGTACAGAGCCAGCGGCGTAAAGTTGTTCATCCACTGACTTGCCCTGTTGCCGTGGCCGACAACCCGCAGCAGGTGCAGCATGCTCGCTGATGACCCGCCTGACCGAACCACAACCCGTGGCTTCATCATGCCCGTCGTGACGATAGTGCCGAGCGCACCTCGGTTTTGAAGATGCACAGGAACGCAACACCGGGGGAGCACACCCCCCCCAACGTCGCATTCGAGCGCGGATATCCCGGGCACGGACACGCACGTTGTGCTTGCTGACGAACAGTCTTGATCCAAGTTGAACTTACTGCCAGCCGTTGAACACGGCCCCATGACAGGCATTGATGAGTACTGAACCCGTCGTCGAGCAGTCCAGCCAGGCCGCTGCAACGCCCGCCACGTTTGCCTCGGTACCGCAACAGCAGGAAATGCCGCTGGCCATCGTGCGCGGCGAACCGATGTTGCAGATGCCGCAGGATCTGTACATCCCGCCGGACGCACTCGAGGTCATCCTGGAGGCATTCGAGGGGCCGCTGGACCTGTTGCTGTACCTGATTCGCCGGCAGAACCTCGACATCCTGGATATCCCGGTTGCCGAGATCACCCGGCAATACATGACCTACATCGAGCTAATGCGGGATGTGATGCGGCTGGAACTGGCCGCCGAATACCTGCTGATGGCCGCGATCCTGGCCGAGATCAAGTCGCGGTTGCTGCTGCCGCGACCGCCGATCGAGGAAGGGCTGGAAGAGGATCCGCGTGCCGAGCTGGTGCGGCGCCTGCAGGAGTACGAACGCTTCAAGCGCGCAGCCGAGGACATCGAGGCCCTGCCCCGCATGGAGCGTGACAGCGTGGTGGTACATGCCGAGGTCGGCGAGCGCAACGTGATCCGGTTGCCGCCGCCGCTGGAGCTGACCGAACTGCTGCTGGCACTGAAAGACGTGATGCACCGGACCGAACTGTTCGGGCATCACGCGATCAAGCGCGAAGCGCTCAGCGTGCGCCAGCGCATGGGTGAATTGTTGAGCAAGTTGGAAGACGACACGTTCCATCGCTTCGAGGATCTGTTCGACTTGGCCGAAGGCCGTCCGGGCATCGTGGTGACCTTTCTGGCAATGCTGGAGCTGGCCAAGGAAATGCTGATCGAGATCGTGCAGGAAGTGCCGCTGGCACCGATCTACGTCAAGGCCAAGACCAGCCACAACGAAGAGCTCGTCGAATTGCCGGCGGACGACGCCCAGCCGGGCGAATCGGCACTGATCGAATCGTCCGGCGAATGAACCCTGTTTGTTGACCGCCCCACATTGAATCGGCATCCGACCCAAGGCCATGCAGATCGACCAACTCAAACCCATCATCGAGGCCGCCGTGCTCGCCTCCACCCAGCCGATGACCGTGTATCAGCTCGGCGACCTGTTCAACGAGGACGAGGAAGTCGGCCCGAAACAGATCGCGCAAGCACTGGAGTCGCTGGCCGGGGACTGCGAGGGCCGCGGCATCGAATTGAAGGAGGTCGCCTCCGGTTTCCGCTACCAGGTGCGCCAGGACGTGCACCCGTGGATCTCGCGGCTGTGGACGGAACGGCCCAGTCGCTATTCGCGCGCACTGCTGGAAACCCTGGCGCTGATCGCGTACCGCCAACCGATCACCCGTCCCGAAATCGAGCAGATCCGCGGCGTGGTGGTCTCCTCCAACATCATCAAGACGATGGAAGAGCGTGAATGGATCCGCGTGGTTGGTCATCGCGATGTCCCCGGCAAGCCGGCCTTGTTCGGCACCACCCGGGCCTTTCTCGACTATTTCAACCTGAAGTCACTGGATCAGCTGCCACCGCTGTCGGAAATCCGCGACATGGAAGACCCCCAGCTGCGCTTCGAACCGGAACCCCTGCCCGCGCGCATTATGCGCGATCTGCCGATTGATCCCGACGCTGCCGATACAGCCGACGAGCCTCCTGCCGACACTGACACCGAGGCATCTGCGAACGCCACAGGTGCCAGCGACAAGACCATCGCAGCCGATGCCGAGGCGTCCGCTGCTCCATCCAGACAAGAAGAAGCCGACGCCGATCCGGCCACGCTTTCCGTCGTCCCGACGACCACTGTCGACGAGGCGGCGACCCCCATGGCGGACGTCGAATCCGACGCTGCCGACCAAGATACCGAGGAGTACCGCGCATGACTGCGCCGCAAAAATCCGTTCTGACCCTGAAGCGCGAACCGCGCCCCGACACCGCTGGACCCGCACTGGAAGAGCGCCTACACAAGGTGCTGGCCAACGCCGGCCTGGGCTCGCGCCGCATGCTCGAGCAACGCATCCAGTCCGGTGAGATCGAGCTCAACGGCGCAAAGGCCGAAATCGGCATGAGCGTGAAGGCCGGCGACCGCGTGGTCATGGACGGCAAGCAGTTCGTCGTCGCCACCGACAGCCGTGACGACGCCGAAGTGCTGCTCTACCACAAGCCCGAAGGCGTGCTGACCACCCGCGACGACCCGGAAGGCCGTCCCACCGTGTTCGAGCAATTGCCGCGATTGAAGGGCGCGCGCTGGGTCGCGGTGGGCCGGCTCGACATCAACACCACCGGCCTGCTGTTGCTGACCACCGACGGCGAGCTGGCCAATGGCCTGATGCACCCCAAGAGCGGCATGGAGCGCGAATACCTGTGCCGCGTGCACGGTGAAGTGCCCGACGAGATCATCGAGCGCCTGAAAGCCGGTGTGGAACTGGATGACGGCCCGGCCCGCTTCGACGAAATTGCCGTGATCAGCCGCGGCGGCAGCCACAGCTGGTTCCGGGTGGTGATCCGCGAGGGTCGCAACCGCGAAGTGCGCCGGCTGTGGGACGCACAAGGCTTTCTGGTCAGCCGGCTCAAGCGCATCCGCTACGGCAAGATCGAGCTGCCACGCAACCTGCGCCGCGGCGAGTGCGAAGCGCTGGATGCCGAGAGCGTCAAGCAGTTGCGCCAGACCTCCGGCCTGGGCGTGGCCCAGCCAGTGCTGACCCTGAGCCCGATCCTGCATCAGCGCCGCGCCAGCCGCAGCGTTACCGAGTACCGTCCCGAGCGTGGCGCCGGCACCGCATGGACCGGCGGGCAGGATGAGGCGCGTGAACTGCGTGCCTACGACCGCATTCGCGAGGAACCCTCGCGCGGTCGCAAGCCGCCGAGAAACGGCGGCAAGGAAGTCAACGGCAATGTCGCCCGTCCCGAGCGTGGCGCTGGCGGTGCCGGAGTCCGGCGTGGCAAGGCACGCTATGTCGCGCCCGGCCAGGAGCTGCCATCTGTGCGCACCTGGTTCGCCGGCGAGAACCGTGACGGCGGCCGCACCGGTGGCCCGCGCGGCCACGCGGGCGCCGCCACCGGCAACCGTCACGCTGCCGGCGGCAAACCGGCTGGCGCCGGCACGCCGGGTGGCAACCGTCCGCAAGGGCGTGGCGGCAATCGTGCACCCGGTGGTCCGCGTCCGAAGGGGCAAGGCGGCGGGCGTCCGCCGGGCCGCGGCGGCAACCGTTCCGGCAACCGCTGAGCGCGCGGGCCGATGATCCGTATGCTCTGATCTACATCGAGTATCGAAGCCGAGGCATCGCCCGCGAGCGGGCTCCTACGCACAGTAAATGGCTCAACCAGGGTCGAGCGAAAACGCATCGGCGTCCATCCAGGCCGGGAAATGTTCGCGATGCACGAGCAGCAGGGCCGGGTCGAGCGTCACCGTCGCCACCTGTTCCTGTGCACCCAGTTCCATCAGGGGCTCACCGACCGGGTCGATCGCCGCGCTGTCACCCGCGTAGGGGATATCGTTGCCATCCACACCAACCCGGTTCACACCAACCACATAGCAGAGATTCTCGATCGCCCGCGCACGCAGCAGGGTGCGCCAGGGCTGCCGACGCGCTGCCGGCCAGTTCGCCACGAACAGGGCCAGATCGTAGTCCATGCCACCGCAGGCTGTCGCCAGCCTGCGATTGCGCAGCCACACCGGAAAGCGCAGGTCGTAGCAAACTTGCGGCAGGATCCGCCAACCTTTCAATTCGACGATCAACCGCTCGCCGCCGCCGCCGTAACGGGTATGCTCGCCTGCCATGCGGAACAGGTGACGCTTGTCGTATTGCGCAAAACTGCCGTCGGGACGCGCCCAGAATAGCCGGTTGTATACCGTCTCCTCGTCGCGGATGGCCAGGCTGCCGCAGACCACCGCGCCAACCTCGACCGCCAGCGTGCGCAACCACGCGACACCTACGCCGTCCATGCCCTCGGCCGCGCTACGCGTGTCGTTGCTAAAACCGGACAGGAACGTCTCGGGCAGCACGATCAGATCGCTGCCACCGGTCTGGCGCACCAGAGCGGCATAATAGTCGCGATTGGCCGGCGCATCGTGCCAACGGGTGGCACCCTGAACCAAGGCGACCTGCAGGGACTCCATCGTCATAGCCGGCACAGCCGCTGTGCGGCAGCCTCCATGGTGGCGTCGTTCTTGGCAAAACACAGCCTCAACAGACGTGTACCGGGAGCTTGCGCATAGAACGGCGTCAGCGGAATCGCCGCCACGCCGCCCGCTGCGACCAGCCAGCGACTGAACGACAAATCGTCCTCGTCGCGGATTGCCGAATAGTCGACCAGCTGGAAATAGCCGCCCGGGACATCGAGCAACTTGAAGCGCGATGGAGCGAGTAGTGCGCGGAAACGGTCGCGCTTGGCCCGGTAGAACGCCGGCAGCTCAAGATAGTGCTCGGGGTTACTCGCCATGAAGTCGGCAAACGCCGCCTGGGCCGGATGGAAAGTACAGAACGTGAGGTATTGATGCACCTTGCGGAACTCGGCCGACAACGCTGCCGGCGCTACCGCGTAACCCACCTTCCAGCCGGTGCAGTGATAGGTCTTGCCAAACGAGGACACCACGATGCTGCGCTCAGCCAGTTCCGGATGACGCAGCACGCTCTCGTGGCTGCCTTCGTAGACGATGTGCTCGTACACCTCGTCGGACAACACCACGATTTCGGTGTCACGCACGATCGCCGCCAGCTCTTCCAGGTCGGCCCCCGACAGCACCGCGCCCGAGGGGTTGTGCGGGCTGTTGATCAGGATCATGCGAGTCTTCGGCGTCACCACATCACGCACGCGCTGCCAATCGATCGAGAATTCCGGCACGGTCAGCGCAATGTGCACCGCCCGCGCGCCCTGCAACTCGATCGCTGGCGCGTAGCAATCGTAGGCCGGATCGAATACGACCACTTCCTCGCCTGCGCGCACGGTCGCCGCGATCGCCGCAAAGATCGCCTCGGTGGCACCGGAGGTGACGGTGATGCCGGCATCCACGTCCAGCTTGCGCCCGTACAGGCGCTCGGTCTTGATGGCAATCTGCTCGCGCAAAGCTGCGGTGCCGTGCATCGGGGCGTACTGGTTGCGCCCCTCGTTCATGGCCTGCACCAGCGCATCGCGCAGCCCCTGTGGCGGCTCGAAATCGGGAAAGCCCTGGCCCAGGTTGACCGCCTTGTGCTGCAGCGCCAGCTGGCTCATCACGCTGAAGATCGTGGTGGCGACCTTGGGCAGTTTGGTTTCAATCATTATCGTGCGGCCGTCTGCATGTCCACGAAACCCTCAGCGTAGCGCATTGGAGGCGCGTCATGCATCAGCGGCGTGGCAGGGCATCCAGCGGACGCTGCCTGCATTGCTCATACTTGATCCAGGTGGTTTCGGGCAGCCGTTCCGCCAAAAAATCGACCAGTGCTCGTACCCCTGGCAACATGCCGCGCCGGCTCGGATAAACGAAGTGCATCGTGCCCTGGGGTTCGCTCCAGTCGGGCAGCACCACTTCCAGCTCGCCAGCCTGGATCGCCGCCGCACAGACGAAATCCGGTAGCAACGCAACGCCCAGACCGCGCCGCGCCGCTTCGAGCAGCACGGCGAAATCACCGGTGATCAGCCGTGCCTGCACCTCGACATGGACCTGCCTGCCCTGCGCATCGACCAGTTCCCACACCTGCGCGCCTTCGTGCTCGCGCATGGAAAGCGCGGGCAATCCGGCCAGTTCGTCCGGCGTGGTTGGACGCCCATGCGCCTGCAGCAGCGCCGGGCTGGCTATCAGGGTGGTGAAGGCGTGGCCGAAACTGCGAATCACCAGGTTGGCGTCGGTATCCAGTTTGCTGCGCACACGGATGGCCAGGTCGTAACCTTCGCCGATCACATCGACGCGGCGATCGCTGGACAGGACGCGCACCTGAATCTTCGGATACGCGGCCAGGAAGTCCGGCAACAGATAGGCGAGCACAGTTTGCGTGAGCGAGACCGGGCAGCTCAGCCGTACCACACCGCGCGGTTCGGCACGCAACTCGTCCACGGCATCCTGGGCCGCCTGGGCCTCCTCCAGCACGGCCCGGCAATGCGTATAGAACCGCTCGCCGACCTCGGTAACCACGAAGCGCCGCGTGGTCCGCTGCAGTAGGCGCACGCCCAGACGCTCCTCCAATTGGGCCACGCGTTTGCTCAAGCGCGATTTCGGTATGCCGAGCGCGCGACCCGCAGCCGAAAAGCCGCCATGTTCAACGACTGCCGCGAAGAAATACAGATCATTCAGATCCCGCAAGGGGCCGTTCATCAAGCTCATTGCTGTTTCCATCACTGAACGATGAACGCGAATATACCTGTTCTGTCCACGAACTGTCCCGACAAAAGCAACCCGCACCCCTTGCTGGTTGGCGGCTAGCCGGTGCCCCGCTATCTCGCTATAGGCCATCAGTCATGTGGCGAAATGCGGCTTCGCGTATTGACGACTCAAAGGTTAGTGTTATGGTTAACTACAACACTACCATACGGACTCACTAGGGAGATGCGCCATGAACGCATACAAACTGATCGCCGGCGCCGCAGCCGTCCTGTTCACCGTCGCCAGCCTCAGCGCTGTTACCTGCAACGTCAGGATCCCGCCCGCGGATGGCAGCCAACACGCCATCAAGGTCACCAACCTCGCGCCTGTCATCGTGCATCCCGGTGCGGCCGAGCGCCGCGCCGCGGCGCTGCTGAGCAACCACGGCAAGCTGGCCTCAGTCACGCTGTCCGCCGGTGCGGATACGTGCGGTAACGCCGTGCTCCAGCCCTTGGGTGCGCTCGGCTCGCAATTGGTCATGCCCTACTATTCGTTTGGCAAGAAGTTCGCCCGTATCACCAAGGAATAAGCATGACCATCACCTGGAACGACCGCGTCCCGATTTATCGCCAACTGCACCAGCGTGTGGTGGCGATGATCCTGGACGGCGCCTTGAACGAAGGCGACGCGCTGCCGTCGGTACGCCAGGTCGCCGCGGAGTACCAGATCAATCCGCTGACCGTATCGAAGGCGTATCAGGAACTGGTCGATGAACAACTGGTTGAAAAAAGGAGGGGTCTGGGCATGTTCGTCATCGAGGGTGCGCACGATGCGCTGCTGAAATCGGAACGCGAGCGTTTCCTGCGCGAGGAATGGCCGGTGCTGTATGCCCGCCTGCAACGCCTGGGGCTGGATTTGAAGACACTGATGCGCGAAGCGGCCACCCACCCGGAGAATCAGTCATGAGCGCGGTGATTTCAGCCAGTGGCCTGAGCAAGCAATACAAGACGACGCTGGCGCTGGACCAGGTCAGCTTCCAGATCGAGCCGGGCCGCATCGTGGGTCTGATCGGCCCCAACGGCGCCGGCAAGACCACCGCGCTGAAGGCGATCCTCGGCCTCACCGATTTCAGCGGCGAGCTGAATGTGCTGGGCTTCGACCCGCGCAAGCAGCGCGACAAGCTGATGGGCGAGGTGTGCTTCATCGCCGATGTGGCCGTGCTGCCGCGCTGGATCCGGGTTTGCGAAGTAGTCGACTTCGTCGCCCACGTGCACCCGCGCTTCGATCGCGCCAAATGCGAGGCGTTCCTGGCACGCACCAAACTGCAACCGAATCAGCGCGTGCGGCAGATGTCCAAGGGCATGATCGTGCAACTGCATCTCGCCCTGGTGATGGCGATCGACGCCAAGTTGCTGATCCTGGACGAACCCACGCTGGGCCTGGACATCCTCTACCGCAAGCAGTTCTACCAGAACCTGCTGGAGGACTACTTCGACGAGAACAAGACGATCATCGTCACCACCCACCAGGTCGAGGAAGTCGAGCACATCCTCTCTGACCTGATGTTCATCCGCGACGGCAGGATCGTGCTCGACGCGGACATGGATGCCGTCGGCGAGCGCTACATCGAGGTGATGGTGAACGCCGACCAGGCCGCCGCCGCGCGTGCACTGAAACCGCTGGACGAACGCCAGGTCTTCGGCAAGAGCATTTTTCTGTTTGACGGCGTCGGACGTGCGCAACTGGAAGCCCTGGGCGAAATCCGCCGGCCTTCCATCAGCGACCTGTTCGTCGCCACCATGAAGGGAACCTACGCATGAAAACCTCTACAGCGAACACCTTGTTCTGGCTGGTCAAGCGCGAGTTCTGGGAACACCGCGGCGGCTTCTTCTGGGCTCCGGTGGTCACCGGGGGCGTGTTCGTGCTGCTCAACATCATGGGCATCATCACCGGTGAGGTGTTTGGCGCACGGAACGGTTTCAATCTGTCGTTCGGCGGCAGCCAGAACAACATGCGCCTGCTGAGCCAGGCATTGGACAAGCAGTCGATGGACACCGTCGGCGCTGGCCTGGACATGGTGATGTATTCGTCCACCATGATCATGGGCATCATCCTCGGCTTCGTGGTCTTCTTCTACTGCCTCGGCGCACTCTACGACGACCGCCGGGATCGCAGCATCCTGTTCTGGAAATCGCTGCCGATCTCCGATACCGCTACGGTGCTTTCCAAGATTATCTCCGCCACCGTGGTCGCGCCGTTCATCACCGTGATCGCGGGCGCGCTGACCGGCATCCTGATGCTGCTGATGTTTGCCGCTGCGCTGTCCCTGCATGGGGTGAGCGTGTGGCACCTGCTGAGCCTGTCGCACCCGCTGCAGGTGATCGCCAACATGCTCGGTTCGATCCCGCTGTACCTGCTGTGGGCATTGCCGACTGTGGGCTGGCTGATGCTGTGCTCGGCCTGGGCCCGCAGCAAGCCGTTCCTGTGGGCGGTGGCGTTGCCGATCGCCGTGGGTATCGTGATCGGCTGGTTCGACCTGCTCGGCACCGTCAACGTGCCCAACAGCTGGTACTGGCGCGACGTCGTCGCGCGCATCCTGGGCAGCGTGTTCCCGGGTAGCTGGTTCGGCGAGGTCAGCGGGATCGGTGGCCACAACCCGGCCGAGCTCCTGTCCAGCCTGAGTGTGACTCGCGGCTACACCGCGTTGGCCTCAGCCAACCTCTGGCTCGGCGTGGCAGCCGCCATTGCCATGCTGGCCGGCGCGATCTGGTTTCGCCGCTGGCGCGACGACAGCTGACTTCCGGGCGAAGTCGAGATAAAGAGAACAGCCATGAAACCCATCACTTTCAGCACACTCGCGTGACTCCGACTGCTGCCACGATGGATCCAGCCAACCACGGCCCGCTTGCACGATGTAGTGCGTGGCGTAGACGCAGCCGGCGAAGCCCCGATCCCGATGCAGGAGACCGCTTGCGGGCGATGCGCTCGATCTACGGACATGCACCAGCGCAACGGCATCGCCCGCAAGTGAGCTCCTACGGGAAGCTTCTTGTCAGCCGTGGATACCACCACGGGTCAGCGTCATCGGATCGAGCAGCTTCTTCAACTCATCCTTCGACAACCCAGTGGTTTCCAGCGCCACGTCCATGATCGGCCGATGTTCCTTGTAGGCTTGCTTCGCCGTTGCGGCGCCTTTCTCGTAACCGATCACGGGATTGAGCGCGGTCACCAGGATCGGGTTCATCGCCAGTGCCTCGGCCACGCGCTCCTTGTTGACCGTGAATCCCGCGATGGCATTGTCCGCCAGCAGCACGCTGGCGTTGCCAAGGATTTCAATTGACTGCAGCAGGTTGTGCGCGATCAGCGGCAGCATCACGTTGAGTTGGAAGTTGCCGGACTGGCCGGCAATGGTGATCGACGCATCGTTGCCGATGACTTGCGCGGCGACCATGACGACGGCCTCCGGAATCACCGGATTGACCTTGCCCGGCATGATTGACGATCCCGGCTGCAAGGCTGGCAGCGCGATCTCGCCCAGGCCGGCGAGCGGGCCGGAATTCATCCAGCGCAGGTCGTTGGCGATCTTCATCAGCGCCACCGCCAGCGTCTTCACGGCCCCGGACAATTCCACCGCCGCGTCCTGTGCGGCCATGCCTTCGAAATAATTTTCCGCCGACTCGAACTTCGCTCCGGTCAGCTTCCTCAATTGCGCTGCCATCGCCGGACCGAACCTGGGATCGGCATTGATCCCGGTGCCCACCGCGGTACCACCCTGTGGCAACCGGCACATCCGCTTCAGCGCATCTTCGATGCGCTCGATCGACGCGCCGATCTGTGCCGACCAGCCGGACAGCTCCTGCCCGAAGGTGATCGGCATCGCGTCCATCAGATGCGTGCGACCGGTTTTCGGCGTGTTCTTCAATTCCCGCGCACGTTTGTCGATGGCCTTCCTTAGATGCTTCAGCGCCGGCAGCAAGTGCTCGCTGGTCGTCAGCGTGGCGCTGACGTGGATCGCGGTGGGTATCACGTCGTTCGAGCTCTGCCCGTAATTGACGTGGTCGTTCGGGTGCACCTTCGCGCCCGCCGCCACCGCGAGGTGCGCGATCACCTCGTTCGCGTTCATGTTGGTGCTGGTGCCCGAACCGGTCTGGAAGATATCGATTGGAAACTGCGCGTCGTACTGTCCATCGGCCACGGCCATCGACGCCTTGCGGATCGCCGCCGCCTGATTCTTCTTCAGATGACCCATCGACAGGTTGACCTCGGCCGCCGCGGCCTTGATCAGGCCCAGTGCGCGGATGAACTGGCGCGGCAGGTGCAGGCCGGAGATCGGGAAGTTGTCGATCGCGCGCTGGGTCTGCGCGCCGTACAGCGCATCGCCGGGTACCTTCAATTCACCCATGCTGTCGTGCTCGATGCGATAAATAGCCATGCGCCGTGATCCTGTAGGTTGGGGGAAGACAAGTATGTTGGGAAAAGACAGCTTTTCAAAATAAGCCTGATCTGCGGCAATTCAAGAGCTGGCGCCGGTTTGGCACGCTCCGACGGTTGGCGACCGCCGTTGTAGAATGCGCGATTCCCTGACCCTCCGGAAACTCCTCGATGTCTTCCCACGCCCTCACCGCCCTGTCGCCGCTGGACGGCCGCTACGCCAGCAAGGTCGCGTCGCTACGCCCGATCTTCAGCGAATTCGGGCTGATGCACCGACGAGTGCAGGTGGAGATCGAGTGGTTACTGGCGCTGGCAGCCGAACCCGCGATCACCGAACTGCCGCCCTTCGACGCCGGTCAGGTCGCCACCCTGAAAGTCATCGCCGACAACTTCAGCGAAGTCGGCGGCGAGCGGATCAAGGCGATCGAGGCCACCACCAATCATGACGTCAAGGCGGTCGAGTACTTCATCAAGGAAAAAATCGGCGCCGACGCCAGTCTGGCCCAGGCGAAGGAATTCGTGCATTTCGCCTGCACCAGCGAGGACATCAACAACCTGTCCTACGCGCTGATGCTGCGTGATGCCCGCCGCCACGTGTTGCTGCCGCAGCTCGACGCGGTGGTTGCCAGCCTGCGTGACCTTGCCCACGCCAACGCCGCCCGGCCGCTGCTCTCGCGCACCCATGGCCAGACCGCCTCGCCCACCACGCTGGGCAAGGAACTCGCCAACGTCGTCGCGCGCCTGGCGCGCCAGCGCAAGCAACTGGCCGCCGTCGAGGTGTGTGGCAAGATCAATGGCGCGGTGGGCAACTACAACGCCCACGTGATCACCTATCCGGAGGTGGACTGGCCGGCGTTTTCACGGCGCTTCGTGGAAAGTCTCGGTCTCGACTACAACCCGTACACCACCCAGATCGAACCGCACGACAACGTGGCTGAGTACTGCGACGCGGTGCGCCGCATCAACATCATCCTGATCGACCTGGCGCGCGACATCTGGGGCTACATCTCGCTGGGTTATTTCAGGCAGACGTTGAAGGCCGGCGAAGTGGGCTCCTCGACCATGCCGCACAAGGTCAACCCGATCGACTTCGAGAACGCCGAGGGCAATTTCGGCCTGGCCAACGCGCTGCTCGGCCACTTTGCCGAAAAGCTGCCGATCAGCCGCTGGCAGCGTGACCTCACCGACTCCACCGTACTGCGGGCCCTGGGCACCGCATTCGGCCACACTCTGGTCGCACTGGAGTCGCTGAAGAAAGGCCTGGGCAAACTCACCGTCAACGCCGAGCGCATCAGCGGCGACCTCGATGCCAGCTGGGAAGTGCTGGCCGAGGCGGTGCAAACGGTAATGCGCCGCTACGGGCTGCCGCAGCCCTATGAACAACTCAAGGCGTTGACCCGCGGCCACGGCATCACCCGGGAATCCATGCGGACCTTCATCGACGGGCTCGACTTGCCTGAGGATGCGAAGCAGCGCCTGCTGGGGCTGACGCCAGCGAGCTATATCGGGCTAGCCGAGCGGTTGGCCACCGGCATCTGAGTGCCTGCTGCCCACCATCACGCAGCATGAACAAAAGCGGCCGACGTCCCTGGATGTAATCAAGAAACAGGTTATCGGGGGAAGCCGAAAGCCGCACTCACTCGACCTCGTCGGAGCCTTCGTTGACCCCTTCGAACAGGAAGGTCGACAGGTAGCGTTCACCGGTATCGGGCAGCATGGCCAGCAGCACCGAGCCTTCGGGCGCATCCTTGGCCACCTCCAGCGCAGCGGCCAGCGTGCCTCCGGCCGAAATGCCGACGAAGATGCCTTCTTTCTGCGCCAGCGCACGTGAGGTGTCGCGGGCCACCACATCGTCGACCAGCACGATCTGCTTGACGATGTCGCGGTTGAGCACGCCCGGCACGAAGTCCGGGGTCCAGCCCTGGATCTTGTGCGGCTGCCACTGCTTGCCCGAGAGCAGTGCAGCCCCTACCGGTTCGCTGGCAACCACCTGCACCTCCGGGCGCGCTACTTTCAATACTTCGCCCACGCCAGTCAGGGTGCCGCCGGTACCCCAGCCACTCACGAAGTAGTCCAGCCGGCGCCCGGCGAAATCGATCAGGATCTCTGCCGCGGTGGTATTGCGATGATAGGCAGGATTCGCCTCGTTCTCGAACTGGTCGGCGAGGAACCAGCCGTGCTTCTTTGCCAGTTCCGCCGCCTTGACCACCATCGCGGTGCCGCGACCGGCCGCGGGGGTCAACACGACCTTGCCGCCGTAGGCACGGATCAGCTTGCGCCGTTCGACGGAGAAGGATTCGGTCATCACCGCCACGAACGGATAGCCGCGCGCCGCGCACACTGCCGCCAGGGCCACGCCGGTATTGCCCGAGGTGGCTTCGACCACGGTCTGTCCGGGTTTCAGTACACCGCGCTGTTCCGCGTCCAGGATGATTGCGAGCGCGAGTCGATCCTTGACCGAGCCTGCCGGGTTGAACGCCTCTACCTTCACGTAGACCGTTACGTGTTGCGGCGCCAGGCGGTGCAGTTTCACGACCGGCGTATTGCCGATCGTGTCGAGGATGCTGTCGTAGATCATAAGTATCTCCTTGCAGGAACAGAAAGTGGAAGATCGACCGGCGCACAAACGAACCGATCATGCGCCGAAGCGCGGATAACTCAACACGCCAGGCGATGGATTGCCTCAAGCAGTCCCTCACGGGCGGCCACGCCGGACGCCTTCGACATGATCGGCGCGCCGGCATGCAACTCATGCACGGAGGCGCCCAGCGGTGGCGCGCCAAACCACGCCAGCGATGGCGCCAATGAAGCCACCTCGCCAAGGATCAGCAAGGCCGGCGAGTGCACCGCATGTGCCGCTGCGCGCTCGGCGAGGTTGCCCAGCGTCCCGATGACCACACGCTGGTCCGTACGGGAGCCGTTCTCGATCAGGGCGAACGGCGTCGAGGCAGCGCGGCCATGCTCGATCAGGCGTGTCTGCAGCGTACCCAGTTCACCCACGCCCATGTAGATCGCCAGCGTCTGCCGCTCCTGTGCCAGCGCGGCCCAGTCCGGCACGTCGCGCGATGCCTGGCAATGTGCCGTGACCAGGCGCACCGATTGCGCATGATCACGATGCGTCAGAGGCACGCCGGCGTAGGCCGCGCAGGCCACGGCCGCGGTGATGCCGGGAACCACTTCATAGGGAATCCCGTTGGCACGCAGGAACTGCAGTTCCTCGCCGCCACGACCAAACACGAACGGGTCGCCGCCTTTCAGCCGCACCACGCGCCTGCCCGCCCGCGCGTGCTCCAGCAGCAATGCGTGGATATCGTCCTGGGTCGTGCGCTGACATCCGGCTTGCTTGCCGACTTCGACCCGCGCGGCATCGCGCCGCGCCAGCGCAAGCACACCAGCGCCGACTAGTCGGTCATGCAGGATCACGTCGGCCTCGTTCAACGCGCGCAGCGCGCGCAACGTCAGCAACCCCGGGTCGCCGGGCCCCGCGCCGACCAGCACTACCGAGCCGGCAGCCGGTAGCGGAGAAGTGGACAAGGCATGCTCGGCGACGGCCAACGCCTCGTCGGGGCGACCTTGCCGCAGCAATGCAGCGACCGGGCCGGCCAGCAGGCTCTCGTAAAAGCCGCGCCGCGCCGCCAGGTCGGGCAGGTGCATCCGGATGCGTTTGCGCAACCGCGCCATCAACGTGGCCAGCGCTCCCAACGAGTGATCGAGCAGGCTTTCCAACCGCTCGCGCAGCAGCCGCGTCAGCATCGGTGCCTCGCCGCCACTGGAGATAGCGATGGTCAACGGCGCGCGGTCGATCAGCGCCGGCACGTGGAAACTCGACAGCGCCGCATCGTCGACCACATTGACGAAGATCCGCCGTAGCTCCGCGAGGGTGGCGACCAGCGTGTTCATGTCGCGATCGGAGGTGGCCGCCACCACCAGCCATACCCGCTCCAGCCAACTCTCCTGAAACGGGTCGGAACGGTGCGCGATGCGCCCCTGCCGGGCCCACTGCTGCAACCGCGGGGTCAAGGTGCCCGCGTTCACGGTTACCTGCGCCTGCGCCTCCAGCAAGGCGGCGACCTTGCGTTCGGCCACGGCACCTCCGCCAACCACCAGCACGGCGCGCTGCGACAACGAGGCAAAGATCGGATAGAGCTTCATGCGACGAACCTGGGCTTGAACGGAATGGCTGCCTCGACACGCTACGAAGGCCATGATATTCACGCAAATGATTTCACGCAGCACGTATATGCCAACACGGCATTAGTCAGGAAACATTTGACATATTTACCGAATAGACGTATAGACGTCCACATATGATAGCTTTCGGAAACCTCGATTCAGCCGGCAAGATCGGTCTATCGACGCCCCACCACGCCAGGCGAGCGCGTCTCATGCGATGTATGCGCAACAGTTCCGCACATCCATGCCCCGACCACGAATGCCCACGGACCGCCCACCATGACGCTCGCTCAATTGCGCTACCTCATTGCCATCGCCGACTCCGGCCTCAACATCACGCTGGCCGCCGGGCGCGTGCATGCCACCCAACCGGGCCTGAGCAAGCAGCTCAGGCAGCTTGAGGACGAGCTGGGCTTCCAGCTGTTCGTGCGCAAGGGCAAAAGCCTGGATGCGATAACGCACGCCGGCGAACAGGTGATCGAACGCGCACGCGTCATCCTGGCCGAGGCCACCAACATCCGTTCCATCGCCGCGAACCTGCGCAACGAGTCCCGCGGCGAGCTGCGCATCGCCACCACGCATACCCAGGCACGATTTGCCCTGCCCGCGGCCATTGCCGCGCTCAATGCAAGCCATCCGCAAGTCAGCGTGCATCTGGAACCCACCCGCGATGCCGATGTACTGGCCCGACTGGAGGCGGGCCAGGTCGATCTGGCCATCATCAGCAGCACCGGCGCCGCACCCACCTCGGGTATCGCGTTGCCCGCCTATTATTGGCAACGGGTGATTGTCACGCCGAGTGGGCATGCGCTGGCCGGGCGCGCGAGGCCGCCGAGCCTGACCGAATTGGCGGCCTTGCCGCTGATCAGCTACGACTCGTCGCTACGGCCCGAGTCATCCCTGCGCCAGGCCTTCGAAGCAGTCGGCCTGACCCCGCAGATCGCAATGACCGCTGGCGACGCCGACCTGATCAAGACCTACGTGCGTGCCGGCATGGGGGTAGGCATTCTGGCCGAGATGGCGGTGCGCGACGACGACGCCGACCTGGATGCGCTGCCCGCCGATCACCTGTTCGCGCCATGCACCACCTGGATCGTGCTGCGCCGGGACAGCGTGCTGCGCGAATATACGCTGGCGTTCATCGAGTTTTTCGCACCGCATCTCGGTCGGCGCGAGGTGGCCAGGCTGATGGCCGGGGATCAAACCAATGCAGCGTGGGCCAACGTACCGCATTGGCACGGCCGGCACGCGCCGTCAAGGATACAAGTCGCCTGACAAGTTGCCACCAAACGAAAGTGAGATCCGCGAAGCGGGTCAGGGACACTCAAGCAATCCGAGGGTTCGCAATCACTGCTCTCCACGATGCCTTTCCACCAACACCGCCACCATATTCCTCAGCGACAGGCCGCGCGCGCGCAACGCCACGGTGAGATGGAACACCAGATCCGCCGCCTCGCCCAGCAATTCCTCATCCCCTTGCACCACGGCCGCCAATGCCGTCTCCACGCCCTCTTCGCCCACCTTTTGTGCGATACGGCGTATGCCGCCTGCAAACAGTTTGGTGGTGTAGCTGCCTTCGGGCCGCTCGGCGTGGCGTTGTGCGACCAGCGCATCGAGCTCAGCCAGAAACCCCAGCGGGGGGCGTACCTCGGCACTGTCGCCGAAGCAGCTGGTGGTACCGGTGTGGCAGGTGGGGCCGTGCGGGTCGGCCTGGATCAGCAAGGTGTCGGCGTCGCAATCGACGCGGATCGACTTCAGGGCCAGCACGTGACCGGAGACCTCACCCTTGGTCCACAGACGCTGCTTGCTGCGGCTGTAGAAAGTGACGTGACCGCTGGCACGGGTCTGTGCCAGCGCGTCGGGATTCATGTAGCCGAGCATCAGCACTTCGCCACTAAGCCAGTGCTGCACGATCGCCGGCAGCAGACCGTCGCCCTTGGCCCAGTCGAGGCGACTTGTATCGGTGTTGGAATCAGTCATGTCCGTATTTCCTTGAGACTTACAAGCGCACCGGAACACCCTGCCCGCTCAAATACCGCTTGAGTGCGGGGATCGCGATGATGCCAGCGTGGAACACGCTGGCGGCCAGCGCACCGTCCACATCGGCCTCCACGAAGACGTTGCGGAAATGTTCCGGTGCACCGGCACCGCCAGAGGCAACCAGCGGCACATGGCAGATAGCGCGGGCGATCGACAACTGATCCAGATCGTAGCCGCGGCGAACACCGTCGCTGCCCATGCAGTTGAGCACAATCTCGCCAGCGCCGCGTTGCTGCGCCTCAACCATCCAGTCCAGGGTTCCGCGCGGCAGGACCCTGGTCTTCGAGGGATCGCCGGTGTATTGGCGCACGCGCCACTCGCCGTCAGCGTCGTGCAACGAATCGATGCCCACCACGACGCATTGCACGCCGAACGCGGCGGCCAGTTCATCGATCAGTTCCGGCCGCTCCAGCGCGGGCGAGTTCACCGAGATCTTGTCGGCGCCGGCATGCAGCACGGCGCGCGCCTCGTCGACCGAGCGGATACCGCCGGCGACGCAGAACGGGATATCGATCACGCGGGCAACCTTCTCCACCCATGTGCGATCCACGCTGCGCCCTTCCGGACTAGCCGTGATGTCATAGAACACCAGCTCGTCGGCGCCCTCGTCGCGATAACGCCATGCCAGATCGACGATCTCGCCCATGACCACGTGGTCGCGGAAGCGCACGCCCTTGACCACCTGGCCGTCGCGCACATCGAGGCAGGGAATGATGCGCCGGCTCAACATGCCAGTGCGTCTCCCAGCGTGAAGTGCCCCTCGAGCAGCGCGCGCCCGAGAATCACCGCCTTCGCGCCGGCTTCGCGCGCCGCGCGGATGTCAGCCAGCGAGCGCACGCCCCCCGAGGCCTGCACGGCAAGCTCGGGTACGCGGTCGGTGAGGTGCCGATACAACTCAAGGTTGAAACCGGCAAGCATACCGTCACGCTCGATGTCGGTGCACAACAGGTGGCGCGCGCCGCGTTCGGCATACCAGGGCGCCAGCTCGTCCAGCGTGGACGCTTCCACTTCCGTCCAGCCGGCACTGGGCAACAGCCAGTCGTTGCCGATGCGACGGGTATCCAGCGCGATGGTGATGCGCTCGCTGCCGAACAACTGTAGCCATTCGACGACCCGCTGCGGGTCGCGGATGGCTACGCTGCCCAGCACCACACGGCACACACCCATATCGAACAGTCGCCGCAGGTCGGCCTCCTCGCGCACGCCGCCTCCGGCCTGCACGTCGATGCCATGGTCGGCAATCGCCTTGATCACGGCGAGGTTTTCAAGGTTGCCCGAACGCGCGCCGTCGAGATCGACGACATGCAGCCAGTGTGCACCGGCGCGCAGATAACCCAAGGCAACTTCGCGCGGATCAGGCTTATAGGTAGTTTGTTGCGCGTAGTCGCCCTGGCGCAGGCGCACCACGCGCCCTTCGCGCAGATCGATGGCGGGAATGACGTGGAAGCTCATAGGCTGAGGAAGTTCTTGAGCAAGCGTGCGCCGACGGCGCCCGAGCGCTCGGGATGGAACTGCATGCCGTGGAAATTCGCACGGGCCACGACCGCTGAAAACGCACCGGCATGATCGGTGCTAGCGAGGGTAAAATCGCAAACCGGCACAGCATAGCTGTGCACAAAATACGCCTGATCGTCGTCACCCAGCCCGGCCAGCAGTGGATGGACCCGTTCCGCGCGCAACTGGTTCCAGCCCATGTGCGGCACGCGTACGCCTGGTGCTTCGGCGAAACGACGGACCGTCGCGGGAATCACGCCGAGGCACTCGGTATCGCCCTCCTCCGAATGTGCGCACAACAGTTGCATGCCCAGGCAGACGCCAAGCACGGGTTGCCGCAACAAGCGCAGCAGCTCGACCAGACCAAGCTCGCGCAGTCGCGCCATGCCTGGGCCGGCGGCGCCGACGCCCGGCAGGATCACCTTGTCGGCGCCACGGATGGTTGCCGCATCCGAGGTCAGCGCCGCGTCCACGCCGAGGCGTTGCAAGGCATAGCGTACCGACCCGATATTGGTGCCGCCAGCGTCGACCAGAACCACACTCACGCGCACACCCCCCGATCGAAAATCCATGCCAGGCAGGCTTCGCTCCACCGTCGTAGGGGTAGCATCACAGCGAGCCCTTGGTGCTGGGGAGCTCGCTGCCTTCGCGGCGGATGGCCTGGCGCAGGGTACGGGCGACGACCTTGAAGCAGGCTTCGACCATGTGGTGGGCATTGTCGCCGCGCACGGACAGGTGCAGGTTGGCGCCCAATGTTTCACACAACGAGCGGAAGAAATGCGGCACCAGTTCGGTCGGTACCTCGCCCACGCGCTCACGCGGGAAGCTGCCTTCGAATACGAAGTACGGGCGACCGGACAGATCCAGTACCGCGCTGGCCTGCGCTTCGTCCATCGGTAGCGTGAAGCCGTAGCGGCCGATGCCGCGCTTGTCGCCCAACGCCTGCTTCAGCGCCTGGCCCAGTGCCAGCGCGCAGTCCTCGATCGTGTGGTGTTCGTCGATGTGGATGTCGCCGTCGCAGTTCAGCTCCAGCGCGAAGCCGCCGTGCTTGCCGATCTGCTCCAGCATGTGGTCGAAGAAGCCCAGGCCGGTGTGTGCCTTCGGCTCGGCCACACGGTCGAGATCCACGCTGACCGTAATCCGGGTTTCCCTGGTGTTGCGCACCACGCTGGCGGTACGCGGCGCATCCAGCAGTGCGTGCGCCAGCGCTTCCCAGCTCACGCCGTGCGGCCCGAGGCGATAGCCGCGCACACCGAGGTTGGCGGCAAACTGCAGGTCGGTCTCGCGATCGCCGACCATCGCCGAGGCGGCCCGACTCCAGCTGTCGTCGGCCAGGTAGTGACGCGCCAGGCCGACGCCAGGCTTGCGCGTATCGAGCCCTTCGTGCGGGAAGCTGCGGTCGATCAGCACTTCGCGAAAACGAATGCCTTGCGAGGCGAGGATGCCAAGCAGCAGTTCGTGCGGGCCAGTGAAATCCGCTTGCGGAAAGCTGTCGGTACCCAGGCCATCCTGGTTGGTCACCATCACCAGTTCGTAACCAGCCGCCACGAAGCGTTGCAACGCGGCAATCACGCCGGGCAACAGGGCCAGCTTTTCAAAGCGGTCGATCTGTTGGTCGGCGGGCTCCTCGATCAGGCAGCCATCACGATCGATAAAGAGAAGCTTGTGGTTCATGGGGTCGATTCCTGCAGAACGGCCAGCATCGCGTCGTTCTCCGCAGGCGTGCCGATCGTGATGCGCAACGCATCGCCCAGCTTAGGATAACGCCGGATGTCGCGCACCACGATGCCGGCGGCGAGCAGGTGCTGATAGATCGCGCCGGCGTCATGGAAGCGCACGGCGAGAAAATTCGCCTGGGATGGCAACACGGCTTGCACGCAGGCAAGCGTCGCCAGCGCGCCACGCACGCGTTCGTGCTCATTGCGCAGGACGGCCAGGCGTTCGCGCGCCTGCATCTGCCCTGCTTCGGAAAGCGCGGCCATTGCCGCCGCCACACACGGCAGCGGCACCGGATAAGGCGCCATGATCCGGCGCAGCAGCGCGATCACTGCGGGATTGCCCAGCACACAGCCGATGCGGGCGCCGGCCAACGCCCACGCCTTGGACAAGGTGCGTAGCACCGCCAGGTATTCGTAGCGGTCGATCAGGTCGGCCACGCTGCGCTCGTAGGCGAATTCGACATACGCCTCGTCGACCACCAGCAAGGCCCGGCCATCGAGTGCCTGCAGCACACGCTCGATATTCTCGCGCGGCACATATTGGCCGCTGGGGTTGTTCGGCGTGCAGACGAAGATCAACTTGACCGCCGGGGTGACCGCGGCAAGCAGCTCATCCACGTCGAGCGTGAAATCGTCCGCCAGCGGCACCTCGATCACCGCCGCGTTCTGGACGTGTGCGCAGACGCTGTACATGCCGAAGGTTGGCGGCTGGATCAGGATGGCATCCTCGCCGGCACGGCAGAACGCGCGCACCAGCAGATCGATCGCCTCGTCGCTACCGCGACCGACCAGCAACTGCTCGTGACGTAGGCCGTACAGCGCCGCCAGAGTCGAGACCAGCGCCGCCGGCTGCGGTTCGGGATAGCGGTTGCAGCCAAGCTCATCGTCGCCTGCCGGCGCCCACGCCGACTCATTCGCATTGAGGAAGATCTGCCCGCCGCCGGCCTCCATGCGAGCGGACGAATACGGCTGCAGCGCGCGGATCTCCGGCCGCGCCAGATCGAGCACGCTCACGCTGTTGCCTCCAGCGCGGCCAGGCGCAAGGTCACCGCACGGCGGTGTGCCTCCAGTTGTTCGGCCGCAGCCAGCGTGGCCGTGCAGGGACCGATGTTGCGCAGGCCTTCGGCGGAGACTTCCTGCACGCTGATCTGCTTCTGGTAGCTGGCCACCGACACGCCACTGTAGCTGCGCGCGTAGCCATAGGTCGGCAACACGTGGTTGCTGCCACTGCAGTAGTCGCCGACCGATTCGGGCGCCCACTGGCCGAGAAAGATCGAGCCGGCACTGTCGATGCCGGCGAGCAGTTCACGCGGCGCGGCGACCTGCAGGATCAGGTGCTCGGGCGCGTAGCGGTTGCTGACCTCGACCGCCTGCGCCAGCGATTCGACCAGAATCAGCCGGCTATGCGCCAGCGCCAGGCTGGCGATGTCATGGCGCGGCAACGCGGCACACTGCCGCGTGACCTCCGCCGCCGCCCGGTCCAGCAGCTTCGCTGACGGGCTCAGCAGGATCACCTGCGAATCCGGGCCGTGCTCAGCCTGCGACAGCAGGTCGGCGGCGACAAACACCGGGTTCGCCTCGGCATCTGCTATCACCAGCACTTCGGAGGGGCCGGCCGGCATGTCGATCGCGGCGCCGTCGGGGTCGGATGACGCCTGCAGCTTGGCTTCGGTGACCCAGGAGTTTCCCGGGCCAAACAACTTGTCGCACTTCGGCACGCTGCGGGTGCCGTAAGCCATCGCCGCAATCGCTTGTGCACCGCCGAGCTTGAATACCCTGTGCACACCAGTCAGCCGTGCGGCATACAACACCGCCTCGTCGCAGCAACCATCGGCACGCGCCGGCGAGCACAACACCACCTCGCGACAGCCCGCTATCTGTGCCGGCACGCCCAGCATCAAGGCAGTCGACGGCAACGGCGCGCTACCGGCCGGTACATACAGGCCGACCCGGCTGATCGGACGCAGCATCCGCTCCACCCGTACGCCGGGTGCGGTTTCGACCGCCACCGGCTGCAGTGCGGCGGCACGATGGAACAGCTCGATGCGCACGGCGGCTTCGTGGATCGCTGCCTTCAGCGCCGGATCGAGGGCGGCGTCGGCCGCAACGAACTCGGTCTCCTCCACGGCAATCGCGCCCAGCGTGCAGTGGTCGTACCTGGCGCTGAGTTCGCGCAGTGCGACATCGCCACGTTCGCGCACGCCGGCAATGATCTGCTCGACGCCACGGCGCAGTGAGTCGGCGCGCGATTGTGCCGGCCGTGCCAGCGCTTCGCGCCGGCCGGCTTGATCCAGCGAATTCCAGTCGAGACGCTTCATGCCAGTATCTTCTCCACCGGCAACACGAACATCTCGCGTGCGCCGGCTTTCTTGATTTCTTCCAACTGCCGCCAGCTCACCTCGCCGGCACACAATGCCTGCAGCATCAGTTGATCCGGCTGGCCCGCCACTGCCAGCAGGGTCGGCTGCGGTCCACCCGGCAACAGGCGGGTGACCGCCTCCAGCGTCTGCCGCGAGGTCTGCAATAGCAACAGCCGCGACTCACGCACCTGGATCACGCCGTCCAGCCGCTTCAGCAGCAGTTCCAGCATGTCGCCACGCTCGTCTACCGGCAAAGTCAACGGACCGGCGAGCACCGCTTCGCTTTCCAGCAGCACGTCGGCTTCACGCAACTGGTTCGCGACCAGGGTGCCCCCACTTTGCACCAGATCGCAGATCGCATCGGCAGTACCCAGCTTCGGTGCAATCTCGACCGAACCGGCCAACGTCACCACGCCGGCATCGATGTTGCGGCATCGCAGCCATTCGCCCAGCAGCCCGGGATACGAGGTGGCAATGCGTCGACCTGCAAGGTCGCCGGGCTCGGTGTAGTCGAGTTCCTGCGGCACCGCGATCGACAGCCGGCAGCGGCCGAAGCCGAGCGAGCGCAATTCGTTGAGCGGTTCGCCCTCACGCCCGGCGGTGAGCTGGAACTCGCCCAATACGTTGCGCCCGACGATGCCAAGGTCGCATACGCCTTGCGCGATCAGGCCGGGGATGTCGTCATCGCGAACCAGCAACAGGTCGACCGGCTCGCCTTCGCCGAAGCAGAACAGCTTGTCGCGACTTTGCCGGAAGCTGAGCCCGCAACGGCCCAGCAGATCCAGCGCGGGCTCCGTGAGCCTGCCGGATTTCTGCATCGCGATACGCAAACGATCGCGTGGTTTCATGCGTTCTTCCTTGCTGTTTGCCCTTGCCGCCGCGCCGCCCGTGCCGCCGCAGCCAGATAACCACCGCTGCCCTGGTTCAGGTAACGCGCTACCCGCCCGATCGTGGTGATACTGACCGCGGTGCGCTCGTGGGTTTCGCGATACGACACGCCTTCGAGCAGGTACGGCACCACCCGCCAGCGATCCACGAGCACCTCCAGTTCGGCTGGCGTGCACAGGTCGCGCAGGAAGGCGGCCATCTCGGCGCTGTTCTTCAGCGACAGCAACGCCTGGTAAAGGCTCAGTTCGGCGGATTCGGCAGGTGTCTCCGGATCGAGTGATCGACGCTTCATAATGTACTAATGCATTAACGCACGGTCGTGCAGTTTACACGACGCGCGGCACGGCAGCAACGCCTTCCTGGTGCCAGCACGCACACGTTCGGGCTGAGAGGCTGTGAAAAAATCACTCACCCTTCCGCCAAAAGAAACCCCGCCGCAGCGGGGTTTCAGAATACCCGGAAGGCGCAGCCGGCTCAGGCCGACTTTTTCTTCGGCGCGGCCTTTTTCGCGGCCGGCTTGGTGACCGTCGCCTTGGCGCCGACCACGGCCGGTACCGCGGCATGCGCGCGCACATTGCCGTAGCTGCTGCGATTGATCTTGCCGCGCCGGGTCTTGCGATCGCCCTTGCCCATGGAAACACCTGATTGATTGGATGAACGGCCGTCGAGCATAGCAGCGCCGGGCCAAACGCCATAGTCAGCCGCACCCATGCCCCGCACAGCGCCGGGTCGCATCGGGGCATGCGCCGGCGTCGATCTGCACGGTGACATGCTCGATCTGGTAACGCTCGCGCAAGATCTGCCGGATCGCCTGCAGGACCCTGGCGTTGTCGGCAGACGCGTTCAGTTCGGCATGCAAGGTCGCCATTCGCGAGCCCGAGGCCAGCTGCCATACGTGCAGGTGATGGATGCTGCAGATGCCTGGGTCGGCGCTGCGCAGCGACTGTTCGACCGCGGCGGTATCCACTCCTTCAGGCACCCCCTCCAGCAGGATATGCGCCGAACGCCGCAGCAACGCCCAAGCATTGCCGAGAATCAGCAGTGACACCAGCAGCGACAGTGCCGGATCGGCCCACAGCCAGCCAAACCAGCGGATGGCCAGCGCAGCGAGTACCGCGGCCAGCGAGCCCAGCAGGTCGCCCAGCACATGCAGGCGGGCACCGGCCATGTTGACGTCGTCGTGTGCATGCCCATGCAGCGTGCGCAGCACCAGCACATTGACCAGCAGGCCGGCGAGCGCCACCACCAGCATCACGCCAGACAGGATCGGGCCCGGATGCAGCAGGCGGCCGACCGCCTCGTAGATGATCCAGCCGACCAGTACAAACTGGCTCAAGGCGTTGACGAAGCCGACCAGCACCTCCATTCGCCCGTAGCCGTAGCTGCGCCGCGCATCGGCCGGCCGGGCCGCCATCGTGGCACCGACCACCGCCAGCAACAGCGCCAGCGCATCGACCAGCATGTGCCCGGCGTCGGCCAGCAGCGCCAGCGAGCCTGACCAGACACCGCCAACCACCTCGACCACCATGACCAGCACGGTCAGCACGAAGGCTAGCAGCAGCTTGCGGCGACGGCTTGCCGGATCACGTGCGTGCGCGCGATCATGATAGTGCTGGTGGTGGACGTACGCCGAACTCATCCGCACATGCTAAGAACGGATACTGCCGTTACACAATCACCATGCTCGCTGCACGGAAGCGACCTGTCGGCCAGCGGCAGCCACTTTCAGAGGGCGCACTGCGCCCCGTGCACATGGCTTGCGCCTGCCTGGCGGTCGCGATGCAGGTTGACGAAGTGCGCACTGGCCAGCAGCAGGCCCCCGCAGGTCACCAGCACGCTGTGCAAAACGATCGAATAGTTCTCGGCGAAGGTGACACCAAGCAGCAACAGGGCGAGCCCCGGAACCGCCAGCAACAACGGCAGCGGTTGCTGATGGCGTCGAAAGCCCCGGATCAGCGCGATCACGGCCAGCACGCTGGCAAACATCACGAAGTCGCGCTCGAAGCGGTGATCGGCCAGGAACTCCAGCCCCACCAACGGCAGCGCCGCCAGCACGAACGGCAGCAAGGCGCAGTGGATCGCGCACAGGAACGAGGCGGTCGCACCAATGCGATCAGCCACGTGCCACCGGCGGGATTTGTCGAACTGCCCGGATTCCATCTATCTGCCTGGCCTCGCCGCAATGGCGCACCTGATGTCTGGGCATGCATGTTACTTTATAACAGTTGTCACCGCCACCACCCAAGCAGCCTCTCAGCTCTTGCGACAGTTCTTGCAAGTGCCATGGACTTCCAGCGTCTGCGCCTGCGCACGAAAGCCCAGCGCGCGGGCCTGCGCCTCGATCAGCTCGGCCACCCGCTCATCGCAGACCTCTTGCGCACTGGAGCAGGTGTCGCAGATCAGGAACGGCACCTGATGCGCCTCGGTCGGGTGATAACAGGAGACGAACGCGTTGATCGATTCCAGCTTGTGGATGAAGCCGTTTTCCAGCAGGAAATCGAGCGCCCGGTACACCGTCGGCGGCGCGGCATTGCCGTGCTGTTCGCGCAACTGGTCGAGCAGGTCGTAGGCCTTGACCGGCTTGCGCGCCACCGCCACCAGCTCCAGCACTTCCTTGCGCAGCGGCGTCAGACGCAGGCCACGGTCCCTGCTGGCATGCTCGACCGCACGCACAAAACCCTTCGCGTCATGATGATGGTGCGAATGATGCGCGTGCAGGTTGTCGGCGCCATCGTGGCTCAAAGCATTCACCTCGGAGTCGATCATACATCCGCCTCAACGGCCTTCAGCGTGGAAGCGGCGGCGGCTTGCGCCCGGGTTTGCGCAGGATCACGATCCATCCGATCGGCCCCAACAGCCAGGCCCACAAGGCGCCTTCGAGCACCCGTCCACGCCACCAGCCGAGCACCAAGCCGATGGCGACGAAGAACGCGCTCCACCAGAACATAGCTGTCCACGGCACCATATTCAACAGGTTGAAGAAGACGTGCCAATACGCGCCCGGGGCATCGGGATCGACGCCCCGGGTTGCCCTGGCCAGCAAATCATCCATGGCGCGATCGGTGCGTCATCGCCACGCCGTGCAGCAGGTCAGCCCTGCGCCAGCATGATGGCTGCGTCGATGCGGCGGAGCGCCTCGTCACGACCGGTGAGGTAGATCGTGTCCTCGATCGAGGGCGAGACCTGGGTACCGGTGATCGCCACGCGCAGTGGCTGGGCGACCTTGCCCATGCCCAGCTCCAGCTTCGCCGCCAGCTGCTCGATGACCTGATGGATCGGCGCCGGCTGCCACTCACACGCGACCAGCAGCGATTTCGCTGCCTGCAGCACGCTCGGCGCGCTGGCATTCTTCAGGTGCCTGGCGACGGCCTTGTCGTCCCACTCGAGGATCGGGCCATACCAGATCTTTGCGCGCTCGGCCATTTCCTTCAGCGTATGCACGCGCTCGCGCAGCGCCACGATGACGTCCACCGGCGCCGGCCCCTGCCCCACGTCGATACCGGCGCGCTGCAGGTGCCATTCGAATTCGGCGGCGAGCGAAGCGGGATCGTCGGTCTTCAGGTAGTGCTGGTTGAGCCAGGCCAGTTTCTCGGTATCGAAACGCGAGGGGGCCTGGTTGACGTCGGCGATGTCAAACAGGGAAATCATTTCCGCCCGCGAGAATATCTCCTGGTCGCCGTGCGACCAGCCCAGGCGCACCAGGTAATTCAGGATCGCGTATGGCAGGAAACCCTCGACGCGGTACTCCATCACGCTGACCGAGTTGGTACGCTTGGAGAGCTTCTTGCCCTCCTTGTCCAGGATCATCGGCAGATGGGCGAACTCGGGAACCTTTGCGCCCATGGCGAGGTAGATGTTGATCTGCCGCGGCGTGTTGTTGACATGGTCGTCGCCACGGATCACCTCGGTGATGCCCATGTCGATGTCGTCGACCACCACCGCAAAGTTGTAGGTCGGCCAGCCGTCGGAGCGGAAGATCACCAGATCATCCAGCTCGCTGTTGGCGATCTCGATGCGGCCCTTAACCTTGTCCTCGAACACCACCGAGCCTTCGCTCGGGTTGCGGAAGCGGATTACGCGGTTCGGATCGTCACGGCAGGCCTCGTTGCGATCGCGGTAGTAGCCGTTGTAGCGTGGCTTCTCGCCCGCCGCCATCGCGGCCTTGCGCATCGCCTCGATCTCCTGCTTGCTCTCGTAGGCGTAGTACGCCTTGCCGGCGGCAACCAGGTCATCGGCGGCCTGCCTGTAGCGAGCAAGCCGCTGGGTCTGGTAGAACGGGCCCTCGTCGGCATCGAGGTCGAGCCAGTGCATCGCGTCCAGGATCGCCTGCACGGCGGCAGCGGTGGAACGCTCGCGATCGGTGTCCTCGATGCGCAAGATGAACGCGCCGCCACGGCGGCGCGACTCCAGCCAGCAATACAGTGCAGTGCGCGCGCCGCCGATGTGCAGGAAACCGGTGGGGCTGGGGGCGAAGCGGGTACGTACGGTCATGGGATATTTTCAGGCAATGCGAGGTGAAAAGATGGATTTTAGCCGATACCGGGGCGGCGACCCGAAGCGGCTGCAATGCAGGCCACGCAGCGGGCTGCTCGCAGTGCTCGCCTGGCTGGGTAAAAACTGCCATCTCGACCGCCCGCAGCTGCCTCGCCACGCACCTTCGCACCGGTGCGCAATACCTGACCGGCGCGTAGCAAGTGATTGATCGACAAGTGCACACTCGTGCTTGTCCACAGGCTTTGCCGCCCTGTTTCCACCGCGGCTGTGGAAAACTCCGGCGCGGACATGGCCAGGCCGAACAAAGGCGACATCGCAGCGGCAAACGACCGGCTGAACTCAGGCGGCGCGATCGGCCCGGGTGAGGATGCCGAGCAGGTCGGCCAGCTTGTCGCGCATTTCCCGGCGATCGACGATCATGTCGATCGCGCCATGCTCGAGCAGGAATTCGGAACGCTGGAAGCCTTCCGGCAACGTTTCGCGCACGGTCTGCTCGATCACGCGCGGACCGGCGAAGCCAATCAGCGCCTTCGGCTCGCCGATGTTGATGTCGCCCAGCATCGCCAGGCTGGCGGACACGCCACCGGTGGTCGGGTTGGTCAGCACGCTGATATAGGGCACGCCGGCGTCGCGCAGGCGCGCCAGCGCGGCCGAGGTCTTGGCCATCTGCATCAGCGAGAACAGCGCTTCCTGCATGCGCGCGCCGCCGGTGGCCGAGAAGCACACCAGCGCACTCTCGTCAACCAGTGCGCGCTCGGCCGCCCGCGCGAATTTCTCACCCACCACCGAACCCATCGAGCCGCCCATGTAGGCGAACTCGAACGCTACCGCCAGCAGCGCCCGGCCCTTGAGCTTGCCGCTCATCGCGACCATCGCATCCTTCTCGCCGACCTTCTTCTGGGCCGCGGTAATGCGGTCTCGATATTTCTTGGAGTCGCGGAATTTCAGCGGATCGGTCGGTTCCAGGCCGGCCCACAATTCCTGCACGGAACCTGCGTCGAGTAGCGCGCCCAGCCGCATCCGCGCACCGATGTAATGATGGTGATCGCACTTGGGGCAGACCATCAGGTTGCGCTCGAGCTCGGGCTTGTACAGCACGGTGCCGCAGCCGCCGCACTTCTCCCAAACGCCCTCGGGCACCGAACCCTTGCCGCCACTGGCCGGCAGGGTGCGGGTGCGCGGACTCATGATTTTCTGTAACCAATTCATCGCAACACCTCAAACGTTCCCTGACCTCGAAACGGTCAGGCGACCGTTTCAGTGTGCATCCAGCGCCACACGAATCGGTCGCAGGAAATCCCGCGCACGACCGGCGATCTCCGCCTCGTCCGTGGCACCCGACAACCTTTCGACCAGCGCACTGCCGATCACCACCGCGTCGGCAAACCCGCCGATCGCCACCGCGCTTGCCGCATCGCGGATACCAAAACCAACCGCCACCGGCGCATTGGCGCGGGCACGAACCGCGGCAACCCGGGTGGCAATGTCGCTGGTGCTCAGTTGCGCCGCGCCGGTGATGCCGGCGAACGACACATAATACAGGAAGCCCGCGGCGGACTCGCACAACTGTGCCATACGTACGGGTGCGGTAGTGGGTGCGGCGAGCAGGATCTGCTGCAGCCCGGCGTCCCGCAACGGCTGCAGCACCGCCGATTCTTCCAGCGGGCAATCGACCAGCAGCACGCCATCGACGCCTGCCATCACCGCCTCGTCGGCGAAGCGCGCATAGCCATGGATTTCGACCGGATTGAGATAACCCATCAGCACGATCGGGGTGTCTGCATCCCGCCGCCGAAATGCGGCGACCCAGCCCAGCACTTCGTTGAGGCCGACCCCTTTCGCGATCGCCCGCTCGCTGGCGTGCTGGATCACCGGGCCGTCAGCCATCGGCTCGGAGAACGGCACGCCCAGCTCGATCAGATCGGCCCCGGCGTCGACCAGGGCATGCATCAACGCGACCATATGTGCGGGCGATGGATCGCCGGCGGTAACGAACGGGATCAGCCCGGTGCGACCCGTGCCCTTGAGCGTGGCGAAGCGGCGGTCGATGCGACTCATACCACGACTCCTTCGCGCGCCGCGATCGTGTGCACGTCCTTGTCGCCACGACCGGACAGGTTGCACAACACGAGGCCGTCCTTCGGCAGCTCACGTGCCAGCTTCATCGCCTGCGCCACGGCGTGGCTGGATTCCAGCGCGGCGAGGATGCCTTCGGTACGCGCCAGCAGATGGAACGCCTCCAGCGCCTCATCGTCGGTGATACCTACGTACTCGGCGCGACCGGCATCCTTCAGGAAGGCGTGCTCGGGACCGACGCCGGGATAGTCCAGGCCGGCGGAGACCGAATGCGTCTCGGTGATCTGGCCATTGTCGTCGCACAGCACATAGGTGCGGTTGCCATGAAGGACGCCCGGCCGGCCGGCCGCGAGCGAGGCCGCGTGATGCCCGGTAGCGATACCCTCGCCCGCCGCCTCGGCGCCAACGATGCGCACATCTGCATCGTTGAGGAAGGCGTAGAACAGGCCGATGGCGTTCGAACCGCCACCGACGCAAGCGGTTAGCGCATCCGGCAGACGACCATATTGCTCCAGCATCTGTCCGCGCGCCTCGCGCCCCACGATCGCGTTGAAGTCGCGCACCATCTTCGGATACGGATGCGGGCCGGCTACGGTGCCGATGATGTAGAACGTGTCGGCCACGTGGGTGACCCAGTCGCGCATCGCCTCGTTCAGGGCGTCCTTCAGCGTCTTCGAGCCGGAGGTCACCGGTACCACCTCGGCGCCGAGCAGCTTCATCCGATAGACGTTGATCTTCTGCCGCTCGATGTCGACGGCGCCCATGTAGACCACGCAACGCATGCCGAACCGCGCCGCCACGGTGGCGGTGGCGACGCCGTGCTGGCCGGCGCCCGTCTCTGCAATGACCCGCCGCTTGCCCATGTGCCGGGCTACCAGGGCCTGGCCGATGGTGTTGTTGATCTTGTGCGCGCCGGTGTGGTTGAGGTCCTCGCGCTTGAGCAGGATGCGCGCACCCCCGATATGCCGCGACAGCCGCTCGGCGTGATAGATCGGGCTGGGCCGGCCGACGTAATGCTTGAGATCGCGATCAAGCTCGGCCAGGAAGCCGGGGTCGGCGCTCAGGCTTTCGTAGGCGTCGCGCAGTTCGGCCAGTGGCGCCATCAGCGTCTCGGCGACGTAACTGCCGCCGTACTCGCCGAAGCGACCGTGCGCGTCAGGCCAGGCATGAAAATCGATTGTCCGAAGCGGGGGGAGCGACATGTCAGATCATCAGAAGTGGGGTGTGGATGTCACACGTTAACGTGAATCGATGGCATGCAAAAGCGAAATAATTGCTGGCATACTTGAGTTAAACTCACATCATGCCTGTTCGTGAACTGCCTTCCCTGAATGCCCTGCGCGCCTTTGAGGCCGCCTCACGACTGGGCAGCATGAGTCTTGCCGCCGGCGAGCTGCATGTGACCCACGGTGCCATCAGCCGCCAGGTACGCGCACTGGAGGAGGCGCTGGGTCAGCCGCTGTTCGTGCGCCAAGGGCGCGGCGTCGCCCTCACCGAGGCCGGACGGACGCTGAACGAAAGTTGCACCGGTGCATTCGAGCAGTTGCGAAACGCCTGGACGAGACTGCAACAATCCCATGCCAATTCGGCCTTCGTGCTCGGCTGTTCCGGCAGCGTGCTGGCGCGCTGGGTGATTCCGCGACTGGAGCGGCTGCGCCGCGACCTGCCGGCACTGACCCTGCACCTGTCGGTACTGGCTGAGCCTGCCATCGAAAGCATGAATGGCGTGGATGCCGTATTGCTGCTGGCTGCACCACCCTGGCCAGGTGGCTGGCAAGTACATGAATTGGCAGCAGAATATATTGGCCCAGTGCTGAGCCCACGTTATCCAGACGCCGAACGCCTGCGCGAACTGCCCGCCGACGCCTTGTACGAAGAGCCATTGCTGCACACCGCTTCACGCCCGCAGGCGTGGCCGGACTGGGCTCGTGCGATGGGCTTGCCAGCGCAATCCCTGCAGCAGGCGCAAGCGTTGCCGCACCTGTACTTCCTGCTGGAGGCTGCCGCCGCCGGGCTGGGCGTGGCGATCGCACCGCGACCCCTGGTGGCCGACGATCTGGCGGCCGGTCGGCTGATCGCGCCCTGGGGTTTTCGAGCGACACCGGCGAGTTGGGCCCTGTGTGCACCGAGACAGGCCAGCGATCCACGTCTGGTCGAGCTGGCAGACTGGCTGCGACGGGAATTGAGGGAGAAGTAGCCGGCCCGTCAGCGGTGCTGGCGCGCGCCCTGCTTCAACGGCTGCGCCGTCTGTGCCGTCAGCGGAGCGCGCACGCCACGACGGTCCGCGCTGACGCGATATGCTTCGATCGAGGCAGGTGCGAGGATCGTGACGGAGAATTCGCTCATGTCTGCGTACCCCTCGCATCTTCGGCGCGCACCGCCGCCACGAAGTCGCTCAGCATGGCTGCATCCTTGATGCCTGGCGCCGACTCCACACCACTGGCCACATCCACTGCCCACGGTCGCGCGAGGCGGATCGCCACCGCTACGTTGTCTGTGCGCAGGCCCCCGGCCAGGATCAATGGTTGGGTCAGACCGCGCGGCGTGCGTGTCCAGTCGAAACTCGTGCCGCTGCCACCGGCCTCGCCCGATCCATGCCCGTCGAGCAACAATGCCGACGCGCCGGGATAATCGCGCAACCGCGACGCCGCATCGCCGTCTCCCATCGCGATGGCCTTGAGATAGGGGCGTCCGAAGTGGGCACACTCGGCGTTGCTTTCCTGGCCGTGGAACTGCAGCAGATCCGGGTTCACCGAGGCGATGACTTCCGCAATCAGCGCCGGCGTGTCGTCCATGAACAAGGCCACGGAGGCAACGAAGGGCGGCAGCGCACGACGGATCGCCTGTGCCTGAGCGAGGCTCACCTGCCGCCGGCTGCGCGCCGTGAACACCAGGCCGATCGCATCCGCGCCCAGTCGTGCCGCCAGCAGCGCATCCTCGACCCGGGTCATGCCACAACACTTGATGCGCGTCATGCGGAAACCTCCGGCATGCTGACCGCTTCCGGCAGACCCCAATGCCGCGCGTAGCGAGGCCCGACAAAGGTCAGGCCGGAAGCCGGTGCGGTGGGGCCGGCCACCTGCCGGTCACGACCGGCCAGCAGCTGCGCCAGCCACGCGACGGGCTGCTCGCCGCGACCGATCAGCAGCAACGAACCGACGATGTTGCGCACCATGTGATGCAGGAACGCATTCGCCTCGATCTCGATCAACACGTACTCGCCCTCGCAGCGTACGCTCACCGCCAGGGCGGAGCGACGCGGATGCGCCGCCTGGCATGACAAGGCCCGGAACGCGCTGAAGTCGTGCTCGCCCAACAGTGCCTGCACGGCGGCATGCATGCGGTCGGCATCCAGTGGCAGACGTTCCCATGTGACATAACGCGCGTCCAGCGCCGCGCGTACTGGCCGGTTGAGTATGCGATAGCGGTAGCGGCGACTGCGTGCCGCATAACGGGCGTGGAAACTGTCGAGCACCGGCTGCGCCCACAGCACCGCCACGCTTGCCGGCAGGTTGCAGCAGGCGCCCAACACCCAGCCACGCATCTCGCGGCGTGCCTCGGTGTCGAAATGTACCACTTGGCAGATCGCGTGCACGCCGGCATCGGTGCGACCCGCACAACTGACCTGCACCGGATGCGCGGCGACCTTCGACAGCGCCTGCTCAACCGCTGCCTGGACACTCGGCCCTTCAGTCAGCCGTTGCCAGCCGAAATAATCCGTACCGTCGTATTCGATGCCGAGAGCGATGCGCATGAGCCTGCTGGAAATCGTTGAAGCGACTGCGAAGATTAGCAGGGCCGCAACGAGGGCGGGCCGGTACGACCGGCCCGCCGGGTTGCCAAGCGGGATCTGCCGGGTCAGCCCAGGCCGTCGAGCAGACGCCGGGCGGTCTCGCGCTGCATCTGGCTGCCTTCCTTGAGCACTTCGCCCAGCATCGCGCGGGCACCCTCGGCATCGCCCATGTCCACGTAGGCACGAGCCAGGTCGAGCTTGGTGTCCACTGGATCGTCGCTGAACTCGAAGGGCTCGTGCTCCTGAGCCGCGCCGTACGCAGGTACGGTATCCGGCGCGTCATACGCGGCGGGTGCAGCGGGCGGCTTGACCACCGGGACATCATCGGCGGGTGCCGCCGCTGGCGGTACGGCCGACTCGGTAGCCGCAGGATGCGTCAGGTCGAAGTTGAAATTGTATTCGCCAACTTTCTTCGGTTCTGTCGGCAATGATGGCGACAACGGCGCCACGCCAGTGGGCGCATCGTCGTCGTTGTAGTCGTCGATATCGAATCCGTGCTCCGATGCCACGTGCCCGGGTGCCGCCGATTCTTCATGGTGATCGAACAACGGGTGCTCCGGGGCCAGATCCTCGCCCATGTGCAGCACGTCCTGCCATTCATCCTGTTCCGGATCGGTGATGTGTACATGCATCGCTTCGGCAGCAGCCTCGAAGCGCTCGACGTCGCGCCGCGAGTAATACAGCGTGACCAGCTCCAGGTGCAGGTAAATGTCGTCCGGATGCTCGGCCAGCTGATCAAGCAACTGCTCCTGGTCGGCATCCTCATCGAGCAGGTGGTCGTCGCCTGCGGCTATGGGTGCTTCGAAGCGGTCGGCCAGCGCTGAGGCAAACTTCGACTCAGCGGCTTGCGGCTTGCGACGACGGCCGAGCATGGCCAGCACGATCAGCAACACGATGACTGCCCCACCTGCAGCCCATGCCCAGGTCTGCCTGTACCAAGGCTCTTCGGTCACTGCTGCAGGAACAGGCGGGCGCGTGCTTGCCGCTTTGGCGGCAGCGGGCCTGGCCACCGACGCCGCCGCTGCGGCCACAGCCATTTGCATCGCCGCTGACGCGCTGGCAGCGGTGGTCGGTGCCGGGCTGGTGGTCGCCATTGAGGCACTGCCGGTCGTGGCAACGGATGCCGACCCGGCGGCCGCAGCCTCGCGCGCAGCAGCGAGCTTGGCCTGAAGTTCGGCGATCTCGCTGTCCTTCAATGACAGCAGGTGTTCATTCTTGCTGTTGATGTCGGCCAGATCCTGCAACTGCGTCTTCAGGTCGCCGCTTTGCTGTTGCAGGCTGGCCACGTTCTCCTTGGCGCGCAGGAGGTCCTCGCGCAGGGCGACCGAAGACTTCTCGTCCTTGCCCGCTCCCTGGCTGGTGGTGCCGCCACCATCGACCTTCGGCGGAACCAGCGCGAGCCGATCCCCGTTGCCTGCAGGCGTGGCGCTGGGCGAACCGGGCGAGGTGGCGCGGGTTCCGGCGTCGGCCACGATGGCCGGCTTGCCCGGCACGCCCGCACGCCAATCGCTGTTCTGTCGACGCACTTCCGCGGCCGCAGCCGCCAGCGTCGTGGCCTGGGCCTCGGCCGAAGTCGGCACGCGCAGCACGGCGCCGCTCTTCAGCGCGTTGATGTTGTCTTTGAAGAATGCATCGGGATTGGCCTGTTGCAAGGCCAACATCATCTGCCGCACGTCGACGCCAGATGGCGCCACACTGCGAGCAACGCTGAAAAGCGTCTGACCGCTTTGCACCGGGCCATAGCGACCGTTGCTGACACCCGTCGGGGTTGTGGCTGGCGCTGGTGCCGCCGCCACGTGACGGGGTGCGGGAGGCGCTGCAGCCTGCGCCGGTCTGGCCTGCGCCGGTTCCACCGACCTGGCTGTCCCCATCGACGTCGGTGCCGACGCGCCGGGCGGATCGAGCAGGATCGCGTACTCACGCACGCTCTTGCCGGCATGACTGTCCACTTCGATCAGCAGGTCGAGATAGGGGTTGCCCACCGGCTCGCTGCTGGTGATGCGGATCACCGGTTGCGTGCCGCCAGCATTGGCCACGCTGAAGTGCAGCGGGATGCTGGTGCGGCCACCGACAATGCCGGCATGGGCAAACTGCTCGCTTGAGGCCAGCTTTACCGTAAGCCCCTGCAGTTCTGCCGAATTTGCCGGATGCAGCGGAATCTCCGCCAGCAATGGTTGCCCCAATGCCGACTTGACCTGAACCTGGCCGAGATCCAGCGCCAGGAGCTGACTGCTGCCCAGTGCCAGTGCCACCAGCATCGACAATTTCAACGAACGATTCATGCATGCTCCCCCGAACGATCCTTGGCGCAACGTCTTGTTGAAAGGTGCCCCACCATGGCGGTGGCTGCGTCAGCGTGTCGCCACTTTAGTTATATGCAGACCAATCAACAATAGCTATGGCGAATACTTGCGACACATTGCTGCCGCCCGTTCTTGCTGAGGGCGTACTCGTCGCGGCTTGCCCTGCTGGGTCTTCGGCAGCGCTTGTGCCGCGGCGGACGCGCCGCGATCCGAAGTGGCGGGCGTCGCCAGCTCGGTCGCACACGCTGGTACAGACAGGGAAACACCAAGTGCAGCAACCAGTTGCACTCGGCATATGACTAGAGAAAATCCTCGATCAACAATTCGGCGATCTGCACCGCATTCAGGGCCGCACCCTTGCGGATGTTGTCCGAGACGATCCACAGGTCGAGACCGCGCTCGTGCGAAATATCCTCGCGGATGCGCCCAACGAACACCCCGTCGGCGCCGGCAGCCTCGCCCACCGGCGTGGGATAACCGCCCAGTTTGCGCTCGTCTACCAGCACCACCCCCGGTGCCTGGCGGAGCAGTTCACGGGCCTCCTCGACGCTGATTTTCTCACTGGTCTCGATATGCACTGCCTCGGAATGGCCATAGAACACCGGCACGCGCACCGCGGTCGGATTCACCTGGATCGACTCGTCCTCCAGGATCTTGCGCGTCTCCCACACCAGCTTCATCTCTTCCTTGGTGTAGCCGTTGGGCTGGAAGTCGTCGATCTGCGGAATCACATTGAACGCGATCTGGGCCGGGAATTTCTTGCCCGGCTCCACGCTTTGGAAGTTCAGCAAGGCTGCGGTCTGCCGACCCAGCTCCTCCATTCCGCTGCGGCCGGCGCCGGAGACCGACTGGTAGGTGGCCACGTTGATCCGCTCGATCTGCACCGCGCGGTGGATCGGCGCGAGCGCCACCAGCATCTGCATGGTCGAGCAATTTGGGTTCGCGATGATGCCGTGGTTGGTGTACTGGGCGATCGCGTGCGGATTGACCTCGCTGATCACCAGCGGGATGTCGTCCTGGTAGCGGAACTCCGAGGTGTTGTCGATCACCACCGCGCCAGCCGCGGCGGCCCGCGCCGCGTGTTCGTGGCTGACCGAACCACCAGCCGAGAAGAATGCGATATCGACGCCGGCAAAGTCATAGGTATCCAGCAGTTGCACGGCGATGTCCTTGCCGGCAAATTTCACCTTGCCGCCGGCAGAACGCTTGCTGGCCAGCGGCACCAGCTCGCTGACCGGGAAATTGCGCTCGGCGAGAATCGCCAGCACGGTCTCGCCGACGGCGCCGGTAGCGCCGACCATGGCGACCTTGTAACTGCTCTTTTGACTCATGGGATGGTTTTCTCTGAAGGAAAAAGACCGTGCCGTTCACAGCACGTTCGGGTTGAGGATATCGGGTGGGCGTCCGGCATGCAGGCCGTGGCCGAACATTGCCAGCACATTGTCGACCGCCACCGAGGTCATCGCGCGGCGGGTGTCGGTCGTGGCGCTGGCAATATGCGGGCTGAGCACCGCGTTATCCAGCGCGAACAGTTCCGCAGGGACCTTCGACTTGCCCTCGAACACGACGCTCACCTCGAAACACGGCTCCAGCCGGGCGATGACGCCAGGGAAGGTGGGGCGGGAAACCCAGACGCGCGGCTTGTCGGTCATCGAGCTGGTTCCGGTTGCAGCGGTTGAAGCTCAGGCGATGCGTGGTGCAACCGGCCCCACATCGCCGCACTGCGCCCGATGGCGCAACGCGTGGTCCATCAGCACCAGCGCCATCATCGCCTCGGCGATGGGAGTGGCACGGATGCCGACGCAGGGATCGTGTCGCCCCTTGGTGACCACGTCCACCGGTTCCCCAGCCAGGTTCACGCTGTGGCCGGGAATGAGGATGCTCGACGTGGGTTTCAGCGCGATCGATGCCGTCACCGGCTGACCGCTGCTGATACCACCGAGGATACCGCCGGCATGATTGGACGTAAAGCCGTCCAAAGACATTTCGTCCCGGTGTTCACTGCCGTGCTGGGTGACGGCCGAGAATCCATCGCCGATCTCGACACCCTTCACCGCATTGATCGACATCAACGCGCCAGCCAGGTCACCATCGAGCTTGCCGTAGATCGGCTCGCCCCAGCCCGGCGGCACGCCGTCGGCCACCACGTTGACGCGCGCACCGACCGAGTCGCCGGACTTGCGCAACTTCTTGATGTAATCCTCCAGCGCGGGCACCTGCGCTGCGTGCGGCCAGAAGAACGGGTTCTGCTCCACCGCGGACCAGTCGAACGCGTCTGGCGCGATGACCCCCATCTGCGCCAGGTAGCCACGCACCTGCACGCCGTAATGCACCGCCAACCACTTCTTCGCCACTACGCCCGCGGCCACGCGCACAGTGGTCTCGCGGGCAGACGAGCGGCCACCACCGCGCGGGTCGCGGATGCCGTACTTCTGCCAATAGGTGTAATCGGCGTGCCCCGGCCGGAAGGTCTGCATGATCTCACCGTAATCCTTGCTGCGCGGGTCGGTGTTGCGGATCAGCAGCGTGATCGGCGTACCCGTGGTCTTGCCCTCATACACCCCGGAGAGGATTTCCACTTCATCCGCCTCGTGCCGCTGCGAGGTATAGCGGCTGCGGCCGGTGGCACGACGCTCCAGGTCATGGCGGAATTCCTCGGTGGTGATCACCAATCCAGGCGGGCAGCCATCAATCACGCAGCCGATCGCCGGCCCGTGGCTTTCGCCGAAAGTGGTGACGGTGAGGAGCTTGCCGAAGGAGTTGCTGGCCACGATGTTCGAAGTCCCACAGATAGAGTCCCTACAGCTTAACTGCATTGACCCGGCGATTCGGTACTGCAAGTACCTGCAAATTGCCGACCGAACTTCAGCCCAGGCCCGGATAGCCGGTGATCTTCTGGATCTCCTGGTAGAGCGGCTGCAGGTGGGCATACATCTTTTGATACACGCGGCGGTACAGCTCGTTGTAGATTGCCTGCGCCTGCGGTTGCGGCTGGAACTCGCGCCCTTCGCGGGTCATCGCCCTGACGGCGGATGGAAAATCCGGGTACAGCCGTACCCCCACCGCCGCGTCGATGGCGGCGCCGAGCGCTGAGGTTTCGTAAACATGCGGCCGGATCGCCGACAAGCCGAAAATGTCCGCGGTCAACTGCATCGCGGCCTCGCTCTGTGAGCCGCCACCGGAGACACGCAAGGACGTTACCGGCACACCGCTGCGCTTTTCGATGCGCTCCTTGCCCTCGCGCAGCGCATAGGCCAGCCCTTCCAGGATCGCACGGTACAGATGGGTTCGCGTGTGTACATCGCCAAAGCCGATCACCGCACCCTTGGCCTCCGGCCCCGGCGCCTTGATGCCTGGCGTCCAGTACGGCTGCAGCAGGCCGAGCAGCTTGCGGTGGCCGGCCAGGGTCAGGCTGGTCAGGGTTTCCGTGGCGTTGGAAAGACGCAACATCGAGAGCGACAGCTTGCCCTGCACCATCGCGCGCGCCGCGACCCAGCCGCCCAGCGTGGAGTATTCGAACGACTGCGGAAAATGCCCCAGGGTGTAACCGTGTGCGCCCGGCCAGATGCGTCAGATTGATCGCCAGCACCGGCTTGTCTGCTTGCACGACGCGCAGATGCCCGACCACGCTGGTGCAACCGCCACACGGAATCACGCTGATCTCGTGCTGCCGCGTATAGGTCAGCCACTCGCGCACTTCGTCACGGCTTTCGGGAAACGCCACACCGTCAGGCAGCAGCCCCGGCTGACCGTAACGCAACCTGAGCCAGTCTGGCAGGCTCTGCCCCAGTCCGTGGCGCAAGCGCGTTTCGGCCTCGGTGCGCAGCAGGCGGTGTGCCGGCAGGCGACTTTCGGGAACCAACGCGCATGCCTGCGCCAAGCTCGCATCGGCGGGCTCGATTCCCGCCCCCAACCGCTCGCGCAGGAAACTCAGTGCCGCACCATCGAGCGCGACCTCGATCGCCTCGTCACCCCATCCATTCCAACGCCTCACGGGCTACTCCCTGGCGGACCGCGGTCCGACTCATGCGAGTTTATGCGGCTGAACCCGTGATCGCGTACCTCAATCAGGTCTGCTCGATGAACCGGGATCGGGATCAGCAACCCGCCAACAGCACCCACCACTCGTGATCCAGCAGGGCAAAGATCACGTCGTCGACCCATTCGCCACGCAGCCACAGGCTCTCGCGGTGATGGGCCTCCTGGCGCATGCCGAGCGCACGCAGCATCGCCATGCTGGCGAGATTGCGTGGATCCACCGAGGCATGGATGCGATGGCGGCCAAGCTGGCCGAATACGAACACGAACATCGCGCGCAACGCCTCGCTGGCGTAACCGTGCCCCTGATAGGCCGGCGCGATGCTGACCCCGAACTCGACCGAATCTTGCGGATCCCGCGGCAGGCACACGCCAAGGTCACCGATCAAAGCCCCGCTCTCGCGCAGCCGGATGGCGCGCTGAAACCAGCCGCTTGATGGCTGCTGCAGCTGCGCGTCGATGAACTCGCGGGCAGCCGCAACATCGGCCGGACACCAGCCTTGATAGCGTGCCACCGCGGGATCCGCACGGCAGGTGAACAACCCTTCCGCATCGGCCGGTCGCAGCGCGTCGATCTGCAGTCGCGCGGTGGCCAGCTTCATCGCTCAGCTCGGCCTGCGTGCGGCCGCTACGGCGTGAATCGCTGCGGCATGCTCGACCAGATCGCGCCGTTCCAGCGCGAATACACCCATCTGGCCAACCTTGAACTCGATCCAGACGAACGGAACTTCCGGCAGCAGCGCCGCCAGGGCGTGCTCGCTCTCGCCGACCTCGACGATCAGCAGGCCATCCTCGGCGAGGTGGTCGGCGGCCTCGTCGAGCAGGCGCAGGCACAGGTCCAGGCCGTCCGCGCCGGAGGTCAGACCCAGCTTCGGCTCATACGCGTATTCGCTGGGAAGCGCCGCGTATTCGTCCTCGGTGACGTAAGGCGGATTGGACACGATCAAGTCGTAGCGGCGACCCTTCACACCGGCAAACAGGTCGGACTGGATCGCTTCGACCCGAGCCTCGACGTGCTGGAACGCAATGTTCTCGCGCGCCAAGGACAGCGCTTTTGCGCTGATATCGACGAGGTCGACCTGCCAGTCCGGGTTGTATTCGGCGATCGCGATGCCGATGCAGCCCGAACCGGTGCACAGGTCCAGCACACGCTCTACCTGCCGATCGTCCAGCCAGGGCGCGAAACCCGACTCGATCAGCTCGGCGATCGGCGAGCGCGGCACCAGCGCACGGCGATCGCTCTTGAATTTCAGGCCGGCGAACCAGGTATCGCCAACCAGATAGGCCACCGGCAAGCGCTCGCCGACGCGGCGCTCGATCAGGGCCAGCACATTCTCTCGTTCGGCCGTCGTGAGCCGGCCCGCGCCATACGCCGGCGGAATGTCCGGCGGCAGGTGCAGGCTGGCCAGCACCAGGTGCGTGGCTTCGTCGATCGGATTGTCGTGGCTGTGGCCGAAGGTCAGGCCGGCCGCCGAAAAGCGGCTGGCGCCATAGCGAATGAAGTCGATGATGGTGGCGAGCTCGGCGGTCACGGCGATCCAGCGGCAAACGGAATGGCCGCACATTATAGGGCTGGCCGACATGGCCACCCCTATACTTCGCGGATGAATTTCAAGGTATTCCTGCAATACATGCTGCCGCACCGCGCGCTGTCGCGAGTGGTCTACCGGGCCACCCGCTGGACCTACGCCCCCTGGAAGAACTGGCTGATCGGCACCGTCGTGCGTAACTACCAGGTGAACATGGCCGAGGCAGCCCAGCCCGACGCGCTGGCCTACCAGCACTTCAATGCGTTCTTCACGCGCAAGCTGCGCGCCGATGCGCGTCGCCCGGACCCTGATCCGGCCAGCCTGTTGAGCCCCGCTGACGGACGCATCAGCCAAGCTGGCCCCATCGTTGATGGCCGCATCTTCCAGGCCAAGGGGCAGGATTACACGGCCGCCGAACTGCTCGGCGGCGACGAAACGGCCGCGGCGCCATATCGCAACGGCTCGTACGTCACCGTGTACCTGTCGCCGCGTGATTACCACCGCGTCCACATGCCATTGAAAGGCACCCTGCGCGAGAGCGTGCACGTGCCCGGGCGCATCTTCAGCGTGGCACCATTCGCCGTAGCGGCGATCCCGCGGTTGTTCGCCCGCAACGAGCGACTGGTCTGTTACTTCGACGGCGAGCACGGCCCCTTCGTGGTGGTGATGGTCGGCGCGATCCTGGTCTCCTCGGTGGCCACCGTCTGGGACGGCCTGGTGATACCGCCATATGCCTCCTCGATCCGGCGCAAATCCTTCGCTGGCCAAGGCGTCGCGCTGGAACGTTTCGCGGAAATGGCACGCTTCAACATGGGTTCCACGGTGATCGTGCTGTTGCCCGCGGGAAGCGCCACCCTTGACAACCTGCAACCGCAGCAGATGGTGCAGGTTGGCCAGCGGATCGGCGTGGAGCACAGCGCGCGTCTCGAAAACTGACACCGCGCGTCATGCTGTCACGTTTTACGCACAATTTCCGGGCTGCTTTGCCAAGCTCGGCGCCGCAGCGCGACAATCGGTACCGCCCAATCCAGCGTGGACAGCTGGATGCAGGAAAGCGCGATCGCCTGATCGCCCCCGCAAGCGGCAACCAGCACCTCACTCAGCGGCAGACCGGCACTTTCAGTTGCTGGCCCACGCGAATACGATGGCGCTTGAGCTTGTTCATTTCGGAAACTTCCTGCACGCTCGAACAAGGCAGCTTGCGCACGATGCTGATCAGCGTGTCACCATGGCCCACGCGATAGTTTTTCGTTGCCGGCGCCACTGCCTTGGCCGGCGCCGGGTCCGGCACCACCGGCACCGTCGCGTTGTGCAGATCGGCGGCGAGAATCGGCCACGGGCCATCGACACAACGTGACGCATAGGCGCGTTCCAGCCGCCTGGGCACTTGCAACCGGGTTCCGACCGGCTGGCTGACGTCGGGATCAAGTCGGGGATTGAGATTGCGCAAGGTGCGAAACCAGCCGTTGGCCATCCCGTCGGCCGAGCCCAGGCAGACGGTGAGCTCGTCCAGCGAGGCGGCCCGCTTCAAGCTGATCGTGCCGGCAACACCGTCGATTTTCGGAAACCGCAGGTTATAGCTGTCTGGATGCAGGAACAGCCAGGCCGCTGCCAGGACGGTCGGCACGTAGTCGCGCGTCTCCGGCGACATCTGGTCGTAGATGCGCGGGTCGTAGAAGCTCACCGCAGTGTCGTCCCCCACGGCACGTCGCATTTTGCCTTCGCCGCCGTTGTAGGCACCGATGACGAGCTCCAGATTGTTGTTGAAGATGCGCAGTTGCTCATTCAGGTATTCGGCGTTTGCGCGCGCCGCCGCGGCCGGATCGAAGCGCGTGTCGAAACCATTCTCGACACCCAACCCGAAGCGCATGCCGGTGGCGTACATGAACTGCAGCGGGCCAGCGGCGCCGGAACGCGACACCGCATGCACCTTGCCGCCCGACTCCTGCGCGACCATGCCGAACAGCAGCGCTTCGGGAAGGTCCGCCTTCTCGTATGCCGGCCACATCTCATGGCGCAGGTAGCGGTAGTTGACCCAGGCATTCATCAATTGCGGGCGGCGCTGGGTCAGCCACATCTCCAGCGCGGCCTTGACCGGCCCGTTCATCGCAATCAGTTGTGACAGCTTCTGCCCGTGCAACAAGGTCACGCTGCGCTGCGCCTGCGGCAGACTGGCCACGCCGGCGCGACCTATGGCGAGCGATGCCTGCGACGAGTCGACGTCAGCCGCCAGATCCTGAGCGCCGTTGAAATCGCCGTCCTTCAGCCGCAGCAGTCGGTCGAACACCGAAAAGAACCGCTGTGGATCGCAGCCAGGCGCGCTGAGGCACTGTGCCGAAGCCTGCTTCAGCTGGTCGAGCGACTGGCGCAGGGTCAGCTGTGAGGCCTCGAGATTTCCTGCGCGCGACTGCTGCAAGGCTGTCTCGTAGGCCCTGCTGGCCTGATCCAACTGGCTGTAAAGCGTACTGGCCTGTGCCGATGGCTTGCCACCACCGCTGCTGGCGCAACCGCCGAGCAACACGCCGGCCAGCACAAACGGCGCGAAACGCCCGGGACGGAACCTGAAACACGATGCCATGGACAACTTCACCTGCAAAAGATACTCACCATAGCGGGCCGCGTGCGCGGACTCAACGCGCTGGTCGCGACGCGCGCTGGTCGCCGCCATGACAACGGCGCCGGGTTGGCTACAATCGAACGATCCGTAACGGTAGGAACGCCATGACCGAGCTCCTGATCGGCCGCAACGACAGCACCAGCATCAGCCTGGATCCCCCCGATCTGGTGGTCCGCCTGGATATGGCTCGGATCACCGCAAAATTGTGTCGCGGTTGCTTGCAACCCTGGCCCGGGGAAGCGCAGGCACCCCATTATGAGCTGCTTGCTTCGCATGTACTCGCCGAGCACGCCGACGAGCATGCCGAGGCCGTGCGACGGCTCGACCACCTCGCTGCCGCGTGGCCTGAACACCCCCTGCGCGCCGAGATCGAACTGCAGCGACAACGTCTGGCCGGGCTCGCATGAGCCGCTGGCGCCCGCCCTCGCCCAGCTCGACCGCGATCATCACGCGCGAAGGCTTTGAGCGGCTCAAGACCGAGCTTGATCATCTGTGGCACACCGTGCGTCCGGAAGTGGTCAAGGCGATTACCGCAGCGGCTGCCGAGGGTGATCGATCGGAAAATGCCGAATACATCTATCGGAAGAAGCAGCTCGCCGAGATCGATCGCCGCGTGCGCTACCTAAGCAAGCGGATTCCCTCGTTGAAGGTGGCCGAGGGTATGCCCGGCAACCGTGAACAGGCATTCTTTGGCGCCAGCATCGAACTCGAGAACCTCGACACTGGTGAAACCCTGCTCTATCGCATCGTCGGCCCCGACGAGACCGACGCGAAACAGAGCTGGATCAGCATCGATTCGCCGATCGCACGCGCCGTGCTGAAAAAGTGCGTCGACGACGAATTCGTTGCCGAACTGCCGGCAGGCGCTGCAAGGTTTGCATTGATCGCAGTGGACTATCGCTGAATCAGCATCCGTGTGTCCCGCAAATGGTCGCGCTCCCCGATCAGGGCAAGTTCGCGCGGTCGGATCCTGGCCTGCCGCGCCATGCCGGCACCTGTACGTAGCAGATCCACAGCCGTGCGGACCCCTCGAATCCCCGCGCCATTTCATGCCGAGTCATCAATGTCTGCGATAATCCGCGTTTGGATCCGCTATCAAGGGAGACACACTTGGAAGATTTGAATGCAGCCACGTCTTTGGCGGCGGGAGCTGCTCCAGGTACGACAGCACCAAGTTCACGCCTGACTTTCTTCCAGCAATGGCTGCGTCACCCATTGCGCATGTCGTCGGTCACGCCGTCGGGCCGTCAACTGTCCGGCATGATGGCAGCGGCTGTCCCGACCGCTGCCGGGGGAGTGATCGAGCTGGGCGCCGGCACCGGCGTGATTACCCATGCCTTGATCAAGCACGGAGTCAAGCCTGAACAGTTGCTGCTCGTGGAGATGAACGAGGTACTGCACGACTTGCTGCGGCATACCTTCCCGCACGCGCACGTGGTCTGTGGCGATGCCCGCACCCTGCAACCGCTGATCGCCGGAGCGGGCGCCTTCGGGAATCAGCCGATCGGTGCGGTAGTCAGCAGCCTGGGCCTGCTGACCATGCCCGTCGACGTGCAGCACGATATTCTTGCCGCTGCATTTGGTGTATTGCGCCCGGGTGGCGTTTTCGTCCAGTACACCTACGGACCGTCCAGGCCGGTGGCTCCCGACGTTTGCACGGCACTGGGCCTGCACTGGCGTCGCCATGGCTTGGCCTGGCGCAACCTTCCACCAGCGGGCGTCTACATCTACTCGCGCGCTTGAAGCGGCAACACGTGACTCGGTTTTTGGAGCATGGCTGCGTGGCAACTCCGCGCGCAGTTCATATGATGCCGGGTACAGGATATTGCCGGCCTGCGCGCTTCGCCACGGGATCGCGCAGCCACAGTGTTGGGTAGCGCAGCCAGATCAAGGCATTCAGCAGAGCGCACAGCCTCTCAGACCAGCGCAAGCGTCGGATGAGCCAGCCGCGCGTGCAGATCGTGTTCGCTGGCGCTGGCGACCACCACGTCGACGAACTGGCCCGGTTTCAGCTTCTGGCCATCGGCGATCAACACCGTGCCATCGATTTCCGGCGCATCCGCCGCGGAACGGGCCAGCGCACCATCGGCACCCGCCTCGTCGACCAGCACTTTGATGATGTGGCCGATCTTGCCCTGCAGTTTGGCGGCGGAAATTTCCGCCTGCACCGCCATGAATTGTTCGAGGCGGTCCTCCCGCAATTCCTCGGGGACCGGATCCGGCAGCTCGTTGGCTTTCGCGCCAGCGACCGGCGAGTACGCAAACGCACCTACGCGATCGAGCTGCGCCTCGCGCAGGAAATCGAGCAGCTCCTCGAATTCCGCGTCGGTCTCGCCGGGGAAGCCGACGATGAAGGTGCTGCGGATGGTGATATCCGGCACAACCTTGCGCCAGTTGTTGATGCGCTCCAGCGTCTTGTCGATGTTGCCGGGGCGCTTCATCAGCTTGAGGATGCGCGGGCTGGCGTGCTGGAACGGAATGTCCAGGTACGGCAGCAGCTTGTCGGTCGCCATCAACGGCATCAGCTCGTCCACGTGCGGGTACGGGTAGACATAGTGCAGTCGCGTCCACACGCCCAGCTCGGACAGGCCATCGCACAACTCGGTCATGCGCGTGCGATACGACTTGTTGCGCCAGGTGCGCTCCGCGTACTTGAGATCCACACCATACGCACTGGTGTCCTGCGAGATCACCAGCAGTTCCTTGACCCCTCCCTTGACCAGCCGCTCGGCCTCCAGCAACACCTCGTCGACCCGACGCGAAACCAGGTTTCCACGCATCGAGGGAATGATGCAGAAGCTGCAACGGTGATTGCAACCTTCGGAAATCTTCAGGTAGGCATAATGCTTCGGGGTGAGCTTGACGCCGGTGTCCGGCACGATATCGACGAACTTGTTGCGCTTCGGCGGCAGTGCGGAATGCACCGCGCGCATCACGCTGGCGTAATCCTGCGGGCCGCTGATCGACAGCACATCGGGATAGGCCTCGCGGATCAGCCCCTCACGCTTGCCCAGGCAGCCGGTGACAATCACCTTGCCATTCTCGTTGAGCGCGGTCCCGATCGCGTCGAGCGACTCCTGCACCGCCGCATCGATGAACCCGCAGGTATTGACCACCACCGCGTCTGCCGTGTCGTAGCTGGGCACGATCTCGTAGCCCTCGACCTTCAGCTGCGTGAGGATACGTTCGGAGTCGACCAGTGCCTTGGGGCAACCGAGACTGACGAAGCCGATCTTGGGGGCGGAGGTTGGCATGCGGCGGATTATCGAGTGAAAGGACGCAAATGATTGATTATAGGGGAACGAGGAACGGGAAGTTGGGTTGAGACTTGCCGTGACCGACCTGAACTGGACGCAGTACAAAAAGCCGAGCCCAAGCGCGTTGCTCACGATTGCCATACGCCCGGCGTTCCCCGTTCCCCGTTCCCCGTTCCAGCTCCCTGTTCCCCGCTGCCCTCAGTACCTAGAATGAACCCTTCCCCGCATTCGGAGTCCCGCCATGGGCCAGCAGATCAATATCCCCACCAGCGGCACCCAGTGCATCGGTGCCTACATGGCCCAGGCCAGCGGCAAGCCGAAGGGCGGCCTGCTGGTGATCCAGGAAATCTACGGGGTCAACGCGCACATGCGCAGCGTCGTCGATCGCTTCGCCCGGCTCGGCTACACCGCCATCGCGCCGGCGTTCTTCGATCATCTGGAGACCGGCGTGGAGCTGGACTACGACCGCGCGGGCACCCACAAGGGCAAGCAGCTGGTCACCGAGCTGGGACTGGAGCGCGCGCTCGAGGACGTGGCCAGCGCCGCCGAGGCGATCGCGTCGGCGGGCAGGATCGGCACGGTCGGCTATTGCTGGGGTGGCACGGTCGCGCTGCTGGCCGCGTTGCGGCTGGGCCTGCCGTCGGTCAGTTATTACGGCGCGCGCAACCTGCCCTTCCTGCATGAAGTGCCCAAGGCGCCGGTGCTGTTCCACTTCGGCGAGAAGGATCAGCACATCACGCCAGAGATGGTGCAAAAACATCGTGACGCGTTGCCGCAGATGGACGTCTATACCTATCCAGCCGACCACGCGTTCAACCGCGACGGCAGCTCGCCCTACCACGAGGCCAGCGCGAAGCTGGCGTTGCAACGGACGCTGGCCTTCTTCGAGCAGCACCTGGACGGCGCATGAGTTGCGGCGCATTCGCACTCGATTGCCGGCTGGCCGCGGACACCCGCCTGGTTGCCTCGCTGCCGCTGTGCGACGTGCAGCTGATGAACGACAGCCGCTATGCCTGGCTGGTGCTGGTACCGCGCCGCGGGGGCCTGACCGAGATCGCCGAGCTGACCGACGACGACCAGGCAGAACTTTGGCGTGAGGTGAATCTCGCCGGACGCGCGCTGCGCGCAGTTGCCCCGTGCGACAAGCTCAACCTGGGTGCGCTGGGCAATATCGTGCGCCAGCTTCACGTGCATGTCGTGGCGCGCTGCGAAGGTGACGTCGCATGGCCGGGCCCGGTCTGGGGCCACGGCACGCCCCTGCCTTATGCCGAGTTCGTGCTGCTCGCGCGGCTGGCGGCGCTGCGCGATGCACTCGAGGCAGCACGCTAGCATGCAGACCGACTCGATCCAGTTCGAGCCATTGGCCGAAGACGCGCTGCTGCTGCGCCTTGGCGAGCGCGTGGATGCCGCAACCAACGCACGAGTGCATGCCGCGGTAGCCATCCTGCGGCACCAGTTGCCATCACTGGAATGTGTCCCGGCCTATGCCAGCGTGCTGCTGCGCTTCGACCCGCTCACATGGTGCAATGCAAACAACGCCGACCCTCACCGCGCACTGGAACGCGCGGCCCGCGTTGCCCTCGATGCAGGCGAAACCGTGCACCAGACTTCCCGCGCACAGGAAATTCCGGTGTGCTACGGCGGCGCTTACGGGCCGGATCTGGTCGAGGTTGCACGACACCTGGATTTGTCCATCGACGCGGTGATTAACCAGCACGCAGCCGCCGACTATCACGTCGCGATGCTTGGATTCGCTCCGGGCTTTCCCTATCTGCTCGGGCTCGATCCCGCGCTGGCGATGCCACGCCGTAATGACCCACGGCAACGCGTACCCGCCGGCAGCGTGGCGATCGGTGGTGCGCAGACCGGGATCTATCCCGACGAGTTGCCCGGCGGCTGGCAACTGATCGGGCGCACGCCGCTGCGCCTGTTCGATGTCACTGCCACGCCACCATCGCGGCTGGCCGCAGGCGACCATGTGCGCTTCCGCGCGATCGACGAGGACGAGTTCCACCAGCTCAAGGCAGGCCAGCACCGGTGAGCGTCAGCGTGCTCAAGCCCGGCTTGCTCAGCACCCTTCAGGACGGCGGCCGCCCTGGCCATGCGGCGATCGGTGTCGGTCGTGCCGGTGCCATGGACGTGCCGGCCTGGCGGCTGGCCAACGCCCTGGTCGGCAATCGCGGTGACGAGGCCGCCATCGAATGCACCCTGCTCGGCCCGACCTTGCGCTTCGAATGCGCCACCTGGATGGCACTGACCGGTGCGCCGATTCAGGCACACGTTGGCGCATGCGAGTTACCACCCTGGACTGCCTGCCAGATACCTGCCGGCAGCGTGTTGCAGCTGGGCGGGATGGCCGCCGGCTGCCGCAGCTACCTGTCCGTGCGCGGCGGCTTCGACGTGGCGCCGGTGCTGGGCAGCCGCAGCAGCGATTTGCACGCGCGGCTCGGTCACAAAGCTGGGCGCCCCCTGCAGACCGGCGACGTGTTGCCGATCGGCCGGGCCTGCGCGGCGGGTGGATCGGAGCTGGTCGATGCAGTCCGGGCGCTGTCCTGGCGGCTGGATCCGCAACCGTGGTTCGACTTCGCCGGCGAGCCGGTGATGCTCCTGCGCGGCAGGCACTGGTCGCAACTTGACGAAGTCTCGCAGGAGCGCCTGCATGGCGCACGCTTCCACGTCGGCAAGGACAGCAACCGCACCGCCAGCCGTCTGGACGGCCAGACCCTGCACCTGCGCACGCCGCTGGAACTGATCTCCGAAGCCGCCCTGCCGGGTACCGTGCAATTGCCGCCCTCCGGCCAACCGATCGTGCTGATGGCCGAGGCACCAGTAACCGGCGGCTATCCGCGCATCGGCCAGGTCGCTGCGGTCGATCTGCCGCGAGTGGCACAGCGCCGGCCCGGCGATGCCGTATGCTTTCGGCACGGCACGCTGAACCAGGCGATGGCGCGGCTGGCCGAGCGCGAACAGGCGCTCGCCGCGCTGCTGAAACAAATCGGGCAACGACGGCAACACGACGAGCACACCCGCGCATGAAACGGATCGACCTCAACTGCGACCTTGGCGAATCCTTCGGCGCATGGCGCATGGGCGAGGATGCGGCGCTGCTGGAGCTGATCAGTTCCGCGAATATCGCGTGCGGCTTCCATGCTGGCGACCCGACGATCATGCAGCAGACGGTGCGGCTGGCCGCGGCCCGAAACGTAGCGATCGGGGCACATGTCTCACTGCCCGACCTGCAAGGCTTCGGGCGCCGCGAGATGCGCGTCAGCGCGGACGAGGTCCAGGTGATGACGCTGTACCAGCTCGGCGCATTGGCAGCATTTTGCCGGGCGGCAGGAACCCGTCTGGCCCACGTCAAGCCGCATGGCGCGCTGTACAACATGGCCGCGCGCGACCGCGCGCTGGCCGACGCGGTCGCCCGTGCCGCGCAGGCCTTCGACCCTCAACTACGGCTGTTCGGCCGTGCCAGCTCGGCATTGCTCGACGCCGGCACGGCGCTGGGCTTGCCCGTGGCAGCTGAAGCGTTTGCCGACCGACGCTATCTCGCCGATGGCTCATTGCAACCACGTAGCGACACGGGTGCCGTGATCGAAGATACCGCGCTGGCTGTGGCGCAGGCGCGGGGCATTGTCTGCGACGGCAAGATTGTCACGGCGCATGGCGAATCGGTGACCTTGCGGGCAGACACGCTGTGCCTGCACGGCGACGGCGCCCATGCGGTGCAGTTGGCACGCGAGCTGCGCGCCGCGCTGGAGCAGGCAAACGTGCGCATCGCAGCCCCGGGCGCGCCCTGACTTTTCCTCATTGTCGGCTGATGCGGATCCCCGCACAAAAAGCCCGTAGGTCGCCCCCGCCCCTGGTTGCGGATCCCTGCCGCGGGGGCGCCCCGGATCAGTGCTGCGACGAATCGTAGGGTCTGCCGCTGGCGTCGCTGCTGCGGCTCTCGTTCGACACCGGCGCGCGCTTGTGGGAATCCTCGAGCTTGCGCGCCTTGACATCCACCGGGCTGATCTCAGTCAGCTGGCCCTTTCCGTTGAAAAAATAGGCGTGAAAACCATAGTCGATCGACATGCGCGCCATGTATTGAAGGTGCTTTTTCCGGACTTTGGAATCGTCACTGTCGATCAGCAGCACCTTCTTCGGCAACCGCCCCTGGTCGCGCAGATAGGCGAAATGGCTGCCCGCGTCCAGCGCCGACAGCACCGCACCATCGAGCAGGAACTGGCCATCCTTGTAGGCCTTCATGACCAGATCGAACTGGCCTTTCGTCGACGCGGCAAGCTGTTGTTCTTTCTTGACTTCGCCGCGATGGCAACCGGCAAGCAGCAGGACACTGCCCAGCATGACCGCGACCGTCATGCGTGCCAGCAGGGTGGAAATTCGGCTCATGCAGCTCTCCTGGAAAGGCGTTCGTTGCAGCACTGCAGTTTAGCAGCCTGCCAGGCGGTGGATGAAAGGTCCGGGATGCCGTTCAGGCAACTGCATCAAGTGCGCGGCAAGGTCACGCCCTGCTGACCCTGGTACTTGCCACCACGATCCTTGTAGCTGGTCTCGCACTCCTCGTCGGATTCGAGGAACAGCATCTGCGCCACGCCCTCGTTGGCGTAGATTTTTGCGGGCAGCGGCGTGGTGTTGGAGAACTCCAGCGTCACGTGGCCTTCCCATTCCGGCTCCAGCGGCGTCACGTTGACGATGATGCCACAGCGCGCATACGTGCTCTTGCCCAGGCAGATCGTCAACACCTTGCGCGGAATGCGGAAGAATTCCACGGTGCGTGCCAGCGCGAACGAATTGGGCGGGATGATGCACACATCCGCCTCGACGTCGACGAAACTGGATGGATCAAACGCCTTCGGGTCGACGATCGTGGAGTTGATATTGGTGAATATCTTGAATTCGCGCGCGCAGCGCACGTCGTAGCCGTAACTGGAAGTACCGTAGGACACCAGCTTCTCGCCGTCGCGCAGCTTGACCTGACCTGGCTCGAACGGCTCGATCATGCCCTGCTCGCGCGCCATGCGGCGGATCCACTTGTCGGGTTTGATGCTCACGCTGGCTCCTGACGGACACGAAACCGCAAAAATACATGGTACGGACGCCGCTACGCCAGCAGGCCTGACTCCGCACCTCGGTAAACACCCGATTCCGCCACGTCCCGGTAGGAGCCCGCTTGCGGGCGATGCTCTTGCGGTAGGGGCCTGATGAGTGATCAGAACAGGAGCATCGCCCGCGAGCGGGCTCCTACACACACACCTCCGGGTCAGCAGGGCCGGATCAACACATCGGCGTCATGCGGTCGGCACGCCCTGTACCACGATCTTGCCCAGCCCCAGCGACTTGTTGCGCGGTTGGCGCGACAGGCGCCCGGCGGTGTTGCGGGCGATCTCGCGATAACGGGCGGCGAGATCGGAATCTGGCATCGCCGCCACGGTGGGATTGCCGCCATCGGTCTGTTCGCGGATACGGATGTCCAACGGCAGCGAGCCCAGGTACGGCACCGCGTACTGCGCCGCCATGCGCGCGCCGCCGCCCTCGCCGAAGATGTGCTCTTCATGGCCGCAGTTGGAGCAGACGTGGGTGGCCATGTTCTCCACCACGCCAAGCACTGGCACCTCGACTTTTTCGAACATCTTCAGCGCCTTGCGCGCATCCAGCAGGGCGATGTCCTGCGGCGTGGTGACGATCACCGCACCTGCCACCGGCACCTTCTGCGCCAGCGTGAGCTGGATGTCGCCGGTACCCGGCGGCAGGTCGATGACGAGGTAGTCGAGCTGCTCCCAGCGGGTGTCGGTGAGCAGTTGCATCATCGCCTGGGTGACCATCGGGCCGCGCCAGATCATTGGCGTGTCGGCCTCCACCAGGAAGCCGATCGACATCACCGGCATGCCATGCGCCTGCATCGGGATAATGCTCTTGCCGTCCGGCGAGGTCGGCTTGCCGCTCACGCCGAGCATGGTCGGCTGGCTCGGGCCGTAGATATCCGCGTCCAGCACGCCCACCTTCGCGCCTTCGGCCTGCAGGGCCAGCGCCAGGTTTGCGGATACCGTGGACTTGCCCACGCCGCCCTTGCCCGAGGCCACCACGATGATGTTCTTCACGCTGGGCAACGGCCCCAGCGTGCCTTGCACCTTGTGTACATGGATACGGCTGGTGATCGAGACCGCAGCGGACTCGATTGCGGGATCCGCCTGCAGCGCCTCGCGCACGCGCGCACGGATCGCCTCGATCGCGCCGGCCGCGGGATAACCCAGTTGCAGGTCCACCGAGACCCTGCTGCCGTCTACACCGACTGCCCGCACGGCCCCGTCCAGCGTGGCCCCGGTATGGGAGTCGGTCAGGCCGCCAAGGATCTGGCGGACCAGGGCTTCGTTTGCCTGCGTCATGTGGGCTCGGTCGTGATGCATGAGAAGCGCTCATTATGCCAGCCAGCCCGGCGCCGCTGGCTGATGCAGATCAGCGCGCGACCCGTAGCTGAACGGTTCCCGCACGTTTGCGCAATGCAGCTTGACGACCTCGACGATCCTCGCCAGTCTCCACTCCATACGCTTTCGTACGGGAGGAACACCATGAAGCTCGCGTTTCGTTTTGCCATTGCCACCAGCCTGCTGTTCGCCGCCGGTGCCGCGATCGCGGCCACCGACACGCCCGTCGGCACCTGGAAGACCATCGACGACGAAACTCACCAGGCCAAGTCCATCGTGGAGATCACCGACCACAACGGCGAGCTGCAGGCGCATATCGTCAAGCTGCTCAACCGCAGCCCGGAAGACATCGCCCGCGACGGCGAAGTCGCGTTGTGCAAGAAATGCGATGGCGAGCGCAAGAACAAACCGGTCGAAGGCATGAACATCATGTGGGGCGTGCACAAGAACGGCGATGTCTGGGATGGCGGCCACATCCTCGACCCGAAGACCGGCAAGGTCTACAAGGTCAAGCTTTCGATGCTCGATGGCGGCCAGAAGCTCAATGTACGTGGCTACATCGGCTTTTCCTGGGTCGGGCGCTCGCAGCAGTGGGAACGGCAGCCCTGAGTGCCGCCGGATAGGCGCACGGAAAGCGCGCTTCGGCGCGCTTCTTCGTTGTACCGGCGGGTAATTGCGCGCCGTCCGGTTTGGACGCCCATGCCATAATGTGCAGTCACCCCCGAATTGCACCCTCCATGCCCCGTCGCCTGCTCGTTACCCATGCCCTGCCCTATGCCAATGGCCCGCTGCACCTGGGCCACATGCTGGGTTACATCCAGACCGACATCTGGGTGCGCGCCCAGCGCATGATGGGCAACGAGGTGCATTTCGTGGCGGCGGACGACGCGCACGGCACGCCGATCATGCTGGCCGCCGAAAAGGCCGGCATGACGCCACAAGCGTACATCTCCGGAATTCGTGCCGGACACGAGGCGGATTTCAACGACTTCCACTTCAGCTTCGACCATTACCACACGACCCATTCAGACGAAAACCGCGAGCTGGCTTCGCTGATCTATACACGCCTGCGCGATGGCGGCTGCGTTGCCCGGCGCACCATCAAGCAACTGTTCGATCCAGAAAAGCAGATGTTCCTGCCGGATCGCTACATCAAGGGCGTGTGCCCGAACTGCGGCACGCCAGACCAGTACGGCGACAACTGCGAAAGCTGTGGCGCGACCTACGCCCCCACCGACCTGATCAATCCATACTCGGTGATGTCCGGCGCCACGCCCACGCTGCACGATTCGGAGCACTACTTCTTCGAGCTATCCAAGTTCGAACCACTGCTGCGCGACTGGTTTGCGGGCAAGTTCACCGCCGGCAAGCCGGTGGCCCACAGCGGCGTGGTCGCCAAGCTGCGCGAGTGGCTGGACGGTGGCCTCAAGGACTGGGATATATCGCGCGACGCACCGTACTTCGGCTTTCCGATCCCCGACGCGCCGGGCAAGTTCTTCTATGTCTGGCTGGATGCACCAGTGGGTTACCTGGCTAGCTTCAAGGCGCTGTGCGACCAGCCCGGCTCGACGCTGAAGTTCGACGACTTCCTCGGCGCCGGCAGCACCGCCGAGATGCACCACTTCATCGGCAAGGACATCATCAACTTCCACGGCCTGTTCTGGCCGGCGATGCTGCATGGCGCCGGCTTGCGTACGCCAACCGCATTGCACGTCAACGGCTACCTGACGGTGAACGGCGCCAAGATGTCGAAGTCGCGCGGCACCTTCATCCAGGCGCGCACCTATCTCGACGCCGGCATCCATCCCGAGTTCCTGCGCTACTACTTCGCCACCATGCTCAGCGATGCGCCAGTGGACGTGGACCTCGACCTGAAGGCATTCGAGGAGCGTATCAACTCGCACCTGATCGGCAAGTGGGTGAACATCGCCAGCCGCACTGCCGGATTCGTGCAAAAGTTCTTCGGCGGCAAGCTGGCCGATAGTTTCCAAACCGAGGAACGCGCGTTGTGGCGGACGCTGCTGTCGCACTACGACGGCGTCGATCAATTGTACGAGGAAGGCGAATTCGCCGAGGTCACCCGCCGTTTCGTTACCATTGCCGACCTGGTCAACGGCCATATCGCAGCCAAGGCACCGTGGGTGATCGCCAAGGACGAAGGCCGCCGTGCCGAACTGCAGCAAGTCTGCACACTGGCTCTGCACGGGTTCCGCTTGCTGTCAGGTCTGCTCAAGCCCGTGTTGCCCACCACCGTAGCCGCCGCCGAACAATTCCTCGGCGCACCGATTGTCGATTTCGACGACGCCCGCCGTGAACTGCATGGTCATGCCGTGAATCCGTTCGAGCCCCTGCTGACCCGCATCGATCCCAAGCGTATCGAGGCGATGGTCGAGGCCTCCAAGGAATCGCTCGGCGCCACTCCTGCGACACCCAAATCACCGAAGAAGCAGCCCATGACCGGGAACACCAACACAGCCGCACCGAATCCCGAATCGCCAATCCCGACTCCCGTCACGATCGGCATCGACGAGTTCACCAGACTCGACCTGCGCATCGGCAAGGTCGCCATCTGTGAGTTCGTGGAAGGCTCGGACAAGCTGCTGCGCTTCGAGCTCGATGCCGGCGAACTGGGCAAGCGCCAGATCTTCTCCGGCATCCGCGCCGCCTATGGCGATCCGCAAAAGTTGGTCGGCCGCAACGTGGTATTCATCGCCAACCTGGCGCCGCGCAAGATGCGTTTCGGCCTGTCCGAAGGCATGATCCTGTCCGCCGGTGACGGCGGCAGCGACCTGTTCCTGCTCGATGCCGACCAGGGCGCCAGGCCGGGCGCCACGATCAGATAGTCGCCGTAGTGCTGTTCATTGCATCATAACCATCAACCCAGGTCGCTGGCGTTCTGGATGATGCTGCCCACGAGACCGTAGACCTTGGCGTCTTCGGCCGACATCCAGTAGTCGCGCTCGGTGTCCGTGGCAATGCGTTCGTAGGTCTGCCCGGTTTCCCGCGCGAAGATCTCGTTGAGGCGCTTGCGCATGCGGATGATTTCGCGCGCATGGATCTCGATCTCGCTGGCCGAGCCACCGGTACCGCCAGAGGGCTGGTGCAGCAGGAAGCGCGTGTTGGGCAGGCTGAAGCGGTTTTCGCGCTTAACCGCGGCGTAGATCAAGGCGCCGGCGCTGGCGACCCAGCCGGTGCCGACGATCCTCACCTGCGGCTTCACGAACTTGATCAAGTCGTAGATGGTGTCGCCGGACTCGACGTGGCCGCCCTGGCTGTTGATGAAAATAGTGATCGGGTCATCGTTGTCGTACTGTAGCGCCAGCATGCGCGCGGTGACGCGCTCGGCCAGCTTCTGGTCGATGCCGCCATAAATGAGGATGGTGCGCGCCTTGAACAGGCGGTCCTCGATCTGCGGCGGGCGCTTTTCCGGGGATACCGGGTTAGCCTCCTCGGCGAGGGCGGCGATAGTGTAGTCGTTGATGGGCATGCATGATTCCTTGGTGATCGTGCCGGATCGCCGATATCGGCCGGACCGTCCAGCTCCTGCAGCAAGAGGTAATGGCAAACCGCGCCACTTCAAGCCACCGATGCGAAGCCGGATTGCGCCACAATATGGCACATATGGCCACCGAACCTTCCATGCTGGCGGCGCAGATCGACGCGCTGCTGCCGCAGACGCAATGTGAGCAATGCGGCTATCCCGGCTGTCGCCCCTACGCCGAGGCGATCGCCCATGGCGAGGCGCAGATCAACCAGTGCCCGCCCGGTGGCGCGGCAGGTATCGAGAAGCTGGCCGCGCTGCTGCAGCGCCCGGTATTGCCGTTGAATCCCGAACACGGCGTCGAGAAACCACGCATGCTGGCACGCATCGTGGAGGCGGATTGCATCGGTTGCACCAAGTGCATCCAGGCCTGCCCGGTGGACGCGATCGTGGGTGCTTCGAAGCTCATGCATACGGTACTCGCCGACGACTGCACCGGCTGCGAACTGTGCGTAGCGGCCTGCCCGGTCGACTGCATCGAGCTGGTGCCGATGCCGATCGCGCAGATCGATGTAACCCATGCCGACGCCGCGCGCAGTCACTTCCAGCGGCGCGAAGCGCGCCTTGCGCACGAACGCGCCGCGCGGGAAGCAGAGCTGGCGGCGCGCAAGGCCGCCGTCGACGGCGGCGCGCCGCGCAATCCGGTGCTGGAGGCGCTGGCCCGCGCCCGGGCCAGGCAACAGAGCCCCGGGTCATGAAACGCGTCGACATCATCGAGATGTTCACGCGCCTGCGTGAGCTCGACCCGCACCCCACCACCGAGCTTCTCTACACCACCCCGTTCGAACTGCTGGTGGCGGTCGTGCTGTCGGCGCAGGCCACCGACGTGGGCGTGAACAAGGCCACCCGCAAGCTCTACCCGGTGGCCAACACGCCCCAGGCGATCTTCGATCTGGGCGAAGATGGCTTGAAGCGGTACATCGGCACGATCGGCCTGTTCAACGCCAAGGCGAAGAACGTGATCGCACTGTGCCGGCTGCTGCTGGACCAGCACGCTGGAGAGGTACCGCGCAGCCGCGAGGCGCTGGAAGCCTTGCCCGGTGTCGGTCGCAAGACGGCCAACGTGGTGCTCAACACCGCCTTCGGCGAACCGACCATTGCGGTCGACACGCACATTTTCCGCGTCGCCAATCGCACCGGGCTGGTGCCAGGCAAGGATGTGCGCGCCGTGGAGGACAAGCTGCTCAAGGTGATCCCCACGGAGTTCCGGCAGGATGCCCATCACTGGCTGATCCTGCATGGGCGCTACGTGTGCAAGGCGCGCAAGCCGGATTGCCCGCATTGTGTGATCCGGGATCTGTGCCGCTACAAGTTCAAGACGCCGGGCGAGTGAGGCTCCCTTGCAGGGCTGCTTGGCGATGTCATCTGTAGGAGCGCACTTGTGCGCGATGCTCTTGGCTCTTGGCTCTGAGAAAACTGTCGGCTCCCCTTCTTCAATGTTGCATAAATCAAGAGCTTTCGTGCGCCTGCGGCGCCCGAGTTACTTTCTCTTTGCGTGGCCAAAGAGAAAGATAACCAAAGAGAAAGGCCACCCCGCTTGGCGCTTGCCGGGCTTCCTGCCCGGCAAGTCCGTGAGCCGGGGCCGGGCTTTTCGACAGCACATCCATGTGCTGGCGAAAAGGAGTCGACATCCCTGTCGACTCCCGCTGCGCGGCCTGTCGACCCCGACTCACCGCCGCACAGGGGCCCCGGGTAGAGCAGCGGGCCATCCTGGCCCGCACTCGGTACGCCACCGCTGCGCGGCGGCAGAAGCAAAGGAACGAGAGATCCAGCTTCGAACGAGGCTTTGCACGGTCACGAATGTCTCAGTTGGCCAGTTGCGGCCTTTCACGAGTGGCGGCTTTGCGTCGTACATTTGCAGCAGCCGAGTGATCGTCGTGGGCCGATCAGCGACCGTTGGTTTGTGAATATTGGGTGATGGTCGTTGTGGTCCAAACCACCCAGACGACAGCGTATTGACCGGCGAAATCGGTGGATGCAACAAAACCGGCAGAGGCGGCTCTCAAAATCCGTAGGAAGCGTCGGCAAACTTTACACTTTCGTGATGCACTGCGTCGGGTGCGCCCGATCGGCAGCAATTGAGCACTGGCGCAGATTGCACGGCAGCGGTTCGCTTGCGAGTTGGGTTCAAGATCTCTGCAAGATCTCTGAAGCGCGTCGGTAAACCTTACACAATGGGTTGGGTGCTGGCAGTTCATGAACTCCAACGCTTTGTTTTTACGTATATTGTGTAATTGGCACCATACATGCTTACTAATGCTGACGGTTTGCGCCGTGTGATCCGCTGGCGTGCAACCTGAAAGCAACGGTGCGCGGCACGTGGTAGGCGAACGGACCGTGTCATTGGTTCATTGAGCTTTTAGGAGAGGCACCATGAAGATCGTATCCAAGTACGCACACAGAGCACAGGTTGCCGGCCGTCCTGGGCCGAGGTGGATTCTGGCATTGGCAGTGATTGGTGCCTGTTGGGGTCCCGGCGCGGCGTTGGCAACGCCGATATTGGGCTCAGACTTGGCGAGTTTCACGGTCCTCGGCGGCTCGACGGTCACCAATGTTCCGCCGAGCACCATCAATGGGAATGTCGGCGTCTGGTCGAGTGGTGGTGCGAATGCGATCACCGGGTTCAACTCCTCGCCAGGCGTTGCGACGTCTGACTCACAGGTTACCGGAGGAAGCGTATACGCTGGCGGTGCGCTCGCGCAGTCGGCACAGGGCGAACTCACCACTGCGATAAACAATCTTGCATCTCTCGGCGCAGGCACCACCCTGACGAACGCGGATCTGACGCTCGCAGGACCGCTCGCTCCGGGCGTCTATACTGTCCCCGCAGGAACACCAATTTGTCGGGGCCGCTCACGCTTAACGGCGAGGGCAACGCCAACGCGGTTTGGGTCTTTCAGATGCCGAGCACACTGATCACTTCGCCCAACTCGGTCGTGAACATGATAAACATCAGCTCGGGTGCCGGCTTGTATTGGAATGTCGGCAATTCCGCGACCATCGACACGAACACGACCTTCCTGGGCAACATTCTCGCGTCCGCTTCCATCACCATGGACACCACCGCGACGGATTTTTGCGGCAGGGCCTTGGCGAGCACGGGTGCCGTGACCTTGCAGCAAAATAGTCTCTCGGGTAATTGCTCGGGCATACTCGCTGGCAGCGGTGGACTGAACGGCGGCCTTGATGTCTCCATCCCCGTCCCAGCACCGCCAACACTTCCCTTGCTGGTGCTTGGTCTTGCCGGCGTCGGTCTTGCCTATGCGCGCAGACGGAAGTCCACGGCGGACTGATTCGATGGTGTCCGATGGTCAGCTTCGAGCCGCGACGCCAGTCACGGCTCTGAACGATGCTCGCGTGCGTCGCCCTGCATCTGTTAGATGCGTTGCGTCAGCTGCCGCCCAATCTTCCAGGACACTTCGCCAACGTGCGCCGTCGCTCGTCGTCTGGTTGTTTTCGGTGGGAGATCGTTGCGTCCGCTATCGGATTCAACTCTGGGACGGAACCCTTCGGTCATGATGACCGATCTTGACTGTCCACTTTGCGGCGTGCATTTGAAGAGGCCGACTGACCGAAACGGGTCGATTCTTGTCGCTCGCAGCCTGTTGCGCCGTGAAAGCGTACGCAGACCCGAAGCCGGGACGGAGGAAGTTGAATTCTTTCGTACTTGGCGTCGGCCTGCGTCGGGCACTCGGGTCGCCGGGCGTTTACCAGGCCACCTAAGTTCTTTGGCCCTCGATCTGCACGTGATCTGCTTCCAGCTTTTCTGAATAGTGCGTGCCAGGATGGCCCGCTGCTCTACCCGGGGCCCCTGTGCGGCGGTGAGTCGGGGTCGACAGGCCGCGCAGCGGGAGTCGACAGGATGTCGACTCCTTTTCGTCAGCACAGGGATGTGCTGTCGAAAAGCCCGGCCCCGGCTCACGGACTTGCCGCTCATGGATGGGCGGCAAGCGCCAAGCGGGGTGGCCTTTCTCTTTGGTTATCTTTCTCTTTGGCCACGCAAAGAGAAAGTAACTCGGGCACCGCAGGTGCACGAAGGCTCTTGCTTTGCACCCTACGCAGGTGAGGACGCGCCTGCTCGACTTCGCACTCAAGCTGCAGGACAAGGTGCCACCGGACACGTCACCGAGCGAACTGAAGGGCCTGTTTCCATTGCCCGAATTGCATCATCTATTTCGCGACGCCGTCGGGTCACCCATCACTCTAGCAGCCTGTCGGACTTGGGGGCAGCACAACGCCGATGTGCGCCCAAAGAAGGAAAAGTGCACCGTCTGGGTGCATCCACAGGGGTTTTAGCGGCCACTTTCGTCGAAACGAACGGAT
>SCRO01000024.1 GCA_004298505.1 Rhodanobacter sp.
CCTGCTGCAGCTCAGCACCCGACCCTACGCCTGGCGCCAATGGTTCGAGTCACTCGCTCTGGCAGTGGTCCATGACATGGCCGGGCCACGCATGGAACTGTTTTCCATGCTGACCGCAGCGGCCATCCATGGGCTGGGGGCTGCACTGATCCCCCCGTTCCTGATTGAGGACGAATTGACCGGTGGCCAGCTCATACCGCTGATCGAGCATGAGTTCATGAGCGACCGGGCTTACTACCTCATCTATCCCGAACACAAGGCCGAGAATCCAGCACTCGTTGCGTTTCGGGAGTGGATCGAGGCCGAGGTGGCGCACAACGACACCGCTTCGGCGGCAGGTTGAGAATCGTCTGCTGACTCAAAGTGGGATTCCACACCCCTTTCCCCTCTCATTGATAGTGCGACGAACAGCACTTGGGGGGATGCGTTTATCAAGCCGCTTGACGCTGGTTCTCAAGGAAGGTAAAGACCGCTGGATCATCGCAAAAAGCCACATTGAATCTAAGCCATGCGCTGGGTTGCAGATTCGGACTGAACAGGTGTCCAGGCCCAAGCAGAATGCCCTGCTCGGTCGCTGTGTAGGCGAGTTCGGCCGCATTTGGTATTTCAGGATGCCTGGCCCACAGGAAAATGCCAGCTTTGGGTTCCGAAAAAATCGTAAACCCGATGTTCAGCAAACGTGCAGCCGCTCCCTCGTGCGCTTTTGCCAGATGTTCCCGCAGGCCCTTGACGTGCTTTCGCCAGCGTCCATCAATCAGGGCGCCGTAGGTCAGACGCTCACTGAATTCGGAAGAGGTCAAGCCGGAGATCATCTTGAGCTGGGTCAGGTCTTCCAGTAAATCTGGATTCGTGGCCAGATACCCGACCCGGATGTTGGGCGAGATAGTCTTGGAAAAACTGCTGATGTAGACCACCCGCCGCAACTGCCCCAGGCTCGCCAGCGAGGCTCTCGGCTCGGGATCCAGATCGGCATAAATATCGTTTTCCACCACCAGAAAATCGTGTTTGTCCGCCAACTGCATGACACGATGCAGATGCGCAAGTTGGGCCACGGATCCGGTGGGGCTCTGCAGCCGTGGCTGGGTAAAAAAGACCTTGGGCTGATGTAAAGTGACTAAACGCTCCAGCGCCTCTAGGTCGTACCCCGCTGGGGTGCGTGGCACCCCAATCAGACGAGCCCCCAGAAACCGCAATGAGAACAACAAATTGGGGTAGCCAGGATCGTCCACTAACACCGCATCGTTCGGGCGAACCAGCCGCCGAGCCACTAGGTCCATCGCCTGACTGGATCCATGAGTGAGCAGCACCTGCTTCGACGTAACGGCGATTTCCTGCTCCACGAGCAAATCCCGAACCAGATGGCGCAGAGGCGAAAATCCCTGTGGCTCGCCATATCCACCCAAGTCCATTTTGTCGGCCGCCAGTCTGCGCAAGCTGCGGCGCACCCCCTCTTGGAACAACCACTCGCCGGGCAACCAGCCACAACCCGGCTTCATGCGAAGCGACCGGTTCTCAAAAATCCGACTCAGATACCACATCGAGTCGAAGTTGAAACTGGGTCCGTGACCCGGCACCCCGGTATCAGATCCCGGTCGGTGCCTCACAAAAAAACCCGAATAGGGACGCGAGGTGAAATAGCCCTGCGCCACCAGCCTGTCATAGGCGTCGACCACCGTAAAAACACTCACCTCATGGGCATGCGCGAATTGCCGGATGGACGGGGCCTTGGAGCCCGGCCGCAGCGCACCCTCCTGAATCAGGCGACAGAACCCCTTCACGATCTGCGCGACCAAGGGCGTCGAACTTTGAGGATTGAGAGAAAACATGGGAAATGGCCAAGGGTTGATCTGTGATCTGTATAGGCACTGCCACCTGTACAGTGCATCTTGAGGAAGTGCCTGCCTGTATATGGTAGCCGTCGCAGCGTGAGTCCAAACTCACGACTGTTTACACCCTCTCAACGACATTCTGGAATGCCATGCAACGCGAACCTAACTTGAAAAATGCTGCCTTGATGGCCCGGCGTCAGGCAGCCATCCCCCGCGGCGTTGGCCACAGCCACGAAGTTTTCATTGCACGAGGCGAAAACGCGGAAATCTGGGATGTGGAAGGCAATCGCTACATTGACTTCGCCGGCGGCATTGCTGTACTCAATACTGGGCACCGGCATCCCGCCATCATAGAGGCCGTCAAGACGCAACTCGAGCTCTACACCCATACCTGCTTTCAGGTGCTTGCTTATGAACCTTATGTTGAACTGGCCGAGCGCGTCAACGCCAAGGCGCCAGGCGACTTCGCCAAAAAGACCCTGTTTCTGACCACAGGCTCCGAAGCCGTGGAAAACGCCATCAAGATTGCCCGCGCATACACCAAGCGGTCGGCGGTCATCGCTTTCACCGGCGGCTACCATGGGCGCACCTTGCTCACACTGGGCCTGACCGGTAAGGTGGCGCCCTACAAAACGGGTTTTGGGCCTTTCCCGGCCGAGCTTTTTCACGCGCAGTTTCCAAACGCGCTGCACGGTGTCACCGTCGACGAATCAATAGCGTCGGTAGAATCCATTTTCAAAAACGATGTGGAAGCCAGTCGCGTGGCGGCCATCATTGTTGAGCCGGTGCAGGGAGAAGGCGGTTTCAATGTCGCGCCCGCAGAGTTTCTGCAGCGCCTGCGCGCGCTATGTGACCGGCACGGCATTTTACTGATTGCCGACGAAGTCCAGTCTGGCGCGGGCCGCACCGGGACCTGGTTCGCTGTGGAGCAAAGCGGCGTGGCGCCCGACATGATCACGATGGCCAAGTCCATGGCGGGCGGCTTCCCGATCTCGGCAGTGGTCGGACGTGCCGAGGTCATGGACGCTCCCGCGCCAGGCGGTCTGGGTGGGACCTATGCGGGTAGTCCCTTATCCTGCGCAGCAGCATTGGCAGTGCTGAAAACGTTTGAGACAGAAAACCTGCTCGAACGCAGCAGCAAGCTGGGTGCCCGTCTGCGGGCCAGCCTGCAAAGCATGGCGACCCAAAGCCACTGCATTGCGGATGTGCGTGGTCTTGGCGCCATGGTGGCCATCGAACTTTGCAAGGGTGGCGACCCGAAACAGCCCGATGCGGATTTGGCCAAACGCCTGGTCACGGAGGCGACCAAGCGTGGACTCATCTTGCTGTCGTGCGGCACCTATGGGAACGTTATTCGCATACTTGTGCCACTGACCGCTAGCGACACGATCGTCGACGAGGGGCTGGCTATCATCGCTGCGTCCCTGGCAGCAATTCAGGCGGGCGCAGTTGCGTCCAGACCATGACTAAGGTGAAGGTGGCTTTTCGGGAAAACGTGTGGATGGTTTGCGCGCGGTGATCTCGGTGCAGCTCAAGCGTAGCAAGGCTTTTGGGGCTTCAGCGTTGCCCTGAAATCTGGCACGCTTTGCCGATGGCTACTTCCACGAAGCGTCCCCGGCGTCTACTTGACGCCTATCGATTCCCCAGCTTCCGCCCGCAGGCGACGGTCAAGGGTGTTTTCGGCGATCCCAAGGCACGGGTGGTCACGCTCGTTCGGCGGGGAAAAAACCGTCTACGGGTGCTGTGGCCAGACGCAGTCAGGCTGGTACGACCGCAAGCTCCGGCAGGTTCGCGACTTGTCCTGCGGCGACACGCGGGTCTGGCTGGCGTGCGAGGTGCGCCAGGTCGACTGCCGAACGTGCGGCAAGGTGAAGTCCGCAGCCAGTTCGACCGGCTCAAGCTGATTGTCAACAACAGCCGCTTTCTGATTTTGCCGGCAGGGCGCTACCCGAACGTCGGTTCGCGCGTGCTGGGGCTGGTGGCGCGCCGTGCGGGGTTGGATTGGCCGCAACGCTTCGGCCACCCGCTGTTGCTATTGGAGACCTTTGTCGATCCGCGCCGGGCGCAAGGCCGCCGCCATCGCCTGGCGGTGGTGCTGGCGCTCGCCGCCTGGCAGGGCGCCCAGCTCAAGCCCGACGAGACGCTGGCCATGGACGGCAAGACGATGCAGGGCGCCGTCGATGTGACCGGCGCGCAGACCCCTATCCTGAGCCTGATCGGCCACGAGTCGAAGCGCTGCGCCACCCAAAAAAAGTCGGTGCGCTGAAGCGCGATGGCAGCGACGAGGCAGCTGTTGCTGGGCCGCGGCGCGTAGCGCTCGCGCGTGTTGTCCTTGGGCTGCGGTACCGGGCCGTAGACGGTGGTGCCGCGGCTGGCCGCTTCCTCTAATGTAGTCGCGTTTGCCGAAGCCGCCGTTGACCCGTATCTCGTCGGGGCACGCGTCATAGCGCTGTTTGAGCTGGTCGTCGAGCATGGCCGGTATCGCGCCGTAGTCCGTGCCGCGATGAGTGACGTCGACGCCGACGCCACTTGGCTTGGCGTGTCGGTGGCGTAGCGCACGTTGAAGGCCTACCGGAAACCGCCGTCGGCCATCTTCAATGACCGTGGCTTCCGGGTCGGTGGTGGAAACGTGCGCCGTCTCAGGGTCTTTGCCGTTGGCCTGCTTGATCGCTTCCATCGCAGGCACGCGCGCCAGCGCCTTGGACAGAGGCGTTCCTCGCGTTCGCGCGCGGCGCGCTCATGTGCCGCCGTGAGGTGCTTCCCAGTGCCGCGTATCATCGCCGGACGGAGATTCGACCTTACCCACCTCTGCACCCAAGTCAGACAGTATCTGAGTGCAGAACGGACCGGCCAGCACCCGTGACAAATCGAGAATCCGAACCCCGTCAAGCGCACCCACGTCTAGCCGCTCCTGGCGACCGTGTGTCGCCGAAGCTCACCGCCCTGATTGACAACGAAGCCGCATCAGTACGCTACCCGCAGTGACGCGGTATGCCGGCTTACTGTAGGCCACCGATACAGGTATATTTCAATACCGTGTAATCGAGCAGACCGTATTTGGAACCTTCTGAGCCGACCCCAGATTCCTTGATCCCACCAAACGGTGCAACCGCGGTCGAAACGATCCCGGTGTTGACTCCAACGATGCCATACTGGAGCGCTTCGCGCATCCGCCAGCTCCGCGCCAGATCGCGCGTATAGAAGTACGCGGCCAGACCACTGGTCGTATCGTTTGCCAAGGCAATGGCTTCGGCTTCGCTCGAGAAGCGAAACAGGGGCGCGACCGGTCCGAAGGTCTCTTCGTGCGCCAGCTGCATTTTAGGTGTGGCGTCCGCAATCACAGTGGGTTCGAAGAACGTATGACCGAGCGCGTGGGGATGCCCGCCACACAGCAAGCGCCCACCCTTTGCCTCCGCGTCACGCACGTGCGCAGTCACCTTTTCCACCGCCTTTTTGTTGATCAGTGGGCCTTGCCCGGTGGCTTCGTCTCGTCCGTCCCCAACCTTAAGATTTTTCACCGCGCCGACCAGCGCGGCAGAGAACTTGTCGTAAATGCCATCCTGCACGAGGAACCGGTTCGTGCACACACAAGTCTGGCCGCTGTTGCGAAATTTGCTGGCAATCGCGCCAGCAACCGCAGCATCGAGATCGGCATCGTCGAACACGATGAAGGGCGCGTTGCCGCCAAGCTCCAGTGAAATGCGCTTCATGGTGTCCGCGCAGCGGGCCATCAGCAACTTGCCGACCGCGGTCGACCCGGTGAAGCTCAGCTTGCGCACGACTGGGTTCGAAGTCATCTCCTGGCCAATCGCATCACCGTCACGGCCGGTCACGATGTTGATGACCCCTGCCGGAATGCCTACCCGGTCGGCCAGCTCGGCAAATGCGAGCGCAGAAAACGGGGTCTCTAGGGCAGGCTTGCACACGACCGTGCATCCTGCCGCCAAGGCAGCACCCAGCTTACGCCCCAGCATGGCCGACGGAAAATTCCACGGCGTGATCGTCGCTACCACACCGACTGGCTCGCGCGTCACCAGAATCCGCTTGTCGGGTTGATGTCCCGGAACCACGTCGCCATAGAGACGCTTGCCTTCCTCTGCGAACCAGTCGAGGAACGACGCCGAATAGGCCACTTCGCTACGTGCTTCACCGATGGGCTTGCCGCCCTCGGACGTCATCAGGATCGCGAGGTCTTCCTGGTGTGCCAGCATCTCGTCGTGGAGCTTGCGCAGCAGTGTCGCACGATTGCCGGCAGTACGGCGTGACCACTCCGGCAGAGCCACCGCTGCCGCCGCGATCGCGCGCCGGGTCTCCGCCGCACCCATGTCAGGAACCGTGCCGACCAGTGACCCCGTAGCCGGGTTGTACACCTCGGCGCGCGTGCCATCGTCCGCGTCGCTCCACGCTGCACCAATCTTGCCTTGCATCCGCAAAAGTGCAGGGTCCGCAAGTTTCACATCCGTTTCCGATTCCACCGCCACCGCCGTGTTCATCATCTATAACTCCCGCACGCTACACGTGCCACTAAATAAAATACCCGCAGGTCTGCGCAGGCGCTCCCCGTCGAGTCGGCTTGAGTGCTTGCTCTAGCAACGCCATGCCTCGTCCGGCTGATCCTCTGGAATTGTCGGCGGGTACAACAGCCTGATGGTTTCACTGTTCGCGCCGCACTTCAAAAGAATCAGGCCGAGTTCGTACGCGCGTTGCACGACCGCCGTAGTGGCAGCCGGATCCGCATCCTCGGAACCGCGGGCGGTCAGCAGGTCGAACGCCAGTATCGAGCCCCACCCACGGATATGGCCGATCGGGGCGCAGCGCGGAATTAGTCTCAAACTCTTGCAGACAGCTGGCTAAGATAGCACTGCGTTCAGTATGAGGCCAGACTGACTGAGCCTGTTCCAATGGCACATGGGCCTGGAACGGGTGCCGTCGTTCTGGAAGGATCTCGATTGCCTGTTTAGCCAGCGGGACGATGTGGGGCGTTTTGGTCTTGCTTGTCACATAACGCCATTCGGCCTTGCTCAGGCTGATGTCTTCCCAGCGAGCGTGCCGAAGCTCGTCAGGGCGAACAAACAACAGGGCTGACAGCTTGAGGGTAGCCAGCACAATTGGGGAGCCCTGGTAGCCGTAGATCGCCTTGAGAAGCTTCGCTACCTCGTCGGGCTCGGTCAGGCATTTGCGGCCGCCTCCTGGTCTGCGCAGGCGAGCCTGCACCACCGCCCTGGGCTTCTTCTTGCGCACCTCCCATTCCACCATGCCCTTGCGGATTGTGTTGCGTGACATGCCGGTCGCATCGCTTGCCGCGCTCAAGCCACCCCAGCCATAGGCTTGAGCTTCCATCGCCGCCCATTGCCGACGCAGTCTTTCATCCATCAACGGCGCAAGAGAACGGTAGCGCGATTTGATCTGGCGAATGGCGGATGCAACATGCATATCCGCTTTAGACCACAGTCGCAATAATTGGAGGGTCTTGCGAAATTCCCGTTGAAATTGGTTTGAGTGCTTGCGCCAGCGCACGCTAGTTATTTTCTGGCCAGTCCGGGAAGCTTGGAAGGAGCTCCGGATGCTGATGTGGTCAAGAAGTGTCCATCGCTCGGTTTTGCGGGCACGGTGAATCCGGCGCCATCGCGCACAGAGGGTGTTGGCGGGGTCCGGCGCCGGGGGCTACGTGACCCATCGCAGCAATTGATCGGCGGCCAGGACCAGCACGATCAGGTGGGTCATCACCTTGGCGGGGCCGCGCACGTTGACGCGCGAGGCGCCGAAGTCATCCTTGAGGTGTGCGTTGACGCGCTCGACGGTGCTGCACTCTTTGTAGCGCTGAGCTTCATGCGCAGCGAACGCGATCTTCTCGCCGCTGCGCGGGTTGTGCGCGCGCAGGATCGGGCTGCAGTACGCGGTGTCCATCAGGTCGTAGCGGTTCGTGACGCGCTGTGCGCTGATCGTGGCGAGCGGGATGGCGACCTGCGAGTCGTGCACGCTGGCCGAGGTGAGCACCACCGAGATCGGGATCATGCCGTCGGCCACATCCAGGTGCAGCTTGTAGCCGATCCAAGTAGTCTTGAAGCCCTGGCTGTTGCGCTTGGTGCCTACGTCGCAGGCCGTGGGCAGATCGGCCAGCATCGCGGGCAAGCTCATGCCGGCGGCTGTTCAATGCGGGTCGGGGTCTTGGGGGGCGGACGTCCCCTTTGCGCGGTCGTCCGCGCTTGCGCGGGACCGCGGCCGGCGCCGGCTCGGCCTTGACCGGGTGTTCGCGCGCTTCAATGGCGGTGGCATCGCGCGACAGATGCCCGATCAGCGTATCGCCCAACGCGTTCTGGACCAGCGCGGCATGCACACGCGCCGGCAGTTCCTGGGCAGCGAACTCGGCAAACGCCCGCGAGAACAAGGATTCGTTCAACGGTGCCCGGCGGCGCAGATCGAATCCGCATAAGCGGCGCAGCAGCGTATCGGCGTTGAGTCGCTCCACCAGGTCGGAGGTCTGCGTCAGGCCCAGCACCGCCTCGGCGACAAAGGCCCGTGCCAGGGCGGCGCGCGTGCATCCACAGGCAGTGCGTTCGGCCCATCAGTCGATGCATCACTTGGTATCGACCTCGGCATGGAGCGACGAAGCGTTGCTGGCCACGGTCGCCGAGCAGGTGCTGCCGGTGTTGACGCGCGGTGGAGCGGAGCCGTGCTACTGGATCATCGATGACACCGGCTTTCCGAAGAAGGGTACGCACTCGGTGGGCGTGCCCGCGTCGGTGGGCTTCCTGACCAAGAACCAGATTGCCGCCGCGCAGATCGGCGCCGCCGTCGCCGCCGGCGTGCCACGCGGGGTGGTGCTGGGTGATGCCGCCTACGGCGATGACAGCGCGCTT
>SCRO01000025.1 GCA_004298505.1 Rhodanobacter sp.
CCTGCTGCAGCTCAGCACCCGACCCTACGCCTGGCGCCAATGGTTCGAGTCACTCGCTCTGGCAGTGGTCCATGACATGGCCGGGCCACGCATGGAACTGTTTTCCATGCTGACCGCAGCAGCCATCCATGGGCTGGGGGCTGCACTGATCCCCCCGTTCCTGATTGAGGCTGATGCCGCGCCACCTGCCTTGGTCGATCACCACCACGCGTTTCCGCCTCGCCCGCGTCATCGCGCGCCACCTGCCACGCTGGCCGTGCTGCAGCAGGGTGCACCGAAGCATCAGGTGTCATTAGTGACACGGTAGAATCAAGTAAGTGCGATTCAAGTCAGTACGTGGTCGTCTTCCGCGGCCAGCACACCGTCGTGCAAACCCGTATACTTAACCGGTTAACCTCCAGATAACCTACGTGGTGGCTGCATGCGCCACCCGAGTGCTTTCCATGTCCATAGAAAACCTGCGCAATATCGCCATTGTCGCCCACGTCGACCACGGCAAGACGACCCTCGTCGACTGCCTGCTCAAGCAGTCCGGCACGTTCAACGAGCGCACGGTGCTGGCCGAGCGCATGATGGATTCCAACGACCAGGAAAAGGAGCGCGGCATCACCATCCTGGCCAAGAACACGGCCATCAACTGGCGCGGCAACCACATCAACATCGTCGACACCCCGGGACACGCCGACTTCGGCGGTGAGGTGGAGCGTGTGTTGTCGATGGTCGACTCGGTGCTGATCCTGGTCGATGCGATGGACGGCCCGATGCCACAGACCCGCTTCGTGACCCAGAAAGCCTTCGCGATGGGCTTCAAGCCGATCGTGGTGATCAACAAGGTCGATCGACCCGGTGCGCGCCCGGAATGGGTCGTCGAACAGGTGTGGGATCTGTTCGACCGCCTCGGCGCCACCGCCGAGCAGATGGACTTCCCGATTGTCTACGCCTCGGCGCTGAACGGCTACGCCAGCCTCGACGAGAACGTGCGTGAAGGCGACATGACCCCGCTGTACGAAGCGATCATGCAGCATGTGAGCAAGCCGGACGTCGATCCGGACGGCCCGTTCCAGATGCGTATCAGCCAGCTCGACTACAACAACTTCGTCGGCGTGATCGGCATCGGCCGCATCCAGCGCGGGACCCTGAAGAAGAACATGCCAGTCGCGGTGATCAACCGTGAAGGCAAGAAGCGCCAGGGCAAGGTGCTGCAGGTGCTGGGTTTCCTCGGCCTGGAGCGGATCGAGCAGGACAGCGCCGAGGCCGGCGATATCGTGGCGATCTCCGGTATCCCGGACTTGACCATCTCCGACACCATTTGCGCGCTGGACACACCTGAAGCGCTGCCACCACTGACCGTGGATGAGCCGACGATTTCGATGACCTTCCAGGTCAACAACTCGCCGTTCGCCGGCAACAAGGACCTGTCCGCCGGCAAGTTCCTGACCAGCCGCCAGTTGCGCGACCGGCTCGAGCGCGAGCAGGTGCACAACGTGGCGCTGAAGGTCGAGGAAGGTTCCGACGCGGACAAGTTCCTGGTCTCGGGCCGTGGCGAGTTGCATCTGTCGGTATTGATCGAGAACATGCGTCGCGAAGGCTACGAGCTGGCCGTGTCGCGCCCGGAAGTGATCATCAAGGAAATCGACGGCCAGAAGATGGAGCCGCTCGAGCAACTGGTGGTTGACGTCGAGGAAGTCCACCAGGGCGGCGTGATGGAAAAACTCGGCACGCGCAAGGCGCAGCTGAAGAACATGGTACCGGACGGCAAGGGCCGCGTACGCCTGGATTACGAGATCCCGGCGCGTGGCCTGATCGGCTTCCAGAACGAGTTCAGGACGCTGACCCAGGGTTCGGGCCTGCTGTTCCACGTGTTCGACCACTATGGGCCGAAGGAAGAAGGCCAGATCGCCAAGCGCAAGAACGGCGTGATGATCGCCAACGCCGGCGGCACCACCCCGGCCTACTCGCTGGGGCCGTTGCAGGAGCGTGGCAAGCTGTTCGCCGCTGAGGGCGATCAGGTGTACGAAGGCCAGTTGGTCGGCATCCACGCCAAGGACAACGATCTCACCGTCAACGTGATCAAGCCCAAGCCGCTGACCAACATGCGCGCCTCGGGCAAGGATGATGCGATCCAGCTGACCCCGGCGATCAAGTTCACCCTGGAACAGGCGCTGGACTTCATCGACGACGACGAGCTGGTCGAGGTCACGCCGAAGGAAATCCGCCTGCGCAAGAAGCACCTCACCGAGAACGACCGCAAGCGCGCCTCACGCGGCTGAGCATCGTTTCATCGGGGGGGGCGGGCCAAGGCCGGGCAACCCGACTTTGGCCCGCCGCTCAGTGGCGCGGGTCGAAATCCGGGAAGCTTTTGTGCATTGCCTTGTAGGCCTCGCGCTGCGCATCGCTGTCCACCGCCGGCGCACGTATTGACAATTCCACCAGTTGATCGCCCGGATGGCTGCCCGGCATGCCGCGCCCTTTCAAGCGCAACTTGCGCCCTGACTGCGAGCCGGGAGGGATGCGCAAGTCGACCGTCCCAGCCAGCGTCGGTACCGGCACCGTCGCGCCGAGCGCTGCCTCCCAGGGCGTAATCGGCAATACATGCACCACGTTGCGGCCATCGAGGCGAAACCGCGCATCGTCGTGGATCCCCACTTCCAGCAGCAAGTCGCCTTTCGGCCCGCCGGCCATGCCGGGCTGGCCCTGGCCGGACAGGCGGATCACCTGGCCAGGCTGGATACCGGCAGGGATCTTTACCTCCAGCACACGCTCACCACCGGCCGGGTCGCGCATCACCAGCCGCGTGCGCCCGCCATCGAACGCGGTCTGCAAATCGATCTGCACGGAGGCCTGCACGTCATGCCCCCGCCGCGGTCGCGGCTGGCCGCGATGGCCGCCGCCGACGGCGCCACGGCCGAACAGGCTTTCGAAGAAGTCGCTGAAATCGCCATTGTCGTCACCAAAGCCCTGCTGACCCTGCCAACCCGGCGGCGGCCGGAACTGCTCGCCCTGCCGATAACCCCCGGCACGCAGCTGATCGTAGGAACGCCGCTTCTCGGCATCCTTCAGCACTTCATTGGCTTCGTTGACCGCCTTGAATTTTTCCTCGGCGCCGCCTTCCTTGTTCTTGTCCGGGTGGTATTTGCGCGCGAGCTTGCGATACGCCGCCTTGATCTCGGCCTCGCTCGCATCCGGCTTGACGCCCAGGATTTCGTAATAGTCTTTGAATTCCACACCCGCTCCCGATGATCGGTGCCACACAAAGCTTCGCCCCGCCGCGGAGCATTATCCATGGCGGGGCTGGCTTTCACACTGTCTTGCGTCCGGAACGCCCCGCTCAGCTGGCGGTATTGATGGTGATGCGGCGCGGCGTGGTTTCCGGCTTCTTCGGGATCGAGATCTCCAGCACGCCATGCTTGCCATGCGCACTGATGCCATCGGCATCGGCGCTCTCGGGCAGCGCAAACCGGCGATGGAAGGTGCCGTACACCCGCTCCTGCCGGGTCAGCTTGCTGCCGTTCTCCTCACTGTCGACCTTGCGCTCGCCCTTGATGGTGAGAATGCTCTTATCCATGCTCACCTCGATCTCGGACGGATCCACGCCCGGCACGTCGACCAGGATCACGAAGCGCTTGTCTTCCTCGCGGATGTCAACCCGCGGTGCCCACTGGCTGGTTTCCACGGTGGACTGGTCGCTGTCGCCGACGCCAAAAAAGCGGCTCATGGCCTGGCGGACTTCATCCGACGGCACGAAGTCACGGTTCCAGATGGATTGACGGCTCTGATTCATCTCACTGCCTCCTCATCAAGTTTTGCGGCACGATTGCCGCCTGCTCCAGAAATAGGTGCTCGCGGCGGCGATTCAAGGCAGCGTGCCGTCGAACCCGTTGCATGGGTGAGTTCTCCCACCGAGTTTCGCGCGAGCATCCAACCCGGTGAAACCACTGTGCCGACTTCCAGGCGCGCGGCATCGGCGTGATGTGCCTGGCGGTCAACGACGCCTGCGTGATGCAGGCCTGGGCCAGCGCACAACAAATGCCCGCCGCACTGCCTGCTGATGCTTGCCGACGGTAACGCCAGCGGCTGATATGCTGCGCCGATGGATATTGTGAACAACAGCCATGCAGTCCGCATGGCCGAGCGATTTCGCGGTTATCTGCCAGTCGTCGTCGATGTGGAAACCGGTGGCTTCGATGCCGAGCATGATGCGCTGCTGGAGATCGCCGCGGTGCCGCTGCGCATGGACGAGGCGGGCTTCCTGAGTCTGCGGCCAGCGGTCTCGACCCACGTGGAACCGTTCCCCGGCGCCAACCTCGATCCGCGTTCGCTGGAGATCACCGGGATCGACCCGGACAACCCCTTGCGTGGCGCCGTACCGGAACACCAGGCGCTGGATCATATCTTCGGTGTCGTTCGCGAGGCGGTCCGCGAGGCGGGCTGCCAGCGGGCAATCCTGGTCGGTCACAATGCCGCGTTCGACCTGGGCTTTCTCAATCAGGCGGTGCGACGCTGCGGGCACAAGCGCAATCCGTTCCACCCGTTCAGCTGCTTCGACACGGTCAGCCTCGGCGGCCTCGCCTACGGCCAGACGGTGCTGAGCAAGGCGGTGCTGGCGGCGGGGCTGTCATTCAACAGCAGCGAAGCCCATTCGGCCGTCTATGACGCCGATCGCACCGCCGATTTGTTTTGCGTCGTCGTCAATCGTTGGCGTCAGCTGGAACTGCTGGAGCAGGCACACAGCGGGCTTGCCGCTCCCTGATCGCCAGCGGCCTCGTCCAGACAGTTCGAAGACAAGAAAGAAGCTCCCACAGGAGCGCGCGTGCAGTCAGCGGCGCGCTACAAGGGTTCGCCGGGAAACCTTGGCGTTTCGCCGTGGCGCCGCCAGCTGCGCAACACGCCGTACACACCGATGGCGATCCAGGCGACTTCCAGCATGAAGGCCGGCAGGTTGAAATTGCCGAACAGCAGCGACAGCATCACGCCCAGCGCGCCGAGGATGTTCATCGCCTGGTAGGTCAGGCGATTGCCATGCAACTGCTGCGCTTGCAGCAGGAAGAACGCGAGCAGGATCAGCGCCACGCCGAGGTAACCGGCCCAGTCGTACCAGAAAAAACTCATCGCTTCGCACTCCGCTGTCGCAGCACCTCGAACAAAGCGATTCCGGTGGCGACGGAAACGTTCAGGCTTTCCATCGTGCCCGGCATCGGAATCTTCGCCACGAAATCGCACAGTTCGCGGGTAAGCCGCCGGAGGCCTTCGCCTTCGCTGCCCAGGACAATCGCCGCCGGCCCTCTGAAATCTACACCGTAAAGCGGGGTGTCTGTATCGCCGGCCAGGCCGGTGATCCACACGCCCGCATCCTTCAACGTACGCAGCGTGCGCGCCAGGTTGGTCACCGCGATCAACGGCACCCGATCCGCGCCGCCAGCGGAGGCCCGGCGCACCACCGGGGTCAACCCGACCGCGCGATCCTTGGGCACGATCACGGCAGTGACCCTGGCCGCTGCCGCACTGCGCAGGCAGGCACCGAGGTTGTGCGGGTCGGTGACGCCGTCGAGCACCAGCACCAGCGCATCGCTGGCGTCGCGCTCGAGCAGGCCGGCCAGCTCATTCTCATGTGCCGCTGGTGCGGCTTCGTAAAGCGCTGCCACTCCCTGATGACGGGCTTCGCCGGCGTGCCGGTCCAGCTCTGCGCGCTGGCGCTGGCGCACCGGAATGTTCAACTGCTTCGCACGCTCGACCAGCTGCAGCACCCGCGCGTTGCGCTGGCCGTTCTCCACCAGCACTTCGCGTACGCGCTCGGCGTCGTTGCTCAACGCCCCTTCGACCGGGTTGATCCCGACGATCCAGCTCTCACTCATCATTTGCCTTTCGGTTTTGGCCGACGTCTGGGGTTCTTCGCAGGTGCCGGCGTCGCGGCGGGTGCCGGCCCACGCCGCGCGGAGGCTTCCCTGCGCGGGCCGCGGGAAGACGAAGATTCCTTCACCTTGCGGCCCCGACGCGGCTCCCCGACGGGTGCACGCGTCGCGGCAGGCACCCGTGACGGCGGATTATCGGTTGCCACCGTCTTGCGCGGGGCTGGCGGCGGCGCGATGACTTCGGCCTCCTTGCGACCAAACGCGCGGCCGATCGCCCTGGTGGCGCGACCGAACATGCCCGGTGCCTTCGTGGTAACGGCAGGCTTCTTCGGCAGCGAATAGCGCTCACCACTGGCGGCATAGTCGTACGTCTTGCCGCTGCCGGCTGGCGCCGTCGCTGGCGCGCGCGGCGAAACCAGCCGGAAGTCGATCTTGCGATCCTCCAGGCTGGCGCGCAGCACCTGGATGCGCACGTGGTCGCCGAGGCGAAACTGCGCGCCGGTGCGCTCGCCCTTGAGCAGCTTGCGCGTCGCATCGAAATGGTAGTAATCATTGGCCAGCTGGCTGATGTGCACCAGGCCGGATACCTTCGATTCGTCCAGTTCCACGAACAAGCCGAACGAGGTGACCCCGGTGACCACGCCGTCGAACTCGCTGCCGATGTGCTTTTCCATCCAGGCGCACTTGAAGCGCTCATCCACATCGCGCTCGGCTTCCTCGGCGCGGCGCTCACGCTGGGAACAATGCACGGCCATCGCGGCCATTTCCGCCGGGGTGTAGGTGTAGTCGACGATCTTGCCGCCGGTCAGCGCAAAGCGGATCGCACGGTGCACCAGCAGGTCGGGATAGCGCCGGATCGGCGAGGTGAAGTGCGCGTAGGCCGGCAGCGCGAGGCCGAAGTGGCCGCGGTTGTCGGGTTGATACGCCGCCATGCTCTGCGAGCGCAGCAATACGTTCTGGATCAGCTCGCGCTCGGGGCGATCGTGCACCATGCGCAGGATCTCGGCGAAATCCGCCGGCGTCACTTCATCCACCGGCGGCATGCGCAACTTGAACTCGCGCAGGAACTGCTGCAGATCCTCGTACTTTTCCGCCGGCGGCGGCTCGTGCGCGCGGAACAGCGCGGGAATCTTCTTTTTTTCCAGGAACAGCGCCGCCTGCACGTTGGCGGCGATCATGCATTCCTCGATCAGCTTGTGCGCGTCGTTACGCTCGGTGGCGCCCATCGACTCCACGCCGCCGCTCTGGTCGAGGCGGAACTTCACCTCAGGCGTCTCGAAATCGATCGCGCCGCGACGCTTGCGCTGTGCCGCCATCGCCTGGTACAGCGCATGCAGGGTTTCCAACTGCGGCAACACGTCGGCCACCTCGTGACGCGCGTCGGCGTCGTTCAGGCCGACCACCTGCCACACCTTGTCGTAGGTAAGCCGCGCGTGCGACAGCATCACCGCGTCGTAGAACTTCGATCGGGTGACGCTGCCCTCGGCGTCGACGATCATGTCGCAGACCATGCACAGGCGCTCGACCTTCGGGTTCAGCGAGCAGATGCCGTTGGACAGCGTCTCTGGCAGCATCGGCACCACGAAGCCGGGAAAATACGTCGATGTGCTGCGCTCGTAGGCCTCGCGATCCATCGCGTTGCCGACCTTCACGTAATGCGACACGTCGGCGATCGCCACGATCAGGCGCCAGCCACCACCGCGGCGACGCTCCGCATACACGGCATCATCGAAATCGCGTGCGTCCGCGCCATCGATCGTCACCAGCGGCAGCTTGCGCAGATCGGTGCGACCTGCACGCTCGGCGGCGGTCACCTGCTCTTCCACCTGGGCCGCGTCACGCAGCACCTCGGCCGGCCATTCATGCGGCAGGTCGTGGCTGGCGATCGCCATCTCCACCACCAGCGACGGTTGCAGGCGTTCGCCAAGGACGGCGCGGATCTCGCCCAATGGCCCGCGCTGCGCGGTTGGCGGATCCGTGATTTCGACCACCACGATCTGGCCGGATTTCGCGCCCTGCTCCTGGCCGGGCTTGATCATCACGTCCTGGTTCAAGCGACGGTCGTCTGGCGTTACCAGGGTCACGCCGTCCTCGATCAGCACCCGACCAACCAGGCGCGGTGAGCGCCGTTCCAGTACTTCGGCTATCGCGCCCTGTTTACGCCCGCGGCGATCGATGCCGACCACGCTGGCCAGCACGCGATCCCCATGCAACACGGTGCGCATCTGCTGTGGCGAGAGGTACAGGTCATCGCCGCCCTCGTCAGGGCGCAGGAAGCCATAGCCTTCGGCATTGGCCAACACCCGGCCGGCAATCAGGTCGAGCTTGCGGGTCGGCGCATAGCCGCCGCGGCGGCCAAGCAACAACTGGGCGTCGCGCACCATGGCAGCGAGCCGCTTGCGCAGTGCCTCGAGATCGGTTTCATCGTGAATCTGCAACGCCTCGGCGATACGTGCCTCGGTCAGCAGCTCACCGCGCTCCTCCAGCAGGGCAAGGATCGCCTCGCGGCTGGGGATAGGACGCTCGTAGCGCTGGGCTTCGCGCTGCGCGTGAGGATCATGTACGGCTGCCTTGCCCTGGCGCTTGGTGGGCGTCGCGACGTCGCGCTTGCCGCGGCCGCTGGATTTACTGCCGGCCCCGGGGGACTGCGGGACCTGGCTCTGGCCAGGCTTCGGGGGATTTTTTCTGGTCACTAAATATCCTTTTGGTATCGGCGCCGCGCAGAATGACACGACACCATGCGTTGATGTGAAAACAGTTGACAAGCTGGGAGCCGATGCCTACATTACCCGGCTCACGCAGCTCGCAGAGCGGTGTGACACCTGCCCAGGTGGCGGAATTGGTAGACGCACTAGCTTCAGGTGCTAGCGGGGGCAACTCCGTGGAGGTTCGAGTCCTCTTCTGGGCACCAATTGTAAACGAAGGCCGCCTTTCAGGGCGGCTTTCGTCCAAGCGATGTAGGGCGGGCACCGCCCGCCACAGCCACTCAAGCAATTGCCGGCCCCTTCAGCTCGACCATGCTGCCCTGCGGGTCGTAAAGATAGATCGACGGGCCCTCGCCGCGCGCACCGTAGCGCGAACCCAGCTCGCCGATACGCACGCCATGCGCCTTGAGGTGCGTCAGGATCGCCGCCTCGTCATAACCTTCCAGCCGCATCCAGATCGTGCCACCGCGCCCGCGTCAGCCCTGTATAATCACCTTGGTAAACGCATCGTGGGAGAAGCTGACGCGTCCGCAAGGGCATGCCGGCTGCCGAAGACGCAACGCCCGTAATCGCTCAGGCCCCACACCACCTTGCGCAAACACTCTGGAGAGAGCGGTTGAATCCGCCGCCGAAGGGGCACGAGACGCTCGCGCATCTCCAAACTCTCAGGCAAAAGGACAGAGGGGCGCCTTGCGTGCGGCACGGCACGTAGCCTTCGGATGCCCAGTCATGAGCAACACCACCACTCGTTCCCTGCGCGAGCTTGAAAACCACGACGCCTTCATCGAGCGCCATATCGGCCCCAATGACGCCGAGATCGCACAGATGCTGCGCATCATCGGCCACGACTCGCTCGAATCGATGACCGACGCGATCGTGCCAGGCGGAATCAAGTCGAATGCATCACTGGCCTTGCCGCAGGCGATCAGCGAAGAGGCCGCACTGGCCAGGATCCGCGCCATCGCCGACAAGAACCAGGTGTTCCGCAGCTTCATCGGCCAAGGCTACTACGGCACCCACACGCCGAACGTCATCCTGCGCAATATCCTGGAGAACCCGGCCTGGTACACGGCGTACACGCCGTATCAGTCGGAGATCTCGCAGGGCCGGATGGAAGCCCTGCTCAACTTCCAGACCATGTGCGCCGACCTCACCGGCATGCAGATCGCCAACGCCTCGCTGCTGGACGAAGCCACCGCCGCGGCCGAGGCGATGACCCTGGCCAAGCGTTCGTGCAAGTCGAAGTCCCATGTCTTTTTCGTCTCCCGCGGCGTGCATCCGCAGACGCTGGAAGTGGTGCGCACCCGCGCCGCACCGCTGGGCATCGAGCTGCTCGTCGGCGCCGACAGCGAGGCCGCCGGCACCGAAGCTTTCGGCGTGTTGCTGCAATATCCCGACACGTTCGGCAACATCAACGATTACCGCGCCATCGCGGCGGCCGTGCACGAGCGCGGTGGTGTGGTCGCCGTGGCCACCGACCTGCTGGCGCTGACCCTGATCGCCGCGCCGGGCGAATGGGGTGCAGATATCGTGGTCGGCAACTCACAACGCTTCGGCGTGCCGTTCGGCAACGGCGGACCGCATGCTGCCTTCATGGCCTGCCGCGACACCTACAAGCGCTCGATGCCGGGCCGCCTGATCGGCGTGTCGATCGACGCCGAAGGCAAATACGCCTATCGCCTGGCCCTGCAGACCCGCGAGCAACATATACGCCGCGAGAAAGCCACCTCGAATATCTGCACCGCCCAGGTGCTGCTGGCGGTGATGGCCAGCATGTACGCGGTCTATCACGGTCCGCAAGGCCTGATCCGGATCGCACGACGCACCCATCGGCTCAGCGCGATCCTGGCCACCGCGCTGCGCGACTCAGGCGTGGCCGTGGGTAACGCCTTCTTCGATACCCTGCATGTCACTGGTGTCGATGCTGCCGCCCTGCATGCCAACGCCGCAGCCGCACGCATCAACCTGCGGAATATCGACCACGACAGTGTCGGCATCAGTCTCGACGAGACCACTACCCGCGACGACGTGGTGGCACTGGCAGCCCTGTTCGGGACCAGGATCGACGACATCGACGCGCTGGACACCGTTGTCGACGACGCGCTGCCCGCCGGCCTGTGCCGCAGCAGCGCGTTTCTCACCCACCCGGTGTTCAATACCTACCATAGCGAGCACGAATTGCTGCGCTACATGCGCGCGCTGGCGGACAAGGACCTGGCGATGGATCGCACGATGATCCCGTTGGGCTCGTGCACCATGAAGCTCAACGCCACCGCCGAGATGATCCCGATAACCTGGCCCGAATTCGGCAACATCCACCCGCTGGCCCCGGCGCCGCAGATGCTCGGCTACAAGGAGCTTATCGACGACCTCGAGGCGATGCTGGTCGAATGCACCGGCTACGACGCGGTCAGCCTGCAGCCGAATTCGGGTGCCCAGGGCGAGTACACCGGCCTGCTCGCGATCCGCGCCTGGCATCGCTCGCGCAACGAGGCCCAGCGCGATATCTGCCTGATTCCCGAGTCCGCCCACGGCACCAACCCGGCCTCGGCCCACCTGTGTGGCATGACCGTGGTGGTAACCAAATGCGATGCCAACGGCAATGTCGACGTCGAGGACATCCGCCGCGCCGCCGAGAAGTATTCCGACCGCCTCGCCGCGCTGATGATCACCTACCCGTCCACGCATGGTGTGTTCGAGGAGGACATCGTGGCGATCTGCGACATCGTGCACGCACATGGCGGGCAGGTGTACACCGACGGCGCCAACATGAATGCGCTGGTCGGCCTGGCCAAGCCGGGCAAGTGGGGCTCGGACGTGTCCCACCTCAACCTGCACAAGACCTTCTGCATCCCGCATGGCGGCGGTGGCCCGGGCGTGGGCCCGTGTGCGGTGAAATCCCATCTGGCGCCGTTCCTGCCCGGTACTTATGCCGACATCCCTGTCGGCGGCGATCAGGATGATCGCAAAACACAAGTAGGTATGGTCTCGGCCGCCAGCTTCGGCAGCGCGAGCATCCTGCCGATCAGCTGGATGTACATCAGCCTGATGGGATCGCAAGGCCTGCGCAAGGCAACCCAGATCGCCCTGCTCAACGCCAACTACATCGCCAAGCGGCTGGCGCCGCACTATCCGACGCTGTACACCGGACGCAACGGGCTCGTCGCACATGAGTGCATCCTCGACCTGCGCGCGCTGAAAGATACCACCGGCATTGGCGCCGAGGATGTCGCCAAACGGCTGATCGATTTCGGCTTCCACGCGCCGACGCTCAGCTTTCCAGTAGCCGGCACGCTGATGGTCGAGCCGACCGAGAGCGAATCGCGGCACGAGCTGGACCGCTTCATCGACGCCATGATCCAGATCCGCGACGAAATTCGTGCAATCGAGGAAGGCAAGCTCGACCGCGAGGACAACCCGCTCAAGCACGCGCCACACACCGCTACCATGGTCAGCGCCAGCGAGTGGACCCATGCTTACCCGCGCGAACTGGCAGCGTTTCCGCTGGCCAGCCTCAAACTGCAGAAATACTGGGTACCGGTGGCCCGCGTCGACAACGTCTACGGCGACAAGCACATCATGTGCGCCTGCATCCCGGTGGATGCCGACAAGCACGAGGCGCAAGCGTAGACCGGCCCGTGCCCACCATCACCCGGATACAGGCAGCACTTGGCCCATGAGTATCGCCGTGCCACTCGATCCGAACGACGCCGATGCCGATCTGCTGGCACGCCTGCGCGCGGCCGCGCAATTGCTGGAAGCGGCCGCTGACGACCGCCAACTGCTGGATCGCCTGCCGGCCGAGGATCGCCAGCGCCTGCACCAGGCGGTGGCCCGGATCTACCATCCCGACCCTGCTGTGCGCCGGATCCGGCTGAAGGCGGCCCAGAAGGCGCAGCATGCGGCGAAACTCCAGGCCGAGGATGCCGTGCTCAACCAGACCGGCATCCGTACGCTGCGCCGCCGACCGGCATTCACCACGCCGAACGTGTTTGCTCCCGAAGGATTCCTGCCGCACGACATCGCCGCGGACGAAGATGCTGCCCGGGCGCGGGAATCTCTCGAGCCGAAGCACTGCTACGTGTGCAAGCGCAAGTACACCGCCATTCATTTTTTCTACGACCAGCTATGCCCGGATTGCGCCGCGTTCAACTACGCCAAGCGCGACGAGCTGGCCGACCTGTGCGGGCGCGTCGCCCTGCTCACCGGTGGTCGGGTGAAAATCGGTTACCAGGCCGGCCTGAAGCTACTGCGTGCCGGCGCCGAGCTGATCGTCACCACGCGCTTCCCGCGCGACTGCGCCGCCCGCTATGCCGCAGAGCCGGACTTTGCCGACTGGGGCCACCGGCTGCAGATCTACGGGCTGGACCTGCGCCACACCCCTAGCGTCGAGGCGTTCTGCCACGAGCTGGTCGCCACCCGCACGCGGCTGGACTTCATCATCAACAATGCCTGCCAGACCGTGCGTCGCCCGCCGGATTTCTACGCACACATGATGGCGGACGAGACGACCGCCCTGCATAACTTGCCTGAATCCGTGCGCGCCCTGATCGGCCACTACGAAGGTCTGCGCGGCTCCAGCATCCTGCCCGAAACCGGCACCTCGATATCGGGCGCGACATTGCCGGGCCTCAGCCGCGCCGCCGAGCTCTCGCAGCTGCCGTTGTTACCGGAGGAATTGTTGGCGCAAAGCCATTTGTTTCCCGAAGGCCGGCTCGACCAGGACCTGCAGCAGGTCGACCTGCGTGAACGCAATTCCTGGCGCCTGCTGATGGCGGAGGTGCCCTCGGTGGAATTGCTGGAGGTGCAACTGGTCAACGCGATCGCGCCGTTCATCATCAACGCGCGGCTGAAGCCCTTGATGCTGCGCACCAGCGAGCGCGACAAGCACATCGTCAACGTGTCGGCGATGGAAGGCCAGTTCTACCGCCACTTCAAGACCACCCGCCACCCGCATACCAACATGGCCAAGGCGGCGCTGAACATGATGACGCGCACCGCAGCCACCGATTATCACAACGACGGCATCCACATGAACAGCGTCGACACCGGCTGGGTGACCGACGAGGATCCGGCCGCGCTGGCGGCGCGCAAGGTGGCCGAAGAACGCTTTCATCCACCGTTGGACATCGTCGACGGCGCCGCGCGGATCGTCGATCCGATCATCCACGGCATCAACACCGGCGAACACGTGTGGGGGCAGTTCCTGAAGGACTACCGGCCCACCGACTGGTAGAGTCCGAGCCTGGCTGCGACTTGAATTCGAGCGCAAGAACCGGGGTACCGGTGCATCTGTTCGCGCATGGATTTCGCCTTGAGCGATAATCCCGATAACGAGATCCGCATGAACACCGTCGACAAACATCCCACCTTGGCCGCCGAGCCGCGCGCCGACGGCGAAATCCACTTCGCCACCGGCGAGTGCTCGCTGGGCTCGATCCTGGTCGCCCAGGGCGAGCGCGGTGTGTGCGCGATCCTGCTCGGCGACGATCCGGATGCGCTGGCGCGGGATCTGCAAAAACGCTTTCCCCACGCCATCCTGGTCGGCGACGACGCGGACTACGAGGCACTGGTCGCGCAAGTCGCCGGCTTTGTCGAAGCACCGGAGATCGGCCTGGACCTGGCGCTGGATGTGCGCGGCACCGCCTTCCAGCAGCGTGTATGGCAGGCGTTGCGCGAGATCCCGGTCGGCAGCACGGCCAGCTACAGCGAGATCGCGCAGCACATCGGCCAGCCCGGCGCGGCACGCGCGGTAGCCGCGGCTTGTGCCGCGAACATGCTGGCGGTGGCCATTCCCTGTCATCGCGTGGTGCGCAACGACGGCGGTCTGTCCGGCTACCGCTGGGGCGTCGAACGCAAGCGCGCCCTGCTGGCGCACGAAACCCGCCCGTGAGCGCACGCGACCGTGCCTGCCCGCCATCCGACACGCACTTCGGCCTCGCGCCACGCCATGTCTGGCGCAGATCTGTTTGGCGGCACGCTTGAACCGGTGCGCAAGGAGGAACCGTTGGGCGACGGCGCCCTGCTCCTGCGCGGGTTTGCGTTGGCCGACGAAGTCGCTCTGCTGGCGGCGCTCGACGCGATCCTGACGCGGGCCCCATGGCGCCACATGGTCACGCCCGGCGGTCAGCGCATGTCGGTGGCCATGACCAACGCGGGTCAACTAGGCTGGCTCAGCGACCGCCGCGGCTATCGCTACGAGCCGAACGATCCGCAAACCGGGCAGGCCTGGCCGGCGATGCCGCCAACCTTCCAGTGGCTGGCGGCCGCCGCGGCCACACGAGCGGGGTTCGCCGGGTTCGCGCCCGACGCCTGTCTGGTCAATCGCTACGAAGCGGGCACCCGACTCAGCCTGCACCAGGATCGCGACGAGTGCGACTTCAACCAGCCGATCGTCTCGGTCTCGCTGGGTATCCCGGCGGTGTTCCTGTTTGGCGGCCTGCACCGGACAGATCGCCCGCAGCGCGTGCCGCTGGTTCACGGCGATGTCGTCGTCTGGGGCGGCCCGGCACGACTGCGTTACCACGGCGTGTTGCCGGTGAAGTCGGCCCATCACCCCGTCCTGGGCGACTGTCGTATCAACCTGACCTTGCGCCGCGCCGGTTGAGCGACCACGCACGCCACCGGCGGCACAGGTTCGGCGGGTGAAGAAATTGGCAGTCGACGCGGATGCCGATGCGACCCCAACTTGCTATCCTCGCTGGATCTCCGGATTGGCGAGGCACACATGACCCACCCCCAAGGCATCCATGTCATCGACACCGGCTTCGTGCGAGCGGGTTTCGACGCGGCATACTTGGTCGTCGATGCTGGCCACGCTGCGTTCATCGATTGCGGCACCAACCATTCGGTGCCGCGAATGCTGGGCGCACTGGATGTTGCCGGCCTGTCCGCCGCGAACGTCGACTGGCTGATCCTCACCCATGTGCACCTGGACCACGCCGGTGGCGCCGGCGAGCTGATCGCGCAACTGCCGAATGCGAAACTGGTGGTACACCCGCGCGGTGCTCGTCACATGATCGACCCATCGAAACTCTGGGCCGGCGCCAGCGCCGTCTACGGCGAGGCGGTAATGTTGCGTGACTATGGACGTCTTCGCCCGATACCCGCCGAGCGCGTCATCGAGGCGACCGACGGCCACGTGGTCGACCTGGCCGGCCGCCTCCTGCGCTGCATCGACACTCCCGGACACGCCAAACATCACAACGCGATCCACGATGTTCGCGCCAACGTCTTCTTCACCGGTGACGTATTCGGTCTGAGCTATCGCGAGTTCGACACCGCCCGCGGCGCCTTCATCCTGCCCACCACCTCGCCTGTCCAATTCGACCCCGACGCCCTGCACGCCTCCATCAACCGCCTCGTCGCCATGAAGCCCACCGCGATGTACCTCACCCACTACAACCGCGTCAATGAAATCGACCGCCTCGCCAGCGACCTGCATGAGCAGATCGACGCCATGGTCGCCCTGGCGCGCGAGGCCAACCAGCAACCCGACCGCCACGCCACCCTCGTCGCCTCGCTCACCCAGCTGTACGGCGATCGTGCCGCAGCGCACGGCTGGCAAGGCAGCCATGAACAACTACTGGAGCTGCTGGGCGAGGATATTGAGTTGAATGCGCAGGGTTTGGGGGTTTGGCTGGATCGCTAGCTGCCAGATAGCAACCGGCCGTCTTCGCTACATGGGATCATGGCCACTGGGCGGCAGGCACAACAATCACAGGGTGCCGGAAGCCGCCGTGTCGATGATGAGCCGACAATCCACGAGAGGCGGCTACCGACCTGAATCACACGGCCCAAGAATTGAATCTGAACCTGTCTACCTTGCTGCGCGTGTCATGCCTGCGGGGCGCCTTTCACCAGCGAATCTGATCCGAATGGACGCGACTGTGGTCCGCTTGAGCCTCCGGGTGCAAAGCAAGAGCTTTCGTCTGCCTGTGGCAGCCGAGTTACTTTCTCTTTGCGTGGCCAAAGAGAAAGATAACCAAAGAGAAAGGCCACCCCGCTTGGCGCTTGCCGGGCGTCCTGCTCGGCAAGTCCGTGAGCCGGGGCCGGGCTTTTCGACAGCACATCCCTGTGCTGGCGAAAAGGAGTCGACCTCCTGTCGCCTCCCGCGGCGCGGCCTGTCGACCCCGACTCACCGCCGCACAGGGGCCCCGGGTAGAGCAGCGGGCCATCCTGGCCCGCTTTCTTCAGAAAAGCCGGAAGCACATCACGTGCAGATCGAAGGCCAAAGAACTTCGGTCGCGTGGTGAACCCCCGGCGACCCGGGTGACCAACGCAGGTCGACGCAAACCACGAAGGAATTCAACTTCCCCCGCCCCTGTTTCGGGTCTGCTTGCGCCTTCGCGGCGCAACAGGCCGCGAGCGGCAAGAATCGACCTTAAACTGCCGGTCGCATAGCCAACATGCGGGCTCGTGGCGCCGCTTGTTCAGTGGCGGGCTGATTCACGCGGCTGTAGCCGGTAGTCAAAAAAAGGCCGAGCAGTTGCCCGACCTTTTTCCTGCTACCAAGCTACATCACTTGCGCGTTGTCTTTGGGCGTGTCTGAGCGAGATCTGATGCTGCTACCGCCTTCGCATTCGCCGACGAGCGGGGGTTGCGCAGGATGGCGCTGGCCTTGGAGGCCACCGACGTGCTGGTCTGTTTGCTGTTTGACTTTTTCATCTTAACGGCACCTATACAAATTGTGGGATTGCCACGGTCGCTCCTTGTTGACACGACACCCACTGGATAGGTACGGTTGGCTTGTCACAGCACTCGAAACTATCGCGGGGATTTTTCGTGGTGTTTTGAGTTCACCCAAGCCGTCTAGCCCTTCAAGTTAGGCGGCTTTTTCGTGAGCTCAGATCCAAGTTAACCCTGACGCCGCTGGATGTAAAGTGCCCAAAAACCACAACATATTGTGCGTATCAGGACATGAGACACAAGCAAGTGATCGGTGATCCGATCGTAAGCGTGCTCCCCCATCTTCTCTAGGCGAACGGTGGCCGCCGTCAATAAAGTCCCGATGAGCGCCGGGCAAGCTGCGACGGGCAGGGACCGACCCGTTGCCGCCCCTCGCAAACGGCCGCTTCGCGGAAGCCAATTTTTCCTAGAGTGGCGGCGGCGGTATCGCCTACCCATGTAAACGAGCGCTAGCCCGTCCAGTAGCCAATCTTTCTGTAGCGTTTGAGAACTCTCGCCTGGTGCTTGCGATCGAGCACGCGGGCAGCGCTATAAGCAGGTGATACAAGATGCCGCGCCATAAGAAACACTCAGTCGGCTTTTGACCACTATCAAGGACTGGTCCTCGTACGTGACTACGTCATAACCATTTGCCTTCAGGTAAAGAACCCACACACCACAGCGACCACGCCCCGGGTCCCGGTAGGCCACGGCGTTGCTGGCCACGGCATCCGCCGGCATTGTCAATGCACTCACCCAGTTTGGAAGTGACGCAAAACCGGGCTACGTTTCACGATACGTTCTCGGTCCGCGGTGCCGACTGCCAGCGAGGCGTCACGATCTCCCTGACGCTTTATGACTTCTTTAGATGCAACACGTCGCAGCCACGGAGGGTCACAGCCTCGCCCTTGATGGTCGTCCGCATCTTGCTTGCGCTGTCCACCATGGCGGTGTCGCCCATGAACATTGAAGCCTCTGAGACGAGCACGATCTGTGCGTTATTTGGGAACCCGATGTCTTCGCGCACCTGACCGTTAGCATCGTCTTCGAGTTTCTGGATCAACGACCTGCGCTAATGAGCACGGCTGCGCGAGTAAGGTCATGGGATCGCGACGCTGCAAGGCAGAGTGAAGCGCACACGCCACAACATCCGCCTGGCAGCGGCATTGACCAAGCCGTCACGTGAAGGAGCTTAAAGTGGAAAAACATTGGGTGATCTCGCTTTTCCGCTTTGCGAGTTTGTTCCGAAAACGAGGCGCCAATCCGCTTGCACGCTGATTCAGCCTCATCTGGCCGACGTATTTCGCCATTCAGGAATTTTCATGAAAGTCCTAGGATTCCTGGCGGTGATTGGCGCACTGGCGATTATTGCAAGTATCGGCGCAACGATTTTTTTCTTCGGCGGGTATTTTAATGTCGCGGCTTCTAATGCCGACCCTGCCGTGGTCGACTGGGCGTTGGTCAAGGTACGCATGGCATCGATCGCGCAGCGCGCGAACGATCGGCCGCCGGCAGGAGTACTTGACGATCCGGCAACGATACAGGCCGGCGCGCTCGCCTACTCGAAGCGCGGCTGCACTGAGTGTCACGGTGAGCCGGGCGTGGAATCCGCTAGCTTTTCCGAAGGACTGAATCCGCCACCCGACCTCAGAAAGGTGATAACGGATCGCCGTCCAGAAGTTCTTTTCTGGGCCATCAAGCACGGCATCAAGATGACCGCCATGCCGGGTTTCGAGATGGAGAAGCCACCGGTAAGCGACCAGGAAATCTGGTCCATCGTGGCTTTTCTCACCAAGCTGAAGAGCGTCTCGGACAAGAACTTCAAGGCGTGGACCGACACGCCACTCGGCAGCCACTGGGTCTCTGGCTGCAACCGTGGCCCGGCCACGGGATGCGGCCCAGGTCGGGAGTGATCCCATGTCCGGAGAACACCGCTGTGTACCATAGAGAAATTCAGACCCCGAGACACCTGCGCGTGCAACTGATGATGCCGCTGTGCCTCTCAGCCATGCTGTTCTCCACCACCGGTATCGCGGCGGACCATGATGTGGCCACCCCTGCGGCGGGAGTTATCCACGCCAAGATGGCCTATTGCCAGGATTGCCATGGGCCATCCGGCCAAGGCTATCCTGGCTTTTCGCCCATACCAAGAATCGGCGGGCAGACCATCCAATACCTGGAGGCTCAGCTGAAGGCTTTCGCTGAATCGCGGCGCGATGCCAATGCATCGACAGCGATGTCCAGTATTCATGGTCCCAGCGAGCCGATGCGCGCGGCTCTCGCTGAGCACTTCAGCAAACTCGATCCTGAGCCCATTGCCGATGGCCCGAAAGAGCTCGTCGCCGCGGGCAAGAAGATCTATGCCGAGGGCGTGCCCACGTCCAATGTCCCAGCCTGCTCCGCTTGTCATGGGCCGGAGGCCAAGGGCAGAGCGGAAATCCCGGGTCTGGCTGGTCAACTCTACCCCTACACCGTCGCCCAACTGGAGGGTTGGAGCACGAAGCGCGGAAATGACCTGCAGAATGCGGACATGGCAGCCGTGATGACCCCAGTGGCCCACGCCATATCGCATGACCAGATTGCTGCGGTCGCAGCCTATCTCAGCTATCTGAAGTAAAGCGCCATGTTCGAGATCTCGTCAGAACACGAAAGGCACGGATCATGAAGCGCAGGGTGCTCATGGTCACGGCCTTCGCCTTGGCGTTATCGGCCTTTTCCGCGCTCGCTGGCGGTGGGAACGCTCAGAAAGTCCAATACTGCAGCTGGTGCCACGGCGTGAGTGGACAGGGCTTCGTGCCTGCACCGCGATTGGCAGGACAACAAGCCGAGTACATCGAAAACCAGCTGCAAGGTTTCCGGCAGCACACCCGTCCTAGTTCATTCATGTGGGGCGCGGTGAAGAGTCTCGATGTGTTGGACACCCGCGACGTCGCAACCTATTTTTCCGCCATCGCTCCTGAAGCCGCCGATGATGGAGACAAAGTGGCCGCATCCGCCGGAAAAACCATTTATCGGCGTGGCATCCCGGCTTTGAATATTGTCGCCTGCGCGGCCTGTCATGGCCCGAATGCGCAAGGCATCGGGAAAATTCCCCGCCTGGGAGGCTTGTCGGCCTTCTATCTGAAGACACGGCTTGATCAATGGGCGCACGGAAATCTTGCAGCTGCACCGGCGCCGATGCCCCAAATCGCCCGTCAGTTGTCGCCGAGCGACATCGACGCCCTCGCGTCATACCTCAGCTTTGTAAAATGACGAATCACAGCAGCGCCACCGTCAAGGCGAAAATCAGCTCACGCGACCGGACTCGCAAGTCAGGCAACAACAGCGTCGATACCGGTGAGGCCTCTAAATCATTTCTGCGTGAGGCCACCAATTCTTCCAGATGAAGGTTACGGGTAGTTAGATTTAATCATGACTGGAGTGTGTCGTGAAAAAGACGATTAAACCTAATGGGTTCCTTGGCTCAAAGCTAGCCAGGACACTATTGGTCATGGTAGCTCTCATGATGGCCGGAATTGCTCCTCAGGCACTGGCGATACCGGCCTTTTCACGGCAGACCCAGCAGCCTTGCACGACCTGCCATGTCGGCGGGTTTGGGCCGCAGCTGACCCCATTTGGTCGTCAGTTCAAACTCACCGGCTACACCGCGAAAATTGGCTCGGGAGTGACTCCGAAGCTCTCCTTGGAGCTGGTCGAAGCCTTTACGCATACGCAAAAGGACCAGCAGGGGGGGGGGTGCGCCCGGCTTCGCCAGCAACAACAATTGGGAATTTCAGACCGCAGGCCTGTATTTGGCGGGGGCTATCTCCGACCATATGGGGATGTTTATGCAGGCTTCCTACTCCGAAAACGGTCATCTCCTTGGCTGGGACATGACGGACATTCGCTATGCCCGCATAGCCACACTTGGCTCGCATACGGCGGTATGGGGCATCACCGTCAACAACAATCCGACTATTTCTGACATCTATAACACAGGTCCAGCCTGGCAATACCCTTACACTGGCCCTGATCTCGTGCCTGGATCCGTTGCCAGCCCGATCATCAACGGCGGTTTCATGAACGGCGTTCTCGGTCTGACGGCATACACGCAGGTCGATGGTAAATGGTACTTCGAAGCTGGGGCTTATAAAGTTCCGTCGAAGTCCTTTCTTGATCATGTCAACGGTATGTACCCGGGACGCCTCGACATTCCCGCACCTTACCTGCGTATGGCCTATCAAACCAATTTGAGCTCGCGAAGCAACCTGGAAATCGGCGGCCTGTACTTCGCGCCAAAGCTGATTCCAATGATGAGCATGGGGGTGAGTTCGGATAATTACAAAGACTACGGACTAGACGCAAGCTATGAGTGGCTCGGTGGAATGAAGCATGCCGTTGTCGTGCAGGGTCAGTATATAAGCGAAGCCCAAACGCTTAACAATAGTTACGCAGCGGGGGCAGCGTCCCACCTGCACAATCATCTCAGTAGCTTCAATGTCAATGCTGCTTATTGGTACGAAAACACCTATGGGGCGACTTTGGCGGCGTTCACGACCAGTGGCAGCTCCGATATGTTGCTTTACTCTGCTGCCAGTCCTCTGAATAACTCCCCAAACACTAACGGTGGCTCAATCGAATTAAATTGGGTCCCGTTCGGCAAGGGTGACAGCTGGGCGGAGCCTTATGCGAACTTGAGGGTGGGCCTGCAATACACCTTCTATACAAAGTTCAATGGCGACACGAGTCACGCCACCGACAACAATACCTTGTACTTCGTGCTTCAGAGCTATCTCTTCTGAGTGGAAACCTGAGGGCCGAGTGGCGGCTGGAAACCAGCTATCCCCAATCATCACGGCATGGCTGGTTCAAATCTTGCTTCGTACGGAGTTTGGAAGACCAGGCACGATAGCCTGCAGTCGCTGAACCTCAAGGGTAGCTACTGGTATCAAGATACCTACGGCGTGATGCTGGCCGCGTTCGCCGATAGCGGCAGCAGCGATCGCATGCAACGACGACTCGCCCAATACCGAGGGCGGCATGGTCGAGCTGGACTAGAACCCGTTCGGGTAATTCACCTCGTGGCTTCAACCCTGGGTCAACCTGCGTCTGGGACTGCAGTACACCTTTTACTTCCGCTTCAGAGGGCTGGTGCACAACGTCGATGGTGCCGGACGCAGCGCCAGCGACAACAACACCCTCTACTTCGACGTGTGGACGGCCATCTGCCCCCTCTGTCACGATAGTTGTCCGCCCCATTGATCAGACCACCCTGGGGCGGATGGAGTATTCCCGTGAGCACTTACAGCGTTGAACTCAAAGAACAGATCGTCAAGAAGATGATGCCACCGAACAGCCAGACCGTCGCTGCGATCAGCCGCGAAACCGGCATCTCGGCACCGACCTTGTACGCTTGGAAGAAGCAACTTCAAAGCCAAGGACGTGTCGTGCCCTCCAAGCCTACCCACCCGGATCGCTGGGACGCCAAAGCCAAGTTGGCGGCGGTGATTCAGAGCGCCGCCTTGAACGAGGTCGAGCGTTCAACCTATTGCCGCGAACGCGGCCTGTATGTGGAACAACTGGATGCCTGGAAACAGGCGTTCGAGGCGATGGATCCACGCAACCCATCGGCTAGCCAAGCCGATACGACGGCGGCCCGCAAGCAGGTCCGCGCATTGGAGAAAGAGCTTCGACGCAAGGAGAGGGCGCTGGCTGAAACCGCCGCGCTGTTGACGCTGTCAAAAAAAGCCAGGGCCATCTGGGGCACCGACGCGGACGATTGATTCCGGCGTCGATGAAACAGATGGCCCTCACCCTGATCGATGAAGCCGTAGCTGCCGGCGCGCGCCGCCACAAGGCCTGTGAGGTACTCGGCATCACCTGCCGCAGCCTGCGCCGTTGGCGCGTTGCCGAGTGTCCGATTGACGCGCGCAAAGGTGCCGAGCGCAGCTGCCCACACGCACTGAGCGACGAGGAAAAGGAGCAGATGATGGACGTATGCAACAGCGCCCCATACAAGAGCCTGCCGCCCTCGCAGATCGTGCCGCGATTGGCAGACCAGGGCGTGTATATCGCTTCGGAATCCAGCTTCTATCGGGTCCTCAAGGCCCGAGGGCAGGACAACCACCGTGGCCGCGCTCAGGCACCGCGAACGGTCGCCAAGCCCAAGGCATGGGCCGCGACCGCGCCCAATCAAGTGTGGTCATGGGATATCACCTACCTGCCGACCGCTGTGCGCGGCCAGTTCCATCGCCTGTACCTGGTGCTGGACATCTACAGCCGCATGATCGTGGGCTGGGAAGTGCATCTTGAGGAACTGGCGACCTATGCCGCACAGCTCATGGACAAGGCCTGCCTGCGCTATCACATCGCCAAGGATCAGTTGGTATTGCACGCCGACAACGGCAGCCCGATGAAGGGGGCCACGATGCTGGCCACCTTGCAAAAGCTGGGCGTGGTGCCGTCCTTCAGTCGGCCCTCGGTCAGCAATGACAACCCGTACTCCGAGTCGGCGTTCAAGACGCTCAAATACACGCCAGCCTATCCGCTGCAGCCCTTCGCCAGTCTCGACGACGCCAGACAGTGGGTGCAACGCTTCGTGGCCTGGTACAACACCGAACATCGGCACAGCGGCATCCAGTTTGTCACGCCACAGCAACGCCACGAGGGCAAGGATCAGGCCCTCCTGGAAGCCCGCACCGCCGTCTACGAGGCGGCCAAGTGCGCCATGCCAGATCGTTGGCGAAATCGTGACGTACGCGACTGGGACCCGGTCGGCACCGTCTGGCTCAACCCGGACAAGCCCGCCGGCGAACCGGCTCCCGTAACCAGGCAACCTGCTGCATGAAAACGCGGACAACTTTGTTGACAATCACCGTCTGATTCAGCCGGTATACGCATTCGTCAGAAGTAGAATTCAGAAAGCTCCAAAAACAGCGGCAACAATCGGCGAAGATTGCGTTCATTGTGACGCTGCCGGGCAACGCCGGCGCGCTCCGCGGGGCGGCTTCCCCAGCGGTCGATACATCGGCGGCCACGGCGACCTCGACGCCGGCGCAAGCGACCACGGCAGCGACCGTAAGTCTTGAACCACGACGCTTGCGTTTTCGCCGGAGTTTGCTCGTCACACTTGGCGGATGTCGGCCGTGGATACGTGCAGGATGTTGCGATGCCAACCCGAGCTCGCAGGGTGTCTGGAGTGCGCGACGACGCTTTCAAATGGCTGCTTTACGGCGAGTAGTTGCAGTAACCGACAGTCTCTTCCTGGCCGTTATGGAGAGCTCTCCATAACGGCCATTATGAAAAGTCCCCAGTTATGAGAAGTTCTGGGGTGGCGAGCGCCCGGATCACCTGGTACGTGGGCTCTCCTGTGCGCTCGTCCCGTTTTCCCCTTGTCATAATCACAGCGTCTTCAGGAACTCCAGCAACGAGTCCGAGGCTCGGAAGCGCTTGGCTGGTGTGTCGGGATCCTGCAGCTTGGCGAGCGCCTTCTCCTTCATCTCGAGGCTCGCTTCCACATACTGATGCGTGGTGGTCGGACTCTCGTGACCAAGCCACAAGGCAATTCCCTCGATGGACTCGCCGGACTGCAGCAAATGCATCGCTGTCGTGTGGCGCACGGTGTGAGGGGATATGTGGCGATCACGCAAGCTCGGCATCGCAGGGCTTGCCGCTACCACAGCCAGCGCGAGCCGCTGCGTGACATTGGTGCGCGTCATCGGATGGCCGTCCCGGTTAGGCAGCAGCACCGAGGCCGGTACCAGCTCGGGGTTCAGCCTCAACCAAGCCCGTATCGCCCTGACCGTCGATCGCCACAAAGGCATCGTTCGCTGCTTGCGTCCCTTGCCGTGCAAGTGGACACAAGCGGCACCATCGAGCACGACATCGGCTACGCGCACACCTGTGATCTCGGACACCCGCGCCCCGGTGTTGTAGAGCATGTGCAGCAGCAGGTGGTCGCGCTGGCTGGTCCAGCCTGCACCAGGCTTGCCGATAATCGCCAGCATCTCCTCGCGCGACAGGAAGCCGAGCATGGGTCGTTCAAAGCGTTTCATCGGCACGCCCAAGGCCTGCTCGACGACATGCAGCGCACCGATGTCACGGTGGCCGGCGAACTTCAGGAAGGCGCGCAGCGCCGCCAGCCGGGCGTTGCGGGTGCGTACCGCGTTACCGCGCTCGTGCTCCAGATGGTCGAGGAACGCCAGGATCAGCGCCGGCGTGATGTCCTCCAGCCGGATCGCCGTGGGCTGCTTATGCAGATGACCCATGGTGAAGTCCATGAACAACACGAACGCGTCGCGGTAGGTCGCTACCGTGCATGGGCTCATCGCCCGTTGCTGAGTCAGGTGCTCGGTGAAAAAGGACTGCACCAGCGCGGCAAAGCTCAGCGGCGCTCGTGGTGTCGCCGCCCTACTCATCGTCGTCGGCCCACGGATTGACGAAGCGCTCGAAGCGCTGGCCGACCATGCCCATCAGCTCGGGCACGCCCGTGAGATACCAGTAGGTGTTGGAGACCTTGACGTGACCGAGGTAGGTCGACAACGCCAGCATGCGCTGGTTGATGTCCACACCTTGCTCATGCCAGAGCACCAGCCGGCGTACGGCGAACGAATGCCGCTAATTCCGGGGGCGGAATTAGCGGCATAACTCCGAGGCCAGGATTATTCCGAGTGCGGCATCAAAGGACGCCGCGCGGTGGGGTGAATGGCTGAGCCAGCGGCAACCAATACTCGGAATTATCAGAGTCCCTTCAGGAAAGCCATGACGCGGTCGCTGGGTCGGTAGCGGGGAATCGAGACGTTCTTCGTGGTCGTTGCGGCGAGCGCGCGTTCCTTCAGTTGCATGTCCTCGTGTAAATAGATGGATGTGGTCTCCGGTGATTCATGCCCGAGCCAGAGTGCGATCACGGTCTGGTCTGCGCCGTGGTGTAGCAGGTCCATCGCCAGGGTGTGGCGGAGCACATGCGGGGTTACCCGCTTGCGTGCTAGTGATGGGCATTGCTGGCATGCGACGGGCAGATGCTTGTCCAGCATGTATTGCAAAGCATCGTGGCTCAACGCAGTTCCTCGCGTGGTTGGAAACACAGGTTCGCAAGGCTGTCCTTGGCGCTCTCGCAACCAGCTGCGCAGGACCAGAACGGTGTCTTTGCCCAGCGGCGTGCAGCGCGTCTTGCGGCCCTTGCCTTCGCATCGAACGTGCGCGCCGTAGCCGAGCACGATGTCCTCGCAGCAAAGGCCGGTGAGCTCTGCGGCGCGTAGCCCCGTCTGGACAGCCAGCATCAGAAGCGCCCGATCACGGTGCCCAGACCAAGTCGTGAGGTCTGGCGCGGCAAGCAACGCGTCGACTTCGACTGATGTCAGGAAGGCGATCGGACAGCGTGAATACCGCTTGCTCGGCATGGCTAACACGCGCTGCGCCACGGCGCTGTGCTCCGGCGCATGCAAGGCCACGTAGCGAAAGAAGGAATGGATTGCCGCGAGCCGCACGTTTCGACTGCGGGCGCTGTTCTTGCGGTCGCGCTCCAGATGCTCCAGGAATGCTCCCAGCAGTGGCGTGTCGAGTTCCGGCACTGTCAGATTCGAGGGCGCCTTGCCCAGGCGCCGCTGCGCATACTGCAGCAGCAAGCAAAAGGTATCGCGATAGCTCGCTACGGTGTGCGGGCTCGCCTGACGCTGCTGCATCAGCCGATCCATGAAGAACGCCTGGAGAAGCGCGGGAAGCGTACTGGTGGCGCTCATGATCGAGGTCCTTGCCTGGAGCGCTCCACGTGTCGCAGCGCGTAACGCAGCAACTGCGGCGTCGCGGTCAGATACCAGTACGTGTCGGTGACATGTGCATGCCCGAGGTAGGTCGACAGCTCCGGCAGGTGACGCTCGACATCGACGCCGCGTCGATACCAGCCGAGGAGTGTCTTGATGGCCAGTCGATGGCGTAGATCGTGCAGCCGAGGTCCTCGGGAGTCGTCGGCGCCGCGCAGGCCGATCTCGTGCGACAACTTGACAAAGGTCCACCGCACGCACCACTCCGTCAGCCGGGTTCCTCGGTCCGAGACAAAGAAGCTCGGCGTGTCGAGGTCCTGGCAGTATCGATCTCGATATGCGGCGTAGCGCTGCAATGCACGTTGCGTGGAGAGATGCAGCGGCACGTAGCGCGACTTACCGAACTTCGTGTCACGGATCGTCAACACGCCGTTGACGAGATCGACGTCGTCGCGATCGAGTCGCAATGGTTCGTTGGCCCGCAGACCAGTGGCCACATACAGGCCGAAGAGCGTGACGAACGTATGAGGCCGCAGGCCGGTGGCAGATGGTAGGCGGCGGGCGGCCTCGAGCAGGCGCGTGATCTCCTCGTCGCGATACAGGTATGGGTCGGGGCGGCGGTATCGGTGCGGAAGCAAATCCGATGGTGGCACGATGGTGCGCGGATCGATCGCGCTGCAATATTGCGCGAAGCGACGCACCATCCCAAGGCGGTTCGCCCATTGTGCAGGCTGCGCGGCGGCGGGCTGCGTCGCCCAAGCCAATGCAAGTTCGGACGTGATGTGCGCAGCCCCTTGCCGATCGGCGAAGTCGACAAAGCGTTGCAGCAAGCGTCCGGGCAGGCGTAGCTTGTAGCCGAGGGCGCGATGGACCGCGAGATACTCTTGGAGTGCGGCTTGTAACTTGCTCATGACGCACCTCCCGGCCACGGCAGTGCAATGCCACGCAAGGCGGCGATGTCCACCTTGGCGTAGATCTGTGTGGTCGTCGGCAGTCGGTGACGCAGCAATTGTCCGATCTCCCCCAGGGACGCGCCGCGGCGAAGCAGATGGGTGGCGAGGGAGTGCCGCAGCAGGTGGGCCCCCTTGAATTTGGGGTCCAAGCCGGCGCGCCGGAGGGCGCGCCGAACGATGCAGCAAATGGCGACCGGGCCCGCAAGACCCTGTTGCGGGGCCATCATCCGAATGAACACGTGGCGCGTCGCACACGCCGGCCGGACATCACAAAGATAGCAAGCCAATGCCGAGCCAACTTCCGCGGGCAGTGGCAATCGTTCCAGCCGCTGCCCCTTGCCCCGCACGATAATCTCCCCGCGCTCCCAGTCCAGATCCTCCAAGGTCATGGCCACCACTTCGCCGCCACGCAACCCAAGCCGGGCCAGAAGTAGCAGGATTGCATAGTCGCGCTTGCCAGTCGGTGAGCTGCAATCGCAGCCCGCAAGCAACCGTTCAACCTGATCGTCAGGCAGCGACTTGGGCAGATGGGAAAGTCGCCAGTTCGCCACCCCGGGTAAGGTCCTGGCCAAGTCGGTTTGAATGGCGCCGCGCTGCAGCAAGAAACGCAGGAACGCGCGCAGCGCGGTAACGACTCCCTTGCCATGGCTGCGACTCACCCGTTGGATCTGACGAAGAATGAAGCCGTGCAGGTCCTGAGGACGCAACTGCTCGAGGCGCAGCGCCTTGCGCCCGGACCGCTCATCGAGAAAACGCTGCACGATCGGCAAGTACGAGGCCACTGTTGACCGTGACAGGCCTCGCTCGGCGTGGAGGAACTCCTCGAAATCGCGGGTCAGGCACGCCGCCGGGCTCCGATCGATGTGCTGCACTTCCGCCGCGATGTCGTCATGGCCACGCAGATACTGGAGAAGCTGTTGCCCGGTAGCCGAATCGCCTCGTCGCGCCCTGTCCCTGCTGCGACGGCTTGCCTGAAACTGCGTCAGGCGACCTTCGTCAAGCGCTGCCAGAGAAAGCCGGCGCCGCTGGAGCCAACGGCTGAGATCGGCCAACAGGTCACACTTCGCACGAACGGTGTTCTGCGCGTACCCCTGGCCAGCGAGTTGCGCTGCAAAGCCCTCGACGTGGCAGGCCAACGGCCCATTGCAAGACTGATCAAGTGCAGTTGCTGCACCGTGGTGAGTGAGCGTCATCGTCCGTCTCCTTGAAAATCCGGGAAGATCCCCGGCTGGAGACGACAGTCGAATAATGCCGAGAAATCAAGCGCTACTCCGGACGCAAGTCCAGCAACGACATCACGTGTCGAAGACTACTGATGCCGCACTCGGAATAATCCTGGCCTCGGAGTTATGCCGCAAGTCATGAACACGCGGCCTGCCGTGGCTGCCGCGATCGACCCAGCCCAGTTGCTTGCGCAGTCGCTCGAAGATGCGGTGGACCTGACGGTCGCCAACCGGTTCCCCGAGCAACTGCCCACGCGTGGTGATGAAGAACGACGCGTTGGGCGTCGTGCGCACATGGCGAGCTCGCTGCGTCCGGTAGCGTGCCAGCGCCTTGACCGCGCTCGGGTGCAGTGGCACCCGTCGGGACTTGCCGAACTTGCTCTGACGGATCGTCAGCGCCTCGGCCTTCAGGTCCACGTCGGCGTCCTGCAGGCCGATCGCCTCTGAGATGCGCAGTCCCGTGCAAGCGATCAGGCCGAACAGCGTCTCGATCACCGCCGACCGCAGACCGCCCGGTGGCCCAAGCTTCCGGGCTGCAGCCAGCAGTTCGACAATCTCCTGCTCGCGATAGATGTGCGGTGACATGCGGCCAGGAACGCGGCCGAAGACAGCTTCGTCTGGTACTTCGGTGGCCGGTTCGAACTGCCGCAGCCAGGTCGTGAACGGGCGCAACATCTTCAGCCGACGCGCCGAAGTGGCGCGGTCGCCGCGGCCACCCTTGGCCTGGCGTGCCCAAGCGGCCATCCGATCGACTGTCAGCGGACCTTGGTGACCGGCATCGGCGACGTCCCGGGCGAAGCGCGCCAGTCCGTAAGCCATGCTGCTGAGTTTGAAGCCGAGACGCCGCCGCTCGGCCAGATACTGCTCAACTCTGACCTGCAAGCTAACTGGGGTGCTCATGCTGCACTCCCGGGCCACGGCAGTGCGACGCCGGCCAACGCGCCGTGGTCAAGCTTGGCGTAGATAAGCGAGGTGTTGAGCGACCGGTGCCGCAGTACGTCAGCTACTTCCTTGATCGAGCCACCCTGGTTGACGATCTGACAGGCCAGCGTGTGACGCAGAGCATGCGAACGCCCATGGGGGATACCCACGCGCCGGAATGCATCGCGCACGACACGCCGAATGGCGTCTACGCCGATGGGTTCGTCATGTGGCGCGAGGTGACGCACGAACACCGCCCCGTCGCTGGTCTTGGGGCGCTCGTGGCGGATGTAGTCCTCCAGCGCTTGGCCGGTGACTGCCAGCAATGGCAGCACGTCTTGGCGCCGCGCCTTCGTGTACTTGAGCGTGATGATGCCTAAGCGCCAATCGATGTCAGCCAGTTGCAGTCGGTTGATCTCGATGCTGCGCAGACCCAGGTCGAGCGCCAGGCGAACGACGGCGTAACCACGTCGAGGTGACCGAAGGACCGCCGTGAAGGAACTCAGCAACCGATCCACTTCCTCAGGCTTGAGGCTGCGAGGCAACGGCGCGAGGCTCCAGTGTGCGGGGGATGCGATGACGGCCAGCAGCGGTTGCACCGCGTCGCCGCAAGTCGCGCGGTAACGCAGGTACGCGCGCAACGTGGCCGCGATCGTGATGGCGTTGCTGATGGTGCTGAGCGAGTCCAGTTGATCGGCGATGAACCGGCGTAGGTCCTCGGTCTGCAGCTCGCCAAAAGCGACTGGCCGACCTGCGAACTTCGCCACCAGCAGCCGTTCGATAATGCACAAACGACTACGACGCGTTCCGACCGACAGGCCCCGCGCGCCACTCATGTGGGCGTCGTAACGGTGGAGCTCATCGGCGATCGGGCCTGCTGGTGCTGGTAGCTGCGCGATGACATGCCCCGCGCGCAACATTGTCAGCAGGGACATGAGCGCCGCATGTATCTCGCGTGGTGCGCGCAGTCCGCCACCGGGACAGTCGCAGCGCGGCAGGTGGTCGCGCAGAAACTGCTCAACGCAGCCTTCGTCGAGCAGGCCCACCGGAAGGCGACACATCGACATCCAGTGAGCAAAGTGCGCCACGCTACTCAAGCAGCGGGCTGAAGTGTTGGTCGCATAGTCGCCGCGCCTGAGCCGCGCGACGTACGCCGGAACGTGAGCAGCCAGTGGGCCTTCGAGCAGCCAGGCTCGAACCGTGAGGGGCAACGCAGGAATCTTGGTCATGACGGTCTCCAGAAGTGGAACCGTCAGTGCTGCCCGAGCAGCGAAATTATGTCCAGCGCCGTGCGCCGTCACGCCTCGGATCACAAGCATTGGCGCGGCCTGCCGGCTTACGTCACCCCAGAGCTTCTCATAACTGGAGACTTCTCATAATGGCCGAACTGAGACATTCGTGACCGTGCAAAACCCGGGCCGAAGCCGGCTCTCTTGCGCTTCCGCTTTCGCCGCCGCGCAGCGGTGGCGCACCGAGTGCGCGCCAGGATGGAGCGCTGCTCTACCCGGGGCCCCTGTGCGGCGGTGAGGTGGGGACGACAGGCCCCGCAGGGGGAATCGGCACGATGCCGATTCCTTTTCGCCAGCACAGGGATGTGCTGTCGAAAAGCCCGGCCCCGCCTCACGGACTTGCCGCCCAAGGCGACGGCATGGATGCCGGAGTTGAGGCAACGCAGGAGCGGTTGCCCGATGGGCGGCAAGCGCCAAGTGGGGTGGCCTTCTCTGTTGGTTACTTATCTCTTGGCCACGCAAGAGATAAGTAACTCGGGCCGCGAAGCGGCACGAAACGCTCTTGCTTTATTGCTCCAAGGGAACGCGGTCCAATTGGGCGGCCAAAGTTACCGAGCCCCAGACCGACCAGTCCTTCGGCGGTTGAAAACCGTTGAAATGACCAACGCGATCCCATCACCCCAACCGCGCCCCATTCGCCACCGGCCGCTCCACCGTCGTAACCACCACCCCTTCATCGGTATGAAACCCAGTCAACAAGAACTGCGACCGAAACGGCCCAATCTGCTTCTCGGGAAAATTGATCACGCCCACGATTTGTCGGCCGAGCAGGTCATCGGCCTGATACAACGCCGCAATCTGCGCACTGGTCTTGCGCTCGCCGTAGGGCCCGAAATCCACCCACACCTTCCATGCCGGCTTGCGTGCATCGGGAAACGCTTCCACCCGTGTCACCGTGCCGGCGACCAGCACGACCTTTTCGAAATCGCCCCACGTAATCTCGGGAATGGTTGCTGCGTTCATGCTTCCAGCCTCGTCTTCAGAATGTCCCGGCTTTGCTGCCACCAGTAGCTCGCCTGTGCAGCGAGGTATCCAAATGGACGATGGGTGCTGTCCAGTCCGTAGTCACTGAACTGCTTCCAACCGTCGTCGCCTTCGGCCAGCGCAGCGGCAAGCAATTCCCCGGCAGCGCAGGTGGGCGCCAATCCATGCCCACCAAATGCCTGCGCCCACCACAGACCGTTGCCGTCGCCGCCGATCTGCGGCATCTGGTGCCGTGCATAGCTCATCAGGCCCGACCAGGCGTAATCAACCTTCACGCCAGCCAGTTGCGGAAACACCCGCAGCAGGTCCATTGTCAGCAACCGTTGCACGCCACGTGGCGAATGGTCAAACACCGAAATGCGTCCACCCCACAGCAATCGGCTGTCCGGCAGCGCACGGTAATAGTCGAAGGCGAAGCGGCTGTCGTAGATTGCGGCGCGGGTACGCAGGCACTCGTCCAGGCGTGCTCCGAGCGGCTCGGTCACCATCACGCAGGTGGCAATCGGCAAGATGGCACGGTCGATCGGCCTGTGCAGTCGAGCCAGATAGCCGCCGCACGCCAGCACCACCTGGTCGGCAAGCACCTCACCCTGCGCAGTACGCACGCGCCAGCACGAGCCATCGCGCGTCAGGCTCAACGCACCACTGTTTTCATGGACGCGCACGCCCTGCGCGGTCGCTGCCGCAGCCAGGCCGAGCGCATAGTTCAGCGGATGCAGATGCAGTGCATCGCGCTCGTATAGGCCGCCGTGGTAACGCTCACTGCGAACCCGCGCGCGCAGTTCGGGCTCGGATAGATACTGCCAGTGCACACCATAGTGCTCGGCCAGCAAGGCCTGGCGCTCGCGCAACACGGCGGGGTCACGAAACCAGTTTGCCCAGATCACGCCTTCGTCGACCAGGTCACAGGCGATCTTGTAATCGGCAATGCGCTGGCGAGTCCGCCCCACCGCTTCGCTGGTGAGTTTGAACAGCGCGCGCGCACGGGTTTCGCCCTGCTGACCGAGCAACGATTGCTCACCCAGCGAATAGCCGGCAAACACGAAACCGCCGTTGCGGCCCGACGCACCAAAGCCGAGCTGCTCGCGTTCCAGCAGCACCACGTCGCGCACGCCGCGCTCGGCCAGCGCAAGCGCCGTGTTCAGGCCCGCGAAGCCACCGCCGATGATCGCCACCTGCGCCCGTGTGGCACCTTCAAGCGGAGCCCACGCCGCATCTGGCGTGGCGGTGGCGCGATAGTAGGAAGAGGGGCTCATGCAGCAGCAACTCGCGCAGATGGCATCAACCGGCCCAGCATATTACCTGCCGAACGACACCGCAGGCGCTGCCCGACGGCCAGAAATCGCATGGGCCACCCCGGCGTCAGAGTGCGTTGAGAAAATCCCGCACAGTCGGCGCCAGGCTCGGATCCTGCATCGCCATGTGCATCGTGGCACGTACCAGGCCAGCCTTGTTGCCGCAATCGAAACGCGTGCCCTCGAAACGATATGCCAGCACCTTGCCGTGCTCTTTCAGCAAGGCCTCGATCGCGTCGGTAAGCTGGATTTCGCCGCCGGCGCCGGGCGTGGTCTGTTCCAGCAGGCTGAAGATGCGACTCGGCAGGACATAACGACCCACTACCGCCAGGTTTGACGGCGCGGCGGCCGGCTTCGGTTTCTCGACCATGTAGCGGATGCGCGCGCTGCGCTCATCGACTGGTGTGGCATCGACAATGCCGTACTTGTCGGTCTCGTCGCGCGGCACCTCCTCTACCGCGATGACGCCGGCCTGCTGTGCGTCGGCCAGCTCCGCCATCTGCCGCAGCGCGCCCTTGCCTGCGCCGTTCCAGATGAGATCATCGGGCAGCACCACGCCGAACGGCTCGTCGCCTACCACGGGTTTCGCGCAAAGCACGGCATGGCCCAGGCCAAGTGCCTCGGGCTGGGTCACGAAGACTGCCCGCACGTTCCGCGGCAAGGTGCCCTGCACCAGGGCCAGCAACTCGCCCTTGCCCTTCTCATGGAGCTTCGCCTCCAGCTCGTAGGCCTTGTCGAAGTAATCGGCAATCGCGTGCTTGTACCGGTTGGTGACAAAGATCAGGGTATCGGCCCCGGCATCCACCGCCTCGTCGACGGCGTACTGGATCAGCGGCTTGTCCAGCACCGGCAGCATTTCCTTAGCCACCACCTTGGTCGCGGGCAGGAAACGCGTGCCAAGTCCGGCCACGGGAAATACCACTTTGCGCAGGGGCTTGCTCACTCATTGACCTCCGGGCTGGCGCGACGGATCGACACCACGTTGGCCGGCTGTGACGATTCGCTCCAACGGAACGAAGGCAACAGACAGGATACGCAGCGGCGCAGTTCTTCCTCATTGAAGGCGTCGACGGCCTCGACCGTCTTGTTCAACAGTGCCTTCAGCAACTCCCACGACACCTCGCGGTGCTGCGCCAGGAAAATCTTGGCATGCTCGGTGGCGCTGTAATTTTCCAACGGATGAAACAATTCCTCGAACAACTTCTCACCGGATCGCAGGCCGGTGTAGACGATCGGAATTTCGCTTCCAGGCTTCTTGCCGGCGAGTCGGATCATCTGCTCGGCCAGGTCGCGGATCTTGACCGGTTCGCCCATGTCCAGGGCGAAAATTTCGCCGCCCCTGCCAATGCTCGCCGTCTGCAGGATCAGCTGGCAAGCCTCGGGGATGGTCATGAAGTAACGCGAGATTTCCGGGTGAGTCACCGTCACCGGGCCACCTTCGCGGATCTGCCGGCGGAACAGCGGCACGACCGAACCGGCCGAATCCAGCACATTGCCGAATCGCACCGTCATGAACTGGGTGTCAGTCTGCGCGTTGAGGTTCTGGCAATAGATCTCGGCCACGCGCTTGCATGCGCCCATCACGCTGGTCGGATTGACCGCCTTGTCGGTGGAGATCAACACGAAACACGTCACCCCGACGGTACAAGCGGCATCGGCCACGGTGCGCGTACCCAGCACGTTGTTGCAGAACGCCGCGCGCAACTGCCCCTGCAGCATCGGCACATGCTTGTAGGCTGCCGCGTGGAACACCACTTGCGGCTGCGCTTCCGCGAACAACTTGCGCATCGCCGTCTGGTCGCCACAGTTGGCCAGCACGCTCTCGAGAATCAGTTCCGGAAAGTCCGCGCGCAATTCCTGCGTGATCCGGTACAGGTTGTATTCGTTCATCTCGACCACGGTGAGCGACTGCGCGCCCAGGCGGGCAACCTGTCGGCACAACTCCGATCCGATCGAACCGCCACCGCCGGTCACCAGCACGCGACGCCCACTCAGCGTCTCGCGGATAGCACTCCAGTCCAGTTCCACTGCATCGCGACCGAGCAGATCCTCGATCGCCACTTCCTTGATCTGGTTCATGTACGCCCGCCCTGCAACGACGTCCTCGAGCCGTGGCACGGTCCGGTAGGGCAAATCGGTACTGTCACATAGTGCCACCACCCGCCTCATCTCGGCCGTAGACGCGCTGGGCAAGGCGATAAGCAACATGTCCGCGGCCGCCGCGGGGGCCAGTTCCGGCAATTGATCGAATCGCCCTAGCACCGGATGACCGTTGATGCTGGCACCACGCAGGCCGGGTTTGTCGTCGACGAAGCCGACCACGGTATAGCGGTTGTCACGACTCAGGTCGCGGGACAACACCTCGCCGGCACGATCGGCACCGACGATCAGCACCCGCTTGGCCCTTTGATCCTTCAGCAGTTCGTTGCGGCTGTCCTTCAAGTACCGGTAGATCAGTCGCGGGGCGCCCAGCAGCACCGCCAGCAAACCCGGATAGAGCAACAGCACCGAGCGAGGTACGCCCAGCAGCCGGTTATAGAGAAACAGGCACAGAGCAATGGACAGCGCACCGATCACTACGGCCCGCACGATATTCCACAGATCCGGCAGGCTGGCGAAACGCCACACGCTTCGATAGAGGCCGGTCCAGCGGAAAATCAAACCCTGCACCAGCAGCACCACCGGAAATTCAAGCAGCTGGAAGCTGACGACTTCGTCAGGGCGCAGCGCATAACGCAGCCACTTGGCTATCCACCAGGCGATAGCCGTGACCAGCAGGTCGTGCAACACGACCGCGATGCGCGGATGGATGAAGGCGGCGGACTTACGCAGTGACATGGGGTGCCTTGCTCAGGGAGCGTCGCAGCAATCGACGTTTCAGGTACAGCCAGATAGTCGCCGCGCCCAGATAGGCGACCATGGTAATCGCCAATGCGGCGTGCAGATGACTCCAGGCCAACCAGGCGAGTGGCGCGGCCACAAGCAGGTTCCAGCCCAGGTAGGCGGCATCCACCCGCGCATGCGTTCCGCTACGCCGCGCCAACCATTGGTAGAGGTGCTCGCGATGGGCTGCATACCAGCGTCGCCTATACCACATCCGCGTCAGCAGCGTCAGGCTGGCATCCACCACGAACGCAGAAGACAAGATCAGCGCCGGCCACAACAGCTCCGGATCGACCTGCCACAGCATCGCACTGAACGCGAAAATCAGCAGACCCATGCTGCCGCTACCCACGTCACCCATAAAAACACGTGCCGGCGGGCGGTTGAAGCACCAAAAGCCCAGCGTTGAAACAGCCATGCAAGCCGCCACCAGGGCAAGCTCCGGTTGTGCTGCCGCCCACGCCAGCAGGGCCACGCCGACGCCGACGAAGATCCCCTGCTGCGCCAGCAGGCCGTCGATGCCATCCATGAAATTGTGCAGATTGATACTCCAGACACCGCCGCCCAGCAGCAAGGGCAGCCACCACCATCGCGTCCCTGTGGCAAGCAGGCTCAGCGCGAACAGGCCGGTTCCAAGCACCTGCGCACCCAGCCGCGGCAATACCGGCAAGGAACGATGATCGTCCCACCAGCCGGCCAGTGCGACCAGCACAAGCGCCACCCACAGGCCGCCTGGCACCGGATGCCACCATCCTTTTCCAGACAGACGCCAGCCCACCCCGAGCAGGTAAACCAGCATGGCCAGTACGATCCCGATACCGCCGCCGCGCGGGGTCGCGCGATAGTGCGAACGACGCTGTCCGGGTTGATCGAGCATGCCACGCCGATGCGCATAACCGATTGCAACACGCACAATGACCAGGGTAATCGAGAAGCTGGCCAGCAACCATCCCATGGTCGTGAACATCGTCACGTCACTCGCCGGCGACGCCATGAATCGGCCGGATCGTGCTCCAGCTTTTGCAACTCGGGCATTGCCAGTGGTGCGCTTTGGCGCCGAAGCCGCAGCGGTTGCAGCGGTACATCGCCTGGCCCTCCAGCAGTTTCCGGGTCAGGTCGCGCAGGATCAGAAAGTTCTCGCGTGTCTCACCTTCGATCTTGTCCATGGTCGCATCGAGCAGGACCATCAACCCGCGCACCGACGGGCGCTGGCGCAACTGCGCGGTGAGGAAATCGATGGCGGCGCGCTCGCCCTCGCGTTGACGATACAGATGGGTCAGCGCAAGAACCGGCGACACGCCGTGGTAGCGTCCCAGCATGTCGCCGAGGAACGCTTCGGCGCGTTCCATCTGGTGCGAGCGCGCGTAGCTGTTGAGTAGCGGCGGCAGGATATCCGGCGTAAACGCATTGTCAGCCTTGATCGCAGCCTCGAACGCGTCGACCGCGTCGGCATGCTGGCCGTCCTCGGCATGCAGTCGCCCGGTCAGCATGAACGCACGCACGCAGTCAGGTTGGCATGCGAACGCCTGGCGCAGGTAGTCGCGCGCCTCGGCGCGCGCGCCATGCTGACGTGCGCGTTCGGCCAGTTCACAATAGAACTGGGCGATGATCGGTGCCTCGTCCTCGCCGGTCATCACCTCCAGGCGTCGGGCGTGCTCGATGGCCTTGTGCCAGTCGCGCTCGTGCTGGTAGATCGAGATCAGGTGGCGCAATGCCGAGGGCGCATGCGAGTTCATTGCCACCAGGTCGGCAAACAACGCTTCGGCGCGGTCAAGCAGGCCCGAACGCATGTAATCCTCGCCCAGTTCCAGCAGGGCCACGGTCTTCATCGGGTCCGACAGGCCCGGCCGCGAAACCAGGTGTTGATGCAGTCGGATCGCTCTGTCCACCTCGCCGCGACGACGAAACAGGTTGCCCAGCGCGAGGTGCGTCTCGACCGTGTCGCGATTGTATTCGGCCAGCTTGAGGAACACCTCGATCGCCTTGTCCTGCTCTTCGTTGAGCAGGTAATTCAGGCCGCGGAAGTAGTCCGACGACAGCTCACTGACCTCGGCACCGGAACGCCGCGCACCGAGCTGGCGCGCGGTCCACCAGCCCAGCACGAACGCAACGGGCAGCAGCGCAGCCAGCACATACAGGGGATTCATGGCTTGGCCGGCGGACTCTTGTCCGCGCGCGATGACTGGCGCGAGCGCCGCGGTCGCACGCCGAGCCATGCGCTCACTCCACCCAGCAGCCAGCCGATCACGAGTGCGCCCAGCAAGGCCGCGCCCTTGGGCAACTGCACCTGGGCAAACCCGAAATCGTAACCGACCAGGCCGCCATTGAGTGCTCCCAGCACGATACCGGCGGCGACAAAGATGACCAGGGTGATGATGGCAAGCAATCGCATGGCCGAACTTTACCTGATTGATCCCGAATGGCACAGGCAGCAAGGCGTCGCCTGCGGTAGTGACCGGTGAGCACCGCCCGGGCTGCACGGTCGATATCCCAAAAGAAGGCAGGACCGACTCGCGCCGCCTGCCTCGGGGTTGCTCTTCAAGGACGACTCAACCGGCATCCTTTTCCAGATCAAGGTTGACACGCTCGCGCAATTCCTTGCCTGGCTTGAAATGCGGGACGTGTTTGCCGGGCAAGGCCACGGCTTCACCCGTCTTCGGGTTGCGACCCATGCGCGGTGGCCGGAAATGCAGCGCAAAGCTGCCAAAACCGCGCACTTCGATACGCTCGCCCTGGGCCAGCGCCTGGCTCATCTGCTCAATGACGCTCTTGACGGCCATCTCGACATCGGCAAAAGCAAGATGGGTCTGACGTCGTGCCAGCGCTTCGATCAATTCGGATTTGGTCATGGGCCCCAATGTCCGTGACGTGAAACAGCGGGGCGGCGAATGCCGCCCCGTGTCGTGCCTGCAACTGGCGATCAGTCAGCCTTGTTGAACTGTTCCTTCAACAATGCACCGAGCTTGGTCGTGCCGCTGGCGGCGGAAGAATAGTCCACGACTGCCTCGGGCGCGTCTTCCTCGTCCTTGGCGCGAATCGAGAGCGCCAGCTGGCGACCCTTGCGATCCATGCCGGTGAACTTGGCTTCCACGACATCACCCACCTTCAGGTGCAAGGTGGCGTCGTCGATACGCTCCTTGGCGATGTCGTTGGCGCGCAGGTAACCCTCCACCCCCTCGCCCAGATCGATCACCGCACCCTTGGCGTCGACTTCCTTGACTGTGCCGTTGACGATCGTGCCGCGCGGATTGGCGGCCATGAACTGGCCGAACGGATCCTGCTCCATCTGCTTGATGCCCAGCGAGATGCGCTCGCGCTCCGGGTCCACGGCGAGCACCACGGCCTCGATCTCCTCGCCCTTCTTGAAGTCGCGCACGAGATCTTCGCCGGACACCTGCCAGGAGATGTCGGACAGATGCACCAGGCCATCGATGCCGCCTTCCAGACCGATGAACACGCCGAAATCGGTGATCGACTTGATCTGGCCGGAGACCTTGTCGCCCTTCTTGTGCATGGCGGCGAACGCTTCCCACGGGTTCGAGCGGGTCTGCTTGATACCCAGCGAGATGCGGCGACGCTCCTCGTCCACGTCCAGCACGGTTACTTCGGTCTCGTCACCGACCTGCACCACCTTGGCCGGGTTGACGTTCTTGTTGGTCCAGTCCATCTCGGACACGTGCACCAGACCTTCCACGCCCGGCTCGATCTCGACGAAGCAGCCGTAATCGGTGACGTTGGAGACCTTGCCGAAGATGCGGCTGCCGACCGGGTAACGACGTGAGATATTCACCCACGGATCGTCGCCCAGCTGCTTCAGGCCCAGCGAAACGCGGTTGCGCTCCTTGTCGTACTTCAGCACGCGCACGTCCAGCTCGTCGCCGACGTTGACCACTTCGGACGGATGGCGCACGCGCTTCAACGCCATGTCGGTGATGTGCAGCAAGCCATCGATGCCGCCCAGGTCCACGAACGCGCCGTAATCGGTGAGGTTCTTGACCACACCCTTGATGACGGCACCCTCGACCAGTCGCTCCAGCAGCTTCTCGCGCTCTTCGGAGAACTCGGTCTCGACGACGGCGCGGCGGCTGACCACCACGTTGTTGCGCTTGCGGTCCAGCTTGATGATCTTGAACTCGAGTTCCTTGCCCTCGAGGTAGGTCGGCTCGCGCACCGGGCGCACGTCGACCAGCGAACCGGGCAGGAACGCGCGGACATCCTTGATGTCGACGGTAAAGCCGCCCTTGACCTTGCCGGAAATCATGCCGGTGATGGTCTCTTCCTTGTCGAACGCCTGCTCCAGGTCGTCCCACACCATCGAGCGCTTGGCTTTCTCGCGCGACAGCTTGGTCTCGCCGAAACCGTCTTCCAGGGCTTCGAGGGCTACCTTCACCTCGTCGCCAACCTGCACCTCCAGCGCGCCTTCCTCGTTCTTGAATTGCTCGATCGGGACGATGCCTTCGCTCTTCAGGCCGGCATTGATCACGACGACGTCGTTGCGGATTTCCACAACGATGCCGGTGACGATGGCGCCGGGCTTCAGCTTGGAGATGGCCTGCTGGCTCTGTTCAAACAGTTCGGCAAAACTTTCAGTCATGTTGATTCCATAGTGGGAAAAGACCGTGGGTCCGTTGCGCCTGGGTCAGTTGTCGGGCACGAACGTTCCGGTCCACCGGTTGGGGGTGTCTGCGACGGCTCGCGCGGAGCCGATCGTCGTCACCGTGGGTCAAAACCCCCTGCCGTGGCAGGGGCACAAAAGCCGCCGCACAATCCGCTCAGGACCGCACGACGGCAAGTACTTTCGCAACGACCTCGTCGATGCCCATGCCGGTGGTCTCCACCAGCACGGCATCATCGGCGGGCTTGAGTGGCGCGACCGCACGCGATGCGTCTCGGCTGTCACGCGCCTCAATTTCACGCTGAAGGCCGCCAAGTGTAACGCTGAGTCCCTTTTCCTTCAACTGCTTATAGCGTCTTTTCGCCCGTTCGGCAGCACTCGCGGTGAGGAAAACCTTGTAGGCGGCATCGGGGAAGATGACGGTGCCCATATCGCGCCCGTCCGCGACCAGACCGGGCGGGCGCCGGAAGCCCAGTTGCAGCGCCACCAGGGCTTCGCGCACGCTCGGCATCGAGGCAATCGCCGAAGCGGCCGCACCGGCGGTTTCGGTACGCAATTCGTCAGTGGCGTCGTGCCCGTTGACGATCACCCGGGTGGCGCTCCCGTTCGCGTCGGCGCGGAACTGGATTTTCGTTCCGTGCGCACAACGGGTCACCGCCTCGACATCCGACAAATCCAGCCCGGCCATGCCGGCGGCATACCCCACCGCACGGTACAGCGCACCGGAGTCCAGTAGGCGCCAACCCAGTCGTTTGGCCACCAGTGCGCTCACGGTACCCTTGCCCGAACCGGACGGTCCGTCGATGGTGAGCACGGGAGGGGCAGCGGCATGACTCATGGAAACCTCCGGGCAACCGGCGAAACGCGCAGTCTAACGCGTTGACCCCACCCCGGACGCGTGTTATCTACCCCGCTGTTCCCAATCGTCGAGCCCCTGGCCAACCCGCCTTATGAACGATCTTCGTCGTGAGTTCAATCAAGCTGCCGAAGACGTCCAGCACCTGGCCAAACGTCCCGACAACGACACGCTGCTGAAGCTCTATGCCCTCTACAAGCAGGGCACCGAGGGCGACCTCAAACGCACGCAGCCCGGTTTCTTCGACTTTGTGGGTACGGCCAAGCACGAAGCGTGGGCGCAACTCAGCGGCGTCTCCGAAGAGCAAGCCATGCGTCGCTACATCACCCTGGTGCAGCAACTGCTGACCTGACCCTGGGCATCGCATTCCGGCGACGCTTGCGTTCCAGGGCAGAATACCGGCACATTCATACGCTCGTTTGAGCCGCTCGTGGATTGCATGAAGTACCCCAACCTGTTCGCTCCACTCGACCTGGGCCAGGTCACGCTGCCCAATCGCATCCTGATGGGATCGATGCATACCGGGCTGGAAGACAAGGCCCGCGACTTCGACAAACTGGCGGCATATTTTGCCGAGCGCGCCCGCGGCGGCGTGGGCCTGATGGTGACCGGAGGCATCTCGCCCAGTATCGAAGGCTGGCTGAAACCGTTCGGCGGCCGGCTCACGATGCCCTGGCACAAGCCACGTCATCGCAAGCTCACCGATGCCGTGCACGTGGAGGGTGGACGCATCTGCATGCAAATCTTGCACGCGGGACGCTACGGTTACCATCCGTTGTCGGTGGCACCCTCGAGGATCAAGTCACCGATTACTCCGTTCACGCCACGCGCTCTGTCAACGCGGGGAGTCGAACGCACCATCGACGACTTCGTGCATTGCGCAAAGCTGGCGCGGGACGCCGGCTACGACGGCGTAGAGGTCATGGGTTCAGAAGGCTATCTGATCAACGAGTTCATCGCCGCGCGCACCAACCAGCGCAGCGATGCATGGGGCGGCGACGCCGTGCGACGCATGCGCTTTCCGATCGAGATCGTGCGGCGCACGCGCGAAGCGGTGGGGCGCGACTTCATCATCATCTACCGCCTGTCGATGCTCGATCTGGTCGAGGGCGGTCAGGACTGGGGCGAGATCGTCGCCTTGGCCAAGGCGATCGAGGTTGCGGGTGCCAGCATCATCAACACCGGCATCGGCTGGCATGAGGCGCGCATCCCCACCATCGTCACCAGCGTGCCGCGCGCCGGTTTCGCCTGGGTCACCGGCAAGCTCAAGGGCGAAGTGATGATCCCACTGGTCGCTACCAACCGCATCAACATGCCGGACGTGGCCGAGCGCATCCTGGCCGCGGGCGAGGCCGACATGGTGTCGATGGCGCGCCCACTGCTGGCCGACCCGGCCTGGGCGAACAAGGCAAAAGCCGGTCGCAGCGAGCGCATCAACACCTGCATTGCCTGCAACCAGGCCTGCCTTGACCACGTGTTCCAGAACAAGCGCGCCAGTTGCCTGGTCAATCCGCGTGCCTGCCACGAGACCGAGTTGAAGATCGAACCGGCCCGCGCCCGAAAGCGCATCGCCGTGGTCGGCGCCGGCCCGGCAGGCATGGCCTGCGCCAGTGCACTGGGCGAGCGTGGCCACCAGGTCACCCTGATCGACCGAGCCGATGAGATCGGTGGCCAGTTCAACTACGCCAAGCAGATTCCAGGCAAGGAAGAGTTTCACGAGACGCTGCGCTATTTTCGGCACCAACTTGCGAACATGGGCGTCGACGTTCGACTTGGACAAACCGCGGATCTGACCTCGCTGCGCAACGGCGGTTACGACGAAGTCGTCATCGCCACCGGCATCACGCCGCGTCAGGTGAAATTCCCGGGCAGCGACGACGCGCGCGTACTGGGCTATCTCGATGTGCTTGCAAGGCACCAAGCGGTCGGGGCCAAGGTGGCGATCATCGGCGCGGGAGGTATCGGCTTCGACGTTGCCGAGTATCTGGTGGAAGCGGCGCCATCGCCCACAATCGACGTGACCCGCTGGACCCGCGAATGGGGCGTGGACATGGCTCTTGAGCGGCGTAGCGGACTGCAGCCCGCGCGGCCCGAAGTGCCGGCACGACAGGTCTGGTTGCTCCAGCGCAGCGAAGGGCGTCTCGGCGCACGCCTGAACAAGACCACCGGCTGGGTGCATCGGGCTACGCTGAAAGCCAAGCGGGTAACCATGCTGGACAAAGTCAGCTATGAGCACTTCGACGATCAGGGCCTGCATGTCACTGTCGATGGCAAGCCGCAGATTCTGCCGGTCGACAATGTCGTGCTGTGCGCGGGTCAGGAACCCAATCGTCGCCTGGCTGACGAGCTGATCGCTGCCGGGCTGACCGTGCACGTGATCGGCGGCGCCGACGTGGCTGCCGAGCTGGACGCCAAGCGCGCCATCAATCAGGGTACCCGTCTTGCCAGCACGATTTGAGTGGCAGCAAGCGATCGAAAGCAAAAAAGAAAGCGCCCCGCAGGAGAGACGCATCGACATGGGTTCAGGGGGGGAGTTGAACCAGATGTCGTATTTAGCGTCGCTGCGGGGCGAGGGCCGCCGCCACTGGGGGGAGGGGAAGTGGCGGGACAAAGAGGAGTTTATGATCGACGCCATAAAGTATCCAATATATATTTAGCGCCTTATTAATTCGAAATCGCTATATGTTCGACTTCCGCCAATTGCGCTATTTCGTTGCCGTCGCCGAGGAACTGAGTTTCACGCGCGCGGCCTTACGCCTGCACCTTTCACAACCGCCGCTGTCCCAGCAGATCCAGTCGCTGGAACAGGATCTTGGCGTGCGCCTGCTGGAGCGCAGCAAGCGACAGGTGAAACTTACTGAACCGGGTCGGGTCTTTCTTGACCAGGCCCGGCAGATCCTGGCCAAGGCGGACGAGGCACGCAGCCAGGTAGCTGCCGCCGCCGCGGGCTACAGCGGCCGCTTGCGCCTGGCCTACACGGTTTCCGTCTCGTTTCACCCGGCACTGCCGCGCACCTTGCTGCGTTATGGCCAGATCGCGCCAAGGGTTGCCCTGAAGCTGGTCGAGATGTACTCCGAGCCGCAGTTTGCCGCCCTGCTCGCCGACGAGATCGATGCCGGCTTCGTGCGCAGCGAACCGGTTCATGCACAAGATGTCCGCCGCTTGCGCTTGAGCGTGATCGACCGCGAACCCCTGTTGCTCGCCATGCCGGACGGACATCCGCTGGCAGGTCGCCGCAGCATCGGCCTGGCTGAGGTTGCCGGTGACGCGTTTGTATCCCAGCCGCGCGAACTCGCTGCCACCTTGTACGACCGCCTGGTGACACTCGCAAACAATGCCGGATTCCAGCCGTCCATCGTGCAGAAGGCACAGCAGATCAACGGCCTGCTGGCCCTGGTCGCCGCTGGACTGGGGCTGGCGCTGGTACCGGCCAGCCTGCGCGCGGTGCGCCTGGGCGGCGTGTGCTATGTGCCGCTGGAGGATCCCGATGCCTTCCTGCTGCTGGCGGTGGCGTGCCGTGCCGACGACCAATTCCCCGCCCTGCAGCAATTCTTGACCACTGTGACGGAAACGTCGGCCGCACCGGGCTTGTGACAAGTCGTTGGAATGTTTATACTTGCGCGCTTGAATTCTTCTTTTTAGCGTCAGGAGCTGGCCGTGAAGGTGCTTAACTCTTTGAAGTCTGCCAAGGCGCGGCACCGCGATTGCAAAATCGTGCGCCGTCGCGGCAAGGTGTTCGTGATCTGCAAGAGCAATCCCCGTTTCAAGGCACGCCAGCGCTGAGTCCGGCGTGCGACGATGCCACAGGAAAGACCGCATGCGCGGTCTTTTTTTGTGGTGCGCCCGGCCGGGCGCACCTGCTCGGCTGACCACGCGCGTTGCGGCAACAACGTCGCCGCAACACCGGGCTGCGGTCACTCGTAGCGGACGTCGATGATCTCGTAATGCTTGACGCCATTGGGAGCGGTGAACTCGAAGCTCTCGCCTGCGTTCTTGCCGATCAACGCACGGGCGATCGGTGACGTCACCGCGATCAGACGTTGCTTGATATCGGCCTCGAGGTCGCCCACGATCTGGTAGGTTACCGCGGTGCCGCTGTCTTCGTCCTCCAGGTCGACGATCGCCCCGAATACCACCTTCTTGCCCGCATTGAGCCGGGTGACGTCGATCACCTCGGCGTTCGACAGCAGGCCCTCCAGCTGGGCGATGCGACCCTCGGTGAAGCTTTGCAGTTCACGTGCCGCATGATATTCGGCATTTTCCTTGAGGTCGCCATGGGCGCGCGCCTCGGCGATGGCTGCAATGATGCGCGGTCGATCGATGGATTTCAGCTTTTCCATTTCCGCGCGCAGGCGTTCGGAACCGGCTTTGGTGATAGGGGGGCGACTCATGCGCTGAGCTCCTTGTGCAATACCTGCAAACTGTGTACCTCGCCGTCACCATGGAAATCAAGCGAGTGCACCAGCGCACGAGCGCCCGCCACCGTCGTGGAGTAGGTGACGTGATGTTGCAGCGCCTCACGCCGGATCGAGAACGAGTCGGCGATCGCCTGCTTTCCCTCGGTGGTGTTGACGATGTAGACGATTTCGCCGTTCTTGATCGAATCGACGATGTGCGGGCGTCCCTCGAGCACCTTGTTGATGCGCTCGCAAGCCACCCCATGCCCGGCCAGATAACTCGCGGTACCCGAGGTTGCCACCAGGCTGAAACCGCGCGCGGTGACCTCCTTCGCCACCGGCAGCAGGCGCTCCTTGTCGGCATCGCGTACCGAGAGGAACACTTTGCCCATGGTCGGCGGACGGATTCCAGCCGCCTCGTGACCGCGCGCGAACGCGGCCCCGAAACTGCGGCCCACACCCATCACCTCACCGGTGGAGCGCATCTCCGGGCCCAGGATGGGATCGGCATTCTGGAACTTCAGGAACGGGAAGATTGCCTCTTTCACCGAGTAGTACGCCGGGATCACCTCCCGGGTCGCGCCGAGGCTGGCCAGGCTGCGCCCGGCCATCACGCGGGCGGCGATCTTCGCCAGTGGCACGCCGGTGGCCTTGGACACGAAGGGCACCGTGCGCGAAGCGCGCGGGTTCACTTCCAGGATGTAGACAGTTTTACCCTGGATCGCGAACTGCGTGTTCATCAGACCGATGACCTTGAGTTCCTTCGCCATCGCTGTGACCTGGCGACGCAGTTCATCCTGCACCGCCGCGCTCAGCGAATACGGCGGCAGCGAGCAGGACGAGTCGCCCGAGTGCACGCCAGCCTCCTCGATGTGCTCCATGATGCCGCCGATCAGCACGTTGCCCTCGACATCGGCGATCACGTCCACATCTACTTCCACGGCGTGATCGAGGAAGCGATCCAGCAGCACTGGCGAGTCGTTCGAGACTTTCACCGCATCGCGGATGTAGCGCGACAGGTCGGCGTCGTCATGCACCACTTCCATCGCACGACCGCCAAGCACGTAACTCGGCCGCACCACCAGCGGATAGCCGATCTCGCGTGCCAGCGCCAGTGCCTCGTCGGCGTTGCGTGCGGTGCGGTTTGGCGGCTGCCTCAAGCCGATCTTCTCGATCATGTGCTGGAAGCGCTCGCGATCCTCGGCCAGGTCGATCGAATCCGGGCTGGTGCCGATGATGGGCACGCCGGCTGCCTCCAGCGCACGCGCCAGCTTCAGCGGGGTTTGCCCGCCGTATTGCACGATCACGCCCTTGGGTTTTTCCAGATGGACGATTTCCAGCACGTCCTCCAGCGTCACCGGTTCGAAGTACAGACGATCGGAGGTGTCGTAGTCGGTCGACACGGTCTCCGGGTTGCAATTGACCATGATGGTTTCGTAACCATCCTCACGCAGCGCCAGCGAGGCATGCACGCAGCAATAGTCGAACTCGATACCCTGCCCGATCCGGTTCGGGCCGCCGCCAAGCACGAGGATCTTGTCGCGATCCGTCGGGTTGGCTTCGCATTCTTCCTCGTAGGTCGAATACATGTAGGCCGTGCTGGTGGCGAATTCGGCCGCGCACGAATCCACCCGCTTGTACACCGGGCGCACGCCCAGCGTGTGGCGCAGATGGCGCACTGCGGCCTCGTCCGTGCCGAGCAACTCGGCGATTCGCGCATCGGCAAAGCCGAGCCGCTTCAGCTCGCGCACACGCGGCGCATCGAGCGCGGTGATGCCCTGCGCCACAACCTCGGCTTCGGTAAGCACGATGTCTTCGAAGGCGGCAAGGAACCAGGGGTCGACCCGGCTCAGGCTGTGCACTTCTTCCAGCGCCAGGCCCGCGCGGAACGCGTCCGCCAGGTGGAACACGCGATCCGGACGCGGTTCGCGCAGCTCACGCTTGAGCGTGGCCAGGCCAGTCTCGGTGCTGATGTCCAGCCCGGTCGGGTTGAGGCCGGTCTTGCCGATCTCCAGCCCGCGCAGCGCTTTCTGCAGCGATTCGTGGAAGGTGCGGCCTATCGCCATGACCTCGCCCACTGACTTCATCTGGGTGGTCAGGCGTGCGTCAGCGGAAGGGAACTTCTCGAACGCGAATCGCGGAATCTTGGTGACCACGTAGTCGATCGACGGCTCAAAAGACGCCGGGGTCAGCCCACCGGTGATGTCGTTCTTCAGCTCATCCAGCGTGTAACCCACGGCCAGCTTCGCGGCGATCTTGGCGATGGGGAAGCCGGTAGCCTTCGACGCCAGCGCGGACGAGCGCGACACGCGCGGGTTCATCTCGATCACGACTACGCGACCGTCCTCGGCATTGATGCCGAACTGCACGTTGGAACCGCCGGTGTCGACGCCGATCTTGCGCAGCACCGCGATCGAGGCATCGCGCAAACGCTGGTATTCCTTGTCGGTGAGCGTCTGCGCTGGCGCCACGGTGATCGAGTCGCCGGTGTGCACGCCCATCGGATCCAGGTTCTCGATCGAGCAGACGATGATGCAGTTGTCCGCGGTGTCGCGGACCACCTCCATCTCGAACTCCTTCCAGCCGAGCACGGACTCCTCGACCAGCACCTCACTGACCGGCGACAGTTCCAGGCCGCGTTTGACGATCTCCTCGAACTCTTCGCGATTGTAGGCGATGCCGCCGCCGGAGCCGCCCAGGGTGAAGCTTGGCCGGATCACCGTCGGAAAACCGACCTTGGCCTGAGTCTCCAGCGCCTGCTCGAACGTGCGTGCGATCGCCGCTTTCGGGCATTCCAGCCCGATCTCCGCCATCGCCACCCGGAACAACTCGCGATCCTCGGCCATGCGGATGGCTTCGCGCCTGGCACCGATCAGTTCGACGTTGTACTTCTCCAGCACGCCATGGTCGGCCAGATCGAGCGCGCAGTTGAGCCCGGTCTGCCCCCCCATGGTGGGCAACACCGCGTCTGGACGCTCCTTGGCGATGATCCGTTCGACCGTCTGCCAGTTGATCGGCTCGATGTAGACCGCGTCAGCGGTCTCCGGGTCGGTCATGATCGTGGCGGGATTGGAGTTCACCAGGATCACCCGGAAACCCTCCTCCCGCAGCGCCTTGCAGGCCTGCGCGCCGGAATAATCGAACTCGCAGGCCTGCCCGATCACGATCGGACCGGCGCCGATGATGAGCACGCTCTTGATATCGGTACGCTTAGGCATGCGTGCGAGCCTCCTGCATCAGGGTGGCGAATCGTTGGAACAGGTAGCCGACATCACGCGGGCCGGGGCTGGCCTCGGGGTGACCCTGGAAACAGAAAGCAGGGCGATCAGTCAGCGCGAAGCCCTGCAGCGAACCGTCGAACAGCGAGGTATGGGTGACTCGCACATTGGCGGGCAGCGTTGCCAGATCAACCGCAAAGCCGTGATTCTGCGAGGTGATCAGCACACGGCCGTCGTCCTGATCCTTGACCGGATGGTTGGCACCGTGATGGCCAAACTTCATTTTCACTGTCTTGCCGCCGAGCGCCAGGCCCATCAGCTGGTGCCCGAGGCAGATGCCGAACAGCGGGATTCGTGCCGCGAGGAAGGCGCGGGTCGCTTCGATCGCGTAATCGCAAGCCGCCGGGTCGCCCGGGCCGTTGGACAGCACCACGCCATCCGGCCGCATGGCCAGCACGTCGGCGGCGGGCGTCTGCGGCGGCACCACGGTGACCTCGCAACCTTGCTCGGCGAGCAGGCGCAGAATGTTCAGCTTGGTACCGAAATCGTAGGCCACCACCTTGAAGCGCAACGCCGGCTGGTTGAATGCAGCGCGATCCAGGTCGTACATACCCTGGTTCCACACGTACGGCCTGGCAGTACCAACCACCTTGGCCAGATCCATGCCGCTCAGGCCTGGAAAGGCGCGCGCCTTGGCCAGCGCATCCGCCGCATCGACGCGTTCCCGCGCCACGATGCAACCGGCGAGCGCCCCCTTCACGCGCAAGATGCGGGTAAGCCGGCGCGTATCTATGCCGGCAATCGCCACCGTGCCATGACGAGTGAGGTAATCAGGCAGGCTTTCCTTGCTGCGCCAGTTGCTGGCGCGGCGCGGCACATCGCGTACGATCAAGCCGGCGGCATGCACGACGCTGGATTCGACATCCGCATCGTTGATGCCGGTGTTGCCGACATGTGGATAGGTCAGGGTGACGATCTGACGCGCATAGGAAGGGTCGGTGAGGATCTCCTGGTAGCCGGTCATCGCGGTGTTGAAGACCACCTCGCCGATGGTTTCACCGGCCGCGCCAGCGGCATGACCATGGAACATGCTGCCATCTTCGAGGGCAAGCAGAGCGGGTTGAGGCATTGCGATGTCCGCCTTTTGGGTGCAGCAAAGTCCGCAAGCCGCCGCATTGCTGGCTTGTGGTGCTTGAGAAGGAAACGATCTGGGCGGGTTGAAATGATAGGCTGAGCGCGGGTTTCTGTCCACCTCGCGCGAACTGAACCAGCACGCAGCGGGTCGGTTGACGCGACCCGGAGGGAGTTACACTAGACGTCATTGCAATAGAGCCGAATACCTCATGCGTGCCGCCGTACTGCTAGATCCCGCGCGCCTTCACCGCCCGGACACCACGGTGCGGCAGCAACCCTTTCCGTTCATGGTGGCGCACGGCCAGTTGCCGGACGAAGTACGCGCAGAGATCGATCACGATTTCCCGCGCTATGCCAGCGCCGGCTTCTTTCCGTACGACCCGGGCGAGTGTGGCCCGAGCATCAACGCACTGATCGAAAACATGACCTCGCCAGCGTTCGCTTGCGCTGTCGGACAGCGTCTGGGCATCGAGGACCTCGACCAGTATCCGACCCTCGTCACGCTGTGCCGCCTGCTCAACAAGCGCCACGGCACTATCCATACCGACAGCAAGTCGAAGATCGCCACCGCATTGATCTATCTGAACACGCAGTGGCCGGATACCAGCGACGGCTGCCTGCGCTTTCTGCATCGCATCGATGACATCGACAGTATGGTGGTGCCGGAACTGACACCCCTGTATGGCGAATTCGCGGTGTTCAAGCGTTGCGAGAATTCCTTCCATGGCCACCTGCCCTATGAAGGCGAGCGGCGCGTCATCCAGGTCGCCTGGCTGACCAGCGAGAAAGAAAAGTTGCGCAAGACCAAACGCGGAAAATTCTCCCGGGCCTTCAAGAAACTGGTCGGCCGGCTGGACACGAGGCTGGGCGCCGGCCGCGATCGCAACGCCTCGCATCGCGACTGAGGAAACCGCCTCAGTGTGAGGTGGCGATCACGTCATCAAGTTGCCAGTGACCTGGCTCACGACCAGCCAACCAGTACGCCGCCTGTAGTGCGCCACGCGCGAAGATCGAGCGATCGGTGGCGCGATGGATCAACTCCAGCCGCTCGCCATGTCCGACCAGCATGGCCGTGTGCTCGCCGACGATATCGCCGCCGCGCACCACCGCGAAACCGATGCTGCCTTCGTCCCGTTCGCCGGTCTGCCCATCGCGGCGATATACTGCGGCCGCTTCCAGCGTGGTCTGCCGTGCCTCAGCCGCGGCGCGGCCAAGCGCCAGCGCAGTGCCTGATGGCGCATCCCGCTTGCGGCAGTGGTGCACCTCGACAATTTCCAGATCCCACGCCGGCAGTGCCGCAGCAGCGCTCCGCAGCAGGCGCGCAAGTACGGCTACGCCGAGACTGAAATTGGCCGCGCGCAAGATCGCGATATGCTTGCCGGCCTCTGCGAGTCGTGCTTCCAATGCTGCATCGAGACCGGTCGTGCCGCTCACCAGCGCCGTCCCATGGATCTGGCAGTGATCGAGCGCCGCCGCCAACCCCGCCGCGCCACTGAAATCGATCACCACGTCGACGGCCGGCGCATGGCTCCAATCGTGCGCATAGCGCAACGGATTGGCAGCACCGGGAAACATCACCTCGCCGTCGCGTGTCGATTCCGGCACCACGACGGCATGGACCAAGGTGAAACGGGCATCGGCACCAAGCAGATCCAACAGCGCACGGCCCATTCGACCTGAAGCACCATTGATGGCGAGACGAACCGGACGTGTCATCGGTGGCGCTCCGGTGGAAGGCAAGAACGCTTCATGCAGTTACTTTCGACCAGAATTGCCTGACGCCATCGACCCAGCCCTTGGCGCGTGGCGTGTGCTTGCCGGCGTCGCTGTCGACAAAGGTGGCTTCCAGCGACTCCAGCAACTCACGCTGCTGCTTGGTCAGGTGTACCGGCGTTTCCAACACCACGCGACAGATCAGGTCGCCGTGCCGACTGCTGCGCACCGACTTCACGCCGCGACCGCGCAGGCGGAATTGGGTGCCGGTCTGCGTTTCCGGTGGAATGTTGATCGGTACCTCGCCGTCCAGCGTCGGTACCGGCAGCTCGGCGCCCAAGGCCGCCTGCGAGAAGCGGATCGGCAGCTCACAATACAGGTCGCTACCCTCGCGCTGAAAGATCGCATGCTCACGCACACGCACTTCCACGTAGAGGTCGCCAGCCGGCACGCCGGAAGGACCAGCCTCGCCCTGCCCGCTCAAACGGATGCGGTCGCCGTTGTCGACGCCTTCGGGGATCTGCACCGCCAGCGTGCGGGTCTCCTCGATGCGCCCTTCGCCGTGGCACTTTCTGCACGGCTTCTCGATGGTCTGGCCGGTACCGCCGCAATGCGGGCACGATTGCTGGATCGAGAAGATCCCATTCTGCATGCGCACCTGGCCATGGCCGTGGCAGGTCGCGCACTTGCTGACCTTGCCATCCTCCGAACCGCTGCCGTTGCAATGGTGGCAGTTGACCTGGGTGGGTATCTCGATCTGCCTGCTGACGCCAAACACCGCCTCTTCCAGATCGAGTTCCATGATGTAGCGCAGGTCGGCACCACGCCGCGGACGGCCGCGACCGCCGCCATTCCGACCGAAGATATCCCCGAAAATATCGCCGAAAATATCGCCCACATCGCCGAAACCGGCGCCCCCGCGACTACCCATGCCACCCTCGAAGGCAGCATGTCCATGCTGATCGTACATGGCCCGCTTCGAAGGGTCGGACAGCACTTCATAGGCCTCCTTGGCCTCCTTGAACTTGTCCTGCGCCGAGGGGTCGTCCGGGCATCGATCCGGATGGTATTTCATCGCCAGTCGACGGAAGGATTTCTTCAGTTCGACCTCACCGACACTGCGCTCGACACCGAGCACTTGGTAGTAGTCACGCTTGCTCATCATGCATCCACACCGCCTTGTTGCGCCCCTGCCAGCCGGTGCAGGTCGCGATCACATTCAGCACACAGCCCGCGCCGGGAAACCCCGGCGCGGGCTGTGTAGACAACCGTGCCGAGAACGGCTGCCGGCCGATGATTACTTGTCGTCCTTGACCTCGGTGAACTCGGCGTCCACCACGTCGTCGGGCTGCGCCGAGCCGCCGGGTGCGGACTGGGCACCGGCATCCCCGGGAGCGCCCCCCTGCGCGGCGGCATGCAGCGCCTGGGCGACCTGCTCCAGCCTTTCGACCTTACTCTCGATCGCTGCCTTGTCCTCGCCGTCCTTGACTTTTTCCAGGTCGGACAACGCGCCCTCGATGCTGCTGAGCTGATCCGGTGGCACCTTGCCACCGTGCTCCTTCAAGGCGCTGCGGGTGGCGTGCACCAACTGGTCGGCCTTGTTCCGGGTAGCCACCAGCTCGTGGAACTTCCTGTCCTCTTCCTTGTTCGCCTCGGCGTCGGAGACCATCCGCTGGATCTCTTCCTCGGACAGGCCGGAACCGGCCTTGATCTCGATCTTCTGCTCCTTGCCGGTCTTCTTGTCCTTGGCCGACACGTGCAGGATGCCGTTGGCGTCGATGTCGAAGGTGACCTCGATCTGCGGCATGCCGCGCGGTGCGGCGTCGATACCCTGCAGGTCGAACTTGCCCAGCGACTTGTTCGCGCTGGCGCGCTCGCGCTCGCCCTGCAGCACATGCACGGTCACCGCGGTCTGGTTGTCATCGGCGGTGGAGAAGGTCTGCGCCGCCTTGGTCGGCACGGTGGTGTTCTTCTCGATCAGCTTGGTCATCACGCCGCCCATCGTCTCGATACCGAGCGACAGCGGGGTCACGTCGAGCAGCAGCACGTCCTTGACCGAGCCGCCCAGCACACCGCCCTGGATCGCCGCGCCCACGGCGACGGCCTCGTCCGGGTTGACGTCCTTGCGCGGCTCCTTGCCGAAGAAATCCTTGACCGCTTCCTGCACCTTCGGCATGCGCGTCTGGCCACCGACCAGGATCACGTCGTTGATGTCCGAAACACGCAAGCCGGCGTCGTTCAACGCGGTACGACACGGCTCGATGGTGCGCTTGACGAGATCTTCCACCAACGCCTCGAGCTTGGCCCGGGTCAGCTTGATGTTCAGATGCTTCGGGCCCGACGCGTCGGCCGTCACGTATGGCAGGTTCACGTCGGTCTGATGGTTGGAGGACAGCTCGATCTTGGCGCGCTCGGCGGCATCCTTCAGGCGCTGCAGGGCAAGTGGATCCTTGCGCAGGTCGATGCCCTGCTCTTTCTGGAATTCCTCGACCAGATAGTCGATGACGCGCATGTCGAAGTCTTCGCCGCCGAGGAAGGTGTCGCCGTTGGTGGCCAGCACTTCGAACTGCTTCTCGCCATCGACTTCGGCGATCTCGATGATCGACACGTCGAACGTGCCGCCGCCCAAGTCGTACACGGCGATCTTGCGATCACCGCCCTTCTTGTCCAGGCCATAGGCCAGCGCGGCTGCGGTCGGCTCGTTGATGATGCGCTTGACGTCGAGGCCGGCGATCTTGCCAGCGTCCTTGGTCGCCTGGCGCTGGCTGTCGTTGAAGTAGGCCGGCACCGTGATCACCGCCTCGGTGATCGTCTCGCCGAGGTAATCCTCGGCGGTCTTCTTCATCTTCATCAGCACTTTCGCAGCAATCTCCTGCGGCGCCATCTTCTTGCCGTCGGAGGTCTGCACCCACGCATCACCGTTGTCGTGCGCGATGATGCCGAAGGGCACGATGTGCAGGTCTTTCTGCACCTCGGCATCGGTGAATTTGCGGCCAATCAGGCGCTTCACCGCATAGAACGTATTCTTCGGGTTGGTCACGCTCTGGCGCTTGGCCGAGGCGCCCACCAGCACTTCACCGTCCTTGTTGAAGGCGACGATGGATGGCGTCGTGCGATCGCCTTCCGAGTTTTCGATGACCTTGGTCGTACTGCCGTCCATCACGGCCACGCACGAGTTGGTGGTGCCCAGGTCGATACCGATGATCTTGCCCATGAGTAAGCTCCAAATTCATTTGCGGCCTCGGCGGCCGCGCTAGTTTCCAGATGGGGGTCTGCCGAGGCGATTCAATGCCGGCAAGGCCTCCGATGCGATTTCGTCATGTTCGTCGGGCGCCGTTCAGGCCGCTGACGAAACATGTGTCCTCAGTCCTTGGCGACGGCGACCAACGCCGGGCGCAGCAGCCGATCGTTCAGCACGTAGCCTTTCTGCAACACGCTGACCACCGTACCCGGCGTCTTACCTGGGGCCTCGACCATGCTCACCGCATGATGGCGTTCTGGATCGAGCGGCTGGCCCAGCGGATCGATCTGCACCATGCCGTGACTCTCGGCCACTTTCAGTAGCGACTTCAGGGTCAGGCTGATGCCCTCGCGCATGGATGCCAGATCACCACCCTCGACCGCCAGGCCGCTCTCCAGCCCGTCATACACCGGCAGCAACTCGTTCAACAATTTCTCGTTGGCGAACCGGCGGGCCTGCTCCAGGTCGCGATGCAGGCGGCGGCGCTGGTTCTCGATTTCGGCCTTTTCGCGCAACACGGTTTCCCGCAATTCGGCATTGCCGGCTTCCAGCTCGGCCACGCGGTTCTGCAACTGCGCAAGCTCGTCGGCCATGGGCACATCCGTTGCACCCGGGTCGAGCGATTCGCCATGCAGCTGGGGATCGTTGTTTTGCATGCATCACTCCAAACAAAAGTCCACGACTGGCACGAATGCCCGCCATCCAATTGAAGAAAACTCCGCCTCTTGCGCCGGTTATAGGGTCGTCGCGACGCGATTCAAGGCATTGCTCAACAATCCGGCCGTCGCCTGCACCACCGGGATCACCCGTTCATACGCCATCCGGGTCGGGCCAATCACCCCAACCGCACCGAGCATGCGGCCCTGGGCGCCATAGCTCGCCGTCACGATGCTGCAACCATCCAGCGCCGCGAAGCCCGATTCCTCGCCGATGAACAACCGCACACCGGGAGCCTTGGCGCACACCTCCATCAATTGCAGCAATTCGTTCTTCTGCTGGAACGCATCAAACAATTCCCGCAACCGCTGCATGTCGGCCAACTCGGCACAGGCCATCAGGTTGGTCTGGCCACTGACCAGCACGTCGGCAGCGCTGGGTTGCGGTGCGAACGACGCCGTCGCCAGCTCCATCGTGCTGGCCAGCAGGCGGTTGAGCTCGCTGCCGGTCGCACGGACCTCGGCCAGCAGATGCGCGCGAATATCATCCACGCGCAGACCGGCAAAATGGTTGTTGAGGTAGTTTGCAGCCTTCTCCAGCTCGCGGCTGGCCAAGGGTTTGGCCAACTGGACGATACGGTTCTGCACCTGGTTGTCCGACAGCACCAGGATCACCAGCACCCGTGCGTCCGGCAATGGCACGAAATCGATATGCCGCAGCGGAAAGTCTGCCTGGCGCGGTACCGTCACGACCCCGGCGAACCGGGTCATCGCCGAGAGCAAGGTAGAGACGTTGCCGAGCAGATCCCTCGTGGTCGTCGGCCCCGGCGGCAACTCGCTTTGCAATCGCGCCATCTCCGCGCGCGGCAGCGGCTGCAATTCAATCAGACTGTCCACGAACAGGCGCAGTCCGCGCGGCGTTGGCACGCGACCGGCCGAGGTATGCGGCGAGGCGACCAGGCCCGCATCCTCCAGGTCGGCCATGATGTTGCGAATCGTCGCCGGACTCACATCCAGGCCAGAGGAACGCGACAACGTGCGCGAACCGACCGGCTCGCCGTCGACCAGATACTGGGCGATCAACGCGCGCAACAGGCGGCGGGCGCGGGCATCGAGATCGTGGCCATGTGGATTGATCATGTCTGTAGCAATTCCTGAGACCAGACAGAAATAAGGTCTGCGCGCGCAGCTTGCAAGCGAAAACGGTGTTTTGGCCCGCTGGGCTCCCGCTACAATCTCCCCACCCCATCACCGACCTGCCCATGCTCACTTCGCTTTACGTCCGCCATTTTGCCGTCGTCGAGGTTGCCGAGGTAGCGTTCGGTCCTGGTCTGACCGTGGTCAGCGGCGAAACCGGCGCGGGCAAATCGCTGCTGGTCGATGCGTTGATGCTGCTTGCCGGCGCGCGCGCCGACAGCACCATGGTGCGAGCAGGCAGTGACCGCGCCGAACTGGCCGCAGAGTTCGACCTGACCGACCTATACGAGGCACGGGAATGGTTGCGCCGGGAGGAGCTCGACGAAGACGGCGGCTGCCAACTTCGGCGGGTACTGCGTGCCGAGGGCAGCTCCAAGGCCTGGATCAATGGTCGCCCGGCCAATGCACGCCAGCTCGGCGAGCTGACCTCCCTGCTGGTGGAGATCCATGGCCAGCATGAGCATCAGGCGTTGTTGTCGCGCCCACATCAGCTTGCCTTGCTGGACGCCTACGCCGGTCACGACGAACTGCTCGCGCAGGTTCGCCTGCATGCGCGGCAGTGCCACGAATTGAACCAGCGCATCTACAAGCTCAGCGGTGGCGAGGATCGCGAGCAGCGTATCGAACTGCTGCGCCATGAGCTGGACGAGCTGGAAAAATGGGCACTGCCCCCCGCCAAACTAGCCGAACTCGAAGCCAGCCACAGACGCCTGGCCAACGCCGGGCGGCTGGCCGAAGGCAGTGCCGGCATCGTCGAATGGCTCGACGGTGATGGTGAGTTCGCGCTGCGCCGCATACTGGGCCGGGCGCATGCCGAACTCGACAAGCTGGCGGCCCTCGACGACAAACTGGCTCCCTTGCTGGAGATGTTGGACAACGCCGGCATCCAGTTGGGCGAGGCCGCCGATGGCCTGGGACGCTATGCGCAGAGCGTCGACCTGGACCCCGACCGTTACGCCGAGGTCGATCAGCACCTGAGCCACTTGCACGCGCTGTCGCGCCGCCATCGGCTACCGCCGGAGGAGCTGCACGAGAAGCTGGTTGCGGTGCGCGCAGAGCTGACCGCACTGGAAGGTGCCGGCAACGTCCTGGAACAACTGGCGATCCAGCAACAGCATCTGCGCGACGAGTACGCCCGGACGGCAACCAGGCTCAGCCAGTCGCGCACGGCAGCCGCCAACAGGCTTGGTGGGGAGGTAACGGTCTTGCTGGGCGAGCTGGGCATGGCGGGTGGCGTGTTGCAGGCCGAACTGGAGTCGCTGGATGCGGACGAACCCGATGTGCAAGGGCGGGAACGCTGCGAACTGCTGGTCAGCGCCAACCCCGGCCAACCACCCCGGCCACTGCGCAAGGTCGCCTCCGGCGGCGAACTGGCACGGATCAGTCTGGCGATCGAAGTCGCCACGCTCGGCAAGGACACGATTGGTAGCATGATCTTCGACGAGGTCGACAGCGGCATCGGCGGTGCGGTGGCCGAAGTGGTCGGGCAGAAGTTGCGCGCGCTGGGCACCCAGCGCCAGGTGTTGTGCGTGACTCACCTGCCGCAGGTGGCGGCGCAAGGCCATGCCCACCTGCGGGTGAGCAAGCACAGCGATGGCGACGCGACCCGCACCCAGATCGAGCAGCTCGATGCCACCGGCCGTCGCGCCGAGCTGGCACGCATGCTCGGCGGCGTCGAGATCACCCGGGCAACCCGTGCGCACGCAAAGCAGATGCTGGAACGCGCGCAGGCCGACTGAACGCGTTCTGCTGCCCGACTCCGGGACACTTCTGACCACCGGTCATCTGGTTTTGTGGCTGTTGCTGCAGGCAACGACATAGCATGGACCTCGCCTGCGCGCTGGGCAATCCCTGCGTACACCTGCACATTTTGTTGCGAAGCAGCAAGGAAACCCCGGGGCACCCTCAGCAAAACCGGGAATTTTTCCAATAGCAGAAACGTGAATACATTGTTACGATGGTGTCATCGATGGGGGGGAGCCGCCATCGTGAGATGGCGGATCAGGGCCCCGTGGGGACGGTGGTTCTGAAAAGCGGCAGGACGCCGTTTCGCCGCTACCTGGCGCCGCATTCCGGCGTGCATGAAGCTTGGTGCACGTCGACAGACAGGTAGGGGAGCAGCCGTGAGTGGACAGGAGTCCGCTTCGCGGCTTTTTTTTGCCGGCTTCGCCCGAATCCGCCCGCCAGTCCTGGACGCCGCAGCTCAGCCCTTGCGGTGACGCTGCTTTGTTCGCACGTAAAGCACCAGGCTGTGATCCTCGATCACGTAGCCGTGCCTGGCGGCGATCTCGTGCTGCAATCGCTCGATTTCCTCGCTGACGAACTCGATGACCTTGCCGTTGTCCACATCAATCATGTGGTCGTGATGTTTGCCGCGATCGAGTTCATAAACAGCCTGGCCACCCTCGAAATTATGCTTGACGATGATGCCGGCCGCTTCGAACTGGGTAAGTACCCGGTATACCGTCGCCAGTCCAATATCTTCCTGGTGGGCGAGCAGGTTCTTGTAGACGTCTTCGGCGGTGAGGTGTTGTACCCCCTCCTCGTCGAAAATCTGCAGGATACGCATACGCGGATGGGTCACCTTGAGCCCGACCCTGCGCAGCTCCTTGGTTTCCTGTTCCATGACCCCTCTCCACCCACAGCGATCTCAATCCGGTAGTGTATCATCTGACACTTTTACGACCCTGGACGCAACACGCATGCAAAAGCTGATCATCTTGCTGGTTATCGCCATGCTGGCGCTATCCGTCGCCGGCTGCCATATCGCCTACACGCCGGACGTGCAGCAGGGCAACTTGCTCGACAAGAAGATGGTCGACCAGCTCAAGCCGGGCCTGACCAAACATCAGGTGCTGGTCCTGCTCGGCACACCCTCGGTCAGCACACCGTTTGACCATGGCCGGTGGGATTACGTCTCCACCCAGGCCAAGCGTGGTGGCCCGGTCAAAGTACGGACGTTCACGCTGACCTTCAACAACGACACGCTGGTGCGCACCGAGGGCGATTTCTTCGCCAAGAACGATCAACAGTTGATCAAGGAAAGCCAGAAATACAACTCGAGCTACCCGGTGAACGAGACCAAGGGCGACAAGAGTACGTCACCGGATGACAACAAGAACGGCGGCGGCCTGGGTCAGGGCACCGATAACGGGCATTGAGTCCAGGCCGGAACTGGTGCGCCATGGCAGCGTGCGTCAGGCTGCACTTCAGCGGGTACGCCGTCGACGCGCCTCCTTCGGGTCGAGCGCGAGTGGTCGATAGATTTCGATGCGGTCTCCATCACGCACGAGCTGATCCGGTGTGACCTTGTGCCCGAAAATACCCAACCGGGCGGCATGGATCGCTCCGGCTGGCAGCGACGACTCCATCCCGCAGGCCTCGATCGCGCACATGACCGTACTGCCCTCACGCAGCTCTACCCGACGCCGCTCAATCCACGATTGCGGACCGGCATAAACCACCTCGACGGTGATGCTGTGCTCAACCATACACACGCTCGGCCTCACGACAAAAATCATCGACCATGCGCCCGGCCAAGCCCTGGAAACCAAGCTTCAATGCGCTGCCACCAAGCCTGCCCGCATAGTCGAAATCAAGTGCAAAAGCGACCTTGCAACCGGCATTGCCCAGTGCGATGAAATCCCATACGCCTTCGAGACTGCGAAACGGGCCGTTGACCAGGCTGATCTGCAAGCGCCGGGGTGGTTCGACCACGTTGCGTGTGGTGAAGCTATGGCGGAATCCGGCAAATTTCAAATCTAGGCGCGCTACCAACGCATCATCACGGCGTTCGAGAATCTCGGCTCCCACACACCAGGCAAAGCGCTTTGGGTATGCTTCAACCTCATTCACCAGGTCGAACATCTGCGCGGGCGAATACTTCACCAGCGCGCTGCGACGAATTTCAATCACGACAACCCTCGATGGTTTCTGCATTCATCCATGAATGCGAGAATCAACAAGCAGCCATCCATGGCTGCATCCTTCATAGACGCCGGCCTTGATGGGCTGGCAGGCCAAGCGGCTGCTCAGTGCTGCGAAGTTTAACGGACATGGCAAAAACGAAGGACAAGGACAAGAAAGGCGGAGGCACCATCGCACTCAACAAGCGGGCGCGTTTCGAGTACCACATCGACCAGCGCTTCGAGACCGGCGTCGCACTGCAGGGCTGGGAGCTGAAGGCGCTGCGTGCCGGGCGCATCAATTTTGGCGACAGTTACGCCGTGGTCCTGAAGAACGAGGTCTTCCTGGTCGGCTGCTCGATTCCGCCGTTGATCAGCGCGTCGTCGCACGTGATCGCCGAGGATCGGCGCACACGCAAGCTGTTGCTCCACCGCAAGGAGATCGACCAGTTGGTCGGTGCCGTCGAACGTAAGGGCTACACCCTGGTGCCTACCGCGATGTACTGGAAGGGCAACAAGGTGAAAGTCGAGATCGGCCTGGCACGCGGCAAGCAGGAACATGACAAACGCGACACGGAAAAGCAGCGCGACTGGCAGATCGAGAAGCAGCGGACCATGCGCTCGCACAACCGCGCGTCATGACCCCTGCACGATCCTGAAAAGCCGCAAATCGTGTGGCTCTCCAGGTATCTCACTCGCGTTCCTCTCAGGCGAACGGATCATCCAGCACGATGGTGTCCTCACGATCCGCACCGGTAGCCACCAGCGCCAGACGGCAGCCCGAAAGCTCCTCCACTGCACGCAGATAGGCACGGGCCGCAGGCGGTAGCCGGTTCCACTCGCGGATCCCGGCGGTCGATTCCTGCCAACCCGGAAACTCGAGGTAGACCGGCTTGCACTCGTCCCAGCCATCGGCGTCGAGCGGCGCCAACTCACGGCGCTTGCCGCGGTATTCGTAGGCGATGCAGACCTTGATGCTGTCCAACCCGTCGAGCACATCGAGCTTGGTGATGGCCAGGCCGTTGATACCGTTGATCTGGGTGGCGCGCTTGAGCGCGACCAGGTCGATCCAGCCGCAGCGGCGCGGGCGTCCGGTGCTGGCGCCGAATTCGTCACCCTTCTTGCGCAGCAGCTCGCCCATGTCGTCGTTGAGCTCGGTCGGGAACGGACCGCTGCCCACCCGCGTTGCATAAGCCTTGCAGATGCCCAGTACGTAATCGATGTCCTGCGCGCCCACGCCGGTGCCGGCGAGCGCACCGCCGATGGTGGTATTGCTGGAGGTGACATACGGGTAGGTGCCGTGGTCGATGTCGAGCAGTGCCCCCTGCGCGCCCTCATACAGGATGTTGCCGCCATCCTTGCGCACGTCGTGCAAGATGGTGGCGACATCATCGACCAGCGGACGGATGTACTCACCCCAGGCCAGCGCGTTGTCCAGCACCTCCTGATAGTCGACCGGTGCGGCCTTCAACCACTGGGTGAGGATGAAGTTGTGGTAGTCGACCGCAGTCTTCAGCAGTGCCGGCAGCTCGTGCGGGTACATCAGGTCAGCCACGCGGATCGAGCGGCGGGCGACCTTGTCCTCGTACGCCGGGCCGATGCCGCGACCGGTGGTGCCGATGGCCTTGCCGCCAGCGGCGATCTCGCGCGCTTTGTCGAGCGCGATGTGGTACGGCATGATCAGCGGCGTGGCCGGGCTGATCTTGACCCGTGAGCGCACCTCGACGCCGTTGGCTTCCAGCTCGGCGATCTCCTGGATCAGCGCCTCGGGCGAGAGCACTACGCCGTTGCCGATCAGGCACAACGCGTCATCACGCAGGATGCCCGAGGGGATCAGGTGCAGCACGGTCTTCTTGCCCTTGATCACCAGCGTATGGCCAGCGTTGTGGCCACCCTGGAAACGCGCCACGGCACTGACCCGCTCGGTCAGCAAGTCGACAATTTTGCCCTTGCCTTCGTCGCCCCACTGCGCGCCCAGGATTACTACTGACTTGCCCATGTGAACTCTCGTCTCGTGGTTGATACCCCGTTGCGGGGCGATGTCGGTCACTGGCGGTCGCCCCGATCAAGGCGGCGACCACAGTCGACACCTACTGTTTTTTCGGTGAGGGATCGCCGAAGTAGCGCAGGAAGGGCGAATCCGGCGTGAGCACCAGCACGCCCCTGCCATCTTCCATCGATGCCCGATACGCGGCCAGGCTGCGATAAAAGGCATAAAACTCCGGGTCCTGGCTGTAGGCGTGCGCATAGACCTCCGCGGCCTGCGCATCGCCCTCGCCTTCCACCTTGGCGGCATCACGGTTGGCATCGGCCTTCAATACCTGTGCCTGACGATCGGCGTCGGCCTTGATCTTGGCGGCCGACTCCTGGCCGGTGTAACGCAATTCGTTGGCCAGTTGCAGGCGCTCGGCGCGCATCCGCTTGTATACCGATTCGCTGACCTCGTTGGGCAGGTCGATACGCTTGATGCGCACGTCGACCACGGCGATGCCCAGGTTCTTTCGCGTCGACGCGTCGGTTTGCGCGCGTACCCGCTCGGTGATGTCCTTGCGCCCGCCCGAGATCAGGTCAGGCAAGGTACGTGCGTTGAACTCGAATCGCAAGGCGTCCTTCACGATCGGTGTCAGTCGCTGCTCCGCCTGCAACTGGTCGCCACCAGTCGCCCGGTAATACATCGCATTGTCGACGATGCGCCACTTGACGTAGAAATCGACGTTGACACTCTTCTTCTCGGAGGTGAAATAGCGCTCCGGTGGCGCATCCAGCGACAGGATACGCTTGTCGAAATGGATCACTTGCTGGAGCACCGGCAGCTTGAAATGCAGCCCTGGCTGATAGTCGGTCTGCACGATGCGGCCAAACTGCAGCACCAGAGCACTGTGGCCTTCTCTGACGACGAACATGCTGTTCAGACCAAGCAGGATCAGCACGAAGGCGATGACGGCGGCGAAGGTCCTGTTCATCACTGTGCCCTCTTGTCGGTCGTGCTGCCGGCCGATGGCGGCGCCGACACGATCGCGCCAGCCTGGGCTGCCCCTACAGCGCCCGCAGAGCCTCGCGATGACGGCAGATTGATGATGTTGCGACCGCCCGAGCTGTCGATCACCTTGGTGTTGTGCTTCATCACCTGTTCCATCGTCTCCAGCCACAACCGCTTGCGAGTTACCTCCGGCGCCGCCTTGTACTGAGCCAGCAACAGGTCGAAGCGCGCCGTGTCGCCCACCGCGCGGGCGACACGCTCGGCCTTGTAACCGGCGGCCTCGGCCGCGATCCGGGCTGCCTCGCCGCGTGCCACCGGAACGATCTTGCTGGAGTAGGCCAACGCGCTGTTCTCGATGCTCTGCTTGTCTTCGCGGGCCTTGTTTACGTCGTCAAAGGCATCCTTCACTTCATCCGGCGGCGACACGTTCTGGAAGCTGACTTCGGTCACGCGCAGGCCCGAGTCGTAGGCGTCCAGCGTTTTCTGCAATGCCTGCTGCGCCTCGGTGACCAGACTGGCGCCGGCCGCCGACAAAACCTGATCCATGTCGCTGCCACCAATCACACCGCGCACGGCCGCTTCGGCGGCAGCACTGATGGTCCCGTCCGGGTCATTCAGGGAAAACAGGTATTTACGCGAATCGTCCACCTGATACTGCACGGTGAAATCGATCGTGATGATGTTTTCGTCGCGGGTCAGCATGGCTACCTTGTCGTTGACCGAGCGAATCCGCGTGGCCTCGACCTTGGTGACCGACTCGATCGGCTGCGGAAACTTCAAGTGCAGGCCCGGCGCCAGCGTACGCGCATACTGCCCGAAACGCAGCACCACGCCCTGTTCGCGCGCGCCCACGATGGTGTAGCTGCTGAACAGCAGGCCCACCACCACCAGCACCAGAATGCCAGTGAGGATGCCGCCGGGGCCCTGGCCGAGCTTTCCCCCGCGCTTCCTGAGCTTGTCCAGCAAGTCGTCCAGCGGCGATTTGCCGGATGCGCGCTTGCGGTTCCACGGATCATTTTGCCCACTTTTTCCAGGTTCATTCCACGCCACGAATCAGTCTCCTTGGAGCCGTCGGGAGGCCGGCAACGACGGCCGGAACATGCCTTGCGCCATTGCGGCGAACCCGCTCACGGCACGGAATACGCCACGCACCTTGGCGAAGCGCACAAACGACGTGCATTCTAGCAGAGCCTGCCGGGATCGTCCGTCCGGATCAGCATCAGCTGGCCTCGCTCAGCAGCTCGCGCAGCAAACGCGCTTCGGCCGCATCGCCACTACTGAGCGGAGCGACCACGCTGCGTGGCGCGTCGATGTGCAATTGCCAGCCATGCTCGTCGACCGTCTCCTCGCTGATCGCACCAGCAGCTTTCAGCCGCGCATGCAGGCGTCCCGCCGAGAGCGGCAGGTGCAGCGGCGAGTGGACCCTGTCACCACCCAGCACTTCACCCAGAGCCTGGCGCAGCAAATCAAGGCCGGCGCCGGTCGCCGCCGACAGCCATACCCGCACCGGTTTACCGGTACCGTCGCGCTCGATCCGCGGCTCGCTGCCGGCCAGGTCGATCTTGTTCATCACGTGAAGTTGTGGGACGTCGCCGGCGTCGATCTCCTCGAGCACATGGTCGACCACCTGATGCAGCCGCGCGCGCTCCTCGTCAGCCGCATCGCTGACATGCAGCAGCAGGTCGGCATCACGCGCCTCGGCCAGCGTCGCGCGAAAGGCCGCGACCAGGTCGTGCGGCAGCTCGCGGATGAAGCCGACGGTATCGGCGATCACCGCCGGGCCGCAGCTCAGATCATCCAGCTTGCGCACGGTGGGATCGAGCGTGGCGAACAACTGGTCGGCAGCGTAAACATTGCCCGTAGTCAGCGCATTGAACAGAGTCGACTTGCCGGCGTTGGTATAGCCGACCAAGGCCACCCGCGGCACCGTGTTGCGCAGCCGCGCACGACGTTGCTGGCCGCGCTGGGTCTGGACCTTCTCCAGGCGTTTGGTCAGCACCTTGACGCGTATGCCGAGCAGGCGACGGTCGGTTTCCAGCTGGGTTTCGCCCGGGCCGCGGTTACCGATGGCCCCACCGCGCTGGGCGTCCAGGTGGGTCCAGCCGCGCACCAGGCGGGTGGCCAGGTGCTTGAGCTGGGCCAGTTCCACCTCCAGTTTGCCTTCGTGCGAGCGGGCACGCTGGGCGAAGATGTCGAGGATCAGGCCGGCGCGATCGACCACGCGCACCCCCAGGTGCTTTTCGAGGTTGCGCTCCTGCACCGGGGTCAGCAGGTGGTCGACCAATACCAGATCAGCCTCCAGCGCACGCGCAGCCTCGGCGACCTCGTCGGCCTTGCCGCTGCCGATGTAGTAACGCGGGCTGGGATCCTCGACGCGGGCACTGATCACGCCAAGCACCTCGGCACCGGCGGATTTTACCAGCTCGGTGAATTCTTCCGCCCGCCGCGCCGTGTCGCCCTCGCCGCGAGCATGCGGCAAGACGAGGATGGCGCGATCGCCTTTCTTTTGACGGTCAAACACGAGTGGGCATGATCCTTCGGGAGCAGACCACCTTCATGCGGGCTGATCGCCTGTGTATCAAGCGCTGGCGTCAGCCGTCGTCGATGCGTCCGCCTGCGGGTCGTTGCCTTCGTGACCGTCGTGGCCATTGCCGATGTGCACGTTGCGGCTCGGCACCACGGTAGAGATCGCGTGTTTGTAGACCATCTGGCTGACCTGGTTGCGCAGCAACACGACGAACTGGTCGAACGACTCCACTGTTCCCTGCAATTTGATGCCGTTGACCAGATAAATGGCCACCGGCACCCGCTCGCGCCGCAACGCGTTCAAAAATGGATCCTGCAAAGATTGCCCCTTGGACATTTTTTCTTCTCCCCGGCCGCGAACAGACCGGAGAAAAAACGCCAACGGCGCCCCGGCCCAACATCACTGGATGTTAACCGCTTTCAAATGCTTGATGAAAGAAGATTTTTGCATCACGCAGCAGACCCGATCAGGTTGGCGACATCGGGCTGCCCGATCCGTCGACAAACAGCCTCACGGCCGCGCCGGCACGATCAACCAGGCCAGGCTGCTCCGACTCGAACATGCGGACGCCATGATCACTGCGCAGCCAGGTGATCTGCCGCTTGGCCAACTGCCGGGTGGCGAAGATCGCGCGGTCGCGAAACTCGGCCGCGTCGATCCGACCGTCCAGGTGTTCCCACGCCTGCCGATAGCCGACGGCGCGAATTGCCGGCAGGTCGGCGTGAAGGTCGCCGCGCGCCCGCAACGAACGCACTTCGTCCAGGAAACCTTGCTCCAGCATCGTATCGAAGCGCGCAGCAATGCGCTCGTGCAGCACGCGGCGGTCAACCGGCAGCAGCGCCAGCTTGAGCACCCGCCACGGGAAGCGCGCCCGCATGCCAGCGTGCTGCAATTCGGACAATGGCCGGTCGGTCAATTCGAATACCTCCAGCGCCCGCTGCAGCCGCTGCGTGTCATTGGCCCCGATACGGCGAGCGGCGAGCGGATCGACCTGTGCCAGTCGCGCGTGCATCGCGGGCCAACCGCGTTGCCGGGCCTCGGACGCCAGCCGCGCACGCGTGGCCGGATCGGCTTCAGGCAGGTCGGACAAGCCCTGCTGCAAGGCGCGGAAGTACAGCCCGGTGCCGCCCCCCAGCAATGGTACCCGGCCCCGCGCGCTAATCTGGCGCATCACCGCCAGCGCGTCGGTGCGAAAGTCCGCCGCGGAATACGGTTGAGCGGGGTCGCGGATATCGACCAAGGCGTGGGGGTAGCGCGCCAGTGTGGCCGCATCGGGTTTGGCCGTGCCGATGTCCATCCCGCGGTAGACCAGGGCCGAATCGACGCTGACCAACTCCAGCATGAAACGATCGCTCAGTGCGCACGCCAGCGCGGTCTTGCCGGAGGCGGTGGGACCCATCAGGAAGATGGCAAGCGGGCGACGGTCGACAGGCATGCATAGATTGTAAGCAAGGCGGCGCCGTTTCACCGCAACACGCGCGCGGCAACCATGGCGGTCAGCTGTGCCTCAGTCGTCGCACTACCCAGCCACGCGTCCAGACGCGGCAGCATACTCGCGTCAGTTTTCAGAACTTGCCGACGCAGGCGCCACACTGGATGCGGACGCCGGCGCCGCCGCAGTCGCAGCCGGTGCGGGCATTGCGTTTGCAGCGCTGTGATGTGATTTTTCGTATTCGCGTTGCTGCTCGAGCAATTTGTCGAGGTCCTGCTCGTTCTCCTCGCTTTCGTTGGTACCTTGCAGTTCCTGGATCGCCGAAAACGGCGGATTGCCGTAGTAGATCTCGTACAGGCGGTGCTGACGATACGCATCGCGCACGAACGTGTAGGGGTCAAAGGCCGAATCGAGTATCGCGTCGTCTGACAGCACGCTGGCGCGCACGGTCACCAGGTAGAACAAGCCAGGCGCATACTCCGCATGCCACTTCAGGCTGTGCTCGCGTACGTACCAGACCGTCGGGTCGAAGTAGCTATCCACCGGCAGCCGCCACACGTCGCGTACGCTACTCGGCCCGATCAACGGCAGTACCAGATAGGGTCCCTCGCGCACGCCCCAGTGCGCGAGTGTCACCCCGAAATCGGTGGCATCGGCAGGCAACTTCATGGCGGTAGCCGGGTCGAAGAAGCCGAGCAGGCCGACTGTGGTGTTGATCACGAAACGCACCGTTGATTGCAGCGCCGGCTCGGGGCGGCCCTGCAACACCTCGTTGATGATCGTGATCGGCGTACGCAGGTTGGCGAAGAAGTCGCTGATGTGCTCGCGTCCTTTCGGCCGCGTGACCCTGACGTAGGCCCTGGCAACGGGCCGCATGACGTATTTGTCCGCGACCCTGTTGAACGCGAACATCTTGCGGTTGAAGCCCTGATACGGGTCATCGGTACCTGCAGGTCGCGGCGGTGCTACGGCACAGGCCGCGAGCACGAACGCCAGGCTGGCGACGATGGCCGCTCGCGTGAGACGTGACCAACAACTCCGTAGCGGTAGCATAGGGCCGTAGGTAGGGGCGACATGACACGAATGCAAGGATGGGCCGACAGATTCCAAAGTCGGGTGCGCGGGCGTAGTCGATCAGGCGGTGTCCGACAGCGCGTACAGCATCGAGGGCAAAAACACGAACGTGGACGCGAGTACGCCGAGCAGGCTCAAAAGCAACAGCAGGCCCATGCTGGCGGTACCCGGATTGTCGGAAACTGCCAAGGTGCCGAACGCGGTTCCGGTTGTCAACGCGGAAAACAGGATGGCGCGCGCCGTGGGTGACCCGAGGAACTGCAGATTGCCGTTACGCCAATTCATCACGAAATAGACATTGAATGACACGCCCACGCCCAGCAACAACGGCAAGGCAATGATGTTGGCGTAATCGATGGACAGGCCGCCCAACCCTGCGAAGAGCGCCGTCAGCAGCGCCGACATCAACAGCGTCGCCAGCACCAGCGCCGCATCGCGAACCCGCCGCAGCACGATCAAGAGTACGACCGCGATGGCAAGCGCCGCGTACAGCGCCGCCTGACGAAACGATCCCAGAATCGTGTTGGCCGACTCGATCGTGTCGATCGCCGGACCCAACGCGTCTGGTGCTGCCGACCGTACCGCCTGGACAAAGCGCCGCAGCCCTGCCGTCTTTTGCGCCTGCGCGGTAGGCGTGACCTGGACGCGAACCCGTCCATCCCGGGTAAACCAGTCGCGTTTGATTTCGGGCGGCAGCCCCTGGAGCGTGATCGGCGTCGCCGACAGCGAGCTTTTCAGCTGCGCCAGGGTTGTCGGGAGAAACCGCGACAGCGCCCGATTTGCCAG
>SCRO01000026.1 GCA_004298505.1 Rhodanobacter sp.
CGCGACCGGCTGGAGATCATTCGCCGGCTGCTGTCGGATGATGGGTCGTTGTGGATCACGATTGATGACAACGAGGCGCACTATTTGAAGGTGCTGTGCGATGAGGTTTTTGGCAGAGCCAATTTTGTTTCTAACGTGGTCTGGCAAAAGACGCTGACGCGGCGAAACGATGCGCGCGTACTTTCTACAGCGCACGACCATATCCTCATTTACGCAAAGTTACTTGATAAGTTTTCGGTAAACAAACTCGACTCGAGCGAAAAGCAGCGTGCGACCTATCAGAACCGCGACAATGATCCTCGTGGTGACTGGCTTCCGGTACCTTTTCATGCGCCAAACATCAGGCCAAATCTAACATATGAAATTATTACGCCGAGCGGTCGAGCGTTGTGGCCACCGAAAGGTAGATGCTGGAGCACGACAAAGGAAAAATTCGACGAGCTGGTCGTAGACAGCAGAATTTATTTTGGTTTAGACGGCAACGGAATGGCACAAAGGAAGAAGTTTTGGAACGAATCGGAAAACAAGATGGTTCCGTGGACTTGGTGGGGCTATGAGGAGGCTGGTGATAATAGGGAGGCGAATCGCGAAGCGAAAGAGATTTCTGGCCTGACTGGTATCGAATCGAAGTTTGATACTCCGAAGCCAGAGAAGCTCCTGAAGTTAATCATCGATATCGCCACCAACCCCGGCGACCTGGTCCTCGACTCCTTCGCCGGCTCCGGCACCACCGGCGCCGTGGCCCACAAGATGGGCCGGCGCTGGATCATGGTCGAACTGGGTGAGCACTGCCACACGCACATCATCCCGCGCCTGAAGAAGGTGATCGACGGCGAGGATCAGGGTGGTATCAGCAAGGCGGTGAACTGGCGCGGTGGCGGCGGTTTCCGTTACTACCGGCTGGCGCCGAGCCTGATCGTCAACGACCGCTGGGGCAATCCGGTGGTGAATCCCGAGTACAACGCGGCCCAGCTGGCCGAGGCCTTGTGCAAGCTGGAGGGCTTTATCTATGCGCCGTCGGAAACGCTGTGGTGGCAGCACGGCGAATCCAGCGAGCGCGATTTTATCTGCGTGACCACGCAGAACCTGTCCGCCGAGCAGTTGCAGGCGTTGTCCGAAGAGGTCGGCGAGCAGCGCAGTTTGCTGGTGTGTTGCGCGGCGTTTCACGGAGTGACGGCGGCCAAGGCTGGTGAACGCTGGCCGAACCTGACCTTGAAGAAGATTCCCAAGATGGTGTTGTCGCGCTGCGAGTGGGGTCATGACGACTACAGCCTGAACGTGGCCAACCTGCCGCTGGCCGAGCCGGCGCCGGAAGCGCCCTCACCCCAACCCTCTCCCGCAGGCGGGAGAGGGAGAAAGGCGAGCAAGGCAGCCATGCCTGATCTGTTTGGCGATGATGCGCAGGGAGGCTCGCATGGCGAAGAAGCGTGAGATTTCCTTGGTCCGCTCGTCGGCGGCGGAGTATCTTACCTTTGTGGCAGCCAGCGGACGGGGCGGCGTTGAGGCGGTGTACGCCGATGAGAACGTTTGGCTGACGCAAAAGATGATGGGGGTACTCTATGACGTGCAAACCCACACGATCAATTACCACCTGAAAAAAGTGTTTTCTGATAGTGAGTTGCAGGAGGATGCAGTTATTCGAAAATTTCGAATAACTGCCGCTGATCGCAAAAGTTACGACACCCAGCACTACAGTCTGGCGGCCATCATCGCCGTAGGCTACAAGGTCAATTCCGAGCGGGCGGTGCAGTTCCGCAAGTGGGTGACAGGCATTGTCGAGGAGTACGCCGTCAAGGGCTACACGATGGACGACGAGCGCCTGAAAAATGGCGGTTCGGTCCTGACGGAACAGTACTTTGAGGAACAGCTACAGCGCGTCCGTGAGATACGCCTGTCGGAACGCAAGTTCTATCAGAAGGTCACCGACATCTACGCTACGTCCATCGACTACGACGTGACGGCGCAGGCCACCCAGCGTTTTTTTGCGATGGTGCAGAACAAGCTGCATTGGGCCATTCACGGACAGACGGCGGCGGAGGTCATCTATAACCGCGCGGACGCCGAAAAAGACGACATGGGGCTGACCACCTGGAAGGATGCGCCCAAGGGGAAAATCCAGAAATTTGATGTTGCAGTCGCCAAGAACTACCTGACCGAAGACGAGATGGCGCAGCTTACCCGATTGGTCTCGGCTTACCTGGATGTGGCCGAAGACATGGCACTGCGCAAGATTCCCATGACCATGCAGGATTGGGAAACGCGCCTGAACCGGTTTCTTGCCGCCACCGACCGGGACATCCTGCAGGATGCGGGCAAGGTAAGTGCCGAGATCGCCAAGGCGCATGCCGAAAGCGAGTTCGAAAGATACCGCATCGTGCAAGACCGATTGTTCGAGAGTGATTTTGACCGCGCGCTGCAACAGCTCGGCGCGACCGCCCTGGTCAGCGACGGCGACAAGCGTGAACGCACCCACGCGGTGCACGTGTTGGCAAAACCCCACAAGAAGCCCGTGGCCCGCAACAAAGGCAAGGACAAGGGGAACAAGGAATGAACGCTCGCGTCCGCAACCATGTCAGCGGCCGCTTGTCGCTGCGGCCACCGCAAGCCGAGTCATTGGAAAAATTGGCGCGGGCGATCGAGTCCGCACCGGAAATGCTGCAGCACGAACGGGATGTAGCGAGCGTGCTTGCGACCCTGAAGGCCGAGTTCCCTGCGCTGGAGGATTTTGAGCGGGAGTTTCCGTCGTTGTGCTTCGCGTTGGCTACCGGCGTGGGCAAGACGCGGCTGATGGGCGCCTTCGTGGCGTACCTGCACCTGACGTTCGGCATCAACAATTTCTTCGTGCTGGCGCCGAACCTGACGATCTACAACAAGCTGATTGCGGACTTCACGCCGAACACGCCCAAGTACGTGTTCAAGGGCATTGCCGAGTTCGCGCAGCAGTCGCCGGAGATCACCACTGGCGACAATTACGAGGAGCGCGGCCGCGCGCTGGGGTTGCTGTCGCCGGTCACCATCAACATCTTCAACATTTCCAAGATCAACTCCGAAGTGCGCGGCGGCAAGGAGCCGCGCATCAAGCGCATGCGCGAGGTGCTGGGTGATAGCTACTTCAACTATCTGGCCGGACTGGATGATCTGGTGATGCTGATGGACGAGTCACATCGCTATCGCGCCAGCGCGGGCGTGCGGTCCATCAACGAGTTGAATCCGCTGTTCGGGCTGGAGCTGACGGCGACGCCGTTTGTGGAATCCAGCAAGGGGCTGATCCCGTTCAAGAACGTGGTGATGGACTACCCGCTGGCACGCGCCATGGCCGATGGCTTCGTGAAGGAACCCGCCGCCGTCACCCAGCGCAACTTCGAGGCGCGCGCGCACAGCGCGGAGGAGATCGAGAAGATCAAGCTCGAGGATGGCGTGCGCCTGCATGAGGCGACCAAGGTCGAGCTGCTGACCTATGCGCGCGAGAATGATCTGCGCGTGGTCAAGCCGTTTATCCTGGTGATTGCGCGCGACACCACGCATGCCGGGCAGTTGCTGGCCTTGCTGGAGTCCACCGCCTTTTTCGACGGGCGCTATGCCGGCAAGGTGATCCAGGTCGATTCCAGCCGATCCGGCAGGGAAGAAGAGGAAATGATCGCGCGTCTGCTGGCGGTGGAAAGTGTGGACGAGCCGACCGAAATCGTGATCCACGTGAACATGCTCAAGGAAGGCTGGGACGTGACCAATCTGTACACCATCGTGCCGCTGCGTGCGGCCAACGCACGCACGTTGATCGAGCAATCCATCGGCCGCGGTTTGCGCCTGCCGTACGGCAAGCGCACCGGCGTGGCGGCGGTGGATCGGCTGAATATCGTGGCGCACGACAAGTTTCAGGAAATCATCGATGAAGCCAATCGCGGCGACTCGCCGATCCGCCTACAACGGCTGATTCTGGACGCGTCCGACCCCGATGAGCGCAAGACCAGCGTGCAGGTGACGGCGGGTGTGCGCGAGCGGCTGGGGTTGGCCGAGCCCTCGATGCAGCCGGTGTCTGGCGCAGACGGCCGCCCCGCCGAAGCGATCACCCCAGCCTTTGCCTCCGAGCCCGAGCGCAAGGTAGCGCGGATGGTGATGGACGTTATTGGCACCTATGAAGTGCGCAGCTCGGAGGTGCCGAGCAGTGGCGCGTTGTTGAAACCGGACGTGCAACGCGATATCGCGGCGCAGGTAGCCGAGCGCCTGAAGCCGATGCAGGCCTCGCTGCTGGCCGAGGACGATCTGGACCTGGCCGCGGTGGTCGCGAAAACCACGCAGCTGCTGATTCAGCAGACCATCGACATACCACGCATCTCGGTAGTGCCGACCGGCGAGGTCAGCACCGGTTTCGATCACTTCGCGCTGGATGTGCGCCAGCTGTACCTGCAGCCGAGCGAGCGCGAGATCGTGATCCAGAACCTGCGCACGAACGAGCAGGAGACGATGCAGGCGGAGCAAGGTGTCCATGAACGGCGCCCTGAGGATTACATCGTGCATGCGTTGGTGGACTATGACGACATCGACTATGTCGCCCATGCCGAGCTGCTGTATGACCTGGCCGGCCAGATGGTGGCGCATCTGCTGGGCTACCTGTCCGAACCCGAAACGCGCAATGTGCTCGACGGCAACCGCAAGTTGATCGCGCGGGAGATCCATGCGCAGATGCAGGCGCATTTCTGGGAGCGCGCCACCGCGTACGAAGTGCGGGTCAGTCGCGGCTTTACCGAGTTGTGCCCGTGCAACTACACGGTGGCTGCCGGGCAACCGGCGCATCACTTCCGCGCGACGCTGTCTGAAGTTGGGCGGATCAAGCAGATGCTGTTCGGCGGCTTCAGCCGTTGCCTGTACCCGCTGCAGAAATTCGATTCGGACACCGAACGGCGTTTTGCGGTGATCCTGGAGCGCGATGCGCTCAAGTGGTTCAAGCCGGCGAAGCGGCAGTTCCGGATCTATTACAAGCTGGGTACCGAACAGCCCGAATACGTGCCGGATTTCGTCGCGGAAATGGACGATACCATTTTCATGATCGAGACCAAGGCGCGCGACGACCTGCAGTCGTCCGAGGTGCTCGCCAAGGCGCAAGCGGCCACACGTTGGTGCCAACATGCTTCGCAATATGCCGCGCGGATAGGCGCCAAACCCTGGCGCTATCTGCTGATTCCGCACGACGAGGTGGTCGAGTCGAAGCGGTGGGCCGACTATCTTCGCCGTGAGGTGAGATGTTGAGAGTCGCGCCAGCGCGGTGATCCGCGGCGCCAGGTCTGGTTGACGACGGCATGGTCGGCACCCGTCGCCGGCTTGTGGCCCACGACGCCATGACTTCCGGCAGGGCTTTTGCTACGCAATGATATGTTATATCGTTACAGGTCTCGCATTTCCCTTTCCGCCGATCCTGAAGACACGCTTGCATGAACCAACCGAGGATCGATGAGGTTGTGAGGTCTGCGAGCGCAACGGATCGGGTACGCGACGCTATTTTGCCATCAGGCGCGTGGCGGCTTTCGTCATGGCGCTATTTGCTCGCGCTGCTGATGATGTTGCTGGCCGGTTGCGCGGTCGGCCCGGACTTCAAACGCCCGGCCGCGCCCGACGTCAGTGACTACACTGCGAAGCCGGCAACCAGCACGGCGGGCACGGCAGATGTCGCCGGTGGTGAGTCCCAGCAATTTGCCAGGGGTGGCGAGATCCCCGCCGATTGGTGGAGGTTGTTCCATTCGCCGGCGCTGAACGCGCTGATCGAGCAGTCGCTGGCGCACAACCCCGATCTGAAGGCCGCACAGGCGGCGCTGGCGGTGGCGCATGAAAATACTCTGGCGCAGCGCGGCGCCTACTATCCCGCCGTCGACGGGAGTTTTTCGGCCAGCCGTCAGAGGCAGTCGCAGCAGGTCGCGCCCACGCCGAACTACCCGGTGGTGCCCGAAGAGTACCTGTTCAGCTTCTTCACTCCGCAGCTCAGCATTTCGTACGCGCCGGATGTGTTCGGCCTGAACCGCCGCACGGTGGAGTCGCTGCAGGCGCAGCAGCAGTCCGTCCGTTTCCAGATGATCGCTGCCCACATCACGTTGAGCACAAACGTGGTGGCGGCGGCTGTGCAACAGGCTTCCTTGCGTGCGCAGGTCGCCGCAACCCGCGATCTGATCGCGATCAACGCGAAGATGGTGAAACTTCTGCGTTACCAGCTGGACAAGGGCTACGCCGGCCGGCTCGATCTTGCCGCGCAGGAGTCGCAGCTGGCCCAGCTCCAGGCGACGCTGCCACCACTGCTGACTCAGCTGGACCGGCAAAACAACCTGCTGGCCGTGCTGGCCGGACGTCTGCCGAGCGAGGCGTCGGCGCAGGCTTTCGACTTGGCCAGCTTGCACCTGCCGCAGCAACTGCCGCTTAGCCTGCCATCCAGATTGGTGGCGCAACGCCCGGATGTGCGCCAGGCCGAGGCGAACATGCATGCGGCCAGCGCCCAGATCGGCGTGGCGATCGCCAATCGCCTGCCCAATATTTCGTTGAGCGCAAATGCTGGAAGCACCGCGGTGGCGATGGGCCAGGTGTTCAAGACCGGTACGGGCTTCTGGAGCATCGGCGCCGATATTGCGGCGCCAATTTTTCACGGTGGCAGCCTGCTGCATCAGGAGCGCGCCGCCAAGGCGGCCTATGTGGAGGCGGCCGAGCAATATCGCAGCACGGTGCTGACCGCGTTCCAGAACGTGGCCGACACCCTGGCGGCGTTGCAGCACGATGCCGAAAGCCTGCAGGCGGCAGCCAAGGCCGCCGATGCGGCCAAGCTCACCCTGGATCTGTCGCAGCGCCAATACCAGGCCGGCTACGCCAGCTACCTGGCGTTGCTGAGCGCGGAGCAGGGCTACCAGCAATCGCGTATCGCGCTGGTGCAGGCACAGGCGAGTCGCTATGCCGACACCGCCGCGCTGTTCCAGGCGCTGGGCGGCGGCTGGTGGCATGACGCCGGAGCCGCTCCCATCCACGCCACTGCCACTCGGGATAGCGATGAAAAGTAGATCACCCTCCGTGAAGCCGTTGGTGCGGCGAGTCCGCATCGCGTGGGTGCCGGCTTTTGTTCTGGCGGCCTTGCTGGGCATGGCCGCATGCTCGTCGAAAAAGCTGCCGACTGCCCCCGCCGCCGACACGCCACACAACGTGACGTTGACCTCGGCGCAGCGCCAGCACATCCACCTGCTCACCATCGCGCGCAGCAGCTTTCATCGCAGCATCGAGACCAGCGGCGTGGTGGATTTCAACCACGATCGCGCAACCCAGGTGCTGGCGCCGTTCTCTGGCCCGGTCACCGACGTGCTGGTGAGCCAGGGCGACAAGGTCAAGCAGGGCCAGCCGCTGGCGCGCGTGGCTTCGCCCGATTTCGCCGCGGCCGCCGGTGCCTATCGCAAGGCGCTCGCCGCGGCGCATGCGACGGATCAGCTGGCTGCCACGGATCGCGACCTGTACGCACATCAGGCGATCTCGCAGCGCGAGCATGCGCAGGCGCAATCCGATGCGATCGGGGCGGACGCCGACCGCGACGCCGCGTTGCAGGCGCTGCTGGCCTTGCGTGTCGACCAGCAAACCATCGCGGCGATCCGCGAGGGCAAGCCGCTGGCACACGGTCAGGGCGTGATCCGTGCGCCGATTGCCGGCACCGTGGTCGAGAAGACGATCGCGCCCGGGCAATTGCTGGCGGCCGGTTCGACCCCGTGTTTCACCATCGCCGACACTTCGAAGATGTGGGTGATGGCGCAGTTGTTCGATGACGAACTGGCGGCGGTGAAAAACGGCGACACGGCCACGGTCGACACCGGTTCGGAGAGTACGAAGATCCAGGGCAAGGTCACCAACGTCGGCGCCGTGGTCGACCCCGATACGCGTGCGGTCGGCGCGCGCGTGCTGGTCGACAATCCGGACGGGGCCTTGAGGCGGCAGATGTACGTGCGCGTGCAGATCTACTCGAGCGAGGCGCAGCAGGGATTGCTGGTACCGGTCTCGGCGGTATTGCGCGACGATGAAAATCTGCCGTTCGTCTACGTGGTCGCCGCCGACGGCGGCTATGCCCAGCGCAGCGTGACACTGGGCCCGCGTGTCGGCGATCGCTTCGTGATCCCCAAGGGTCTCCGCGCCGGCGACCAGGTGGTGGTAGATGGCGCCATCTTCCTGCAGTTCATCCAGACCCAATGAGCGCGCAGACACCGCCCGAAGGGATGTCGCCGCGCCCGACGTCGCTGATCAACCGCATCGTCGCGTTCGCGTTGCAGCAACGCCTGCTGATGGTGCTGCTGGCGCTGGGCCTGGCTGGCGCCGGGGTGTGGGCCTACAACACCTTGCCGATGGATGCGTACCCGAACCTGTCGCCGCCGATGGTGGACATCGTGGCGCAGTGGCCGGGACATTCGGCGGAGGAGGTGGAACGGCTGATCACGGTGCCGATGGAGCTCGGCCTGAATGCGATCCCCGGGCTGGTCACCAAGCGCTCCATTTCGCTGTACGGCCTGTCCGACGTCACGCTGACCTTCGCGGACGGCACCGATCCATACTTTGCGCGCCAGCGCGTCTATAACCGGCTGCCGGGCATCACCTTGCCCGAGGGCGTGGCGCCGTCGATGTCGCCGATGTCGCCGCCGTCGGGGCTGGTCTATCGCTACGTGTTGCAGAGCACCGATCGCTCGCCGATGGAGCTGAAGACGATCAACGACTGGGTGGTCGCGCCGCAGTACCGCTCGGTACCCGGCGTGGCGGATGACTCCGGCTTCGGCGGCGGCACCATGCAATACCAGGTACTGCTGAATCCGGTGAAGATCGCCGCACTGGGCATGTCGGTGGCGCAGGTGGAAGCGGCGCTGGCGGCCAACAATAGCAACGCGGGCGGTGGCTTCTACTCGCAGGGCGGGCAGTTCTTCTACGTGCGCGGATTGGGCCGGCTCGAGACGGTGCAGGATATCGGCGACGTGGTGCTGGCCGTGCACAACGGCACGCCCGTCCTGGTGAAGAACGTCGGCACAGTGAAAATCGGCATCGCGCCGCGCCTGGGCGAGTTCGGCTACATGAACCAGGACGATGCGGTGGAGGGCGTGGTGCTGGCACTGACCGGCTCGAAGACCGAGAACGTGCTGCAGCGGGTCGAGGCCAAGACGCGCGAGCTCAACAGCGCCATCCTGCCCAAGGATGTGAAGGTCCACCCGTTCTACGACCTCACCAATCTGATCCAGCAGACCAAGGCGGTGGTGATGCATAACCTGCTGCTGGGCATGTTGCTGGTGATCGCCGTGCTGATCTTCTTCCTCTACGACGTACGCGCCGGCCTGATCGTGGCCGTGACGATCCCGCTGGCGCTGTTGTTCGCATTCGTCTGCCTGGATCTGAAGGGCGCCTCGGCCAACCTGCTGTCGATTGGCGCGGTGGATTTCGGCATTCTGGTCGATGGCGCGATCTTCATGGTCGAGAACATCTTTCGCGAGCTGGCCGCGCGGCGCGGCACCGAGTTCAACATCAGGGAAGTCATCCAGAGCGCCGCTTCGGAAGTGGATCGCCCGCTGGTCTACGCGGTGGCGGTGATCGTGGCCAGCTTCCTGCCGATCTACGTGCTCAGCGGGCCCTCCGGCACGTTGTTCAAACCGATGGCCGACACCATGATCTTCGCCCTGGTCGGCTCACTGCTGGTCACGCTGACCTTGCTGCCGGTGCTGTGCGCGCTGTTCATGCGCCGCGGCGTGCGCGAACGGCGCAACACGATCTACGACAAGTTCAAGCGGTGGTACGTGCGCTCGCTTGAACGCATGCAGCGCCATGCGTGGCGGGCGACCGGAGCCGCGGTGCTGCTGCTGGTGCTGGCGCTGGTGCTGATGCGCGGTATCGGCGCCGAGTTCATGCCGCATCTGGACGAAGGCTCGCTGTGGGTACGCGCGACGATGCCGTACACCATTTCCTTCGACGAGGCGTCGAAGATCTCGCCGCAGATCCGCCAAATCCTGCGTTCGTTCCCCGAGGTCACCACAGTTGCCTCGGAGCTTGGCCGTCCGGACGACGGTACCGATTCCACCGGTTTCTTCAACGACGAGTTCTTCGTCGGCCTGAAGCCGTATTCGCAGTGGGACGGCAAGTACCGCAGCAAGCAGGACCTGATCGAGGCGATCGACAAGAAGCTGCAGGTGTTCCCCGGCATCCAGTTCAACTACACCCAGCCCGCCGAGGATGCGGTGGACGAAGCCGAGACCGGTCTGAAGAGCGCGCTGGCGGTGAAGATCTACGGGCCGGATCTGCACACGCTGCAGGCCAAGGGCAAGGCGATCAAGCAGGTGATGGAGAAGGTACGCGGCATCACCGACGTGACCTTGGTGCATGAACTCGGCCAGCCGAACCTCGCGATCAAGATCGACCGCGCGAAGATCGCCCGCTACGGGATCAACGTCGACGACATCAACAAGCTGATCGAGGCGGCGATCGGCGGCGACGTGGCCACCCAAGTGGCGCAGGGCGACAAGCAGTTCGACCTGCTGGTGCGCCTGGAGCCACAGTACCGCGGCAACCCGCAGCAGATCGGCGAGATCCTGGTGGCCACGCCCGGCGGCCAGCAGATTCCGCTGAAGGAGCTGGCTGATATCAGCGTCGCCAACGGCGCCTCCTTCATCTATCGCGAGAACGGTTCGCGCTATATCGGCGTGCAGTTCTCGGTGACCGGACGCGACCTCGCCGGTGCCGTCAACGATGCGATCACGCAGGTCGCCCATGACGTGAAGATGCCGCACGGCTATCGGCTGGAGTGGGGCGGCGAGTACCAGGAGTACACCGCCTCGCGTGCGCAGATGAAGGTAATCCTGCCGCTGACCCTGCTGTTGATCTTCGGCTTGTTGTTCGTGCTCTACGGCAACTTCAAGTTCCCGTTCATCACCGTCGTCGGCGTGCTGTTGTCCGCCCCGTTCGGCGCGATCGTGGCGATGTGGCTCACCGGCACGCCGTTCTCGGTGTCCTCGGGTATCGGTTTCATCGTGCTGTTCGGCGTCTCGGTGCTGACCGGCGTGGTCTATATCTCGTGCGTCAACGAACTGCGCCTGGGCGGTATGGAGATCGGCAAGGCCATACACGAAGCGGCGATCCTGCGCCTGCGCCCGATCACGATGACCGCGCTGGTGGCGGCGCTGGGCCTGCTGCCGGCGGCGATCGCCAGCGGCGTCGGTACCGACTCGCAACGTCCGTTCGCACTGGTGATCGTGGCCGGTATGCTGTCGCGACTGCTGATCGGCATGTTCCTGATGCCGGCGCTGTATGCGCTGGTGGCGCGGCCGCAGGACCGGCTGCAGGTGTGACAGGATTGGCGGCGGTTTGCTAGGCCTGGGTCTGTAGGTCTGGTCGCCTGATGCCATCGTCAGGGACGTGGCTTGGTCCCGCTACCAACGAAATTGCAGGCGCAACAACTTCAATCTACCGCCACTCGCCGCTTCGATCGCATCCATGCCTGAATCGCATGATACGAACGTCAAGTCACGTTCAATGGCCTGTGCGCATTGCCAAAGATCGTTTTCCTGAGTTTTCAATGCGCGACCAGTGAATTCGTCGATCCAGTTCTCGGGGTTGCCCCAACCCTTGTTGGAGCGCCGCTGGAGGCGCTTCGGCAAGAACTTCGCAACGACCGCCGCCTTGAGATGTGCGTACTCTTGTGCCGTAGCCCGCGTGATTTCCAGTGGAACGTGCTTGTCGGCTGCGTTGATGACTTGACTCAGATTGGCCAGCGCGGCGTGTCGCTGGGCGGCGTGGGCAAGGGCCAGTCCGAAGCGCAACTCGGCGATCGCGACAACCGAGAGCAGCTTGCGGCTGTTCGATGACAGCGAAGCTTCCCGTGCCTTCACTTTTCCATGATCGGCATGTGTCGCCTCGAGCATTCGAGACAACACGCTGGTGTCGATCAGGTAATCGACGCTGGCGTTGCCTGCTGTCACGGAAGGAAGCTCGCCACTGACTCGCTTTCGTTGGCCGGCAGAGGACGAAACGTCTTCCCGACCCATGCCCCTCGTGTGTCATCGAATCGCCTCGCCAGCATTTCTGCCAGCGTGCGTGCCATACCGCCGCTGTCTTCAGGATATCCACCGAACACGCCCTGCAGCGGCCGCTTCGCTCCCTTGAAATATCTCAGGAGTTGACGCTGCAGTCTTGGCGGCAAGTCGTACGCTGACAGGATCGCGGCATCGAGCGCCAGCAGGGCTGCGGTCAGCTCATCGTCGGAACTGGCCGACAGAATGCCTCGCGTGTGCGCCAATTGACGAACATGATCGATCAGTGGGCGAAGCGCCTGTGGGTCGAGTTCGTGCGGGATCGGCAGGGCCTCCAGCACCTCTAGTCGGAAACGCTTTCGAAGGTCGAAATTGCTGACGTAGGCCGAGGTTATAGGCGAGTTCATCAACGCTTCGATGGCGAACAGCCAAGCGTCACCTGATTCTTTCGGCCACGCTCCCGCCAACTGCTGCGAGAACACCAATCCATCCAAGTCGGCAGTTGCCGCCAACCGCCACGCCCCCCGGGACTTGCGCGCGGCATTGAAGATGATCTTCGGTCGATCCCAAGGCAATGCCAGCGCCCCGCCTCGCAGATTGTTGGGTCGACAATCGAGGTAGACCGGAGCAATCTCGGTGAACTGGAACAGGTTGCGGCTACTGTGCAAACCGGATTTGAAACCTGCCCTGGGAGTGGGGGACACGGCTTGGGCTTGGTAGCCCGATGTCCATTCAAGACCCCGGTGCAACTCCACGATAGACCCGAGGGTCGGGTAATTGGCGAGCCACTCCCAGAGTTCGGCTAACTCCGGCACCCAAAGGTTTCCCTCCGCTTGTGCTGGAACCGACCAGAAATCCCGGGTGCGGAATACAGGTCTATGCCGGCCAGTGAGGAAGTCTCCCCGTTCCGCATCAGTCACCGTGGCGGAACGCACGGTAACCATTCGGGCTTCGTTCTTGGGCCGGGGCTCACGCGCGACCAGCAGAGCCGATTCGAAATCGGCTTGCACGAACACGCGATCGGGTAGCGACACCAGTTCGACCTGCCCGAACTGACGCTCGATGCGTTGGCGCAGCTTGGCGTACTGGCTATCGGAAATCACCGCGTGCGGCATGACGAAGGCCAGCGCGGATGGCTTGCTGTCCAGCACGGTGCTCAGCATCTGGATCGGCTTGTGGACGGAGGTAGAGAACGCATCCGGATAACGCTGGCGCTCCGCCGGCTTGAACTTTTCGAACGGCGGATTGCAAACCACCACCATCCCGGACTCAAGCTGGGAGGCAAGCGCGTTCTTTGCGAACAGGTCGGTGGTTCGGATATCCCAACCATTGCTACTCGGGTAGTCCGCGAGAACCAGCGACAGACTAGCGACCTCACGGGCGAACGGATCGACGTCGGCGCCCCTGAGCCTTCGAACGAGAAAAGCATGGCGCTGGGCTTCGGTCCACTCCCGCGGCAGACGGTTGCGGACTTTCGCCAGTGCCGCCACAAGCAGCACGCCTGCGCCGCAAAAAGGCTCATAAATCTTCGGAACTTCCTTGCCATGACGGCCCAGATCCAGCCGCGAAACCAGAAATTCGGCCACGGCTCGCGGCGTGCTGTGGGTGCCCAGTTCCTGACGGGAGGCTTCGGAGACTAGTGTGTTCTCGTAGACGAACGCCAAGTCATCCGCCGAAATATGGGCGAAGCTCACATCGTCGCGCAACGCCAGCCATGCTTCTTCGAGGCGCTGGCGGGCAATTCCCTTGCCCGGCTCGGCTGCATACTCCAAGCCGTAGTGCCCAGTGATGGCATCGAGGATCCCCGCAGCATCATCGACCGGCCACTTCTTACCGACCGGGTGTCCACGATCCAGGATGATTTTGGCCGCCACGAAATAGAAGCAAGCTCTGTAGGCTCGCCGATAGTCGGACGCGGCGGTACGCAAAGGTGTCGCCAGAGTCTTGAGGGTGCGAGTGATGATGCGATCCAGGCGTTCCTGGGTATGCGCCTCAATCAGCTTCAGGAGCCCGCTTGCCTCAAAGATGTTGCCTTGCTCCGGAACATCCCACAGTCCGCTCAGCTTGGCTTGATGGATGCGATCCGGGGCCCAAGCTTGGCGATTGCGCTCGAACAGCTGGCCGAGGTCCGCCAGCGGGTGCACTGCCTCCCGCACGGGGCCGGCGGGGTCCCACGTATTCCAGACTTCCACCTGGCCGGCCTGAATACATAGCCAGATACCGGCGCCAAGCGCACGATGCGCCTGGATCTGCGCAGATGTATCCACGCCCCCGGTGAGCACGCCAAAGGCCGCGTTCCGGTACGAGGGCGGGGTATCGGTAAAAACCGCCATCGGAACGACGCGCTGCGGAGCATCCGGCAACAGCATGTCGGCGAACCGATAGTTCCTCGACAAGGCGTTGACCGGATATCCGAGCTTCCGGAATTGTTTGGTGAGTTGGGTGATGGCGTTCATTGGGCCCGTCCTTTAGCCGTTGCTGACCGTTTGAAAGGGACATTCCCGGAAACCCCCATCAACGGGAATTCCAGAGGCGTTTGCAGACCCGGACCACGGCTACCAAACAACTGTGCGCTCAACTCCCGCGCCAGAAGTCCGATAGGCAGCAATACCGCGCCGTTGGGCCAACGAAGTACCGTGCCGTCAGCAATCAGTTCCCAGCGCCCCGTTGCCAGGTCATGGGCGAGGAACGATTGCTCAATGCGCGACCAAGATTCTTCGGCGCAGAGGGTAAACAATTCCGCTGCGGAGCCTTCCAGCCGGCCAATCCGGCCACCCGTTCCCTCCACCCATGCCTGAAGCACTTTCAGCGCCAGCAGATCACCCGCTGAGAAACAGGGGTGATGCGCGGAGCGCCCCTTCAGTGGCGGTAGAACACCACGCCAGTGCCTTACGGCTTGAGACGACAGACCAGTAACTTCCATGGCGAACTGGAGGGTATAGGGGTGTTCGCGCGCGGCCATTCGATCCCCCCCAGCTTAAAAAGGGTTGTTGCCAACATAGCCAAATGTTGTTGGCAACACAATACCTGGCGCTGGTGTGCAGTGAGCTTGGCGTCCATCTCCAAAAACGCGGGCATCACTGTCTCGTTGTTTGGCTGTTTCCGGTATGGGTGAGCTATGCACGGTGGACGCTGTTTTGTTCGGCTAGACATGGATACGTGCAAAAATGACGCCCCGGCGCGGGCACTGTTCACCTGCGCGGGGTATCAACACAATTTACTGGTATCTATACTGCTATGAATTCTGTTTTGCCGTCATGACACTTAAATTGAAACGAAGAGATACGCCGCTTATGCTCTTGATGATCGACAACTACGACAGTTTTACCTACAACCTCGTGCAGTACCTGGGTGAGCTCGGGCAGGAGGTGAAGGTGGTGCGCAACGACGCGATCGACGTGGCCGGCATCCGGGCGCTGGCGCCTTCGCACATCATGATTTCGCCGGGGCCGGGCACGCCGGACGACTCGGGCGTGTCGCTGGACGTATTGCGCGAGCTGGCTGGGGTGATTCCGGTGTTCGGCGTGTGCCTGGGGCATCAGGCAATCGGCCAGGTGTTCGGCGGCAAGGTGATCCGCGCCAAGCAGATCATGCATGGCAAGACGTCGCCGGTGCGCCATCGCGGGCGGGGCGTGTTCGCCAGCCTGCCCGATCCATTCGAGGCCACGCGTTACCACTCGCTGGTGGTAGAGCAATCGTCGCTGCCCGATTGTCTTGAGGTCACCGCGTGGACGGAGAACCCGGACGGCTCGATCGACGAGATCATGGGCCTGCGCCACAAGACGCTGCCGGTCGAGGGCGTGCAGTTCCACCCGGAGTCGATCCTGACCCGGCACGGCCATGACTTGCTGCGCAACTTCCTGGGGCTGCCGCTGCAGATGGCGGCATGAAGGGCGAACTCGTGGGCAAGGGCGGACGCGAGACCACGATTACGCCGCAGGAGGCCCTGCAGCGCACGATCGAGCATCGCGAGATCTTTCATGACGAGATGATCGCGCTGATGCGCCAGATCATGCGCGGCGAGGTGAGTGCGCTGATGACGGCGGCGATCATCACCGGCCTGCGCGTGAAGAAGGAAACCGTCGGCGAGATCACCGGCGCGGCGCGGGTGATGCGCGAGCTGTCGGACAAGGTGGTGGTCGCCGGCGACCGTAGCCACCTGCTCGACATCGTGGGCACCGGTGGCGATGGGGCCTCCAGCTTCAACATTTCCACCGCCTCGATGTTCGTGGCGGCCGCGGCCGGCGCGCGGGTGGCCAAGCATGGCGGGCGCAGCGTGTCGTCGAAGTCTGGCAGTGCCGACGTGCTGCAGTCGCTCGGTGCGTCGATCGACCTGACCGCGGCACAGGTGGCGCAGTGCATGGATGAAACCGGTATCGGCTTCATGTTTGCGCCCAACCATCACCCGGCGATGAAGGTGGTGGCGCCGGTACGGCGCGAGATGGGCGTGCGCACGCTGTTCAACATCCTGGGGCCGTTGACCAATCCGGCCGATGCACCGAATATCCTGATGGGCGTGTTCCATCCGGACCTGGTCGGTATCCAGATTCGCGTGCTGCAGGCGCTGGGCGCGCGCAACGCGTTGGTGGTGTGGGGTCGCGACGGCATGGATGAGATCTCGCTCGGTGCGGCCACCATGGTCGGCGAGCTGCGCGATGGCATGGTGCGCGAATACGAGGTGGAGCCAGAGGATTTCGGCCTGGCGATGGCGTCCAGCCGCAACCTGCGGGTGGGCAACGCGGAGGAATCGAAGGCCATGCTGCTGGATGCACTGCGCGGGCATGCGGGCGTGCCGCACGACGTCGTCTGCCTGAATGCGGGAGCTGCCCTGTATGCTGCTGGCGTGGTCGACGGCATCCAGGCCGGCATCGAACTGGCCCGCGCCACGATCGCGAGTGGCGCCGCACATGAAAAGATGCAAGCCTTCGTGGCGGTTACCCGACGCTTGGCGGCGATATCGTGAGCGCGACATCGGGGGATCGCGGCAAACGGCTTACGTCGTGCGCCATCGCGCATTAGGATGCACTCACAACCCACCAAACGAGATGCCATGACCGACATCCTCAATCGCATTCTCGCGCGCAAGGCGGAAGAGATTGCCGAGCGTCGCAGCAAGTTTCCGCTGGCCGAACTGACCGCGCGTATCGCCGATCAGCCGGACACGCGCGGTTTCGCCGCGGCTATCGAGGCCAAGATCGAGGCCGGCTTGCCGGCGGTGATCGCCGAGGTGAAGAAGGCCAGTCCGAGCAGGGGCGTGATCCGCGCGGACTTCGACCCCAGCGCGATTGCGAAGAGCTACGAGGCGGCTGGTGCTGCCTGTCTGTCGGTGCTTACCGACAGCGACTTTTTCCAGGGCAGCGAGGCCTTTCTGCAGCAGGCGCGTGCCGCCTGTTCGTTGCCGTTGTTGCGCAAGGATTTCATCATCGACCCCTACCAGGTGCACGAGGCGCGCGCGATCGGTGCCGATTGCATCCTGCTGATCGTATCCGCCCTCGACGACGATGAGCTGCTGCCGCTGGCCATGCTGGCGGCCGAGCTCGACATGGATGTGCTGTGTGAAGTGCATGACGAGGAGGAGATGGAGCGTGCACTCGCGCTGCCGGTGCCACTGATCGGCGTCAACAACCGCAACCTGCGCAACTTCGAGACCGCGCTGGAAACCTCGCTGGCGCTGCAGGCACGGATCGAGTACGACCGCATACTGGTCGCCGAATCGGGCATTCATACGCCGCAAGACGTGGCGCGCTTGCGCGAAGGAGGCGTGCAGGCCTTTCTGGTCGGTGAGGCGTTCATGCGTGCCGAAGATCCGGGTAGCGAGTTGCGACGACTGTTCGCCACGGCGTGAGCCGGTCCGACGAAAGCGCCGCGGCCACGGCGCAGGACACTGTGGCCGCCTCGCTGCGGGTGGTGTTGTTCGATTTCGACGGTGTGCTGATGCATGGCGATGCGTTCCATCTGTGTACGACGTGGCCATGCTGAAGTCGGCGCAGGCGGCGGTACTGGTCAACGCCACGCCGGCGCTGTGCAAGAAGGTCGAGAAGGTATTGGGTCGTGCGATCAACCGGGTGGGGTGGGTCTGACTGCTCCGCGGTTGCTGTCACGGAGGCCGGTCCGTGCCGGCTTGCGATCACGGCGCTGGATCAGCGGATACCGAGAATCACGATGGTCTTGCCGGATACGTCGATCATGCGCTGCTCTTCCAGCTGCTTGAGAACGCGGCCGACCATTTCGCGTGAGCAGCCGACGATGCGGCTCACTTCCTGGCGCGAGATGCGGATCTGGGTACCGTCTGGATGGGTCATCGCATCCGGTTCCTGACACAGGTCGAGCAGGGTGCGCGAGATGCGGTTGCTGACGTCTATGAACGCCATCCGGCTCACCTGGCGCGAGGTACGCAGCAGGCGGTTGGTGAGCTGGGAGCCGATCGCGAACAGGATTTTTGGGCATTCCTCGCGCAGCGGGCCTTCCATCAGCTGGAACAGTCGCTCGTAGCTGACCTCAGCCATTTCGCAGGGAGTGCGCGTGCGCACCATCGACTCACGCTGCGCTTGCTCGACAAACAAGCCCAGCTCGCCGATGAACTGGCCGGGGCTGATGTAGGCGAGGATGAGTTCGCGTCCCTGCTCGTCCTCGGTGCAGACCGCCACCGAGCCCTCGACCACGTAGTACAAGGTGTTGGCCGGGTCGCCGGGACGGATGATCGCGGTCTTGCCCGGGTAGCGGCGGCGGTGGCACAACGCCAGGAAACGCTCCATCGAGGCGGGGTCCGGAGCAAAGCCCAGCGGAGCTTGCGAGCGCTCGAAGGCCCGCTGCAGCTGGTATTTAAGTGGTTGCGCCACGATGGCTCCTTCAACCCAGCAGATTTCAGCGGCAACTACAGCGAGGTTCGTGATCGCCTTTGCGATCCGCCATTATGGCAAACCTTTGCGGCGCCCGCAGGTTCAATTCTTCGTGCATTTGCCGCATACTTCGCGGTCTTTCGACATCGGCGAATTTGTCGCATGTCGTCAGCAAGGGTCGTGCAGGCTCTCGTCTGTGCTTCATACCAATCGCGGGGACCCTTGTCGCTAACCCGCCTCTAGAGCTGGCCGAAGTCCGGTCATGGAGAGCTGCCCGTGGTCAAACCACTGCCTCGTCTGCGCCTGCAGGGGTTCAACAACCTGACCAAGGCCTTGAGCTTCAATATCTACGACATCTGCTATGCGGTGTCGGAGGAACAGCGCGGCCGTTACATCGAGTACATCGACGAACAGTACGATGCCGACCGCCTGACCCAGATCCTCACTGACGTGGCCGAGATCATCGGCGCGAACATCCTCAATATCGCGCGCCAGGACTATGACCCACAGGGTGCCTCGGTGACCATGCTGATCTCCGAGGAGCCGGTGCTGGAGAAGCTCGGTCGCGACACCATTTCCGGGGCCGTCGTGGCGCACCTGGACAAGAGCCACATCACCGTTCACACCTACCCGGAGACCCATCCGCACAATGGCATCGCCACCTTCCGTGCGGACATCGACGTGGCCACCTGCGGCGTGATCTCGCCGCTGAAGGCGCTGAACTACCTGATCGACAGTTTCGAGTCGGACATCGTGGTGTGCGACTACCGCGTGCGCGGCTTCACCCGCGATGTGAAGGGCAAGAAACATTTCATCGACCACAAGATCAACTCCGTGCAGGACTACCTGGCGCGGCACATCCGGCAAAAATACGAGATGTTCGACGTCAACGTGTATCAGGAAAACATGTTCCACACCAAGATGCATATCAAGGACTTCGACCTCGACACCTACCTGTTCGAGTCGCACGCCGACGACCTGTCGTTCAAGGAACGCCAGCGCATCGAGTCGTTGCTGCGGCGCGAGATCGAGGAGCTGTTCCACGGCCGCAACCTGATGTAATGAAAACCCGCCGAAAGGCGGGTTTTTCGTATGGGAGAGCCAGGAGAGCATCGCCCGCAAGCGGGCTGCTACGGCGACGACAGGTAGCGCCCATCGGCGGTAGGAGCCCCGCTTGCGGGCGATGCTCCCGACAGCACCCTCACGCCTGCTCCAGCCAACCCCACTTGTCGTGGGTGCGGCCATCGAACAGGCCGAAGAACAACTCCTGCAGGCGCAGCGTGACGCGCCCGGCTTTGCCGGCGCCGACCTGCTTGCCATCGACCGAGCGGATCGGGGTGATCTCGGCGGCGGTGCCGCACATCAGCAATTCGTCGGCGAGGTACAGGTATTCGCGCGGAAGGTCGCGCTCAATCACCTCGATACCGTCCTCACGGGCCAGCGTCTTCAAGGTGTCGCGAGTGATGCCGGCGAGGATCGAGGCGCTGGCCGGGGTGGTGTGCAGTACGCCGTCGAAGACCAGGAAAATATTTTCGCCGGCGCCTTCGCTGAGCAGGCCGCTGGAGGACAGCGCGATGCCTTCGCCGAAGCCCAGCCGGCGCGCCTCGCGCGCGATCAGCTGGCCGGAAAGGTAATTGCCGCCGGCTTTGGCGCCGGCCGGGATGGTGTTCGGCGCGAAACGCTGCCAGCTCGACACGCAGGCGTCGATGCCGTTCTGCAGCGCCTCCGGCCCGAGATAGGGACCCATCGGCCAGGCGGCCACCGCCACGTCGATCGGAGTCTCCGCGGACAGCCCGAAACCGCCCAGCCCGCGATACGCGACGGGGCGCAGGTAGGAAGCGCCCAGCGCGTTCTTCTTGATTACTTCACGGCAGGCGCTGGCCAGCTCGTCGGCCGAATACGGCAACGTCATGTCGTAGATCTTGGCCGAGTGGTACAGGCGATGCAGGTGGTCGGTAAGGCGGAAGATCGCCGTGCCATCGGGCGTGGCGTAGCTGCGGATACCTTCGAACACGGAAGAACCGTAGTGCAGCGCGTGCGACATGACATGGGTGGTGGCCTCCGCCCACGGCTTGATCTTGCCGTTCTGCCAGATCCACTCAGGGTATTGCTGTGCCATTTCGATTCTCCGATGCAGACTGTCTATGATAGCGCGGCGCCTGGGAGCGTGGGCCGTAGAAACTTTGGAGAGCGTCATCGCAGCCCAAGGATTTCTACGGCCCACGCTCCTGGGGCCCAGCGTTCAATGCGCGTTGCGCAGCCACTGGCAGCCGGCCCGGCTCACGATGTCGAAGCGCCAGGTCCGTGCCGCGCTGCCGTCGCCGGCCGTGTGCAGCACCAGTTGCTCCATGGTGGGTGGCGTCGGCGGCGGGCTGTTCTGAGCGAAGAAGTCGTCGTCGAGCGGGGCTGTGGAGGCGGCCTGTTGTGGCGCAGTCTCGACCTCCAGCCGCGGCTGTTTCATCAGGGCTGATAGCGCACGGATGTCCGCGATCGCGGCGCTACGGCCATAGCCGTCCCACAGGACCAGGCCGGCCATGCGGATGGTGTCGCGCCGGGCGAACGCGTCGATCACGCTCTGGCGCAGCTCGCCCACACTGGCGGCGCACAGGACCGGCGGCGGGGCGGCCACAGGCGAAGGGATGGCGGCTGCGGCGGCAGGGCTGACCGGCGTGGCCTTCAATGCGGAGCAAGCCTGGTCGGTGAACACGGCCCCGCTGTTGGCACCGATGCAGCGATGGATCTCGGTCTGCGCCAGCGCAGGCGTCGCCAAGACGGGCAGAACCAGGCACAGCAGGGCAAGCGCACGCAGCATGCGGTCAGCATAGCGGCAGCGGTGGTCAGGACAGCTGGCGCAATACCGCCTGGGTGGCGCGAGCCCGGTTGAGCGTATAGAAGTGCAGTCCCGGTGCACCGCCATCAAGCAGGCGCCGGCACAGTTGCGCCACCACTTCGGCGCCGAGTTCGCGTACCGAATCGACGTCGTCGCCGTGCGCCTGCATGCGTTTGGCGATCCAGCGCGGGATCTCCGCCCCGCACATTTCGGAAAATCGCTTCAGCTGGCTGTAATTGGAGATTGGCATGATGCCCGGTACGATCGGCACCTCCACGCCCAGCTTGTGCACATCCTCGACAAAGCGGAAATAGGCGTCCGGGTTGAAGAAGTACTGGGTGATCGCGCCGTTCGCGCCGGCATCGATCTTGGCCTTGAAGTGCCTCAAGTCGCACAGCGCATCGTCGGCCTGCGGGTGGGTTTCCGGATAGCCCGCCACTTCGATGTGGAAGTGGTCGCCGCAATGCTCGCGGATGAAGCCGACCAGTTCGGCGGCGTAGCGGAAGTCACCGCTCGTGGCCATGCCCGAGGGCATGTCGCCGCGCAGGGCGACGAGGCGCCGGTAGCCTGCCGCGCGGTAGTCGTCGAGCAGCGCGGCCAGCTCGGCCCGGGTGCCGCCCATGCACGACAGGTGCGGCGCCACATTGAGTCCGTGGTGCGTGTGCAGCCGTGCCACGGTGTCGCCGGTATAGCTCAAGGTGGAGCCGCCGGCGCCGGACGTGACCGAGGCGTACTCCGGCTGGTACGCCTTCAGCACCTGTGCCGCGTGATCCAGCTGCGCGCGTTGTTCGTCGGTCTTGGGTGGAAAGAACTCGAAGCTGATCGAAGGCATCGCAGGGTTCCTGATGGGGAAAAACACCTACGAGTATATATCTCCAGTTCGCGATGAAGCGATATATCGTGAAGCCGGAAATCGGGAAGCGGGTTTTGATTTCCGACTCCCCAATCCCGATTCCCGCTTCCCAGCCTCAATCAGTAGCGGTAATGCTCAGGCTTGTACGGGCCTTCCACCGGCACGCCCAGGTACTTCGCCTGCTCGGCGCTGAGCGTGGTCAGCTTCACGCCGATCTTCTCCAGATGCAGGCGCGCGACTTCCTCGTCCAGCTTCTTGGGCAGGATGTAGACCTTCTTCTGGTAACTGTCCCTGTGTGCCCACAGATCGATCTGCGCCAGCGTCTGGTTGGAGAACGAATTGGACATCACGAAGCTCGGATGACCGGTGGCGCAGCCGAGGTTGACCAGGCGGCCCTCGGCCAGCAGGAACAGCGCATGCCCGTCTTCGAACAGGTACTTGTCGACCTGCGGCTTGATGTTGATCTTCTCCACGCCGGCCAGCGCGTTCAGTGCATCGACCTGGATCTCGTTGTCGAAGTGGCCGATGTTGCAGACGATGGCCTGATCCTTCATCGCCTTCAGGTGCTCAAGCGTCAGCACATCCTTGTTGCCGGTGGTGGTGACATAGATGTCGCCACGGCCGAGGGTGGATTCGACGGTGTTGACCTCAAAACCTTCCATCGCCGCCTGCAGCGCGTTGATCGGGTCGATCTCGGTGACCACCACGCGCGCACCGTATGCCCGCAGGCTGTGCGCGCAGCCCTTGCCGACGTCGCCGTAGCCGCAGACCACGGCGAGCTTGCCGGCCAGCATCACGTCCATCGCACGCTTGAGGCCGTCGGCCAGCGATTCGCGGCAACCGTACAGGTTGTCGAACTTGCTCTTGGTGACCGAATCGTTGACGTTGATCGCGGGGATCAGCAGCGAGCCCGCCGCGGCCAGCTGGTACAGGCGATGCACGCCGGTAGTGGTCTCCTCGGAGACGCCCTTCCAGTCCTTGACCACGGCATGCCAGTAACCGGGACGCTCCTTGTGTACGCGCTTGAGCAGGCTCTTGATCACCTGCTCCTCGTGCGAGGAGGCCTTCTCATCCACCCACTGGCTGCCGTTCTCGAGCTCGTAGCCCTTGTGGATCAGCAACGTCGCGTCGCCGCCATCGTCGACCACCAACTGCGGGCCGAGGAAGCCGCCCTTGCCGTCGGGGAAGGACAGCGCTTCCAGCGTGCAGTCCCAGTATTCCTCCAGCGTCTCACCTTTCCAGGCGAACACCGGCGTGCCGGTGGCGGCAATCGCGGCGGCGGCGTGGTCCTGGGTCGAGAAGATGTTGCACGAGGCCCAGCGCACGTTTGCGCCGATGTCCTTCAGCGTCTCGATCAGCACGGCGGTCTGGATCGTCATGTGCAAGGAACCGGTCACCCGCACGTCTTTCAGCGGCTGCGTGGCGGCGTGCTTGCGTCGGATCGACATCAGGCCCGGCATCTCGTGCTCGGCGATGTCCAGTTCCCGGCGACCGAAGTCGGCGAGCGAGATATCGCGGATCTTGTAGTCGGGGGTGTTTTCTTTCAGTGCGGCGTTCATGCCTATCTCCGGTCAAGGCGAGGCCTTTGTGAAGGGTCCGGCCAGGGGTGGCCGCACTTTCGCGAAGGGACTCGCGGAGCTCTTTCGAGGAGTCCGGCCAAGGATGACCGGTCTACTGCGAAGGGACTCGCATACTGAGCGCCGTTGTGGGATGTGCCGCGCCGAGCCTGGCCGTTGTCGTCGTGAGTCCACATCGCAAGATGCGGTTTTTGCGGATGGATCCGCCTTCACATCGAACGGTCGCAGCGCCCCTCGGCGGGCAGTGAAACGGGATCATTGTAGCCGCAGACACAGCTTATGTCCGTCGATGTGATGCCCTGGCCCTCGCGATTCTGTAGGCTGGGGGCTTGGCCTACATCGGAGTACCTGAGTGGAAGCAAACCGCGAGCCCGAATTTCTGCCGCACGACGGCCCCTTGCGCGCTGACGTTGGCCGGCTCGGCGCGATGGTCGGGCGAATGCTGACCGAGCAAGACGGCACGGCCTTTTTCGAGCGGGTCGAGCAGGTGCGCATCGCCGCGATCCGGCGCCGCCGCGAAGGTGCTTCGGTGGCCGAGCTGGCCAACTCGCTGGCCGGTCTCGACGCCGCCCACGCCGAGGCCCTGGCGCGGGCGTTCGCCACCTATTTCCAGGCGGTCAACACGGCCGAGCGGGTGCACCGCATCCGCCGCCGCCGGGATTACGAGCGTGAGAGCCACCAGATACAACCCGAGTCCCTGCTCGATGCGCTCGGCAAGCTGAAGGAGCAGGGCGTCGGTGCCGATGAGTTGCTGGGCTGGCTGGATCGGGTGTGGATCGAGCCGGTGTTCACCGCTCATCCGACCGAGGCCGTGCGTCGCTCGCTGCTGGAAAAGGAGCAGGCGATCGTGCGTTCGCTGGTCGACGGCTTCGACCCGGAGCGTACTCCGCAGGAGCGTAATGCGGATGACGAGCGCATCTACATGGCATTGTCCGCCGGCTGGCAGACCGCCGAGGCCTCGCCGATACGCCCCACCGTGCAGGACGAGCACCACCACGTGGGCTTCTACCTGGCCAATCCGCTGTACCGCGTCGTGCCGGCCTTGTACGAATCGTTGGACGCGGCCCTGCAGAGCGTGTACGGGGTGAAGATCGCGCTGCCGCGGTTGCTCGGCTTTGCCACCTGGGTGGGCGGCGACATGGATGGCAACCCGAATGTTGGCGCCGACACCATCGCGGCCAGTCTGGCCACCCAGCGCGCGCAGGTCATCGAACGCTACCTGGCGGACGTCGCCACGCTGGCGCGCCTGCTCAGCCAGACCGAAAGCCGCGTTGCCGCGGCGCCGGCCCTGCAGCAGCGGCTGGCCGACTATCGCCAACGCTTTGCACAGGCTGCCGCAAAGATCCGCCCACGCCACGCCGACATGCCGTATCGCTGTCTGCTCACCCTGATCGGCGCGCGCCTGGAAGCGAGTCTCGGCGACGACCGCGCCGAGGGCTATGCGTCCGCGGCGGAGTTGCTGGCCGATCTGCGACTGATCGACGACAGCCTCATCGAGCACCGTGGCCTGCATGCCGGCGCGTACGCCGTGCGGCGTCTGATTCGCCGCGTCAGCACCTTCGGTCTGCACCTGGCACGACTCGATGTGCGCCAGGATTCGCGCGTGCACGACGACGCGCTGGCGGCCCTGTTCGACGACAAGGATTGGTCCGGGCGATCCGCCGCTCAGCGCGCGCAGCAATTGCGCGACTATGCCAGCGGCAGCGCGCGCTTCGCGATCAGTCACGCGGGAGTGGTGACCGCGCTATACGACGTGTTTGCCACTCTGGGCGATACTCGCCGCCGCTACGGCAGCGAGGCGGTGGGGCTGTATGTGATCAGCATGGCGCGCAGCGCGGCCGACGTGCTGGCCGTGCTGGCGCTGGCGCGCTACGGCGGCCTGGTCGAATCGCCCGCTGTCCCATCCGGGGTGAGCGCTAGGGTGAGCGAACACGCTGGCGAAGGGGATTCCGCAGCGCAAGCTTCGATCGGCAGCGTGGCCAGCACGCGCCCCTTATCCGGCCCCGCAGGCCACCTTCTCCCCGAGCGGGAGAAGGGAGCAAGTCATCCTGCGTTGCAGAATGTGCCTTTGGATATTGCGCCGCTGTTCGAAACCGTCGATGACCTGAAGAATGCCCCCGCGACGCTGCAGGCGTTGCTGGACGATCCGGTCTATCGGCAGCACTTGGCCGCGCGCAACGACCAGCAATGGGTGATGCTCGGCTATTCGGACAGCGGCAAGGATGGCGGCACGCTGGCATCTCGTTGGAGATTGCAGCGGGCCCAGGTCGAGTTGCTGGAAGTCGCGAATCGGGCCGGCATCCAGCTGGCGTTCTTCCACGGTCGGGGTGGTTCGGCCAGTCGCGGCGGCGTGCGCATCGCGCCGGCGCTGATGTCCTCGCCGCGTGGCTCGGTGGCCGGCGTGCTGCGAGTGACCGAGCAGGGCGAGGTGATCCACCGCAAGTACGGCATCCGCGCATTGGCGCTGCGCAATCTGGAGCAGACCGTCAGCGCGGTGTTGCGCGCGTCGTTGCGCCCGCGCGAGGAGGAGCCGCGCGAGGAGCGCTGGCGGAAGCGGATGGAGGCGCTATCGGTGAGCAGCCGCGCCACCTATCGCGCCTTTGTCGAGCACCCGCATTTTGTCGATTACTTCCGTAGCGCTACCCCGATCGACGTGATCGAGCGGATGAACCTGGGTTCGCGTCCGGCCAGCCGACGCAGCATGCGCGGCGTGCAGGACCTGCGCGCGATTCCGTGGGTGTTCGCCTGGACCCAGTGCCGCTCGATCCTGCCCGGCTGGTACGGGCTCGGCAGCGCGCTGGAGCAGGGCGTGCGCGAGTTCGGCGAGGCGGCGATGGCCGAGATGGCCAACGACTGGCCGTTCTTCAGCAACATGCTCGACGACGTGGAGATGGTGCTGGCCAAGTGCGACCTCGACATCGCCGAGGCATTTTCGCGGCTCTCGGGCCCGCTGCATGACGAGATGTTCGGCTTGATCCGCGGCGAGTTCGAGCGCACCCGGCGCGAGTTGCTGCAGCTGAAAGGGCACCACACGCTGCTGCAGGACACCCCGCGGCTGGCGTCGTCGATCCGTCTGCGCAACCCTTATGTCGATCCAATGAGCCTGCTGCAGGTCGACCTGCTGCAACGCTGGCGTGCCAGCGACTGCGGCGATGACGATCTGCTGCAGGCGCTGGTCGCCTGCGTCAACGGGGTGGCGCAGGGGCTGCAGAACACCGGCTGACCATACTGCTGTCGGTTGCCGGGCAGGTTTGTCCGGCAACCGACAGCGTGGACCAGCTCGCGATCCGCGGCACTCGCGCAAGTGGCTGAACTGGCAGGCTATTCGTTGGCGGCGTGAGTTGGCATCCGGGTTGCAACAGCCACGGCATGGATATGGCCAGCGGCAATGGGACGAATATGACTAGATAAAGGTCGAATGATCGTGGTTTCCACGACACCCGCGCAGGAGTCCGCCTGCGGGCGATGCTTTTTAGCCGGGAATCGGGAATCGGGATTCGGGATTTGCAACAGCAACAGCATCGCCTCCTACCACCATCAACGTTCCGAACCACCTTTTGTCATCTGCGGAGTCACCATTACCCGGGCAAGTCATACGCGAGAAGCTGACGGGGGTCGGCGTGATCCAGACACTGCAACTCGATAGCGCGTTGGAACGGAGCTTGCCAAGTTTGCCGATACCGCTCAGCCAGGCGGCTGGGGCCACGCCGCTGCACAGTGTGGGTTTGGCCGTTAGCACCCATGCCGATGCCGAAACCCATATGCGGGGTTTGACCGCTGCGGTGTACGCCGTGGATCCGCAGGCTGCCGTGTTCTCGGAGCGCAACCAAATGAGGGCATGCTTGACCCGTGATGCGTGATGCACGATGCTTGATGTCGCTTTCAATGCAGATGGAGCATGCGAGTCATGCGTACCACCCTCAAACTCGATGAAGATGTGCTCGCTGCGGCGCGTGCCTTGGCGCAGCAGCAGGGCAAGACGCTGGGCGAGGTAGTCTCGGCGCTGGCCCGTCGTGCCTTGCAGCCCGCCATGGCGGCGCCGGTGATGCGCAACGGGATCCGGTTGCTGCCGGTGCGTGAAGGCGCGCGCCCGGCGACGCTGGAGCTGGTCAACCGCCTGCGCGACGAATTGCCGTGAGTCGGGCCGGGTCTCGGGCGCTGGCGCCGGCATCGCGTGTTCGCGACAAACGCGGCGACTGGTCGTCCGGCGATCCGGTGTTCCTGTTCGACGTGAATGTGCTGATTGCCCTGCTCGATCCCATGCATACCCAGCATGTCCGCGCGCACGCCTGGTTCACCGATACGGTGTCGGCGTGGGCCAGTTGCGCGTTGACCCAGAACGGCTTTCTGCGCATCGTCAGCCATCCGCGTTACAGCAATCCACTGGCCTCGCCGGGGGAGGCCGTGCCGGTGCTGGCCGAGTTCTGCGCACGACCGGATCATCGTTTCTGGCATGACGATGTCAGCCTGCTCGACGCGGCGGCCGTCGATGCACGGCGGCTGCTGTCCACCGGCCAGGTCACCGACAGCTACCTGCTGGCACTGGCCGTGAAGCACGGGGCCCGTCTGGCCACCTTCGACAAGCGGCTGGTGACCAGCGCGGTGCATGGCGGCGAAGCGGCACGCCATGTCATCGAGTGAAGCTCGGCGAGTGAGCCAGGAGCCCGCTCGCGGGCGATCCGTTGCAGCTTTCCGTTGTGTGTCCCGATCTTCGCGCAGGAGCGCACCCTGTGCGCGACGCTCTTCGTCACGGTGCGAAAGAGCATCGCGCACAAGGTGCGCTACAGTTTGAGGCTGGCGTGCAGCGCAGCGACACGTTCACACCGCGGCAGCCGTTTCCAGGCGATTTCCAATCGCAGCGCCTCACTGTGGTTGCCGACCCAGACCCAGCCCAGCAACTGCCGCGGCGGGTTGGAGCGGGTGAAGCGGGCACCCTTGCCGGCGAGGTGTTTGGCGTAGCGTTGCTCGGGATCGCGCGCGATGCCGGTATAGACGCGGCCGTCGGCGCATTCGAGCAGGTAGACGGCCCAGGCGTCGGCACCGGGCGGCTCGCTCATGCGCTCAGGCCCACTCGAGCAGGCCCTCTGTCGCGCAGGCCTGTTTCCACGACGGGCGTGCTTTCAATCGCGTGGCCAGCGCGTCCAGCTGCGGCCAGGCGGTTGCCGGGCGAGGCATGTTGCGCGACCAGCGCATCAGCATCAGCGCGTACAGATCGACCACGCTGAAACGGTCGCCCAGCATGTACGGACCGTGCGTGGCGAGATGGGCGTCGATATGCGACCAGCATTTCTCGATGCCGCGCTGCGCGGCCTCCTTGATGCTATCGGCGGCTGCGGGGAGATGATCGCCCGGGTAAAACCATTGGCGAAACAGCGGCTGCAGCGAGTTGGCCAGGTAGAACATCCACTGCAGGTAGTCGGCGCGTTGCGCGCTGCCGGGCGCAGGCGCGACGGCGGAAACGGGATGGCGCTCGGCGAGCAGCATGGTCAACGCGGCGGCTTCGCCATGCGGTACGCCTTCGACCACCAGGGTCGGCACCACGCCGTTCGGATTCAAGGCAAGGTACGCCGCACTGCGCTGCTGACCGGCATCCAGATCGACTCGCTCCAGGTTGTGCGGCGCACCGATTTCAAGCAGGGTCAGGTGGACCGCCAGGTTGGCCGAGCCGGGGGCGTAGTAGAGTGTGTACATGGTGATTGTCCGCAAGAATGGCTCACTGATGATACGCCGCTGCCACGCGCTTCAATCGTCCAGTTCGTTCCAGCGCGCGTAAGCGGCGTCCAGCTCGGATTGCAACGTCACCACGGCTTCGTTTGCCTTCACGATCGCGCTGCTGTCCTGCTGGAAGAAGGCCGGGTCGTTCATGGTAGCGGTACGCGCGGCGATGTCGGCTTCAAGTTGCTCGATGCGTTTGGGCAACTGCTCCAGCTCGTGTTGTTGCTTGAAGCTGCGCTTGCGCCTTGTGGCGACAGGTACCGCAGGTGGCGGTGCCGGCGCAGCGGGTTTATCCGCACGGGCGGCGCTGCGTGGGCCGGGTTTCTGCCGCAGCCAGTCGCTGTAGCCACCCACGTATTCGCCGATCCGGCCTTCGCCCTCCAACACCAGGGTACTGGAGACCACGTTGTCGAGGAAGGCGCGATCGTGGGAGACCAGCAGCAAGGTGCCCTGGTAGTCGGTCAGCAGTTCCTCCAGCAATTCCAGCGTCTCGACGTCGAGGTCATTGGTCGGCTCATCCATCACCAGCAGGTTGGACGGCTGCGCGAACAGCTTGGCCAGCAGCAGGCGGTTGCGCTCGCCGCCGGACAGACGGGTGATCGGCGCGCGCGCTCGCTCGGGCATGAACAGGAAATCCTGCAGGTAGCCGATGATGTGCTTGCGCTGGCCATTGAGCTCAATGAACTCGCGACCTTCGGCCACGTTGTCCAGCGCGTTGAGCTTGTCGTTGAGCTGCAACCGGTGCTGGTCGAAGTAGGCAACCTGGATGCCGGTGCCGAGCTCCGCGGTGCCGCGCAGCGGGGTCAGCTCGCCCAGCATGATCTTCAGCAGGGTGCTCTTGCCGGCGCCGTTGGCGCCGATGATGCCGATGCGGTCGCCGCGCATGATGGTGGTGGAGAAGTCCTCGATCAGCACGCGGTCGTCATAGGCCTGGTGCACGTGCTTGAGGTCGATCACCTTCTTGCCCGATGCCTGCGCGTGGGCCGCGGTCATCCGGACGTTGCCATTGAGATTGCGCCGCTCGGCGCGCTCCTCGCGCAGCGCCTTCAGCGCACGCACGCGGCCCTCGTTGCGCGTGCGCCGGGCCTTGATGCCCTGGCGGATCCACACTTCCTCCTGCGCCAGCTTCTTGTCGAACAGCGCGTTGGCTTGCGATTCGGCGTGCAGGCGCTCCTCACGCCGGCGCAGGTAGTTGTCGTAATCGCCGGGCCAGTCGGTGAGCGCGCCGCGGTCGATCTCGACGATGCGCGTGGCCAGCGCGCGCAGGAAGCTGCGGTCATGGGTGACGAACAGGATGCTGCCGGCAAACTGTTTGAGGAAACTTTCCAGCCAGCCGATCGCCTCGATGTCGAGGTGGTTGGTCGGTTCGTCCAGCAACAGCACATCCGGCTTGCGCACCAGCGCCTGCGCCAGCAGCACGCGGCGTTTCATGCCACCGGACAGCGCGGCGAAATCGGTGTCGCCGGGCAGCTCCAACTGGGTCAGCACGTCGCTGACCCGGCGGTCCAGGTCCCAGCCGTGTTGTGCCTCGATTTGGTGCTGCACGTCGCCGAGCGCGTCGAACGCGCTTGGTGAGTGCAGGCCCTGGTCGAGCAGGTGGTGGTAGCGCGCCAGCAGCCGACCGAGATCGCCCAGCCCCTCGGCGACCACATCGAACACGCTGCCTGCGGTGCCGTGTGGCACCTCTTGTGCCATGCGCGCGACCACGATTCCGTTCTGGATGCGCACCTCGCCGTCGTCGGCATGCAGCTCGCCGGCGATCAACTTCATCAGCGTGGATTTGCCTTCGCCGTTGCGACCGACGATGCAGACACGCTCGTTCGCCTCGACCGACAGGTCGACATGTTCGAGCAGGAGTGGGCCGCCGATGCTGAAGTCGACGCGTTGCAATTGGATAAGAGACATGCGCCCATTGTACCTGCTGGGGTGCGCTCGAAAGGAGCTGTGACGGCCTGCAGCCGGTCGCCACGCTACCGCTTGGACGTTGTTCCGACATCCCGGTGGTAGCGCTGGTGGATGCCTCCTGTCGTGGTGTGCATGATGCCGGCGCGGCAAGTGCACCGATCACGCTGACGCACCGAACAGGGCGAAATCGCGCATGAGTTAACGTTTTAAAAACATGTATTTGCACGAGACAATTCGTGCATAATCTCTGGATATTCCGTCGCTGATGCATTATGGTCGGCGCCACGCGGGATGATGCTGCGGTTCAACAGAGCGAGGAATCCGGGTTGGCACTCGAGTCCATCAAGCCAGCACAATGGCTGCTGCGCGGGCGCGCCGTGGTGACGTCGGTGCTGCTGTGCGCCATGGCGGCTTTCACCGGCATGGCGCACGCGGGGTACGCGGCCATCGTCGTCGATGCCACGACCGGCAAAGTGCTCGACTCGGTCAACGCCGACCAGCGCAACTATCCCGCGTCGCTGACCAAGATGATGACGCTTTACCTCACATTCCAGGGGTTGAAGCACGGCCGGCTGAAACTTGACCAGAAGATGTCCGTTTCCAGTTGGGCCGCGAACAAGGCACCCACCAAGCTCGGGCTGCGTCGTGGCCAGACCATTTCGGTGCAGGACTGCATCCTGGGGATGGTGACCAAGTCGGCCAACGACGCCGCCACCGTAATGGCCGAGGGCCTCGGTGGGTCGGAACAGCATTTTGCCGACATGATGAATGCGCAGGCGGCGTTGCTCGGCATGAGCGCGACGCACTTCGACAACGCCTCCGGCTTGCCCGATCCGGACAACACCTCGACAGCACGAGACCTGGTGAAGCTGGCGATGGCGCTGTACCGGGATTTTCCCGAGTACTCGCATTTCTTCGCGACGCAGGAATTCACCTTCCGTGGGCGCGTCGTTCGCGGCCATAACCACCTGATGGACCGTTACCCGGGCATGGACGGGTTGAAGACCGGCTTCACCGACGCCTCAGGCTTCAACCTCGCGTCCACGGCGGTGCGTGACGGCCATCGCCTGTTCGGCGTGGTCCTGGGCAGCCGCACCGCAGCGGTGCGCGATAAGCTGATGGCCACGTTGTTGAATAACGGTTTTGAACAGCGTCCGACGCCACCGATCCTGGTCGCCGAAGCGGCCGGCGTCCGTCCTGGCAGCCGTGCCGCGCACATTCTCGCTGCGCTCTCGCCGATCGAGACGGCGCAGGCAGACACGATCGCCGTCGCACCACGTCATCATGTGCGTCACCGGGTTACTCATCAGTCAGTTGCCAGGCGCGTCGCCGTCGTACGCGGTACCTGCCGTACGCATCAGCGTAGCGCGTGCCACCGGGTTGCCGCCCATCACCGGGCCCACCGTGCGACGCGCCTGGCGCGCCGCAGCATGAAGAAACCGATGGTGCTCGCTGCGCGAAACCGGTCCGCCGACAAGGCCCCCTGAGCGGCGGCGTCCGCACGGGTCCGGGCCGCTGTCACCCGCGCCGGGAAAGGTATCGCGGGTTATACCACTGGTTGGCCGCGGCGCCGGCTGGATCAAGCGGGCACGGCAATCGTTGCAGGCGGCGCCCGTTGCGCAACGCGAACTGGTGTTGCGTTGCGAGCGGGCCGCTGGCCTGCAATAGAGACGGACCGCACATGGCGGCCCGTTTCGTTTGGAGCAGCGCGTGAAGCCAGCCTACTTCAGCTTCGCATCCTTGCGCAGCGCCTCGGCCCGATCGGTCTGTTCCCACGAGAACGCAGTGAAAGTGTTGCCGTTGGCATCGGTCAACTGTTGCGGGATGCGGCCGAAGTGGCCGTAACTGGCTGTCCGCTGATACATCGGGTGGATCAGGTCGAGCATCTTGAGGATGCCGTACGGGCGCAGGTCGAAGTGCTTGCGGATCAGCTTCTCGATCTCGTCATCGCTGATACGACCGGTGCCGAAGGTGGTGACCGAGATAGAGGTGGGATGGGCCACGCCGATGGCGTAACTGACCTGCACTTCGCAGCGCTCGGCAATGCCGGCCGCGACGATGTTCTTGGCCACGTAGCGCGCGGCGTAGGCGGCCGAACGGTCGACCTTGGATGGATCCTTGCCGGAGAACGCCCCGCCGCCGTGCCGGGCCCAGCCGCCGTAGGTGTCGACGATGATCTTGCGGCCGGTCAGGCCGCAGTCGCCCACCGGGCCGCCGATCTCGAACTTGCCGGTCGGGTTGATGTGGAACTTGGTGCCCTTGTGCAGCCACTTCGCCGGCAACACCG
>SCRO01000027.1 GCA_004298505.1 Rhodanobacter sp.
ACGGTGGCAACAAGTAGTCGGTCTCGCGATCGATCAGTCGAAATCTGCGCATGCCATCGGTCGTGGTCGGGGATGGGCCATTTTAACCCAGTAGAGCGGGTAAGTCCGACAGGCTCCTAGCCCGGATGCCCGCGCAAGACGCGCGCCGGCAACATCAGCAAGGCACCGAGAAACGCAAACACCGCGCCCACCGTGATGCCGGCCAGCCGCAACGGCAGCAACACCAGCCAGACGATCGGGTAAAGGACCAGGGCCAGCAGGGCGATCGGCCAGCAGAAAACCAGCAGCAACAACCAGAGCAGGAAAGCAGCCATGCGTCGATCCTCACGGTATGGGCACGGGCACGATTCTAATGGACGGCGGCGCCGTTGCGCAGATGACTCCCGACCCTCTCATGGCGTCGGTTTCACCCCGATCAGCCACAGGTGCAGCCAGAACGCGAACACGATCCAGCCAGCCATCCCAACCACCACGACGAGCGCGTCGCCCGCCCGGGTGCCGGCTGGATACACCATGCCGGTACGGCGGTCGCGCCGGCGCGACACGATGAACAAGACCACGGCCCACAGCAGGAACGCGCCGAACAACACCACGTCGCGCAGCATGCCGGTGGCCAGCAGGTGGCCGAACGCCCATGCCTTGACGCCGAGCAGCATCGGGTGGCCGAACTTCGCAATCGGCGAGACGGATCATGCAGCCCTCTCGATGACGCGCTCGAACGGTGGTAGCGCGCGCAGCATGCCGGCGCCGTAGCGCTTGGTGACTACGCGGCGATCCAGCAGCACGATGCGGCCGTGGTCGGTCTCGTTGCGGATCAGGCGTCCGCAGTATTGGGTAAGCAGCCGGGTGGCCTCGGGGATGCTCACTTCGATGAACGGGTTGCGCCCGCGCGATTCCAGCCACTCGGCATAGGTGGCGCCGACCGGGTCGGTGGGTACCGCGAACGGCAGTTGCGTGATCACCACCGTCTCGCAGAATTTGCCGGGCAGGTCGAGGCCCTCGCCGAACGAGGCCAGCCCGAACAGCGTGCTGCCCTTACCCGCCTCGATGTCGGCGCAGTGTTCGGCGACCAGCTGCGACTTGCCCAGCGAGCCCTGCGCCCGCACCTTGCGCACCCGTGCGATCGGCAGCTTCTGCAGTACGCGCTCGAGCTTCACGCGGGAGGTGAACAGCACCAGGTTGCCGGCATCCCAGTCGAGGTTTGCCGCCAGCCATTCGCTGATTTCCTCGGCATGGGCTTCGCGCGCGTCGGGCAGGGTACGCATCACCGGTACCTCCAGGCGTGCCTGCGTGGCGAGGTCGAACGGCGAAGGCAGACTCAGCGTCACCGCGTCGTCAGGCAGGCCCACGGCATCGGCGAAGCCGCGGAAGTTGCCACCGGCGCTGAGCGTGGCCGAGGTCATCACCACGCCGCTGGCGTTGTCCCACAACACGTTGCGCAGCAGCCCTGCCGCAGATACCGCGGAGGCGTGGCACACCAGTTGCTGGTCGGCACCCAGGGTGACCCAGCGTGCCAGCGGTGGCACATTTTTCGGATCGTCGCTGGACCACGCACGCCAGCACGCGACCTGCTTGCCGATGCGTTCCAGCGCGATGCCGAGTTCGCGCGACAACGCTTCCTGGGTCGGCCCGCCATCGGTCATCTCGACCACGGCGCGGCGCACCGCGCCGAGCCAGCGCTGCACTTCGCCGGCAAGCACATCCAGCACGCGCGCGTGCTCCACCCACGGTTCGGGCAGCTGGCCGAGCGAGCCGCGATAGATCGGTTCGGTCGCGGCCGGATCGGGCAGCCAGCCGAGGCGGATCTCCTTCTCCAGCTCCTCCAGCGTGTTGCTCAGTTCCTGCAGCTTCTCGTCGCCCTGCTCGAGGCTGAGTTTGCCCAGGCGCTCCTTGTCGGTCAGCGAATAGGCGGCGTGCACCTGCCGACCGAGCCGGCTCAGCTGGCGCACGGTCACGCTCATGTAAACCTCGGCGGCGCCGCGGTCGATCGCCTTGCCCGGTACATGGTGGCCTTCGTCGAAGATGTACAGCGTCTCGTCCGGTCGCGGCAGGATCACGCCGCCCCAACCCGGAACACCGTCGCCCCCGTTTTCACCGGGCATGGTGAGGTCGGCCAGCACCAGGTCCTGGTTGGCCACGATGATCTCGGCGTCGTCCACGGCCCGGCGTGCAATGAAGAACGGACAGATCATGAACTGGCTGCACTTACGGTTGGTGCAGCCGCCGGCACTGGTGGTGATCATCGGCCGCAGCAGGTCGCTGACCGGCTCCGGTGCGCTGTCCATGTCACCGTCCCACTCGTTGCGATCGAATGCCTCGCGCAGTTTCGCCAGCGCCTGCTTGTCGCGCGCCTGCGGCGGCTTGTTCCACAGCAGCAGGTCCGCCTCGAAGCCGGCCAGGCCCAGTTGCGCGTCGTGGATGCTGGTGGCGGCCAGCATCAGGTTGCGCGGACACATGTAGCGCCCGCGACCCTTGGCCAGCGCCACCTTCGCCTCGATCCCGTTGAGTTGCAGATAGAGCGGGATATCGCGCTGCACCAATTGCTCCTGCAGCGCCACGGTGGCGGTGGCGATCAGCAGCTTCTTCTTCTGGAAGCGCGCCACTTCCACGCCGGCAATCAGATACGCCATCGACTTGCCGGTGCCGGTGGGCGCCTCGATCACCGCCACGCCGCCGGACTGGCCCAAGGCCTTGGCCACCTCGGCAATCATCCGTCCTTGCGAGGCGCGCGCGCGAAATCCCGGCAGGCCCTCCTTCAGGCGTGCGTAGGCGGCGCGGATGGCGTCTTTGGTGGAGTCGGCAAGCATGCGCGATGGTGAACCTGCGGCGCGGTAGGGCACGGGAAGGGACTTCCCGCGCCGGGCGGATGTGATCGGGCGCACGGCATGCCAGGCGCTGGAGGTCCAGTTTATCGGAGTTGCGAACCCACCTGCAGACATGGCCGCCGCGGAAGCTCTTGTTGGAGTGATGCTGGATGTCGCACGGTACCCATCGGGTAAGCTGGATCAGGGCTGCGGGTTGGCGAGTCCGGCTGATCGCATTGGAGCGCAAGCAGGGCAAGGAGGATCTCGAGCAACGCGTGCAACTGCGCACGGCGCAGCTGGCGGAAGCCAATCGTGGCCTGCAGCTGGAAATCCTTAGCGCGTGCAGGACCAACTGAAACACCAGGTGATGCACGACCCGCTGACCGGCCTGCCGAACCGCGGCTACCTGCGCGATCGCATCGACCGCGTGTTGAGCTTGGCGCAACCCGAGCCGCGGCCGTTCTGCGCCCTGAAGATCGATCGTGCCTTCGTCAACGCGCTGGACAAGGACGCGAACACCAGCAGCACCACCGCGGTGGCGGCCATACTCGCGCTGGCGCGCGCGCTGAGTATCGACGTGGTCGCCGAAGGCATCGAGACGGAAATCCAGCGCATGCACGCGATCCCCATAGTGCGATTTCAGTCGTGTTGCGCGGATGTCGCGTCTGACTTCTTCGTGGCGGCGACCTGTCGCAACGCCTGCTCGAATGCTTCCGGTGGTTGTCCCCCGGAAATCAAGTGGCGATCATTGACGATGGTTGCCGGCACCGACTGGATGCCGCGTGACACGTAGTGCCGCTCCTGCCGGCGAACTTCCTCGGCATAGATGTCGCCAGCCAGGATCTGTGCCGCCCGTGTCGCGTCCAGACCGACGCTGTTGGCAAGCCGCACCAGCGTGTCGTGAGCGCTGACATTTTCTCCGTCGGTAAAGTAGGCGCGCAGCAGCGCTTGCTTGAGCGCGAGTTCCTTCCCCTCCAGCGCGGCCCAGTGCAGCAGCCGGTGCGCATCGAAGGTGTTGTAGACGCGGCTGCGCCGATCCATGTTGAAGGTGAAACCCACGGCGGCGCCGCGTTCGCGGATCATCTCGCGGTTGGCATCGATCTGCTGCGCCGAGCTGCCGTATTTGCGTGCCAGATGTTCGGTCGAGTCCTCGCCTTCGGCCGGCAACTGCGGGTTCAGTTCGAACGGCTGGAAGTGGATTTCGGCGCTGACTTCGCCATCCAGCTTCGCCAGCGCCTGTTGCAGCGAGGCCAGCCCGATCGCGCACCACGGGCAGGAGACATCGGAGACAAAGTCGATGCGGACAGAAACGGGCGGGTTCATGGGCTAGCTACCGGTGCGGGAGTCAATGCGGAGATTGGGTTGGTGCGGGCTGCTTCAAGGCACCGGGTCGACGTGATCGAGCATCTGGATGCCGCCGAGCAGATGTTGTATCGAGACGTGCGCGGCGACCGCCGGGGTGTGCGCGTGCGGCTGGAACAGCAGCGGATCGGCTGGGATGTGGCGTGGGCGCGGATTGTCTCAGTGCTTCCTGGTCGCGGTAGCTGAACGGCCATCAGGCTCTCTGGCCAGCTGTTTCACGGCGGCCATCACACCGTTCGCCATGCTGTCGAACAGTGCCGCAGGAAAATCCTCCGGCAGGCGTTTGGCCAGCGCATCGAGCGCGCGTGGGCTACGCTCGATCAGCTCTTCGATCATCACCGTGGCACGGTCGCCGAGGCCCAGGCTTTGCGCCATGCCGACCCAGTGCCAGCGATGGATGTCGTGGATCCGGTAATGCCGGTTGTTACCCTCCACCGCCATGGCCAGACGGGCCTTGCGTGGATCCATCCGGTTCACGCCGCGCCCCTGGATCGGCCAGGTGGACAGGACGTCGTACAGCGGCGTCCGCCGGTAGCGTCCGCGATGGCGCAGTAACGCGGTCTTTTCCTGCGCGCCGGCAATGGACAGGCGAAATGCGTCGTCGTCGATGGCTTCGCCCGGGAGTCGAGACGTGGTGGTGTTGCGCAACACCTTCGCCACGCCGGCGTCGTTCAGCGAAGTGGCCTCGATGCGACGAATATCGCCCGGGTCGGTGCCCGCGGGCAGTAACTGAATGGCACCCACGCAGTCGCGGCCGATCGCGGCGAGCAGGTCGTATGGGGCGGTGGAACGCGCGCCGTACCGATCGCGCAGTCGCTGCAAAATGCGCTCGTTGTCCGGGATCAGGTTCTCGAAGTACGCGGCGACCTTGTCGCCGCGCACGGTTTGCATGTCGCTGCCGTGGCTGGGGGCGTGACCGAATGGCAGCGACAACGACAGCGGGCGCCCCGCGCTGGACCGGATCCAGCCGGTGTCGTAGGTCAGCCGATCGGCAGCCCCTCTGGGGCGTTCCCAGATGCCCACGTACACCCCGTTCATCCAGATGTCGAGGGCCAGCGAGTGCGTCGCGGTTACCATTCCGGTGTACCTGCGTCGCGCAGGTTCATCGCGGATTTTTCCTGCAGCAGTAATTCAAGTCCCAGCACCTGGCACAGTCGGTGAATGCGCTCAAAGGAGGCCCGCGCGGCGTTGTTCTCCAATTTGGAGACAGCCTGTGTGCTGATGCCAAGCTCACGTGCGATATCGGTCTGGGTGAGGCCGCGGCTCAGGCGTGCGCCGCGCAGGATGTCGCCCAGTTGAGTGGCGAGGAGGATCGGCGTCGATCTCATGGTTCAACCTGAAGTATGATTTGTTGTAATTCATATTAAAGGTTGAGTAAACACATTTCAATCTCGAAGTTGAAATTGCTGCTCCGGAGATCCCTTTGTCGCGATATCCCGCGCCACCGCTTCGGCCACCCGGATGCCATCGACGCCGGCCGAGAGGATGCCGCCAGCGTAACCGGCACCCTCGCCGGCCGGGTACAGGCCGCGCGTGTTGAGGCTTTGCAGGCTGTCGTCGCGCTTGATCCGCAGCGGCGAGGAGGTGCGCGTCTCGACGCCGGTGAAGATCGCGTCGTGCATCGCGTAACCTCTGATCTGCCGCTCAAACGCGGGCATGGCCTCGCGGATCGCGGCGATGGCGTAGCCGGGCAACGCGCTGTCGAGGCTGCCCAGGGTGACGCCGGGCTGGTACGAAGGCTGCACGTCGCCGAACTCGCGTGAGGCGCGGCCGGCGAGGAAGTCACCGACCAGCTGCGCCGGGGCGCTGTAGTTTTCGCCGCCGAGGACGTAAGCGTGGCTTTCCAGCGCCCGTTGCAACGCGATGCCGGCCAGCGGACTGCCGCTGTCGTCATACGGCGTGAAGTCGGCGGGATCGATGCCGACCACCACCGCGGCATTCGCATTGCGTTCGTTGCGCGAGTACTGGCTCATGCCGTTGGTCACCACCCGTCCGGGTTCGCTGGTGGCCGCCACCACGGTGCCGCCCGGACACATGCAGAAGCTGTAGACAGAACGTCCGCGACCGGCGTGGTCACCCGTGCAGTGGTGTACCAGCTTGTAGTCGGCGGCGCCGAGGATCGGGTGCCCGGCCTGCACGCCAAAGCGGGCGCGGTCGATCATCGACTGCGGGTGTTCGACGCGAAAACCGATCGAGAACGGCTTCGCCTCCAGGTACACGCCGCGCGCGTGCAGCATCGCGAAGGTGTCGCGCGCGCTGTGGCCGAGCGCCAGTACCACGTGGTCGGCGCGGATCTGCTCGCCACTGGCCAGCGTGACGCCGCGCACGTGGCGTTCGCCGGCGCTATCGGTGTCGATCAGCAGATCATCGACGCGCTGGCTGAAGCGGATCTCGCCGCCGAGTGCTTCGATCGTGGCGCGCATCTGCTCGACCATCGACACCAATCGGAAGGTGCCGATGTGCGGCTTGCCGACGTAGAGGATTTCCTCCGGCGCACCGGCCTTGACGAACTCGCTGAGCACCTTGCGCCCGTGATGCTGCGGATCGCGGATCTGGCTGTACAGCTTGCCATCGGAGAACGTGCCGGCACCGCCCTCGCCGAACTGCACGTTCGATTCCGGATGCAGCTGGCGCTTGCGCCACAGGTCCCAGGTGTCCCTGGTGCGCTCGCGCACTTGCTTGCCGCGATCGACGATGATCGGGCGAAAGCCCATCTGCGCCAGCACCAGAGCGGCGAACAGTCCGCACGGGCCGAAGCCGACCACCAGCGGACGGTAGTCGATCCGCGGCGGCGCCTTGGCGACGAAGCGGTATTCCGTGTCCGGCGTGGGTCGCACCTGCGGATCGTCGGCGAAGCGCTGCCGCAGCGCCGGCTCGCAGCGGGTATCGACATCGACCGCGTAGATCAGCGTGATCGCCCCGCGCTTGCGCGCGTCATGGCTGCGTTTGGCCACGCTGTAACCGACCAGCTCGGCGGCGCCGATACCCAGGCGCTTGATGATCGCGGCAGTGAGCTCGCCCTCGCCGTGATCCAGCGGCAGCTTGAGGTCAGTCAGTCGCAGCATGGGTCAGCAATCCGCAGACGGAGGCAATGCCGGATTTTCGCAGATAACACCCGTAGGAGCCCGATGCCCTTGCCCTGGATGCCCGACACCAGGAGCATCGCCCGCGAGCGGGCTCCTACGCGGGAATGCGGGATCACTCCTTGCCGAGGAAATCCGCCTTGCCGATGTTGGCGCCGGCTTCGCGCAGGATGTTGTAGGCGGTGGTGCAGTGGAAATACAGATTCGGAATCAGGTAGTGCAGCAGATAGGCGTGGCCGACGAAGTCCAGGTCGCCGCTGCGCATCTTGAGATGGATCGCGCGGGTCTCGCTGCCGTCGATCTGCTCGGGCGCGAAACTCTTGAGGTAGTCGATGGTGCCCTTGATGCGGGCCTGCACCTCGACCAGCGTGGTCTCGGTGTCCGGGAACGACTTTGGCTCGACGGCGGCCAGGCGGGCGGCACCGCGGGCGGCGGTGTCGCAGGCGATCTGGAACTGCTTGATCAGCGGCAGCATGTCGGGGATCAGTCGAGTCTGCAGCAGCGCCTGGTCGCTGACGCCTTTTGCGCTGGCGTGTTCGGCGCCCTTGTCCAGCACCTGGGACAGGCTGCTGAGCGCGCGCACGAAGACGGGAACGGATGCCTGGTACATGGAAAGTGTCATGGGGAGTGCTCCAGTGGTGAGTAGGGGGGGAGTGCGCCGGCGGCCAGCTGCCCGACCGATCCAGTCGGCGACCGCGTGCGGATGTTGCAGATGCAGATGATGGCTGCCATCCATGTAAACCACCCGGAGGTCCGCCACGCAGGCCATGCGCGCCTGCATCGGCCCCGGCGGCAGATAGGGTGGGGCCGGCTGCGCCAGCAGCAGCCGGGTGGGCGCGGTGATGCCCTTCAGCAGGGCGTGCACCTGGACGTCGGCCAGCCGCACCACGGTGGGCCGCGTCAATCGCGGGTCGCTGCGCCAGCGCCAGCCGCCGGCGGTGGCGATCAGTCCGCGTTCGACGATGGGCTGGGCCAGAGCAGGCTGCATGCCGCTGGCCATGCAGCGCGCGCGGACCGCCCGTGCGACATCAGCGAAGACCCGCGGCGGACGGCTGTTTTCTTGCTGCGCGGCGAGCGCCTCGCGAAAGCGCTGCAAGGTGCGCGAACCGTCGTCGCCGGCTGGGCCGAGGCCTTCGATCAGCAGCAGCCGCTCGATCCGCTCCGGCGCGGCCGCTGCGACCAGCGAGGCGACGCCGGCACCCAGCGAATGGCCAAGCAACGTGTAGCGCGGCAGGTTCAAGGCGTCGGCGGCGGCCCGCACGGCCTGCACGTGGCCGAGGTAGTGGTAGTCGGCGCCCGCGGGCAGGTGGTCGGAATGCCCGTGGCCTGCCAGTTCCAGCGCAATCACGCGGTAATGGGCGGCCAGCAGCGGCGCCAGCAGCGCGAAGCTGGCCGCGTTGTCCAGCCAGCCATGCAGCGCCAGCAGGGGCGGTGCGGCCGGATCGCCCCAGGCCTGGCCGCGCAGCGTGAGATGGGCCAGCGGTACCGAGATTTCAGTTGGCACGCGCAGCCAGCTCCCGTGCGCGCTGGCCGGCTTCGAGCCGGCCTTGGCGGGCAGCCGCGGCGTCGTGGCCGATGGCGAATTCGTCCCATCCCTGGGTGTGCTGCAGCACCAGCGCCGCCAGGGCTTCGAGCTGGCCGCGGCTGTCGTTGAGCGCGGGGATGTAGCGCAGCGATTCGCCGCCCGCCGCGATGAAAAAATCACGGTTCTGCATCGCGATCTCTTCCAGCGTCTCCAGGCAGTCCACTGCGAACCCGGGACAGACGACATCGAGCTTGCGCACGCCCTCGGCCCCGAGCCGGCGCACGGTGGCATCGGTATAAGGATGCAGCCAGCGTTCGCGTCCGACCCGCGACTGGAAGCTGACCAACATGTCCGGTTCGCCCAGGCCGAGTCGCTCGCGCAGCAACCGTGCGGTGGCCTGGCACTGGCAGAAATAGGGGTCGCCGGCTTGCATATAACGCTCGGGTATGCCGTGGAACGACAACAGCAGCCGATCCGCGCGCCCGTTCGCCCGCCACCAGGCTTGGATGCTGTCGGCCAGCGCCTCGATGTGGTGCGGGTCGGCATGGTAGTCGTTGACCACGCGCAGCTCGGGCGGCCAGCGCAGCGCCTTGATGCTGTCGGCCAGCGCATCGAGCACCGAACCGGTGGAGGTGGCCGAATACTGCGGATAGAGCGGCAGCACCAGCAGCCGGCGCACGCCTTCACGCTGCATCTGGGCGATCGTCTGTGCCACCGACGGCGCACCGTAGCGCATGGCCAGCGCCACCCGGATCGGCGCCGAGGGACGCTGGCGCAACAGCTCGACCTGTAGTCCGTCGGCCAGCGCCTCGCTGACGAAGCGCAAGGGCGAACCCCGCTGCTCCCAGATCTTCGCGTAGGCGTGTGCCGAGCGTTTCGGCCGCAGGCGCAGGATCACCCCGTGCAGGATCAGCCACCACCGCCAGCGCGGGTATTCGATCACCCGCGGATCGGCGAGGAATTGCGCCAGGTAGGTGCGTACCGCCCGGGCGGTCGGTGCCGTCGGCGTACCCAGGTTGACCAGCAGCACGCCAGCCTGAACGGATGACGACGGCGGCTCGTGGGAATAGCCGTGCAGCCCGGTATAGTGGTTGTGCGATGGCATCGTGTCAGTCGGAATGGGAACGGTCATGGTGGATCAAACCATGGAGTTTGCCACAAGCCCGGCGCGCCGCGATGCGTACAGCGTGATCCACTTGTCACCCCGTGCTCCTGGAGTTGCCCAAGATGAAGTCATCCCTGTCTCGTTGGCTGCTGATCGGTCTCGCCCTGCTGTTGCCGGCCCTGGCCGCGCATGCCGAGGACCCGCCGCTGGTGCGCGCAAAGAATGCGGTACGCGTGCTCAACGACATCATGCAGGCGCCGGACAAGGCGATTCCGCAGGAGCTGCTGCGCGACGCCAAGGCGATCGCGGTGATTCCGGACGTGCTGAAGGTCGGGTTTGTGTTCGGCGGGCGTCGCGGCGAAGGCCTGATCTCGGTGAAGAGCCCGGACGGCACCTGGTCGAACCCCAGCTTCATCACCATGACCGGCGGCAGCGTCGGTTTCCAGGCCGGCGTGTCCTCGACCGACGTGATCCTGGTATTCCGTACCCAGCGCGGCGTGGATTCGATCGTGCGTGGCAAGTTCACCCTCGGTGCCGATGCTTCGGCAGCCGCCGGTCCGGTGGGCCGCACTGCCAATGCGTCGACGGACGCGCAGCTGAAAGCCGAGATCTACTCCTACTCGCGCAGCCGCGGGCTGTTCGCCGGCGTGGCGCTGGATGGCTCGGCACTGCGCATCGACTACGATGCGAATGCCTCGGTGTATGGCGCGGGCATCACGCCGCGACGCATCTTCGAGGGTGGGGTAAGCAACGTCCCGGCGCCGGTGGTCGAGTTCCGCGACCGGCTTGAGGAGTACACTTCACAATAATTGTCGGCGCGCTGCGCGCCAGTTGCATTTGGCCGGAATCGGTCGAGAGGTTGATCATGGGTTTTGACAGCATTTGGCATTGGGGCATTTTTCTGGTGATCGTGCTGCTGCTGTTCGGCACCAAGAAAATCCGCAACCTCGGGCCGGATCTCGGCGAAGCCATCCGTGGTTTCAAGAAAGGCCTCAGCGGCGACGATGAGGCGAAGAAGAAAGAAGAGGAGGAGGAGGCAGCCCGCCGCAAGGAGGCCGAGCAGTTGCGTGCGGATTCCAAGCCCGCCGAGCAGGCCAGCAAGCAGGGTCAGCACGACTCCAGCGAAACCAGGTAGGCGTGCGGCGCGCGGCATGCGGCGATGATCGAGTTCAGCCTCGGCAAACTGGTACTGCTCGCCCTGATCGCGTTGATCGTGCTCGGCCCCGAGAAGCTGCCCGGCGCGGCGCGTACCGCTGGCGCGCTGCTGCGCCGCGTGCGCAGCGGCTGGGATGACGTGCGCGCCGAAGTCGAGCGTGAACTCGAGGTCGAGCAGATCCGCCGCGCGGCACGCGAGGCCGCCGCGCAGGCCGAGGCCGCGCAGCAGGAGGTCAAGGATGGACTGCGCGGGGTGCGCGAGCCGCTAACGGAGCTGGTCAGCGAGGTTGCCGCAACCAGCCCGCCGCACGCCAGGCAGGTGACCGACGCCACCGATCCGGCCGAACCTGAAGAGGTGAATCCGCAGGCGGAATTGCCCTTGGGTGAACCGGTATCGGGTGAACCGGCAGCGGGCGAGCCGGCGTCGCCAACACGGAATGCCGCGCATGACAACGCCTGAATCGGACCCGCCCGAAGCGGCGCCGGAGGGCGATGGCCTGCAGCAGGGATTGTTCTCGCACCTGCTGGAACTGCGCACGCGCCTGCTCAAGTCGGTGGCCGCGCTGGTACTGATCCTGCTCGCGCTGGTGCCGTTTGCGAACCGGCTCTATACCCAGTTGGCCGCACCGCTGGTCGCGCGCCTGCCCGAAGGCGCGCACCTGATCGCCACCGGCGTCACCAGCCCGTTCATCACGCCACTGAAACTGGCCTTCTATCTGGCCCTGTTCAGCAGCATGCCGGTGATCTTGTACCAGCTGTGGGCGTTCGTCAGCCCGGGCCTGTACAAGCACGAGAAACGCCTGGCGCGGCCCTTGCTGGTGGCCGCGATGGCGCTGTTCTACATCGGCTGCGCGTTCGCCTATTTTCTGGTGCTGCCGGCGGCGTTCCGCTTCCTCGTCGCGGTCACGCCCAACGGCGTCGAGATGATGACCGACATCAGCCAGTACCTCGACTTCGTGATGCTGATGTTCTTCGCCTTCGGCTTTTGTTTCGAGGTGCCGGTGGCGGTGGTGATCCTGGCCGCGATCGGCGTGGTCGACCTGGAGAAACTGCGTAGCGGCCGGCGCTACGCCGTGGTGGGTGCGTTCGGCATCGCGGCGGTGATCACGCCGCCGGATATCACCTCGATGTTGATGCTGGGGATTCCGATGTACCTGCTGTACGAGGTGGGCGTGCTGGCGGTGCGCTGGCTGATCAAGCCCGGTTCCCTCAAACGCGAAGCCGGCTGAGCGCCACGCTCAATACAGGTCGATCGGATCGACATCCAGCGACCAGCGCACCTTGCGCGCCGACGGCAGCGCGGCCAGCGCCTGCTGCCATGAACGAAGCAGGCCGCGCAGCGCGTCGCGCCGCGCCGCCTCGATCAGCAATTGCCCGCGCTGCCGCCCGGCGCGCAAGGCCATCGGCGCCGGCATCGGGCCGGCGATCTGCAATGACGATCGGTCCGGCAGCGCGGCGCGGGCGGCGGCGAGAAATTCGTCGACCGCGTCGCGGCGGATCGCCTCGGCGCGCAGCAGCACCTGATGGCTGTACGGCGGCAAGCCGCTCTGGCGGCGCTCGGCCAGCAGGTCGCGCGCCGTGGCGGCGTAGCCGCGGGCGAGCAGGTTGCGCAGCAGCGGGTGCTCCGGCTGGTGCGTCTGCAGCAGCACGCGGCCGGGCTTGCGCGCGCGTCCGGCACGACCGGCGACCTGCACCACCAGCTGCGCCAGCCGCTCCTCGGCGCGGAAATCCACGCTGTGCAGGCCCTCGTCGACGCCAACGATCGCGACCAAGGTGAGGTTGGGCAGGTCGTGCCCCTTGGCCAGCATCTGGGTGCCGACCAGGATCGCCGGCTGCGCGTCACCCAGCGTCGCCAGCATGTCCTCGAACGCATCCTTGCGACGCGTGGTTTCGCGGTCCACGCGCAACACCGGCACCTGCGGGAACCGTGCGACCAAGGCTTCCTCCAGACGTTCGGTGCCATGTCCCTGCGCGGTCAGCGCGGCGGCGCCGCACTGCGGGCACGTCGGCGGCACTCGCTGTTGC
>SCRO01000028.1 GCA_004298505.1 Rhodanobacter sp.
TGGCGGCAACGGCTGCGCATGGCCTGGTTGGTCGCGACAAGAGGAATGTTGGATGCACATCATCGTGGTGGAAGACGATCCGGAACTGGGCGCGGCGATCCAGCGCGCACTGGAACGTCTGGCCTACACGGTCAGCTGGCTGCGCAATGGTCGCGAGGCCTTGATCGCCTTGCGCGACGAGACCGCCGATCTGGTGCTGCTCGATCTGGGCCTGCCCGGCATGGACGGGCTGGAGGTGCTGGTCGAGGCGCGCCGCGCGCACGTGAAGACGCCGGTGATCGTGATGACGGCGCGCGATGGACTTGAGGCGCGCGTGCATGGCCTGGATGCGGGGGCGGACGATTATTTGATTAAGCCCTTCCATCTGGAGGAGCTGTGCGCGCGGATCCGCTCGCTCAGCCGGCGCAGCCAGGGGCTGGCCGTCAACCGCATCGAAGTCGGCGCGCTGGTGCTCGATCTGGGTACCTCGCACGTGACATTTCGTGGCGAGGCGATCGAGCTGACCCGGCGTGAATTTGCGCTGCTGCAGTTTTTGATGGAACGCGCCGGCAAGCTGGTGCGTCGCGAAAGCCTGATCAACTCGCTGTATGGTCTGGACAACGTGGTCGGAGAAAACGCGCTGGAGGTACTGGTGCATACGCTGCGCAAGAAACTCAACTACGGCACCGTCCGCACAGTGCGTGGCTTTGGCTACATGGTCCCGAGGGAACCTGAATGAGGGCGCCGAGCCTGCGCGCCCGGTTGCGCTGGCTGATCATTCTGGTGATGGTCATCGTACTGTTGCCGCTGGCGATATTCAGCTTCCGGCGCACCCTTGCAGAGGTCAATGAGCTGTCTGATGGTCGGCTGGCGCAGTCGGCGCGCACCCTGCAGGTAATCATCGATCAGGGCGGCACCGGGGCGCTGCAAGGGCGCGCTCACGGCGGCGACCGGCTGGTGCCGACCGAAGGACCCTCGGTGCGGGCGGTGAGGCGTCATGGGCACACCTTCGAGTCCGAAGTGGGATTCCAGGTGTTCGATGCCTCCGGTCGGCGGATCCTGGCGACCACCAATCTCGCGGCGCTGCCGCCGCCGCAGGCCGGCGACGCCGAGTTCCGCGACATCAGGGCCGACGGTTACCGTTGGCGCCTGTTTACGCTGGACGATCCCGGTGGCGTAGTGATCCGCACCGGCGAACGCTACGACAGTCGCCACGACATCCGGCGTGCGCTGTGGCTCGATCACGGGTTGCCGTTGTTGATCGGGCTGCCGCTGCTGGGGCTGCTGGTCGGCTGGGCGGTCAAACGCGGGCTGCGCCCGCTCGAATCGCTGACCCACGCGCTGGCCGCGCGCCCGCTGGGCAGTCGCGAGTCCATTCTGCTTGAGGACGCGCCGCTGGAACTGCAACCGGTGCTCGACGCGCTCAACGGGCAACTGCAACGCCTCGCCGACGCGCTGGAACGCGAACACCGCTTCAGCGCCGACGTGGCGCACGAACTGCGCACGCCGCTGGCTTCCATCATGCTGAACATCGAGAGCGCCACGGTGGCCGGCGACCCTGCCGAAGCGACGGCGAGCCTGGCCGGCGCGCAGCACAACGTGGCCGCGCTGGCGCGCCGCGTCGAGCAACTACTGGCGCTGGCGCGACTGGAGTCGGGCATGGCGTCGGAACAGGCCCGGTCGATCGACCTGGTGGGGGTGGCCATCGATGTGATCGAGGAGTTGACTCCGGTGATCGCCGAGTGCGGCGCCGAGCTGGGCTTCGGCCACGACGATCGGCCGGTGCTGGTGCATGGCCACGAGGCAGCTCTCGCAGCACTGCTGCGCAACCTGATCGAGAACGCCATGCGCCACGTACCTGCGGGGGGCCAGGTGCAGTTATCGATCGCGCACGGGTTGACCGCCACCACGATCGATGTGGCCGACGATGGCCCCGGCATACCGCCCGAGCGGCGCGCGGCAGTATTTGCCCGCTTCCACCGCGAATCCGGCAGCCGCGGCGATGGCTACGGGCTGGGCCTGTCGATCGTGCAACGGGCCGCCGAACTGCATGGCGCGACTATCGAACTGCTCGATTCGCCGTTTGGTCGCGGGCTGCGCGTGCATGTTGCCATTCCACACAGCCCCTGAGCGCCCGGTGGGACGTGGTGGGGTTGCGCAAGGCGACCGTAAGCAGAATGAAAGCTTGCAGAACGGAAAATACCGGCAGACGCTGCGCGCGGTACCCGTGAGAGAGAACTGGTACGGCTGGGCTCGCATGGTGGCAGCGCGGGCTCTGTTCGTCATGGTCGCGGCCGCGCAGAACCGGGCGAGCCGATGCTTGACATCGGCTCGTGCGGTCGGTCATCAGTAACAGGCCTGTACCGGGTGCATGCATGAACAAGGCAAAGGAAGCGGGCGACAACGTACTGCCCATTCTCATGTATCACAACATCGCGCAAGCGCCAGCCGGTTTGCGTGTATACCGCAGCCTGTATGTGAGCCCCGGAAAATTCGCCCGGCAAATGTGGTTGCTGCAACAACTCGGGTATATGGGGTTGTCGATGTCGGCGGCATTGCCCTACCTGCGAGGGCAGCGCCAGGGTCGCGTGGCGGTCATCACGCTGGATGATGGCTATGTCGACAACCTTGATGCGGCACTTCCGGTACTGCAAAAGTTCGGCTTCAGTGCCACGAGCTACATCGTCAGCGGGTGCATCGGTCGTTTCAACGAGTGGGATGCGCAGCGTCTGGGCATCCGCAAACCGCTGATGTCGGTTGCGGAATTGCGACGCTGGAACGCTGCCGGCATGGACATCGGCGCGCATACCCGTACGCATCCGCGACTCACCCGTTGCAACGATGCCACACTGCAAAATGAGATTCATGGCTGCAAGATGGACCTGGAAGATCGTCTCGGTAGCGCGGTAACACAGTTCTGCTACCCCTATGGCGATGTGGATGATCGGGTGGCCGCTGTCGCGCGGGAAGCCGGCTACGAGGCGGCTACTACCACCCGCCGCGGACGTGCTGTGGTTGGCGCCGACTTGTGGCGACTACCCCGGGTGCAGATTGCGCGGCATCACATCCTGCCCCAGGTTGCTGCACGCGTGCTGACGCGCTACGAGGATCGTCGCATATGAAGTTCCTGTTGGTCGGCACGAATCCCGAGAATACCGGTGCGGCGACCCACTTCGTCGCGCTGGCGCAGGCATTGGTCGAGGCGGGGCATGAGGTCAGCGTGGTGAACTCGCCGGCTGGGCTGATCGAAAACGAACTCGCCCATGCAGATGTCCGTATGTACAGGGCGACGTTCCGCAATGCGCTCGATCTGCGTGGCTACGTCAAGGTGCTGATCGCCGCGAAGCAATCAACGCCGGATTGGCTGGTAGGCAACTTCGGCAAGGAATACTGGCCCTTGATCATCCTCGGACGGTTGCTGCGGATACCCGTTGCGCTGTTCCGTCACCGTGTCCCACCGATGAAGCGGTTATCGGGTTACCTGTTGCCGCGTCTGGCGCATCGCTTCTTTGCCGTCTCAAACGATGCGCGCCGATCCTATCTTGAGCGCGGCGTACCGCCCGAGCGGGTCCAGGTACTCTACAACCCGGTGAACATGGCGCTGTGCCAACGTGATCCCGGGAAACGCAGCGCTATCTTGCGCACGCTGGGCATCGCCGATGACGCCATCGTGCTTGGCTACTGCGGCCGGATGCACCACGGCAAGGGAATTTTCACCTTGTTTGAAGCGGTCACCGCAGCCATGGCGCAGGAGCCTCGGCTGCATTGCCTCTGGCTCGGCACCGGTCCGGATGCCCAGGCGTTGCGCGATCGGGCCGCCGGTCATCCGATGGAAAAGCGGCACCATTTCCCAGGCTGGATCAACAACATCCATCCTTACTACAGTGCCATGTCGATGCTGGCTTTCCCGTCCATCGCCCCCGAGACATTCGGGCGCGCCTCGGTGGAGGCGCAGGCGGCCGGCATTCCCGTGCTGGCAAGCGACGTGGGCGGTGTCCCTGAAACGTTGAACCCGGGCGTGACCGGCGTGCTGCTGCCGCCTGGGGATGTTGGCGCCTGGCGCGCTGCGATCGTGGACATGTGCGATGCGTCGCGCCGGTTGCCGATGGGCGCGGCCGCGCAGGAATACGTACGCGAGCACTTCAGCACAAGCGTCATCGCGACTGAGTTTGTGCGGACGCTGAAGTCCTCGCTCGCCCTGAACCCGGGGATGACCGGTGGCCACCGGCCCAACCCGCGCCGGAAACGAAGGTCACCGAACTGAGCGGTTGGCCACCGCGTCGAAACTCAGCAAGAGCGGGACAGATCCTGCACCGGCAGGCTTGCGTCAAGCGTCAGCGCGGCCCTTGTCGTGGCTCCGGCATTTAAAAAGCCATGCACAACGTCTACGTTGCCTCTATCTCGCAATCTGCCCTGCTGGCTCGGCCGCGACTTAACCTGATTTTCACCTCTCGATAAGCGTGGTGAAAGCTAGCCAGTCCAAGCTCGTGGCATGTTCATGGCACACATCGTTCGCTACCTCGTCGCCGCGCCGCCAGCTATTGCCGGTTCCCTGAAAGGTGCGCGTGCGTTGGACGCATGGCGGCGCAAGGCGGTGGCAGCTGTATTGGGCCGGCTGTTCCGCCGGGTGGGTAGCGCGCTGTGCGAGCCGGGTGGCTTGCCCGCCAGCGACATCCATCGGGTGCTGGTGTGCAGACCGAACCACCGGCTTGGCAACAGCGTGCTGATCAGCCCGCTGATATCGGAAATTGAGGCGCTTTATCCTGGCGCGGAGATTGATGTGCTGGGTAGCCAAGTGACTGCGACCCTGTATGCGGAGCGGTTTCGCGTCCACAAGATTTTTGTGCTGCCGCAGAAGATTGCGCGGCATCTCTGGGTGTCGATACGCACGCTGCGTGCGCTGCGACGATGTCGCTACGACCTCGCCATTGATGCCTGCCATGGCTCGCAGTCCGGGCGGCTCGTGCTGGCCATGGCGCAGGCCCGGTACAAGCTTGGCTTCCCCGATCCGGTGCTGAACCCGGCCTCGGCGTGGCATACGCTTGCATGGCCGGAGCACCTGGCGCATCGAGGCGTGTTTTTATTGCGCAAAGCTTATGCCGGACTGACATCGTCGACCTATCCCCCGCTCAATCTCGAGGTGACGATTGGCGAAAGGTGCCAGGCGGCAGCGGTGCTGACCGAGATTTGCAGGGGCATGCGCAAACGGCGCGTGGCAACCGTGGCCATCTTTCCCAATGCCACCGGTGCCAAATGCTACAGTGAAGACTGGTGGAGACAGTTCGTGGACACTTTCCAGTCACTTTGTCCGCAGGTCACGCTGATGGATCTGCTGGCCGCGCATGGGCGCTCGCAACTGGGTTCGCAACTGATGCCGTTCTATTCGCAGAACCTGCGCCGGCTGGCCGCGATGATTGCCTGCGTAGACGGGTTCATCAGCGCCGACTGCGGCGTCATGCACTTGGCTGCCGCCAGCGGGACGCCTACGCTGGGGCTGTTCTCGGTTACCGATCCGGTCAAGTACGCGCCCTACGGTGGCGTCAACGCGGCGCTCGATACGCGTGAGCTGAATGCAGCGTCGGCCGCGACCGCTGCTGCGCAGTGGTTTGCAGACGTGATGGTGGCGCGAGCAAGCGCCGATAATGCCAGTGCAAGTGCCCAAGCAGCCCTTCCGCTTCGAGCGCCCTCACAGGCATAGGTGGGCATGGTGGGGGTGCATGGCCGCGAGGCTAAGCCGGTCGATCGTGCAACGGGCCGCCGAGCTGCATGGCGCGGCGATAGAACTGCTCGATTTGCCGTTTGGGCATGGGCTGCGCATACGTGTCGTCCTGCCGCGCGTCGCATAAAGTACCGCCGCGGATCGCGCTTCCTTGCGCCTACTTGCGCACACCGCCTGCCTTGTTCGTGCTGGTTGTGGGCGGCGTTTCCCTGAAAGTGTATTCAAGCAAGCGCCTCCACACGCTTTCCTGCTGTTTCGCGCCCCATACAAATGTCGCCACGCTCTGCGGCGGCAGCGTGTAATCAAAGCGGTTTTTTCCCTGCGTGACGGAGACCTTCTGCGGCTCCTCTTTGCTGTTCACCAGCACCAGCACGATCGATCCGTCGTCAGCATTCCGGAATGCCACATTGGCGAGCCCCTTGATCGTGGTGCTGGAGCCTACCCGAACCGCACCGGGCAGGACAAACCGACTGAAATGGGCGAACGCGTAGTAGTAATCGTTGCGACTCACCGCCCCGGTCTGCGAGTTGATCGTCACCATGCCCTTGCAGGTGTCGCAGCCGCCGAAATGAGGACCGTGGTGTTCGTCCAGCGCCAGGTTCCAGTAGACGATCCCGCGGGCCCAGTTCCTGAGTCCACCCAGCAACAGGTCACGCGCGAACCAGAGCAGTTCCCCGTTCCTGCTCGACTCCCAGTCGCCACCGGAACATTCGGTGATGTAGACATCTTTCCTGGGGTAGGCGCGGTGCACCTCGGTCTGCGCGGCGGGACTACCCCGATAGCAATGCCAGGCGATTCCGTCGATATAGCGCTCGGCCGCGGGATCTGCCTGCACGCTCAATGGCTGCTCCGGCTCATCCCAGTTGTGGTCCCAGTCAAGTATGCGCGTCCTCGGCTTGTGGCGGGCCAGGGCGGGGCCGAGATATTGCGCAATGATCCGTGCCCGCTGGTCGGCGGGCAGCTCCATGCCCGGATAGGTCACCGGTATGAAGCCGGGCTCGTTCTGCACGGTCAACGCGAAAATCGGAATGCCGTAGCTGCGGTAGACATCGACATATTTGACGAGGTACTGCGCATACGTGCTTTCGTATGTTTCGAGCAGCGCACCGCCGATCAGGTTGGCGCTGGTCTTCATCCATGCCGGCGCGCTCCACGGCGATGCGATGATTTGCAATTGCGGATTGATTGCCAGCGCTTCACGTACAGTCGGTATGAGATCGCGCAGATTGGCAGCGACATTGAAGTGTTGCAGCCCGGGATCAACCTGGCCGAAGGGAAGATCATCCAGGGTGTATTGTCGCAGCGAAAAGTCCGAGGCACCGATAGTCAGGCGCGTCATGTTCAGATTGAGGCCGGGGGGAGGCCCAAAAAGTTCGTGCAGCAAGGCATAGCGCTGCACGGCGCCCAGCTTGTTCTGAATCAACCATGCCGACGAATCGGTCAGGGCCGCCCCGAAGCCAACGATGGGTTGATAGGTCTTGTGCGTGTCGACCACCACATCCGCCGGAGATCCATCGTTCGTGCCGAGCTCGATATCGGGCTGCTGCGCCAGGCGCAACCGGCGATCCTGCGTACTCAGCCACAACTCGACCGCGGGGCCGGGCAGATGGATGGTCGGCGTGATCCGGGGCTCGGGCGTGGGAGGCGTGTGACGCGGAAGATACACGGCTGCCAGTGCCAGTACGCTGATCAAGGCGATAGACGAAACAGCCGTCCAGGTGAGCATGCCCCCGCGCTCACCCATGCTGCACGCACGGCGGATTGACCTCGCAGCAATCAGCTTGCAACCCCACGATCACGGGGACCCCAGGCTTGCACAGGGCAGGTCAGCGCCGCCTGATTTACCGGTCACGATCTTGATATCGGCGAAGGCGGCGGAGAACGGCGCTGATGCCTGCACGCCGAAAGGCACCTCGATGCGTGAAAGATCAGCGCCATTCCTGGTGAAGCACTGCAGTGGGATCGATACGGTGTGGCGCGAGCCGTTCGCGTAGCTGGCGAACGTGCGGCCAAGGTCCACACTTCTGATGCAATCGTGGCCACAGCCCATATACACATGCACGCTTTTCGTGGCTGGCGTGTTGATCACCACGTCGAACTGCAGTGCCGCATGGGCAGCTACCAACGGCATCAGGTTCCTCGGCCGCGCGCTCTTCGCATAGAACCTGGCGGGGCCAAGCCAGGTGACGGCTTTGGCATCCTGCTGGGTGTTGACCTGTACCGTGCGCAAGCGCAACACGGGGTGGTGCGCCGGCCACTCGATCTGCGAGTTCAAGTCGGAGCCCAGCTTGAGTACGGCGTCGCCGTCGGCCAGGTAGAGCGCGAATGGTGCCACGGCAAGCGTTCGGAACACCGACAAACCTGATGCCTCGGCGCAAGTGTCGATCGCCGGGTAGGTCGGCAGGGTCGGCAAGTCGTGCTTGCCGGGATAACGCAAACCATAACCTGGTGCGAACAGCCAGCGCGTCGACTCGGCATTTCCGTTGCCGGCGTAGGGACAGGGTACGCCCGGCCATGGCCGGGCCAGTGTCCCGCTGAAATTATAAGGTGCTGCGCCAGCAGGAGAGGCGAACAGCAGGTCTGCCACGCCGCTGCCTTCCGTGCCGGGCAGCCACGCGGCCACGAACGCATCGGAGAGGTTGAGCAGGTCGTTGACGTAGAGCGGACGACCCGACACAAACACCGTCACCACCGGCTTGTGCGCCTTGGCCACCGCTTGCAGCACCGCCAGATCTTCCGGGTGGCGGTCACTGTGGCGCAGGGTGGCTGAAGGCACGATGTCACCCATCGTCTCGGCGTACGGCGTTTCCCCGAGCACCGCCACGATGGCGTCGAAGCGGGTGAGGTCGATGCCTTGTGCCATCGCGCTGTAGCTGACGTTGGCTGCGCCATCACGGGCGCTCAGACCGGCCAGGATCGTCTCGCCGTTGGGAAAATCGGCGTTGCTATTGTCGCTACCCTGCCACGTCAGCGACCAGCCGCCGGTCTGGTTCGGCAGGCTGTCGGCGCTCTTGCCGACGACCAGGAGTTTCGTGCCCGTTTTCAGCGGCAATACCCCGCCGTTGTTCTTCAACAGCACCAGCGATTCCCGCACCGCTCGCCGCGCCAGTTCGCGACTGTGCAGCGATCTTGCGTCGCCCGCGCCAGCGCGTTGCGACGGACGCTTGCCGAACAGGCCCATGCGCAACTTGGCGCGGACGATCCGGCTTACCGCGTCGTCGATCCGCGCCATCGGAATCTGGCCGCCCTCGACCTGGTGCATGGTGTTGGCGATGAAAGCCTTCCAGTCATCGGGAACCATCACCATGTCAATGCCGGCATTGATCGCCTGCGGGCAGCTGGCGTTGCTGCAGCCGGGAAGCTGGCCGATGGCATTCCAGTCGGAAACCACGAAGCCGTCGAATCCCATCTTGTCCTTCAAGGCGCCGGTGAGCAGGGCGCGGGCGCCGGACATCTTTCCGTAGTCTTTGCCGTCGGTCACATCATCCCAGCTGTTGTAGGACGCCATCACGCTCTGCACCCCGGCCTCAATGGCGCCGAAATAGCCCGAACCGTGCACGTTGATCATGTCCGTCAGGCTGACCCTGGCGTCGCCCTGGTCGGTGCCGTTGTGGGTCGCGCCGTCGCCGATGAAATGCTTGGCGGTGGCCATCACGTTGTGGTCGCCGAAGCTGCCCTGCAGCCCGTGTACGTAGGCGCGTGCGTACTCGCGCACCAGCGGGCCTTCGCTGGAGAAACTCTCGTAGGTGCGGCCCCAACGGGCGTTCTGGGCCACAGCGAGCGTCGGCGCAAACACCCACTCGATACCCGTAGCGCGCACGGCGCGGGCAGTGGCCGCGCCGATGGCTTCGATCAGGGCCGGGTCGTGCGCCGCGCCCAGGCCGATGTTGTGCGGAAACAGCGTGGCACCAAACACGTTGTTGTCGCCATGTACCGCGTCCGTGCCCCAGATGATCGGTACCTTGATCGCCGCGTCGGTCGCTATCGACGCGGCGTAATAACGATCGGCCAGCGTCAGCCAGTCCTGGATCCCGGCATGCTTGTTCTGGTTGGGCCAGGAGCCGCCGCCGTTGAGCACCGAACCGATGTAGTACTTCGTCACCTGCGCCGGCGTGATCGACTTGATCTCGGCCTGGGTCATTTGCCCGACTTTCTGGGCGAGCGTCATGCTGGCCACGATCTTGCGCACCCGCGCGTCGAGCGCCGGGTCCGCGGCCAGTCGACTCTTGATGGCAGGCCAGTCGGTGTAGTGGCTGGGTGCCGGCACGCGACGGTCGACGGGTCGCACGGACAAGGTATCGACGTTTGCTGTCTTCGTCAGGCTGCCTGCCTGCGCGCTGCAGGCGCAGGCAAGCGTCGCCCATGCGGCATGGTGCAGCCACGGTTTACGGGTACGATGCATGCGGGCCCCTGTTGGTCTGGTGCTTTGGCAATGACAGTTTACAAGCGCATGTGTTCCGCGGTGCCGGCGACGTCGGGCGAAAGACCACGAATCGAGATGGCGCTGGCCTGACCGTCGATCTGCTGCGTCGCCAGCCCCGGCAGGCGTGCCAGACTGTCGGTGATGTCACCCACAGAACGCCGCAATATTTTGCGTTTCGTATCCGGATGTGCGCCGAGACGCATTGCGCCGCGTGGGTAAGGCCTGCTCACGAGATGGGCCGCTGCGGTGAGCCGCGGCACCGGGTCAGTTCACGACCGGCGCGGAACCTCAGCAAATTGAAAGGCAACTGGCGTGAAATGCGACTCTGAGGCTCCGCTCGGTACCCGAAAGGGAGAACAGACATGCGCAGCTCTGGCCCGATGGCGGTATTCGCACTAGTCGTCATGTTGACGGCGCTGCCCATGCAGCCAGCCCGCGCCGGCAGCGGCCTGCTGGGCATCGACCATCGCCTGCACTATGACAATAGCGGTATCTGGCGTCGCAGCACTCAGACCACCTTGATCTACGGCACCATCGTCACGGTGGGTGTCGGCGCACTCGCCCTGGGCGATCACAGCAAGCTCGGTGACACGTTCTGGCGTTCCGTCGATGCGCTGGTGGTTACCGGTGTGGCCACCACGGCGATGAAATACACTTTTCAGCGCGAACGTCCCTCGCAGACCAGTAATCCAGACCTTTTCTTCCAGGGGAGTCACGCGCAGAGCTTCCCCAGCGGCGAAGTGGCGGCGATGTCGGCGGCGGTCACTCCGTTTATCATCAACTACGGCCATGAGCACCCCGCGGTGTACGCGTTGGTGCTGCTGCCTGCCTATGACGCGGTCGCGCGCATGAAAACGCGTGGTCACTGGCAGAGTGACGTGCTGGTGGGTGCAGCCATAGGCACCGGCATCGGCATCTGGACGGCGCAGCGGCACTCGTCGCTGATCGTGGGCTGGTTGCCCGGGGGCTTCAGCGTGGGTTACGTGCACCATTTCAAGCCGTAGTCGATCTTGCTCTGAATCGGATAAGCAAAAGCAAAGCCTGCTGTGCGAGGGTGGAACTCCCCCACGAAAGGAAGGAATGCTCATGCGCAGATTTTTGATGTCCACGCTGTCGTTGTCGTTGCTGTTGGCCGGCGGCGCCGTTGCCGCCCAGGCGTTGCCAGCAGCCAATCTGAGCGCGCAGGCAAAGGTCAGTATGAAGGAGGCGCGCCAGATCGCGCTCAAGACCTACCCCGGCCAGGTGGTCAAGCAGGAGCTGGAGAAAGAGTCCGGTGGCAGCGGCCTGCGCTATTCGTTCGATATCAAGTCAGCCAAGGCGACGCACGAAGTCGGGGTGGATGCAAAGACCGGCAAGGTGCTGGAGAATTCGGTGGAGGGCGCGGACAACGATTGAGTGCGGGCAACCGGCGGTTCGGTCGATGCATTTGACTGGCCGCGTTCGCGCCGCGCCGTGCCGTGCCATGGAATCTCGACTGAAAACCCTTTATCACCGCGCTTTCGACGTCGGCATCGTGCTGAAAGGGCTGGACGGCCTGCTCGAGGTGATGGCGGGCATGACGTTGTTGCTAACTGCCCAGCCCGCCTTGGTAGGGGCCGTGCATTGGCTCACGCGGCAGGAGTTGATCGAGGATCCGGGTGACCCTGTCGCCAACTTCCTGCTGCATCTCGTGCAGGGGCTGCCGGTCGGAACCCGCCATTTTGCCGGCGCCTATCTGCTCGGTCATGGCATTGTCAAGCTCGGGCTCGTGACCGGGTTGTTGCGCGGTGCACGGTGGTCCTACCCGACAGCTATCGTGATCTTGACAGCCTTCATCGGCTACCAGGGCTATCGATGGATGCAACAGGCATCGTTTTTCCTTGCCGCCCTCACCGTGTTTGATGTGTTCATCGTATTGCTGATCGCCGTGGAGTGGCGCTGCCGTCGGGTCATCGCATGATGACCCGACGGGGCTTGCTGCCAACTATTTAACCTGATTCTTACGGATCAGCAAGCGTGCTGAAAGCGCCGCGCCTCATGCTGTGGCGGTGACCGTTTGTCACACCATCCGCGCTCTCGTCGCCGCGCCACTGCCGGCTGCCGACTCCCTGCAGCGTTCGGCCTCGTGGGATGCGCGCGGCAGCGCGGCAGCGACCTCCGTCCTGCGCCGGATGGTCCGCCGGGTCGGTGGCACCCTGTGCGAACCCGGTGGATTGCCGAGAACCGGCATTCATCGCGTGCTGGTGTGCCGGCCAAACCAGCGGCTTGGCAACAGCGGGCTGATCAGTCCATTGATTGCGGAAATCGAGGCGCTTTACCCAGGCGCCGAAATCGACATGCCGGGCAGCTACGCGCCCGAATGCCTGTATGCAAATCGATTCAGCGTCCCCCTATTGGCGGCGCATGGGCGCTCGCAACCGGGCTCGCGACTGACACCGATCTACACGCAACCGTTCCTGGGTCGTCGGCTGAGTATCTGGCGCGCGGGTGATATCGTCGCACAGGCCCTGCAACGATCATCCGCCCGCAATCCTCGCCGCCTCACGTCGAGCGCCTATGCTGATAAAACCTATTTTTGAGATACGCGCGATATAATGAAAGTGAGTGCAGAAAGTGGCTCGTCGTTCGGTCACCAAATCGATCGGGCCTTTGCAAAGGGGTGCAGCTGCGAATACGGCAAAGGGTCGGAGATCGGAGGGTGCCAGGCGACATGAGCATTGATTCTCGACCAATCCGGTGCAGCCCACCACGTAGCGAAGGATTCAACATGGATATGCCGACCAACATGTGGCTCGCGCTGGGCTTGCTCGGTCAAGCAATTTTTTCGGGAAGGTTTTTGCTGCAGTGGGTACACAGCGAGCGCAGGCGGCAGAGCCTGATTCCTCTGAGCTTCTGGTATGCCAGCGTCGCCGGTAGCGTGCTGCTGCTGGTCTATTCCATCCACATCCGCGACCCGGTCTTCATCACCGGACAAAGCGGCGGCCTGCTGATTTACCTGCGCAACCTGCAACTGCTGCGACGCGAAGCCAAGGCTCAATCGAGCGAAGGTGCCCGCTGATGTCGATCGACGGGAAAACGATCTGGTTCGCGGTGGGCTTTCTGGGGCAGGCGCTGTTCGCCATCCGCTTCATTGTGCAGTGGCTGCACAGCGAAGCTCGTGGCAAGAGTGTGATCCCCCGGGCGTTCTGGTATTTCAGCGTCGCCGGTGGCGCGTTCCTTTTGAGCTATGCGATCTATCGCCGTGAAGTCGTATTTGTGCTCGGCGAGTTCACCACCCTGCTCGTGTTCCTGCGCAATCTCTGGTTGTTGCCGCGTCGCCGCGGCGAGAGCTGAGAGGTTGTGCAGCACGACGCCCGCACCCTTCCCAAGCCATCGCAGAGTCCCCTCATGTCGCAAGATCACCTCCGCACAACCGGCGTCGGGCGCATGCTGGCTCGCGCCGTTCCATCGCCTCTGATCAGGCTGCTCCTGCTGGGACTGGTGCTCGGTTTCGCCTTTCAGGGCACACGCGGCTTGTGGAGCCCGGACGAGGGGCGCTATGTCGCTGGCGCGCTGCAGATGCTCGATTCCGGCAACTACCTCGCGCCGGGCTACAGTCCCACCCGCATCAACTTCTCCAAGCCACCGGCTACCTACTGGGTGATCGCTTCCGCGATCAGGATGTTTGGCCACAATACCTGGGCGGTGCGCGCGCCGTATGCGCTGTCCTTCCTCGGAACCCTGTGGCTGCTCTACGGAATGGGCCGGCTGGTAACCAGGGAGAAACCGTGGTTGCCGGGGCTGATTTACGCCTGCATGCTGTTTCCATTCCTGAGCGCCAATATCGTCAGTACCGACGTATTGCTGACTTTCTTCGAGGCGATGGCGATGCTCGGCTTCCTGCGCCTCGCCTGGCCAGAGGACAGCCATCCGCGCCGACGTGACGCACTGCTGATGTGGCTGGGTTTCGGCCTGGCGTTTCTCACCAAGGGGCCACCCGGCCTGATCCCGCTGCTTGCCATCCTGCCCTTCATGGTCAGACGCAACGGCTGGAGCGCACTCCGGCACATTTTTCCGGTCGCGGGCGTGTTGCTGTTTCTGGTAACGGGCTTGCTGTGGTACGTGATCGCCGTGCTGCGCTACCCATGGCTGGTGCATTACTTCCTGCACCAGGAGGTCTACCAGCGGTTGTTCACCAATACGCAGCGCCGACATCCGGGCGCGCTCGGCTGGATCGTGGTCTACCTGCCGACCCTGCTGTTGGGCACGCTGCCCTGGTGGCCGGGATGGGGACGCTTCTGGCGTGGCAAGGCGGGTGGCGAAAGCCATCATCGCTGGCGCGACCGGCGCACCGTCGAACACTTCCTGCTGCTGTGGTTCCTGCTGCCGCTGCTGGTTTTCTGTCTGGTACAGTCCCGGCTGCCGTTGTACGTGCTGCCCTTGTTTCTGCCTTTGTCGCTGATGCTGGCAGGCAGCCTGCAGCATCGGGTCGACCTCGGTATCGCGCGCCAACGTGCATGGCTGATCGCCTGGCTGTTGCTGCTGCTGGCGATCAAAGGCGGCGCCGCCTATCTGGCGCATCCGGCCGCCGATGATCGTCTCGCCGCACGGCAGCTGAGCGCGATGACCGCGCAGCATGACTATGCGGCCGTCGCCTTCATCAAGAACACCAGCCTGGATTACGACATCGAGCAACTGACCCCCTGGGGGCTGCGCTTCTACATGAACAAGCCGATCTACGGGATTGCCTGGCGCTCGCCTGATCACGGCCGGGCCATCTGCGCAGTGGCACAGCAGCATCGCTCGGTATTGCTGGTCGGAGATCGAGCCGTCGATACCCAAGCGCTCGACGATGCCCTTGCCAGCTGTCACGTTCGCGAGGTGGTTCCAGCCGGAACCTGGCGAGGCAGCGTATTGACCTGGATCAGGACCTGATCCATCGCCCCCACCTTTGCAGCAAATCATCAGGAAGCTCTCCCATCATGTGCGGAATCTGCGGTGTAGTGGCCCTCAACCTGACGGATCGACCTCCACACATGGAGCAGCGGGCGAGAGCGATGCTCCGGCACATGGCGCATCGAGGCCCCGACGGTGAGGGCTCCTTCGCCCGCGAAAAGGTGGTGATCGCAGCCAATCGGCTGGCGATTCGCAGCGTGGGCGACCAGCAACTCCCGCTGATCGAAGGAGACGACGGCATCATCGTCGTCTGCAATGGCGAGATCGACAATCACCGCGAGTTGAAGGCGGCGCTGACCCTCCGTGGGCACGATATTCGGGAGCATACCGACGTCGCCGTCATCGCCCCGCTCTACCGCGAATACGGGCTTTCCTTCGTCGACCAGTTGCAGGGCGTGTTTGCTTTCGCCTTGTGGGACCCCGCCAGGCAACGGCTTATTCTTGCGCGCGATCGCGCTGGCGAGCGTCATCTCTACTATACGTTCGCCGACGGCCTGATCTGTTTCGCTTCGGAACTGGCGGCCCTGGTTGCGGGGCGGGGCAGGGCGGCAGGTGTCGACCCGACATCGGTGGCCCGATACCTGCGCTTTGGCTACTGCCCGTCCCCCTTCAGCCTGCTGCAGGATCATCAAAAGATGCGTCCCGGGGAAATGGTGGTGTTTGAGCCGTCGGGTACACGTCACTTGCAGTACTGGAATTTTCATGCCGAGGTGGCGTCGGAAGCAGCTCGCTCACTGCCAGCGTTCGATCGCGTTTTCCGGAGTGCCGTACAGCGACAGAGCGAGATCGATGTGGACTATGGGGTGCTGCTGAGTGGTGGCATCGATTCCGCCTTGCTCACCGCGGTGGCACGCAAGCTACGTCCTGAAAAGGAACTTGCCGCCTACTGCATCCGGTTTTCCGAAGCCTCGTTCGATGAGGGTACGCAGGCCGAGCGACTCGCCCACCAGCTCGGATGCCGCTTCGTTCCGGTGCAGGTCACCGCCCAGGATTTTCCGCCCATGCTGCGCCAACTGGTCGAGACGACCGGTGAGCCACTGGCGGACCCGGCGTGGATACCGCTGTCACTGGTAGCACGGCGCGCATCCCGTGACGTGAAGGTAGTGCTGAGCGGCGAAGGTGCCGATGAGTTGTTCGCCGGCTACCCCACGTACCTGGGAGCTCATCTTGCGGGTTACTACGCGCGGCTGCCCGCGTTTGCGCGAAGGGCGTGCCAGTACCTCATCGAGCGGCTGCCGCCATCCGACCGGAAGGTCACCCTCGCCTTTCTGCTCAAGCGCTTCATTCGCGGACAGCAACTGGACGGGCTGGCAAGACACCTGCTGTGGACCGCAAGCATTTCACCCGGGTGGTTGCAGCGGCTGGGCGTCGAGCCGCCGGCAACCGACACATCACACGACCCGGCAGCACTGATCGATGTCCTGCAACAGTACGATCTCGCCCAGCCGCTGCCGGAAGCCCTGCTGGCCAAGGCAGATTACGGCGGCATGCTGCACGGCGTGGAAATCCGGGCACCGTTTCTTGATCAGACCGTTATCGAATTTGCCGCGACTTTGCCCGTGCAGGAACGCGTTCGCGGTTTGACAACCAAGATATTTCTCAAGCACTACGCAGAGCGCTATTTGCCGCGATCGGTCATCACCCGTCGCAAACGGGGTCTTTCCGTGCCGCTCGCCGCATGGCTGCGTGGACCACTATTGGACTGGGCCGAATCGCAGTTGACGCACAAGGCGCTTTCCCGCGTCGGCATCGATCAGCGGCAGGTGTCGGAGCTGCTGACGGAGCACCGGTCGCGATCAAGCGACCACTCCCGCGCTATCTGGACCCTGATCGTGCTGAGTGAATGGCTGCAGTGGTTGTCCCATTCGCAAGCTGACTTGCCGCATGCCGAGCCACGGCGATCCGGGGTTGTCTCCGCGCTGCATACAACGCCCTGAATTGAATTGGCCGAGCAGCCGGTTCTTTCGGCTTTCGCATCTCCATGCACGGGCGGCCCGACCACTGCACGAACCTCGTGGCTGACCACCTTCCGCGAAGGCTACCGGAGCGCCATGCTTCAGCAAGCTCCTGACCGCGTGACGGAGAGGTGCAGCCGGTGCCGTTCGGATCCAGCGTCGCAGTGCGCGCGCTGACCTGGGTGGGGATGCTGGCGGTGACGCGGTAGTGGTCAGCGCCGTCCTCGTGCACGGCGGTGATCGTGCCGCTTTCGCCGTTGGCGCTGTAGATCATCGAGGTGAGCGCAACGGCACTGGATTCCAGTGTACGCTGGAATGACGCTACGCAGCGGCATTCCGGTTCAGGATTGAGATGGAGTGTGTAATCAGTCTGGGGGTGCCTGCCTGGCGGAACCTTGGTTTGTCACCGCCTTGTCGCGACGACGCAGCAGTGAATACAGCACCGGCATCACCAGCAGCACCAGCGGCAGCTGCACCAGCATGCCGGAGATGATCGCGATGGCCAGCGGTTGCTGCATCTGCGAGCCCTGGCCGAGCGCCAGCGCCAGCGGCATGAGGGTCAAGATCGCGGCAAGGGTGGACATCAGGATCGGCCGCGTGCGGTGCTCGCCCGCCTCGTGCAGCGCGTGGTGCAACTCGCGTTCCCGCTCCGCGTCCTGCAGTTCGGAGAAATAGAAGATCGCCAGCTCGGTGACGATGCCCACGATCATCGTCATGCCCATCATCGCCGAGATATTCAGCTCGATGCCGGTCAGCCACAGCCCGACGAACACCGCCGGAAGCGCCAGCAGCGGCATCGCCAGGATGGTGATGGCTACGCGGAAACTCTCGTACAGGAACAGCAGCAGGGTGAACACCAGCGCGATCGCCGCGCCCATCACGATCAGCAGGCCGCGGAATGCCTGCTGCTGTTGCTGGTAGGTGCCGCCCAACTGATAGACCACGCCCTTGGGTAGCAGTCCCTTTTGGCTCATGACCTTCTTCACATCGACAATGGCCGAACCGAGGCTGCGGCCGCTGATGCGCCCGGTCACCGAAACCGTGCGCTTGAGGTTGATGCGGGTGATTTCCGGCTGGCCCTGCACCTGCTTGATCGTGGCCACCCGCGACAGTGGCAGCATATGGCCGTCCGGTGCACGGATCAGCAGGTCGCTGATCTGATCGATGCGCCGGTACGAGCTGCGTGGAAGACGCACGCGCACACCGACCAGCCTGCTGCCCACGGGTATGCTCGCGGCTACCGTGCCGTCGACTGCGGCCGCCACCTGGTTGGTGACGCTGGCCGGGTCGAGGCCTTCCAGCGCGGCCTGGGTGGAATCCACCTGCACCGTGAGCGCGTCGCCGGCGGGGTTGATGCCGTCGCGCACGCCGACCACGCCGTTGATCTTGCCCACGGCAGCGGCCACCTTTTTCGCGGTGGCGTCCAGCGTCGGTCCGTCGGCGCCGGACAACTGCACGTCGATCGGCTGCGGCACCGCCACCAGATCGCCGATCAGATCCTCCATCAGCTGCGACAGTTCGATGTCCAGCCCCGGCACTTGCTGCTCCACCTTGGTGCGTACCTGAGTCATCACCGCCTCGGTCGACGGGCGCGCGCCGTGCTTCAGGCGTACGAAGAAATCGCCGGTGTTGGCTTCGGTCAGGCCGCCGCCCAGTTGCAGGCCGGTGCGGCGCGAGTAGGTATCGACATAGGGATTGGCGCGGACGATGGTTTCCACCTGGCGCAGCAGGCGGTCGGTTTCCTCCAGCGAGGTGCCCGGCGGTGAGCGGTAGTCGAGGATGAAGCCGCCCTCGTCCATCTTCGGCATGAAACCGGAGCCGACCTGGGTGTAGGCCAGCCCACCCAGCGCCAGCAGCGGCACGATCACCAGCAGCACCAGCCAGGGGCGCTTGAGCCCGCGGCTCAACGTGTTCTGGTAGCCGTCCATCATGCGTCGGGTGAAGCGGCTTTGCGGACGTTCGACCAGGTGGCGCTTGTCCAGCAAGCGCTCGGCCAGCAGTGGCACCGCGACCCAGGTCAGCAGATAGGAGATGATCAGCGCGCTGGCCATGGTCAGCGACAGTGCCTTGAAGAACGCACCCGTGACGCCGGACAGAAACGCCAGCGGCAGGAAGATGATGATGGTGGCCGCGCTGGAGCCGGTCAGCGGCCGGGTGAACTCCCACGCGGCGCCGGCGATCCGCTCGTGCACCTCGCCAACCCCGCCGCCGACGCGGCGCATGATGTGCTCCAGCATCACGATGATGTCGTCGATGATCAATCCCACGGCCGCCGCCATGCCACCCAGCGTCATCATGTTGAAGCTCATGCCCAGCACGGATAGCAGCAACATGGTGATCGCCAGCACTGCCGGCACCACGATCAGCGCAATCAGGATCACCCGCGTGTTGCGCAAAAACACGAACAGCACCAGCCCAGCCAGTACGATGCCGATCAGGATCGCGTCGCGCACGCTGCTCGCCGCGGCCGTCACCAACTGGGTCTGGTCGTACCAATTGGCGATGTGCACGCCGTCGGGCAGTTGCGACGCGTAGTCGGCCAGCTTCTGCTTGACGTCCCTGGCGATCTGCACGCTGTTGCCGCCGGGCTGCTGGTAGACCTGCAGCAGCACCGCGTTCTGGCCATCGGCGTTGACCCGGATGTATTGCGGCACATGACTGAGGCTGACCCGGGCGACATCTTTCAGGCGGATGCCGCCGGCAGGACCGGCGCGCACCACGATGTCGCGCAGCGCGGCGAGGGTCTTGGGCTGATTGTTGGCCAGCATCAGATACAGCTTGTAATGGTCGGAGACCCGTCCCATCGCCTGGATCGTGGCCGCATTGCCGACCGCCTGGGTGACTTCGGTCAGGCTCAGGTTCAGCGCGCGCAGCTTGTCCGGATCCACGTCGGCATGGAACTCGGCGACCTCGCCGCCTTGCACATCCACGTGCGCGACGCCGGTGATGCTGGAGAGCAGCGGCCGCAACTGGTACATGGCCAGGTCGTGCAGCGCGCTGGGCGAAAGCGTGTGCGACACCAGGCTGTAGCCCAGTTCCGGAAACGTGGTCGGGTCCATGCGCCGGGCCGTGAGCCGGGTGCCGGCGGGCAATTGCGACAACACCTGGCCGGCGGCGCCGTTGATCTCCTGCAGCGCCGCGTTCATGTCGAAGCCCCAGTCGAAGGTGACCTCGATCTGTGCGCTGCCACGGCTGGTGGTGGACTTCACATCGCGCACACCACGCACCTTGCGCACCGCCACCTCGACCGGCGTGGTTACGGCAATGGCCATCTGGTCGGCGGGCTGATCGCCCGCCTCCAGATTCATCTGCACCCGCGGAAACGCCACGTTGGGGAACAACGCCACCGGCATGAAGAACGCGCTGGCGATGCCGCCGACCATCAGCATGAAGGCGAGAAACAGCAGCGAGCGGCGATGCCGGTGCATCCATACCGTGATATTCACTGCGCTGTACCCGTGGTTGTGGGTGGTGGCGCCGCCGAGCTTGCTGTCGCGGCCGGTTTGGAGCTGGCGTTGGCCTGCGACGCGCCGGTCTTGACCGCATCGCCGTCGCTGAGCTCGTACACGCCCAGCACGATGATCGGTGCCTGCGGATCGAGCGGACCCTGCACGCCGACGGTGTCGCCATCGGGGCTGCGCAGCTTCACGTCGACGCGTTTGGCGTGGCCGTTGTGCACCTGAAAGAGGTAATCGCCCTGCTGATCATGCAGTACGGCATCGCGTGGCACCGCCCAGGCGCTGAAATCGGCGGCGTGGATCTGCGCGGTCACCGCCGCGCCGGCGACGAGCATGGCGCCGGCGCTGGCCGGCAGCTCGACCTGCGCCGGCAACAGATGGGTTTGCGGATCGACCGATTGACCGATCATCTGCAAGGTACCGGTGAAGCCTGTAGGTGGTCCGTACACGCTTTGCAGCTGCACCGACATACCAGCACGCAGCTTTTTGCCACTCTCCGGCTGCACGCCCAGTTGCGCCACCAACGCGTGGGCGGGCGTAAAGTCGAGCAGTGGCGCATTGGCCGCCACGCGGTCGCCCAGGCCAACCCGCAGTGCCGTCACCACACCGTCGGCCGGCGCCTGCACCGCGTGTTTCGGTGCGCCGCCGCCGATCGCCTGCTGCGCCTGCACGGCTGCTTGCGCATCGGCCAGCGTCTTGCGTGCGGCGGCCACCTGCGATTGCGTGGCCAGACGTTCCGTGGCCAGCTTTTCGGTGCGCTGCAACTCGCCCCGGGCCAGGTTCAGGCCGGCTTGCGCCTGTTGGTAGGCGCTGCGCGTTGCTGGGTCCGCGCTGATCGTCAGCAACGGCTGACCGCGCTTGACGGTTTGCCCGGCGGTGACCGTCACAGCCACGATCTGGCCGCCGTAGGCCAAGCTAAGGGTGCGCGCGCGATGCGGGTCGCCCATCGCGCTGCCGATCGCCTCGACGTTGTCGTGGAAGGTCTGCCGTGTGGGCATCACCGTGGTCACCGCTACCGTGCTGGCGCTGTCGGTATTGCTGGCGCTGCCGGCCTCGCCGCCGCAGCCGGCCAGCAGGCCGAGCAGGGCGAGGGCGCCAAGGCGCGGTATCAGGAAGCATTGTTTCATGGCTGGGGGGTCTTGGCGGAAGCAGGGATGTCGGTGTTGCCCAGCAAGGCCTGCAGCGCAATCGCGCTGCGGGCCTGCCGTTCGCGCAGGTTCAACAGCTCGAGATCGGCACTGAGCACATTGCTGCGGATAGTCAAATAGACGGGCCAGTCCAGCAGTTGCTGGTGCCACGCTCGTTCGGCGGCACGCCGGGAGGCGTCGAGCTGGTGCACGTGGGCGATCAGTCGCGCGCGCTGACCTTTCAAGGTGACAAGATCAGCCTGCAGGCGCTGCACGTCGCTGCGCGCGCTCAGCAGACGCTCGTCGTAGGTGTCCTTGAGATGCAGGCGGGTGGCGCGTTCGATCGCGATGTTGCCGCGATTGCGGTCGAACAGCGGCAGGTTGATGCCGATGCTGAAGCCCTTGGTGTAGACATTGCCGGTATCGCGCGCGGTATTGAAGCCGAGCGTGAGCGCGGGGAACTGCGCCAGGATCGCGCCGCGCAGGGCGGCGTTTTGCGCGCGATAGCCGGCCTGCAACGCGAGAAGATCCGGGCGGCGCTGCGGCAAAACGGTCAGCGCCTGTTGTACCTGGGCAGGCGTGGGTTGCGTCGCGTCGACCCGGCCGACCAGCGGGAGCGGAGCGCTGGAGTTCAAGCCCAGCAACACATGCAGGTCGCTCTCGGCCTGGTGCAACTGCACCGCCGTATCGCGCAGTTGCTTGTGCACACCGGCGAGGTCATTCAGGCCTGCGCTGGCCGTGTCGTAGGTGAGGTTGCCGGCTTGCAATGCCGTCTTCACGTAGCGGTCCACCGGCGCCAGCGCGACCTGTTCCACCTGCAGTCGTCGCTGCTGCGTGCGCAGCGTGGTGACCTGATTGAACAGCTGGCGCGCCTGCGTCACCGTCTGCCATTCCGACCACAACAGCTCAAGGTTGACCTGTGCGGCGTGACCGCGCGCTGCTGCCTTGCGCGACGAGCGCGTCAGTAGCGCGGTGATGTCCTCGTTGATCCCCAGGTTGAATGCCTTGGTCAGGCCGGGGCCGGAGTGCTGCGGGAAATCCTCACCCAGGCTCAGCTGCGGATCGGGCAGCAGGCCGGCGGCGAAGGCCTGTGCGCGTGCGATGCCAAGCGCGTCGCGCTGCACCTTCAGCGCCGGGCTGTTGGCCACCGCCAGCATCGCCACTTCGGTCGCGTCCAGCCCGTCGGCAGGGTCGAAGCGGTGTTGCGCCAACATCGGCAACGGCATGTTCGTGGTCGGTGCGCTGAGCGCGGCCACGCTGGCGGCGCCGCGACCATTGCCGAGCGGCAAGGGCTTGAACGTGGCGCAGCCGGCTACGCTGAGCGCGGTGAGGATGCCCGTCGCTGCGAACAAGACGCGACGGCAGACGGCTCGACGCCTTCGGGATGGGGCGAGAGACGCCGGAGCGGCGATCGGGAGACTGGGATCATGCATTCGCCCAGCTTGTCTCATGTGGCTTAGCAATGTCTTAGATCACCTTTGGTTTGGCCGTCACGATCGACACGCCGTCTCGATTCGGTTGCAGCGGACCATGAGCGTTCCCCGCAAGGACCGCACTCAGCGCAGGCTATTGTAGAAGCCCGCTCGCGGGCGATGCTCTGCTCTGGCCAAAAGACATCGCGCACGAGTGCGCTCTTGCGCGGGCACTGGAAAGGGCACCGAAAGGCGGCTTTTTTAAACTGCGCGGCATTGCTACTGACGTGAGTTCGCGATGTCCGCGCCTGGCTGGACCATCTTGTGTGATTTCGACGGCACCATTTCCGTCGAGGACGTGATCGACTCGCTGCTCGATCGCTTCGGTCGCCCCGGCTGGGAAGTGCTGGAGCAGGACTGGCGTGCGGGGCGCATTGGTTCGCGCGAATGCATGGTTGGCCAGGTCGACCTGTTGCAGATGAGCCGTGCGGATCTGGATGCCCATCTGAGCGAGTTGTGGATCGATCATGCGTTTCCGGGCTTCGTGGCGAAGGCGCGTGAGTTGAACGTGCCGATCCGCGTGGTTAGCGACGGGCTCGATGTCGCGATCCAGCAGATCCTTAGCCGCTATGGACTGGATGACCTGCCGCTGGCAGCGAACCATCTGGCGCCGGGCGTGCCGCCGAAGCAGTGGCAGTTGACCTCGCCGTTCCAGGCCGAGGGTTGCCGCAGCGGCACCTGCAAGTGCGCCTGTGTGGCACAGGCCCGCACGACCGGCGCGAAGACTTTGCTGATCGGCGATGGCGCCTCGGATTTCTGCGCGGCCGACCGCGTGGATTTCGTGTTCGCCAAGCATCGCCTGATCGAGCATTGCCGCGCCGCCGGTATCGACTATGTGCCGATCACCGGATTCGAGGATGCGCTGGAGTTGCTGCCCCGGCTGCTCGATGGCAGCCTGATCGGGCAGCGCGCCTTCGAACCTGCGTCGGCGATCATCGCGACGGCTTGACTGGCGACGTGGCCCGTTTTTGCCTTCACCTCCACCTCCTGAACTGATTGCGGACTCTCGATGAATGTTTTCGACAAAGCTGCTTCCGTGCTGATCGACGACGAGCAATTGCTCGCCGACGAGGCGAAGTACAGCTCGTTTGGCGACACCGTCCACTATGTGGACCCGCCCAAGATCTTCCGTGGCTGCGAAGGCAGCTACATGTTCGACAGCGCCGGCACGCCGTTCCTGGACCTGCAGATGTGGTACTCGGCGGTCAATTTCGGCTACGGCAACAAACGCCTCAACAACGTGTTGAAGAACCAGATCGACCTGCTGCCGCAGGTGGCCAGTCAGTATCTGCACCAGACCCGCATCGAGCTGGCCAAGACGGTGGCACTGGATGCGAAGAAGAAGTTCGGTCTCGATGGCCGCGTGCACTTCAATGTCGGTGGAGCACAGGCGATTGAAGATTCACTGAAGATCGTGCGCAACGCCAAGAACGGCAAGAGCCTGATGTTCGCGTTCGAGGGCGGTTACCATGGGCGTACGCTGGGTGCCTCGTCGATCACCTCGAGTTATCGTTATCGACGCCGCTTCGGCCACTTCGGCGAGCGCGCGATGTTCCTGCCGTTCCCGTATCCGTTTCGTCGACCCAAGGGCATGACGCCCGAGGAATACTCGGACAGCTGCGTGCATCAGTTTGCGCGCCTGTTCGAGACCGAATACAACGGCATCTGGGATCCGAAGACGAACCAGTGCGAATACGCCGCGTTCTATGTCGAGCCGATCCAGGGTACCGGTGGCTACGTGATTCCGCCGATGAGCTTCTTCAAGGGCCTGAAAAAAGTATTGGACCAGTACGGCATCCTGATGGTTTCCGACGAGATCCAGATGGGTTTCTGGCGCACCGGCAAGCTGTGGTCGATCGAGCATTTTGGCGTGACTCCGGACATCGTGGTGTTCGGCAAGGCGCTGACCAACGGTCTGAATCCCCTGTCAGGTTTGTGGGCGCGCGAGGAGCTGATCAACCCGACCGTGTTCCCGCCGGGCTCGACGCATTCGACGTTCAACTCCAATCCGCTGGGCACCGCGCTGGGTCTGGAGGTGATCAAGATGGGTTACGAACTGGACTACGCGACCACGGTGCCAAAGAAGGGCGCCCACTTCCTCGACGGCCTGCGTGACTTGCAGAAGCGGCACAAGGAAATCGGCGACGTCGACGGTCTCGGCTTGGCACTGCGCGCGGAAATCTGCACCGACGACGGTTTCACCCCGAACAAGGCGCTGCTCGACAAGATGGTCGACATCGGCCTGGCCGGCGGTCTGGAGCACAACGGCAAGAAGATCGGCCTGGTGCTCGACGTGGGTGGCTGGTACAAGAACGTGATCACGTTCGCGCCGTCGCTGGAGATCAGCTCCGAGGAGATCGATCTGGCGATCAGCCTGCTCGATCAGTTGCTGACCAAGGCCAAGAAGGCCTGAGTTTGGCCACGCGCGTTCCACGCGCAAAAGAAGCCCGGCGGGTTACCGCCGGGCTTCTCCATTTTGCCCAACCGAGGGCAACGGCTACTTGCACCATTGCGCGCCAACGCCGTAGGGCAGGCACTGTGCGCCGCTCGGCGTTGGCAAGAACCGGCGGCCGGTGCTCACCCTACGCGTTGTTACGGTGCCCGCCGGAGCGCCAGCACGGCGTTGAGTCCGCCGAACGCGAACGAGTTGGAGAGCGCGGCGCGCACCGGCATCTCGCGGGCGGTGTTCGGTACATAGTCCAGATCGCAGGCCGGGTCGGCCTTGTCCAGGTTGGCCGTGGGCGGCACCACGCCGTCGCGCAGGGCGCCGATCACGGCGACCAGCTCGAGCGCGCCGGAGGCGCCCAATGCATGACCGTGCATGGATTTTGTGGAGGACACCGCAAGGCGGTCGACGTGCGCGCCGAACGCGAGGTGGATCGCCTTGGTCTCGGTGGCATCATTGGCCTGGGTGCCGGTGCCGTGGGCGTTGATGTAGTCGATATCCTGCGCAGCAAGCCTGGCGTCGGCCAGTGCCTGTCGCATCGCTGCGGACGATCCTTTGGCGCTGGGCATGACGATATCGGTCGCATCGGCGGTCATGCCGATGCCGACCAGTTCGGCCAGGATCACCGCGCCGCGCGAGCGTGCATGTTCGAGCGATTCCAGTACGAAGATGGCGGCACCCTCGCCGAGTACCAGGCCGCGTCGATTGGCACTGAATGGGCGACAAGTATCGTCGGCCAGCACGCGCATGGCTTCCCATGCGCGGATCGCACCGAAGGTGAGGCAGGCCTCGGTGCCGCCGCTGACCGCGGCATCGACCATGCCGTAACGAATCATCTGCGCGGCCTGGATGATGGCGTGGTTGGCCGAGGCGCAGGCGCTGGCTACCGCAAAGGTGGGTCCGCGCAAGCCGTAGGTGATGCTGATGTGGCTGGCCGAGGCATTGGTCATCAGCCGCACGATGGTCAGCGGATGCGTGCGCTGGGCATGCTCCGCGTACAGCCGCCGGCTCTGTTCATCCTGGGTGGTCTCGCCGCCAACGCCGGTGCCGACCACCACCGCCGTACGCAGGCTGAGTTCGCCGTGGCTGAAATCGATGCCGGATTGCCCGATCGCCTCGCGTGCTGCGTGCAGCGCAAAGGCCGAGGTGCGGTCGAGCAGCGGCAGGGTGCGCTCGTCGATATTCGCCGCCGGGTCGAAGCTCTCCGGCACCTGCGCGGCAATCTTCAGCTTCAGTCGCTCCGCGTCCGGATGGCGCAACGGGCGGATGCCGCTGCGACCCTCGCGCAGGCCTTGCCACAGGGCGTCGGCGCCGACACCCAACGGGCTGATTGCGCCCATGCCGGTAATCACCACCCGGCGCAACGACTGCACGGACATTACGCGTTTCCTTCGCCGCCGGCGGCTTTCTGGTCCAGCGCCTTGTGCACCGCATCGACCAGGCTTTGCGCGGTGTCGCTGTCGAAATTGGCGCCCTGCTGGTCGGGGAAGTTGACGTTGAAGTGCTCCTCGATGTCAAAGATCAGCTCGATCGCATCCAGTGAGGCGATACCCAGGTCCTTCAGGGTGGACTCGGGCTTGATCGTGGCTACGTCGACCTTGGCTTGCTTGGCGATGATCTCGAAGATCTGTTGCTGGATTGAATCGGTCATGGCGAGGTCCTTGGTGGCAGGCGACAATGTCATCCACTGCACAGTCTAGGCAAGCTGGCTTACTCATGCCTTTCATCGCACAACTGGAACCCGATGCCCTGCTTGGCGCGTTCATGCAGCACCCACCGTTGGGTTTCACGGTGGAACGGTCGGCGCAGGGCATGCCTTCCTTCCTGGCACCGTTCGACCTGCTGACCACGGCAGACGACGCGCTGCGTCGGCGGGTCACGGGCATGCCCGGCTACCGTTGGTGGGGTCGCCTGCTGCGCTGGCGCACGCGCTTTGTCGGTACCACGGTGTCCGAATATGCGCCGCTGCCATCGGCGTTGACGCCGATGGAGCTGGCACGGGGACTGAAACGGGACTACGGGCGCGAGTGTCGCTTGCTGGTCATCAAGGACATCGCGCAGGCTTCGCCGCTGCTCGATACCGCTGCCAACGAGTACGCCAGCGCATTCGCAGCGGCTTGCGAAACACAGGGCTTTGTGCTGCTGGAAGGCCAGGCGCTGGCCTGGGTGCCGATCGATTTCGCTTCGACCGACGAATACCTGACGCGGTTGTCTTCTGGTCGCCGCAAGAATATCCGGCGCAAGCTGCGTTCGCGGGCCGATCTGGACATCGAGGCGGTGCCCACGGGCGACGCGCGATTCCACGATGAATCAACCTTGGCGGCGTTCCAGGCACTGTTCGACAACGTCTACGAGCAGAGCGAAATCCATTTTGATCGCCTGAGTGCGGATTTTTTCCGAGCTTTGCTGCAGGATGCGGATAGTGGCGGCGTGGTGTTCGTCTACCGTCATGGCGACGAGATGATCGGCTGGAATCTTTGCTATGAGCATGGCGGCAAGCTGCTCGACAAGTACGTCGGCTTCGCCTATCCGCAGGCGCGCGAGCACAATCTTTACTTCGTCAGCTGGATGCACAATCTCGACCATGCACGCCAGCGTGGACTGACGCATTATGTGGCCGGCTGGACCGATCCTCAGGTCAAATCCTTCCTGGGTGCCAGCATGACCTTCACCCGCCACGCCGTGTATGCCCGCAACCCGCTGCTGCGTGCCCTGCTGCGTCGGCTCGGCGGGCATTTCGAAAGCGATCGGCAGCTGCTGGCGGCGGAGCACGGCGATGAATGACCCGCTAAAGCGGCCTGTCGTGCTCGACCTCGACCATTCGGTCGGCGCGCTGCCGAATCGGCTGGTGCTGCCGCTGCGACGCTGGCAGGAAGCGATCCGCTTTGGCTGCTCGCTGGCCACGATGCGGCGTTTCGGCGCGGTACTCGATGAGTTGCTGCCGCTCGACTACGGCACCGTGTTCATGGGTAGCGGCGACTTCCACCATCTGAGCTGGCCGCTGATCGCCCGGCTTCCAGCCGAAACGCGCTTCCAGGTCGTGGTGCTGGACAACCACCCGGACAACATGCGCTTTCCGTTCGGCGTGCACTGCGGTTCGTGGGTGCGCAAGGTGGCGCTGCTGCCCCAGGTCAGCCATGTACATGTGCTCGGCATCACCTCGGCCGACATCGGCTCCGGTCATGCGTGGGAGAACTACCTGACCCCGCTGCGGCGCCGGCAACTCACTTACTGGAGCATTGGCGTGGATACCGGCTGGGCGCGAAGGCTCGGGCTGAGTCAGGCGTTTCGCAACTTCAACTCGCCCGAGGCGCTGGTGAACGCCTTCATCGGTTTCCAGAACACGCAGGCGACACCGAGCTATCTGTCGATCGACAAGGACGCGTTCGCTCCGGAAGTGGCGCATACCAACTGGGACCAGGGACGATTGCTGGTGCCACACGCGCTGGCCCTGATCGACAGCCTGCGCAGTGGCCTGGTCGGCAGCGACATCAACGGTGAGGTCTCGCACTACCGCTACGACAGCTGGTGGAAGCGCCGACTGTCGGCCATGGACGAGCAGCCCGAGATCGATCCGGCGATGCTGGCCGACTGGCAGGCGCAACAGCATGCGCTGAACCTGCAGCTGCTCGAGGCGATTGGCGTCCGTTCGAGCCCCTGAGCCGTGCCGGCGACAGCTACTCCCGGTGGCTCGGGGCCGTCGCGAACAAGCCCTTCCTAGTCAGTCGCCGCGCAGACAACTCGCCGCCTGCGCCGCGCTGGCCGGTGCGCCGCGAACGCGACCGGGATTGGAGACCACGACGCTCAACGCCTGGCCGTCGCTGCCTGGCTCGCAAAACAGCAGGGTCAGGTTGCTGCCGCTGGCGCTCCCATCGGGCCGGAATCTCACGTCATGGCGTCCGCGGCTGCTGGTGATGCGCAAGCCGTCATAGGTAGCGTGGGTGTAGGACGGCCCAGCATCGGGCTGGTGATCGCCATCGGCATCGTGAGCGAGTAGCCAGCCGTGCTCCCATCGCGAATCACCGCTGCATTGCCGGCCGTCCGGACTGGGGCAGAAGAGGGTGCGCTTGCCGCTGGTGGCGGCAGTGCTGCGGGCGTGCATCAATGCCGCGACGAAGTCGCTTTGGGCCACCTGCAGCCGGTTGCGGCCCAGCATGTGCCGCAGCGATGGCAGCGCGATGCCGGTGAGGATGCCGATGATGGCAAGCACCATGACCTGCTCGATCAGGCTCGTGCCGTGTTGTGAGCCATGTGAGGCCGACTTCCCTGGCACCATGTCGTGTCGCCTCCTGCGATGTGCTGAGGTCTTATGCTAGCGTGCTGTGCCGAGGGTCCCAGCGGCCTGGTGCCGGCATCCTTGTGGGTTTGTGCTGACGCATCCTGTCAGCCGGCCCGATTTAAAATGCTCGTCCGCGCCCACATCTGTAGCCGATGACTGACCGCTTCGAACTCGCTGCCCCTTATCAGCCTGCCGGCGACCAACTGCAGGCGATCGCACGCCTGACCGAGGGTTTCGAGGCCGGCCTGGCGGCGCAGACCCTGCTCGGCGTGACTGGTTCGGGCAAGACCTACACCATCGCCAGCGTGATCGAGCGCGTGCAGCGCCCGACCATCGTGATGGCGCCGAACAAGACGCTGGCAGCGCAGCTCTACGGCGAGTTCAGGGAATTCTTTCCGCACAACGCGGTGGAGTACTTCGTCAGCTATTACGACTACTACCAGCCGGAAGCCTACGTGGTGGCGTCGGACACCTTCATCGAGAAGGATGCCTCGATCAACGAGCACATCGAGCAGATGCGCCTGTCGGCAACCAAGGCGCTGCTGTCGCGGCGCGACGCGATCATCGTGGCCACGGTGTCGGCGATCTACGGCCTGGGCAATCCCGAGGACTATCTCAGCCTGCGGCTGATCCTGGCCCGGGGCGAACGCATCGACCAGCGCAAGCTGATCCACCAGCTGACCGAGCTGCAGTACACCCGCAACGAGATGGAGCTGCGCCGCGGCACCTATCGCGTGCACGGCGAAATCATCGACGTGTTCCCCGCCGAATCCGAGATCGAGGCGCTGCGTATCGAGCTGTTCGATGGCGAGGTGGAGAACATGGCGTTGTTCGACCCGCTCACCGGCGAGACGATCCGCAAAATACCGCGCTATACCGTCTATCCGCGCACGCATTACGCCAGCACGCGCGAAAGCGTGCTCAACGCGATCGAAACGATCAAGGTCGAGCTGAAGGAGCGGTTGGAGTACCTGTACCGGGAAAACAAGCTGCTGGAGGCACAGCGGCTGGAGCAGCGCACGCGTTTCGACCTGGAGATGATGGCCGAGGTCGGCTACTGCCAGGGCATCGAAAACTATTCGCGCCACCTGTCGCGGCGTGAACCCGGCGAGCCGCCACCGACGCTGTTCGACTACCTGCCTGCGGACGGCCTGTTGGTGGTGGACGAATCGCACGTCACCGTGCCGCAGCTTGGCGCGATGTACAAAGGCGACCGCTCGCGCAAGGAAACCCTCGTGGAGTTTGGCTTTCGGCTGCCGTCGGCGATGGATAACCGGCCGCTGCGTTTCGAGGAATGGGAGGCGCGCGTGCCGCGTGCCATCTACGTCTCCGCCACGCCGCGCAGTTACGAATTGAACAAGTCCGGCGTCGCGGTGACCGAACTGGTGGTACGACCGACCGGCCTGGTCGATCCGGAAGTGGAGGTGCGTCCAGTACGCACCCAGGTCGACGATCTGCTGAGCGAGGCGCACAAGCGCGTCGCGCTGGGCGATCGCGTGCTGGTCACGACGCTGACCAAGCGCATGGCCGAGAACCTCACCGAATATCTGGGCGAACACGACGTGAAGGTGCGCTACCTGCATTCGGACATCGAGACGGTCGAGCGCAGCGAGATCATCCGCGACCTGCGCCTGGGCGAGTTCGACGTGCTGGTCGGCATCAACTTGCTGCGCGAGGGGCTGGACATGCCCGAGGTGTCGCTGGTGGCAATCCTGGATGCCGACAAGGAGGGCTTCCTGCGCTCTACCGGCTCGCTGATCCAGACCATCGGCCGGGCCGCCCGCAACGTGCGTGGCAAGGCGATTCTGTACGCTGACACGGTGACCCGCTCGATGCAGGCGGCGATGGACGAGACCGCGCGGCGGCGGGAGAAACAGGTGGCATACAACGAGGTGCATGGCATCACGCCCAAAACCGTGGTGCGGCGCATCGCCGACATCATGGAGGGCGCTCGCAGCGAGGCTGGCAATCGGCGCGGCAAGTCGCAGCCGCGCAGTCGCGTGCTGGCCGAGCAGGGCGCCAGCTATGCCGGGCTCGATGCCCGGCAGGCAGCCGGGCTGCTGAAGAAGCTGGAAGCGCAGATGTACAAGCATGCGCAGAACCTGGAATTCGAGGAAGCAGCCCGGCTGCGCGACCAGATCCACCAGCTGCGCGAACAAGCCCTGCACTGAGCCGGCGGCTCGAATCGACAAGGATATTGTCGCCAGCAGCACGCTGCCGTATACTGCGCGGCTCGCGCGGCATGGCCGGTGCGACAACGGGCGGTTAGCTCAGCGGTAGAGCACTACCTTGACATGGTAGGGGTCACAAGTTCGATCCTTGTACCGCCCACCAATTGAAACAAAGACTTAGGCCACCTTGGCGGGTGACCTTTTTCTTTGTACGGACGCTGGTACGGAAATCCAAAAGGACACGCCACCGTTGCGGGTGGCGTTGTACGGGGCTCCATGACGCCGACTCATCGACGGTGCCGCACTGGCGTGTCGGCACAGCGACTTACAGTTTAGGCAATGTGGCTGGGTATCAGGCCTGCTGCAGTTCGTTCAACAGCTCCGGATGCTTGTCCAGCAAGCGAAACAGGTTGACCACAGCTGGCAATGGAGCCGTCATCGCACTGTATGCAATAGCGGGTCATGGTTACTTCTCCTTGAACGAAATCACGATGCTGCCGTCTGCGCGTAAAATGAATTTGATGTAGGCTTCGCACGTTTCCGTCGTTGCGTGGTACACGTCCTGCCATACAATCAGTGTGGTCGCAATACGTGGTCATCGACTTGTAAAACTGGTTTCCGGTCAGCGCCTGGTGTTCCCTGATTCACCCCGGCATGGCCTGCAGTGTTCGGCAAATCATCTCGAAATCGTCATCGGTCATCCATGGACTGTTGCTGATGCTGAGGCTGCGCGAGGCAAGGTCGCGGGCGTGCGGCACGTCCTGCTGGGGCACGATGTCCGCCAGGTAGACATAGTCAGGCAGCGCATGGATGAACAGGCGGCTGACGCCAAAGCCGCTTTGCCATAGTTGTTCCAGCGCGCGGTCGCGGCACGCCTGATCCGGCAGCAACAGCAGCAGGAACGGCCAGGTGCCTTCCGCACCGGTCGGATCCTGCATGACCTTTACTCCGTTGATTCGATGCAGCCGTGGCAGCCTGCGCTGAGCCTGACGGGTCAACTGCTCGAGAAAGTTCGGCAGGCGGGTGGCCGCATGTGCGCCAACGGCCTGTCGCCAGCGACCCACGCGATGCAAGGGAATCGTGAGCGCGAATTCATCGCCCACCGCAGCCACGGGGTCGCCCTGTCGCAAGTGGCGACGCAACGGTTTACCGTAAGCTTGGCGCAAGCCGCGCGGTCGATACAGCGCGGCATAGCCGAGCAACTCGATGCTGCGCCGGCATTCCCAGCCGTACCGGCGGGGCACGATACGTGCCGCGGTTTCGGTCAGTCGGGCGCGCAGCGCCGGGTCGTGCGCCAGCAGCAGACCGCCTTCATAGATCGACAAGCCCTTGCCGGCGGCCAGGCTGAAGAAGCCGATGTCGCCAGCCAAACCCACACTGACGCCGCCGCGCCGCGCGCCAAGTGCCTGCGCGGCATCTTCGATCACATACGCGCCGACTTTGCGCGCTACATCCAGTGCGTCCCCCACGTCGGCGACGCGGCCTGCGAGATGGGTGGGAATGATCGCCAGCGTGCGTTCATCGCAGGCGGCGCGCAGGGCCACCGGATCCATGTCGTAGTGGCCGGCAGTCAGGTCGCACAGCTGCAACTCCAGGCCGGCCTGGCGTACGGCGATGGCAACCAGTGGACAGGTATACGCCGGCACCACCACGTAGCGACGCTGCGGTTGCAGCTCACGCAGGGTGGCCAGTGCGATCAGCAGACAGGCGGTGCCGGAACACTCCAGTTGCAGCGGTGGCGTGCCCAGCTGTACGGCAAGATCCGACGCCAACGTCGCTGCGCCGGGGAGCAGATCGGTCCAGCGTAGCGGCAGGCCAGCCGTCGGTGGCAGTTCCTGGGCGCGGCGCGGCAGCATGCGGCGTTTCAGGCCGGGGCCGCGTCGGGATCGTCCCCGACGGCCTGCGCGTGGCTTTCGGCAGCACCCAGGCAGACGATACCGGCGACGATGACGATGGCGCCCAGGACGCGAGGCAGCGTGAGGTGTTCGTCGAACAACCAGATCGACAGCAGCATCACCGACACCACTTCTAGATGCGAAGCGGCGAACGCGGGGCCGATCGGGGCGTGCTTGAGCAGGGTCATCCAGGTGAAGAACGCACCGATGTAGCCGACCACGGCGCCATAGACCCAGGGCTGGCTGAACACACGCAGCAGCCATGCGACGCTGGCCTGCACCGGCAGTGCCTGGGTGCCGGCGTACTTGAAGCTGATCTGCGCCAGCGTGTCGAACGCCATCAGCAGCAAGAAACCGAACAGGTAGAAGCGTCTCATGCGGCCAGTCCCACGATCGCCACGCCGAGCGTCACCAGCAAGATGCCGATCACGCGCAGGCGGGTCAACTTTTCGCCGAACAGAAAACGTCCGGCGACCATGACCGCCACGATGTTGATCGAACCAAGCAGTACACCCTCGGACAGCGGGATCAGCGACAGGAACGCGATCCACACCAGGAACTCGATGACGTAACCGCCCACGCCCAGCCATAGCCATGGTCGCGCTGCCATGTATTTCCAACGCGCCAGCCCGTCGCCTGCGGCGCGATCGCCAGCGGCCGCCTTGAACGCCAGCTGGCCACCGGTGTCGAGGATGACATTGAACAGCCACAAGCCGGCGACCAGAGCGGAAATGGAGCCGTCCGTGGGCATGTTCAGGCCGCGATGCGCTGGCTGCTGCTGTCGCCGGCGACGAGGCGGTCGAAGAACGCCGCCGAATGCTCGATCAGGGTGCGCCGCTGCTTGTCGATCGTGATCATGTGGTAGCTGTCGTCCAGCAACAGCAGCTCGGTCGGCGCGCTGACCTCGCGCATCACCAGTGCGGCATTCTTCATGCTGGCCACGTCGTCGTTGCTGGCGTGGGCCACCAGGCAGGGTGCACTCACCTGTGGCAGCTGGCGACGCACGATCGCGGCCAGGCGATACATTTCGGCGAGCGAGTACCAGGGGTTGCCGGGCAGGCCGGCAGCCGCGCTGTCGCCACCGAGCATCGCGGCGCTGATCTGCGCGCGCAGGCGTTCGTCGCGGATGCCGTACGGTGGCTGTTCCATGAAGCTGCGGCCGCGGCCGATGCCCAGCGTCTTCAGCAGCGGCAACATGAACGACAGCCGCGCCAGCCGCGGAATGCTCCAGCCGTCGTAACGGAACGTGGCCCCGTACACGCCGACTCCGGTGATCTGCTGCGGACGATCCGCGGCCAGTTTCAGCGCCAGCAGCGCGCCCATCGACAGTCCGCCGACGAACAGGTGATCGACCCTGCCCAGCATGTCGTTGGCGGCCTTCTCGACGCTGGCATACCAGTCGCGCCAGCCGGTGGCGAGCAGGTCATCGACATCGCCGCAGTGCCCGGCCAGTTGCATGCCATGCACGCTGAAGCCGGCGCGGTGCAGCCCCTTGCCGAGCAGGCGCATTTCCATCGGCGTGCCGGTGAGGCCGTGGATCAGCAGTATGCCGCTGCGGCCACCCTCGAAGAAAAAATCGGTTTGCTGGATCACGCGCTTGCCTGTGCCTTGGATGGTTGTTCGACCAGGCCAAATAATGCCAGCGGGCGGTTTCCTCAGTCTTTCGGCGCCGGTTTTACACTGCTGCCGTCAAAGCGCACGGTGACGCGCTGGCCGATGCGCAAATCGTGCGGCTGGTCGAACACCAGCACGCATTCCACCGTGCGGGCATTGGCGCGAACCTGCGGGTCGTTTCCCAGCGTTTCGGGGCCATAGACCTTGCCGATGCGCAGGACGTGCGCGCTCCAGTGCGCGCCGGGGTCGCCACCGTTGCTTGAGACCTCCGCGTGCATTCCCGGTTTGACCATGCCGACAAAACTCTCGTTGAGCTCGGCCCGCACGATGCGCGGCTTGTTCGGCAGCAGGGTGAACAGCGGACCGGATGATGGCGACACGCTGGCACCGCGTTGCGCGGTGACTTTGACTACGTCGGCGTCGAATGGCGCCAGCAGGCTGCGTTGCTTCAGCTCGAAGCGGGCTTGCTCCAATTTCTGGCGAGCCATGTCCAGTGCGGCGCGGGCGCCTTGCCGCTCGGCCTCGAGCTGGGCAGCGGCCTCGCGGGCGTCGTCGGCGCTTTGACCGTCGCCCGCACCGGCGGCTGCCGCCGCGCGCAAGCGCCCGGCACGCTGCTTGGCTGCCGCCAACTTGACGGCCAGCAGCCCGATTTGTGCGTGTGCCTGTTCCAGTCCGGCCTGCGCCGCATCCACTGCAAGCGTGGCCGGGCGCGTGTCCAGTTGCGCGAGCAACTGCCCCTGCTTGACATGATCGCCTTCATGCACGGCAACCTTGGCCAGGATGCCTTCGCGCGGCATCGCCAAGGCCAGCAACCCCCCTTCGATGTCGATCCGCCCTCGTGCCACGGCAACGTATGCGGAGGGAGCCGTGGCGGCCGAGGTCGGCTCGGGTGCGTGCGAACAGGCGCCCAGCAACAGCGAGAGGTCGAGCGCGATAGCGCCCAGTCGCAGGTCCGGGCGGCGTGCCGGGCGGGTCGGGAAGAGGGCACTGCGGCAAACCTTCATGATGGAATTCCGTGATTGTCGATGGCCGACGCGGCGGGGCGCCGATCGCTGAGGATGCGACCGTCTTCCATGGCCAGGACCCGGTCGGCATGCATGACCAGGCGTGGGTCGTGACTGACGCACAGCACGGTGGTGCCGTGGACGCTGGCAATGCGGTGCAAAATGTCGATGATCATCTGGCCGTTGACGGCGTCCAGCGCGCTGGTCGGTTCGTCGGCGAACAGCAACTGGGGCTCCTTGGCCAGTGCGCGGGCGATCGCCACCCGTTGTTTCTCGCCACCGGACAGTTCGGCCGGGCGCAGGCGCATGCGATGCGCCAGGCCGACCTCCTCCAGCGAGAGGCGCGCGCGGTGCCGGGCCTCGTCGCGCGACAAACCCATGTGGTTGAGCGGCAACTCGACCTGCTCGAACGCACTCAGCGCGGGAAACAGGTTGAAGCCCTGGAATACGAAGCCGGTGTGTTCCAGGCGAAATCGCTCCAGCGCACGCAGATCGAGCTGGCCGAGTTCGCTGCCGAGCGCCTGCACCCGACCGCTGTCGACCTTCTGCAAGCCACTCAAGATCGACAGCAGGGTGCTCTTGCCGCAGCCGGACGGTCCGGCGATCAGGGTCAGCTCGCCGGCGTCGATATCCAGGGTCAGGTTGTGCAGCACCTGGGTGCGCAGGTTGCCGGAGACGAATGCCTTGCTCACACCGATCGCGCGAAGTGCGATTTGATCCGCAGCAGGTGCGGTTGCCGGGTCATGCATGATCACTACCTCAGCAACGTGGCGGGGTCGACGCGGCGCAGGCTGCGCATCGCGGCCAGTCCGGAGACTGCGGCCAGGCCCATCACCAGCAGGATGCATGCCAGCGCGGCGGGGGCATTCAGTACCACGGGCACGTCCTGGCTGTGAGCGAGCAGCAGCATCACGATACCGAATACGCCGGCACCGAGCAGGCCCAGGGCGCCAACCCAGAACGCCTGTTCGAGCACCACCCGGCGCAGTGCCGCGACGCCCACGCCGAGCGCATTGAGTGTGGCGTATTCGCGTACCGAGCCGTTGACCGCGGCGATCAGGGTCTGGCTGGTGATCACCGCGCCAACCAGGAACACGATGCCGGCCAGAAACAGCACGCCGGCACCCGCGCCGGTGTCGAACAACCAGTACAGCTCCGAGCGGCGTGCGAAATCGCGGGCACTCCAGGCGGTATACGGCCCGAATGCCTTGTCGCCGCGCAGCCGTTGCGCGACGGCATCGGCCTGGCGGGGGTCGCGCAACCTGGCCACCAGATAGGTCGGCCCGATGTCGTCGACGTCGCTGTCCAGCCGGCGCGCGGTATCCAGCGAGCACAACACATTGACGCCGCCCAGTGCCCGCAAGCCGCTGGCCACGCCGACCACATGCACCTGATGACCGTTGATGGTGGCGATCTGGCCCAGCCCGACGCCGAGCTGGTCGAGGGCCGAACGGTCGACCACGATCGCATCCGGTTCGGCGAGCCGTGCACGTAGCGCCGGCGGCAACACGCGGGAGAACATCAGGCCGTCCGCCGCCGGATCGATGCCGGAGACGAACACCGAGACGCCGCCTGTTTCGTGTGGACCACGCCAGTCGCCATCGACCCAGATGTAGGGTTCGATCTGCGTCACCGCAGGATCCAGCAAGATGCGCGATTCCACGTCTGCATCGATGGAACGGCCCGAACCCACGTTCTGAGTGCCCGGGTAGCCCACCCACACATCGGCCGACGAACCGGTGATGTACAAGCTGGTAGCGCCGAAGATGCCCAGCACCAAGGCGATCTGCAACAGTTGCAACAGGCCGGCGAAGCCGACCGCCAGCATCGCCGGCAGGAAGCGGCGCCATTCGTAGATCAGGGTCTTGCGGGCGAGGGCCACCATCAGCGGGGTGACCTGTCAGCGCTGCGGGCGGATTCGGGTGACGCGGTCGGAGCGGTCTGCGGTACCTCGGCAGACGGCAGCGGCGCGCCACCCAGGGCCTTGAACAGCGCCACATAGGCCAGGCTGTGTCCGGCGCGGGCGTCAGCCAGTTCCAGCGCCGCCTGATCGGCGGCAATATGGCTTTCCGTGCGATCGAGCGGGCTGGCCAGATGCAATGCCTGCCGGGTTTGCACAGACTGGTCGACGCGCTGCAGTGCCTGCCAGGCGAGCGCGTTCTGCCGTTCGCGCTGCTGCTGTTGCTGCAGGCTGCCCATGGCGCTCTCAACCTCGGCCACGCCCTGCAGCACGGCCTGCCGATAGGCCAGCACACTGGCTTTCAGCTCATGATCCCTGGCGTGTTTGGCGGCCAGTCGGATGCCCCAGTCGAACAATGGAATATTGATCTCCGGGCCGAGCGAGACAATGCCACTGGGGCCACGGCCGAATCGGCCGTTGTTGTCGATGTCGGTGGCCCAGTCGATCGAGCCACCGATGCCGAGGCTGGGAAAGAGATCGGCATGGGCCAGGGCCTGCGCCCCGGCGGCCTGCAGCACGTTCGCTTCCGCGCGGGCAATCTCGGGGCGGGTGCGCACGAGGTCGGCCGGGGTGCTGTCGAGCTGCCACGGTCCCAGTTCGGGTGGGGTGCTAGGCTGCAACCAGGCCGGGTCGGGGTGGTTCTGACCCAGCAGGACGGCCAGGCGCTGGGCACTGGCGTTGATGGCCTGTCGTGGCACGGCCAGCGCGGCCCTCGATTGTGCGAATGCAGCCTGCGCCTGATCGACTGCACTGGCGGAGACCAATTGCAGATGCTGGCGCACCTTGAGCAACTCCCATTCGTGCTGACGGGCCTGACTGATTCCGGACAGCAGTTGTTCCTGTTGTTGTGCGGTGCGCAACTCGATCCACTCGCGGACGACTTCGGCCACCAGGGAAACCTGGACGGTACGAAGGTCGGCGACGCCAGCATCCAGCGCAGCTTGCGCCTCGCGACGTGTTCCCTCGGATCGTCCAAACAGACCGAGCTCCCAGTTGGCATCGAAGCCGACCAGGAAGTACGACGCGCTCGCGCTCGGATCAACCACGTCGTTGGTACTTATCTGCAGTGAAGGCAGATATTTTGCCTCGGCGGTATGGTGCAGGGCGCGGACGGCGCGCAGTCGTTCCACCGCCTGGGCGACATCGAGATTGTCGGTCAAGGCGTGATCGACCAATGCATCGAGTTCGGGATCGGCAAAAGCATGCCACCACCCATGCAGATCGCTGGCCTTGGCCCGGTCCGAGCCGACCTTGTGCTGCCATTGCGCAGGCACGGGTGGGGTCAGCCTTGGCAGCGATGTGGCGCAGCCGGCCAGTGCGAGCAATAAAGCACTGAGCAGGCACGCGCGCAGCCGGCGGGCAGGGGGCAGCTTGCTCAATCGAAGCGACACAGTGGGTATTTTTTCATGGCAATGCTACGGTGCACAGGCACCTGTTCGGGTTCGTTGATGACCATCGTGCGTTATTGTGATGATGGAGCCTTTGTATATTCTGATGGCACCAGACCGGATCAGCCAGTTGCTTTGGTCAGGCGGCCATGCCGGATGCGGTGAACGATGCGTCGATCGGCTTCATGTCGGGTGCGACACGGGCGAAATCGGTGGTGGGAAGTGTACTTCCACGCGCAAGCCATGTTCTTCACCGAGCCGGTAAGTCACCGTAGCATGGTGTCGTTCGACGATGCGTTGAACGATTGCCAGTCCCAGTCCGCTGCCTTCTTCGTTGTTGCCGGCTGCGCGGAAAAAGCGCTCGCTCAGCCGCGGCAACAGTTCGGGGGGCACGCCCGGGCCGTTGTCCTCGACACTGAGGCAGACGCCTCCATCGACTTCCGCCTGCAGGTTGACCGTGACGGTGCTGCCGCGGCCTGCGTAGCGCACCGCGTTGTCGATCAGGTTGTCCAGCAAATCCAGCACGCTGGAAGCGTCGCCAAGGATACTCAACGGCTGCCCGTTGCACGCGTAGCCGAGATCCACTCGGGCACGGATCGCCTCATGCACACGCTGGGATACCGCCTCGGGGATCAACCGGCCCAGGTCGAGCAGGTGAGGTTCGTCGTCATCCAGCGGCGAGGCCTGGGCACGGGTCAGCGCCAGCAGTTGCGATGACGTGCGGGCGGCGCGCTTGGTCAGGCGCTGGATGTGGGCGAGGGCATCGGTCATGGTTTCCGGGCGCGGATCGGCAAGCGCGCGGTCGACGTGCAGGCTCAGTCCCGTCAGCGGCGTGCGCAATTGGTGCGCGGCATCGGTGATGAAGCGATCGTGCAGGGCCAGCATGTCGCGCAAGCGGCTGAACAGGGCGTCGATGGTGCGCGTCAGTGGCAGAATCTCCTGCGGCACATCGGGACCGCCGATCGGCGTCAACTCGTGCGAGCGCGCGGCCAGTCGCGCCGTCAGCGGATCGAGTACACGCAGGCCGCGGCCCACGCCGAACCAGACCAGCGACAGCACGCAGACGATCAGCGTGGTTTGCACCAGGATCGACAGCAACAGGATTTCCCTGGCCTGCTGGTGGCGATCGTGCAGGGTTTCGGCGACGGTGACGATCAGGCTGTCCGATGGGTCGAGAGGGTTGGTCGTGCGCACCTCGGACGCCCGCAACGGATGCCCGTTCAAACGTGTGCTGTAGAGCGTCGGCGAGTCGTCCTGCGGTGGTGGATCCGGAGCGGCAGGTAAGTGGGCGCTGCCGGCGAGCAGGCCGTGCCGGTTGCTGCTGACGCGGAAGTAGTTGTGACCTTCGCGGTCGTACTCGAGCAGAAAGCGTGCCTGTGGACTCAGCTGGCTGCCCAGTTGCTTGTCGCCGAGCATATTCGCCAGCATCACAGCGTCGTCGCTGAGGTCCCGGTCGTGGACCCGGTTGGCGTAGGTCAGCGCCACGCCGTAGGTCAGCAGCGCATCCAGGAGCAGCAGGATCGCCATCGGAATCAGCAGCACGACCAGCAGGCGTCGGCGCAGACTGGGGCGGCGTGGCACGACAACCTCCGCGCTCATCCGGGATCGCCTGCGGATGCGCCGGCCTCTTCGAGCAGATAGCCGAGGCCGCGGATCGTGCGCACGCCGGTGCCGCTGCCTTCCAATTTGCGGCGCAGGCGATGGATCGCGATGTCCAGCCCGTTGTCGGTCAGCTCCTGGTCCCAGTCGCACAGCGCCTCGATCAATTGCGCGCGGCTGGTGACCCGCTCGGGCCGCAGCGCCAGCGCCTCCAGTAGGCCGAATTCGCGCGCGGTCAATTCCAGCGGTACCTGATCGATCCAGGCGCGGTGACCGGGGATATCCAGTCGCAGGCTGCCGATGACCAGTTCGGGCTTGCCCTGGCTGCCCAGCCGGCGCAACAGGGCCCGCACGCGGGCCTCGAATTCGGCCAGCGCGAATGGTTTCACGAGATAGTCGTCGGCGCCCAGGTCGAGCACGCGGATGCGCTCCGCCAGGCCATCGCGCGCCGTCACCACCAATACCGGCATGCCGTTGCCGCGGCTGCGCAGGCGCTGCAACACTTCGCTGCCGTCAAGCGCAGGCAGGCCCAGGTCCAGTACTAGCAAATCATAGTCGTGATCGCGCAGCGCGGCATCGGCCAGATTGCCGGCAGCCACGTGATCCACGGCATGCCCGCCATGGCGTAGTGAGGCGCAGATACCCTCGGCAATGGAAGCGTCGTCCTCGGCCAGCAGAATGCGCATCAGGAGTTTCGACTCGGTACGTGATGGTTTCTCGCGAAACCCGACTCCGCGCTGTCATGCCCATTTTCGCTGGAACGACAGCGCCAGAGAGGTCCTTCGAGGTTTCCTCGAGTGTGGCTGACCCGGCCTTTGGCGGCAAATCTATGGTGCGGCAGGCGCTTGAGCAGACCATGCGCACATGCGGGAGTTCCGCTGGCGGCTAGTGCCGCATGCGGGGCGCGCGTCGCTCGGGCTCGCTCAGGCGTAGGCGCTGCGTTGCTCGCGGTGCGGCGGGTAGTAGGCGAATACGTGGCTGTTGCTGCCGTAGAAATCCATGTTCTCTATGTGCTCGCCGCCGAGGCGTTCGGCCACTCGGTCCGAGGCTTCGTTGCCGATGCGCACGAGGCTGATCACGCGCGGCGCATGCAGCTGATTCCAGGCGAAATCCAGCACGGCATTGCCGGCTTCGGTGGCGTAGCCCTGGTGGCGATATCCCGGTTTGAGCATCCAGCCCATCTCCAGATCGGGCCAGCCGTCGGGATGCATCAGGCCGGCGCGGCCGATGAACTCGCCACTGTCCTTCAACTCCAGCGCCCACATGCCACAGCTGCGCAATTGCCAGTGGCCCAACAGCATCGCCAGCGAACGCCAGGCGTTGGTGCGATCCAGCGGCTGACCATCGCCGATCCAACGCGTGCTGTCCGGATCGGCCAGCATGGCGGCGTAGTCATCGAAGTGCCGCTCGGTCAACGCAGTCAGGCGCAGTCGCGCCGTTTCAAGGGTGGGAATCTCCAACATCACCATCAGCCATCACGCCCGGGTCGGAGTGGCTGCCAGCAGTTCGGCGAGGGCGCGGGTACTGCTGGCCAGACTCTCGTGCCAGGACAACCCGGTAATTCTCTCACCTGTGGCCGAATCGGCAAAATCCTCGGCCTGGCCCGGCGGCAGCAGGTGGCGGTAGTCCACGGTGATCTCGCTACCGGCAGGCAGATTGGCCAACGCGAACACGAAACCCAGGTGCCATAGCCCGTTCGGCGTGAAACTGTGGTTGATGTAGCACTCGTCAGGCCAGTCGGGCGACAGCGTGTAGTGATCCTCGAACCAGCGCGCGCTGGCATGCCACTGGGAGCGCAGCTCGGCGCAGGCCTCGATCTCGGCTTGCCGGAAGGTGGTTGCGATGCCGTCGGGCGCCGTGATGATGCGGCCGGCGGCCACGGTCTCATCCAGAAACAGGCCCTTGCCGGCCGCAGGGATGGTGGACGGCGCAATGTGGTAACGCGGCAGGATCATCGCAGGGCACGGTCGGCTGGGGCGCGCGAGTGTAGCGCAGGCAGTACGCCGCGGCGTGCCGCCTGCGCGGATCGTCGTGGTCCGGGAGGCGACTTACTCCTTGTCCACCGCCTTCCGGTGTCTGGGCTGGGGTTCGGCGACCGCATCCCCTTTGGCGGCGCTGTCGGCGAGCAGGATGGCGCTGCGATTGCGCTCGATCGTGGCCTTGCCGATGCCCTTGACGTGTTTGAGGTCATCGGCCTTCTTGAACGGGCCGTGCGCTTCGCGCCAGGCCACGATGGCGTCGGCGCGCGAGGCGCCGATGCCGTCAAGCGACTTGGCGATGGTCCTGGCGTTGGCCTGGTTGATGTTGACTGGCGTGGCGGCGAGCAACAGGCCCGGCGCGACGAGGGCCAGCGCGACGGCGAGCTTGACAAGTTTGCTGAACATGGTTTTCCTCCTTGGACGGATGATGTAGTGGCGGCGGCAGCGTGCCGCGGCATCACCATGCGCGATGGCGGTCGGTCGCGCAGTCGGGAGTCCCATCCGTTGATCGTCCGGCCTGCGCGCGCTTCGTTGTGGGCGTTGGTCACCTCGCGTGTCAGTGCCGCCGAAACGCGCTGCTACACTGGCCTACTGTTTGCAAGCCGGAGTTCGTGCGATGGATACCAGCCGCCTGTCCCGTTTCGTTGGCGATTTGTGGGATGCCGAAATCGTGCCGCAACTGGTGGAATACATCCGTATTCCCAACAAGTCGCCGATGTTCGACAAGGACTGGGCCAGCCACGGACACATGGATGCCGCGGTCAAGCTGATAGCAACCTGGGCGCGTTCCAAACTGGGTCAGTTGCCCGGTGCCACGCTGGATGTGGTACGGCTGGAAGGGCGCACGCCGCTGATCTACATCGAGGTGCCAGGGCCGGGCGAGGATACGGTGCTGCTGTACGGCCACCTGGACAAGCAGCCTGAGATGACTGGCTGGGCCGACGATCTTGGTCCGTGGAAGCCGGTGCTCAAAGGCGACAAGCTGTACGGCCGTGGCGGCGCCGACGATGGGTACGCGATCTTCGGTTCGCTGGCCGCGTTGCTGGCGCTGCATGAGCAAGGCATTCCCCACGCGCGTTGCGTGATCATGATCGAAGCCTGCGAGGAATCGGGCAGCTACGACCTGCCGTTCTACGTCGATCATCTGGCGCCGCGCATCGGCAGCCCGACCCTGGTGGTGTGTCTGGATTCGGGCTGCGGCAATTACGATCAGCTGTGGCTGACCACCTCGCTGCGCGGCATGACTGGCGGCAACCTCGAAGTGCAGGTGCTGGAAGAAGGCGTGCATTCGGGCGACGCCTCGGGCGTGGTGCCGTCGAGCTTTCGCATCCTGCGCGAACTGCTGTCGCGCCTGGAGGATCCGGCCACCGGCAAGATCAAGCCAAAAGAGCTTTATGTCGAGGTTCCCGCCGAGCGGATCGAGCAGGCGAAAGCTTCGGCTGACGTACTGGGTACCGATATCTTCAGCAAGTTCCCTCGGGTCGAGGGCATGCAGCCGGTCACCGACGACCTGGCCGAGCTGGTGCTCAACCGCACCTGGCGCCCGCAACTGGCGGTGACCGGCATCGGCGGCATGCCGTCGCTGGACAGCGCTGGCAACGTATTGCGCCCGTTCACGGCGGTGAAGCTCAGCCTGCGCGTGCCACCCACGCTCAGCGGCGCCAAGGCCGGCACCCTCGTCAAACAACTACTGGAAGCCGACCCGCCGTACGGCGCCAAGGTCAGTTTCACGCTGGGGAAGGACAGCAGCGGCTGGAATGCACCGGCGCTGTCGCCGTGGCTGGCCGAGGCGGTCAACGGGGCTTCGCAGCATTACTTCGGTGCGCCGGCCACTTACATGGGCGAGGGTGGCAGCATCCCGTTCATGGGCATGCTTGGCGAGAAGTTTCCGCAGGCGCAGTTCCTGATCACCGGCGTGCTGGGCCCGCACTCCAATGCGCATGGGCCGAACGAGTTCCTGCACATCCCCACCGGCAAGAAGGTCAGCATGGTGGTGGCCGAGGTGGTGGCACGCCATCACCAGCAGGGCAGCAAGGCCTGAGAGGCTGTGAACATGGATACGCGCGCGCTTGCAGACCAATGGGCGCAGATCCGCCGCCGGGTCGATGCTGCCTGTCGCGCGGCTGGCCGCGACCCGGCCGAAGTGAACATCCTTCCGGTCAGCAAGACCTTCGGCCCGGACGTGATCCGCGCTGGCGTGGCGCTGGGTATGCGCCGTTTCGGCGAGAACAAGGTACAGGAGATCCGCGACAAGGCCGGGCCGCTGGCTGACTGCGGCATCGACTGGGTGATGATCGGCCACCTGCAAACCAACAAGGCGAAGGATATCGCCCGGCTGGCCAGCGAGGTGCAGTCGCTGGATCGGCTAGAACTGGCCGAAGCGCTGGACCGGCGGCTGCAGCACGAGGGCCGCGCGATCGACGTGCTGGTGCAAGTGAAGACCTCACCCGAGCCCAGCAAATACGGACTGCCACCTGAACAGCTACCCGGTTTCCTGAATGCCCTACGTAGCTACGACACGTTGCGGGTGGGTGGCCTCATGACCCTGGCGATATTGTCTACCGAGCCGGCCGAAATACGTGGCTGTTTCCGCCTGCTGTGCGAACTGCGTGATCAGGCGGCGGCACAAGATCATGATTTGCCTAAACTTTCGATGGGCATGAGTAGTGATTTCCCAATCGCCATCGCCGAGGGCGCGACCGAGGTAAGGATCGGCACGGCGATCTTCGGCAAGCGCCCCTATCCGGATTCGTATTATTGGCCGGAGCCGCGTGTCTAGTCATAAACTTCGTTGAATCAAGGGGTTTGGGTGGAATGTGTCCGCCATCCCGGCTTTCTGAAACGATAGGGTTCAGTTAACCTCGATCCAACATCTGGGCTGCGTCTTTTTGCTACTTTCACCTCTCGATCACGTCGTCAGCGTCTGCAGGCGGCAAACCCTCTGAATACCTGGGGATTTTCCCTGCATGCCCATCAAACGATTGACCGTGCTCGCCGTGCTCGCCCCCGCGCTGCTGCTTTCGGGCTCCCTCTACGCCAGCGGCGCCCAGTCTGCCAGCAGCCTGATCATCAGCGCGCCTGTCGCGGCCAACGTGGCATCGTCGCTGTTGCATCCGCTGCCGGCGTTCACACCTGCCTCCGGCCTGGGCCAGTCGGTGCTTCCGGACAATGTCCAGGCGCTTCTGGCCAGTGTTGCGGCACCCGGCTCGACAGCTGCTGCCGCGATAGAAGGTCAGGCAGATGGTGATCAGTCCACGGCGACCAGCATCGCGAAAGAGAACATCACCGACCTGCGCAAGGCCTTGCTGGCCGCGGCCATGGGCCTGCGCGACATCCGCTACGTGCGCGGCGGTCACAACCCCTCTACCGGTTTCGATTGCAGCGGGTTCGTCCGCTACGTGTTCGCCCATGCCATCGGCCTGCAACTGCCCAACAATTCAGCCGCGCAGTTCATGGCGGGAATCAAGGTCAAGCGGTCGGACATGAAGCCCGGCGATTTGGTGTTCTTCCACACCGGCGGTCGTCATCGCATCTCGCATGTGGGTATCTACATTTCGAATGGTCGCTTCATCCATTCGCCGACTACCGGCAAGTCGGTGGAGATTTCCAGCCTGGACAACGACTACTGGGCCAAGCGCTTCGCTGGCGCCAAGCGACCGGAAGCGATCGCGCTGGCCGCCAACCGGGGTTGAGTCAGATTCTCGTGCTCCCACGAAAGCCGCCTCACGGCGGCTTTTTCCATTTGGTCCTCGCGGCGGTGCCATGGGTAGTGTGGTGAACGATTCCGCACATGCCCGGTCAACGCAGGGCAGCGTCTGTCGCTGCCGTGCCCGCTGCATGGCGATATCCGGCCATCACCGTTACGCTCGTCCGATCCCATGGAAACCGCTCGATGCCTTTTGACTTGCCACCCGTCACGCGCAACCTGTTGATCGCCAACGTCGTGGTGTTTTTGCTGCAGATGTTGTTGCACGACTCGACCAGTTTCGCGCTGACTCAGCATTTCGCGTTGTGGCCGCTCGGGCCGGATATCAGCGGAACAACATCCGATGGCAACGTGGTTACCGCTGGCTTTCGGATCTGGCAGTTGGTCACCTACGCGTTCATGCATGGCGGGGTAACCCATATCCTGTTCAACATGTTCGCGTTGTGGATGTTCGGCGGCGCCATCGAGCGCACCTTCGGTGCGCGTAATTTCATCATCTACTACTTCGTCTGCGCGATCGTCGCGGCACTGGCCCAGTTGCTGGTGGTGCACTGGTTCACCCACGGCTTCTACCCGACGTTGGGTGCTTCGGGGGCGATCTTCGGTCTGCTGCTGGCGTTCGGCATGATGTATCCGCACGAGAAAGTGATGCTGATCTTCCTGCCGGTGCCGATGCCGGCGTGGCTGTTCGTGATCGGCTACGCCGCAGTGGAACTGGTGCTTGGCGTCACCGGCACCCAGGCCGGGGTGGCCCATTTTGCCCATCTCGGCGGCATGCTGGGCGGCATTGTGCTGATCGAGTACTGGCGCGGCAAGTTCCCGATCAAGCCCAAGCGGCTCCTGATGCGCTGAATGTCCGCGCATAGAGGGGCGCACGCTGCGTAGGGCGGGCACTGCCCGCCGGCTTTTCGGTTTCTGCGTTGAACTTGTGGGAAAAGGCGGGCCGTGCCCGCCCTACGGCATGGGCGGATTTGCGGGGACGGGTTGGGCTCAGCGCAACGCCAGGAAATCCGCGCTGACCACGAAGCGTACCGCGTCAAGCCGCAAGCGCGATTGCGGCAGCGCGGCCAGCAAGGCATGGCGTTCGTCGGTGACGGCAGTAATTTCCGCATCGCTGATCGACGGATTCACGGTGCGCAGCGCCAACAGGCGCGACAGCTCAGCGTCCAGCGTTTCGGTGGCCAGGGCCAGTGCCGCGTCGATGCTGAGCTGCGCGCGCGTACCGGCCAGCGCCTCGGCGCGAGTCAGCATCGGCGGCACCAGCTTGCCGAGGAACTTGCGGAAGCGCGTCACCTCGATGTTGCGATCCCTGGCCTTGCGCAGTGCCGTGTCGCTGGGCGTGAAGTCGGTGCGTTCGGCCAGCTTGGTGTCGACCGTGACCACAACCGGCAACGGCGGCAGGAAGCGCTCGGCGTCGAGGCGCCGATCGGCCACGCATTCAAGCAGGTACACCGCCTGCAACAGGGCGCTGCGTGGCGGCAGCATATCGTCGACCATGAAGGCGGCATTGCCCTGTTCCCCGGACAGCGCCAGGTCCATCGCGCCGGCAATCAGCGGATGGTCGAGCCGCAGCAGCGGCAGGTCTTCACGCGCGAGCGCGACCTCGCGCGAGAACGTCACTGATTGCGGACCCTCGGCGAAGCCGGGCAGGGCGTCGGTGGACAGGTACTGCGGATCGAGCAGCAGCACCTGGCCGCCGAGTTCCTCGGCATGGATGCCGAAGGCTTCGAGCAGGTGCTGCATGAACGCATCGCGGGCGGGGTCGTGGTCCTCGCGGGCGAACGCCTGCTGCAGCTCGTCGGCGTGCGGGTCGCGACTGGCCGCCAGCTCCAGCAGGTGGTCGCGGCCACTACGGATCAGCTCGGCCATCTCCTCGTGGCTGGCCCGCGTTTGGGCGAGCAGCGCATCGAGCTCCTGGTCGCGGTTGTCCACGCCGCGGGCATGTTCGTCGGCTAGCCGCGTCAGTGGCTCGCCGAAGCGGCGCAGCAGTTCGCGGCCGTCGGCCGGGCTGCAACGGAACGCGTTGACACCCTCGTCGTACCAGCGCGCCAGCACATGCTGCGCACTGTCCGCGACGGCGAGGATATGGATGCTGATGTCGTGCTTCTGGCCGATGCGGTCGAGTCGGCCGATGCGCTGTTCTAGCAGGTCCGGATCCAGCGGCAGGTCCCACAGGATCAGCCGGTGCGCAAACTGGAAGTTGCGGCCCTCCGAGCCGATTTCCGAACACAACAGCAGGCGCGCGCCGTCGGGTTGGGCGAAGTAGGCGGCGTTGCGGTCGCGCTGCACGATGCCCAGCCCCTCGTGGAAACGCGCCACGCCGACGCCGCTTTTCGTGCGCAGCACTGCCTCCAGCGCGACCACCTTGGCCTGGCTGCGGCAGATCAGCAGGAACTTGTCTTGCGGATGCGCATCGAGCAGGCCGACCAGGGCGTCCACGCGCGGGTCGGCGGCATAGTCCACTTCGATCAGCACCGGTGGCTGGGGAATGTCGGCATGGAATTCGGCTTGCAGCGCCTGGCGGGTTCCTTCCCCCAGCGCATCGGCATCGATCAGGTGCCAAGCGGGCAGGCGCTTCGGAAAACCACCCACGCCGGCGCGGTTGTTGCGGAACATCACGCGGCCGGTGCCATGGCGATCGATCAGCGCAGCCAGCAGTTCGCCGGCGTTTGCCGGCTTGGTCGACGCTGCCAGCTGTGCGGTCAGCGCCACGTCGCCGTGGAAGGCGTCGGCAAGGGTGGCTCGCTGCAGGTCATCCAGTGCCTCGCCGGCAAGCAGCTTGTCAGCGACCTTCGACAATACCTGCCAGGTTTCCGCCTCGGCCAGATAGCCGTCGAGATCGTGGTAACGCTGGGGGTCGAGCAGGCGCAGACGCGCGAAGTGGCCGCTGCGCCCAAGTTGTTCCGGCGTGGCCGTGAGCAGGATCACGCCGGGGATCGCCTGTGCCAGTTGTTCGACCATACGGTAGCGCGGGCTGGCCTCCTCCGGCGACCAGGCCAGATGATGGGCTTCGTCGACCACCAGCAGGTCCCAGGGAGCGTCGAGCAATTGCTGTGCGTGTCGGGGTGAGGTTTCCAGGAAGCCGAAGTCGGCAATCACCAGTTGCTCGTCTTCGAACGGGTTGTTGACTGACCCTGCGCTGCCTTGTTCAAGCGCCTCGCAGCGCTCGGCGTCGTAGATCGCGAAGCTGAGGTTGAAGCGGCGCAGCAGCTCGACAAACCATTGGTAGACCAGGGTGTCCGGCAACAGCAGCAGTACGCGCGAGGCGCGAGCGGTGGCGAGCTGGCGCGCGATGATCATGCCTGCCTCGATGGTCTTGCCCAGGCCGACCTCATCGGCTAGCAGCACGCGTGGGGGTCGCCGTGCGGAGGCGATACCGGCCACGCGCAACTGGTGCGGCACCAGTCCGATCCGTGCCGCGGCCAGGCCCCACATCGGTGAGCGGCGTGCCTCGGCGCGTCGCTTGAGCCCTTCCAGGCGCAGTTCGAAATGCGCCACGCTGTCGGTGCGCCCGCCAATCAGGCGGTCGTCGGCCTGGCTCACGCTCTGCTCGTCGTCAAGCTGGCCTTCCTCCAGTTCGCGACCTTCGCCGCGATAGATCAGCAATTCGTTGCGGATCTCCACGCGCTCGACCAGGAACGCGATGCCCTTGCCGGCCACGCGCTGGCCGGCGCGAAATTCGGCGCGCAGCAGCGGTGCCGAATCGATCGCATACGGCCGCAACACGCCGGCCTTCGCGAACAGCACCTGTACGCCGCGTCCCTCGACGCGCAGCACGGTGCCGAGGCCGAGCTCGGGTTCGGCGGAGGAGATCCAGCGTTGACCGGGTACGAACATTGCGTCGCCACGTTGCCTTGGGGTCGATGATTATCCGCTGCGCCGTGCGTGGTGTGAACCGTTACAGCTGGGAGCGTGTCGGACAAAGACCCAGGTGGTTTCCGTGACTACGCGTTCCTGCACCGCTACGGCGTCAATCCGGCGTTTAATTTTCGCCTGGGCGGCCACCCCACGCTCGACCTCGGCATCGAACGCGCCTGTGGCCGCCGCTGCGCCGATCGCGGCATTCCCTGCGCCCGGTCGATGCGCTACCAGATCTTCACCTGCTTGTCGGCTGGGCGAACCATCGCGTCGCCGCTCTTGCACTGGAACGCCTGCGCGAACGCCGGCATGTTCGACGGGGCACCGATGGCGCGGAACTTCATCGGCGAATGGGGATCGGCGTTGAGGTACACCATCTGTGCCTTGTCGCGGATGCTGCCGCGCCAGACGCGGGCCCAGTTGAGGAAGAAGCGCTGATCCTCGGTGTAGCCGTCGATCTTCTCCTTCGCCTCGGCCGGATACTCCTTCAGTGCCGTGTGCAAGGCATCGTAGGCGATGTTGAGGCCGCCCAGGTCGGCGATGTTCTCGCCCAGGGTCAGTCTGCCGTTGACGTGCAAGTCGGGGTGGTCGGGCAGCGGCGCATAGTTGTCGAACTGGTCGACCAGTTTCTGCGCGCGCGCGTCGAACTGCTTCTTGTCCGCCGGCGTCCACCAGTTGTCGAGATTGCCGTCGCCGTCGAACTGGCTGCCCTGGTCGTCGAAGCCGTGGCTGGACTCGTGCCCGATCACTGCGCCGATGCCGCCGTAGTTGATCGCGTCGTCGCCCTTGGCATAGAAGAACGGCGGCTGCAGGATCGCGGCCGGGAAATTGATCGTGTTGTCGGTGGGGTTGTAGTACGCGTTGACCGTCTGCGGCGTCATGAACCATTCCTGGCGGTCTGCCGGCTGGCCGATCTTGGCGATATTGTAGTCATAGTCGAACTTCTGCGCCGCCTGCATGTTGGCGAAATAATTGTCCGGCGTGATCTTCAGGCCATCCCAACTGCGCCACTTCTCGGGGTAACCGATCTTGGGCAGGAACTTGTTCCACTTGTCGATCGCCTTGGCCTTGGTTTCGGCGCTCATCCAGTCCAGGTTTGTGATGCGGTTCTTGAGTGCCTCGCGGATGTTGTGCACGAGTTCCTCGGCGCGCTGCTTGGCTTCGGGCGGGAAGTACCTGGCCACGTAGAGCTGGCCCAGCGCCTGGCCCATGGCGTCGTCGACCGCGCTCAGCGAACGTTTCCATTGCGGCTTCTGTTCCGGTTGGCCGCGCAGGGTCTTGTCATAGAAATCGAAGCGCGCGTCGACGAACGGCTCGGACAAGGCGTCGGCCGCGCCGGAGATCGTATGGGCGGCAAGATAGGCCTTCCACTCGTCCAGCGGCGCGCGGGCCAGCAGCTTGTCCATTTCGGCGAAGAACTTCGGCTGCGACAGCGAGAAGCCCTTGTCGATGGTGACGCCCTGAGCCTTGAAGAAGTCGTTCCAGTTGAAATGCGGGGTGACCTTGTCCGCGGCGGCAACGCTGACGAAGTGGTACTGGTTTTCCGGCTTGCGCATTTCCACGCGCGGGATGGAGTGCTGGGCCAGCTGCGTTTCCAGTTTCATCGCCAGGGCGGCCTTCTTCGCCGCTTCGCTGGCGGGGGTGCCGGTCAGTTCGAACAACTTGGCCAGGTACTTCACGTAGGCGTCGCGAACGTCCTTGTATTTGGCGTTGCTGTAGTAGTCCGGCGTGGGCAGGCCGAGGCCGCCCTGATTGGCGTAGGCGATCTCCATCCTGGCGTTCTTGTAATCAGCGCGTGCGCCGAAGCGGAACACGGCGCTGTTGCCCCGGGTGAAGGACTGGTTGAGCCAGGTCGGGATGTCCCTGTTCGACTTCAGTGCGTCGATCTTCGCCAGGTAGGGCTTGAGCGGCTCGAAGCCGGCCTGGTTGCGCGCGTCCATGTTCATGCTGGAGCGATACAGCCAGCCGATTTTCTGCTCGATCGAGCCGGACGTGGCGCTGTCGGCGTGCTTGTCCGCCGCGTCGACCAATTGGTGCTGGTCCTTGAGGCTCTTTTCGCGTAGCAGGTTGAACGAGCCCCACACCGTCTGGTCGGCCGGAATCGGGTTGGCGGCGACCCACTTGGCGTTGACGAACTGGTTGAAATCCTGGCACGCCTCGGTGGCTGGGCCCAGCTCGCTGATATCGAATACGCTCGGTGCTGCAGCGGACGCCGCCGGCGCCGACACGGCGGCAGCCCTGGGGGTGCTGGTATTGCCGGCTGGTGCGGTGGGCGTGCTGGCGGATTCCTGCTTGCCACAGGCAGTGAGCGCTAGTGCCACGTTGGCAGCGAGTACTAGCAGCCTGTCGGACTTGGGGGCAGCACAACGCCGATGTGCGCCCAAAGAAGGAAAAGTGCACCGCCTGGGTGCATCCACAGGGGTTTTAGCGGCCACTTTCGTCGAAACGAACGGATTTCCATGCGTTTCAGGCCCTCTGGACGGATTTCGGGCGCAGCATGGCCATACGCTTGAAGTTCCACGC
>SCRO01000029.1 GCA_004298505.1 Rhodanobacter sp.
TTGATCGCGTTGAACTCGATGTGCGCGACGGCGTGCACCAGCGCGGCGCGGCCTTCGGCACTGCCCAGCCCGCGTTGCGGGAGCTTGCGGGCATCCACCAGCCTCGGTTTCGCCGGGCGGCCCGGAGGACCGATCGGTTCGGGCGGCGGCGAGGAGGCGGTGGGGCGCAGTTCGCCGGCCAGGCAGGCCTGCCAGGCGGCGTGGGTCAGGCGCAGCTTGTCGACCGGATCGGTGGCGTCGAGGTAGCGTTTGGCGGCGTGGAGATCGGGCATGAGGTTTCGTAGGAGCACACTTGTGGGCGATGCTTTTGCGCTTGCGATTCGCAATTCGCGATTCCCGGCCAAAGGGCATCGCCCGCGAGCGGGCTCCTACGATGGGTAAGTTCAGACGGCGCGGCGGGCGGCTTTGGCGTCGTCCGAGCGCAGCATCTGGATCTGCTCCAGGTAATCGCGGTCCAGGCCAGTGACGTATTCGCCGGAGAAGCACGAGGTGTCGAAGTGCTTGAGATTTTCGTTGCCGTCGCGCACCGCCCACTCCAGATCCTTGAGGTCTTGGTAGATCAGCCAGTCGGCGCCGAGCAGTTTTTCCACTTCCTGCTCGGTGCGGCCGGCGGCGATCAGTTCACTGGTCGATGGCATGTCGATGCCGTAGATGTTCGGATAGCGCACGGGTGGTGCGGCGGAGGCGAAGTAGACACTCTTTGCACCGGCCTCGCGCGCCATCTGGATGATCTGCCTGGAGGTGGTGCCGCGCACGATCGAGTCGTCCACCAGCAACACGTTCTTCTTGTTGAACTCCAGCTCGATCGCGTTGAGTTTGCGGCGCACCGATTTCACGCGCTCGCCCTGCCCCGGCATGATGAAGGTGCGGCCGATGTAGCGGTTCTTGACGAGGCCCTCGCGAAACGGCACGCCGAGCGCGCCCGCCAACGCGCTGGCGGCGGTGCGTGCGGTGTCGGGAATGGGGATGACCGCGTCGATCTCATGGTCGGGTCGCTCGCGCCGGATCTTCTCGGCCAGCTTCTCGCCCATGCGCAGGCGCGCCTTGTATACCGACACATCCTCGATCATTGAGTCCGGGCGTGCCAGGTAGACGTATTCGAAAATGCACGGCGAGTGCACCGCACCCTCGGCGCAACGGCGGCTATGCAGCTGGCCATTGTCGGTGATGATCACCGCTTCACTCGGCCTGATGTCGCGCAGTAGCTTGAAGCCGAGCACGTCCAGCGCCACCGACTCCGAAGCCACAGCGTATTCGTGACCTTCGGCGGTGGTCCGCTCACCCAGCACCAGCGGCCGGATACCATGCGGATCGCGGAACGCCACCAGGCCATAGCCGAGCACCAGGGCGATGCAGGCATACCCGCCGCGCGCACGCGCATGCAAACCGGCGACGGCCTTGAAGATGTGGTCGGGGGTCAGCTGCATGCGATCCTGGATCTGCAGCTCGTGCGCCAGCACGTTGAGCAACACTTCGGAATCGGAATCGGTGTTGATGTGGCGGCGGTCACCCTCGAACATCTCGCGACGCAGTGCAGCGGTATTGACCAGGTTGCCGTTGTGCGCGAATGCGATGCCGTACGGGGAATTGACATACAGCGGCTGCGCCTCGGCGGAACCTTCCGAGCCCGCCGTGGGGTAGCGGCAATGGCCGATCCCGATACGCCCGCGCAGCTCACCCATCGCCTGCTCGTTGAAAACATCGCGCACCAGCCCGTTACCCTTGTGCAGGCGCAGCCGCGAGCCGTCCACCGTGGCGATGCCGGCCGCATCCTGGCCGCGGTGCTGCAGCACCGTCAAGCCGTCATAAAGCGCCGACGCCACTGCCGTGGTACCGACGATGCCGATGATTCCGCACATGATTCGTGGCCTGTTTCAGGGATGCTGGTTCAAGGATGCCGAGGCGGGCTGCTGGCACTACCGGCCACGGCCGGCACCCGCGCGGTGGATGACGCCGCCGGTGCAGGATGCTGGGTTGAAATGGGGTCGTGCAAGCGCCCGGACAAGTTGTGTACCTGCTGCAGAAGGTCGGAACGTGCAACGCGACCGAGCAAGCCTGATGATCGGGTTGCGCTGGACGCCGCTGGTGCCGGCCGTTGCAGCATCGGTTCAGACTTCAGCTTGTCCAGCACGGCCTGCGGGCGCAGGTGGTCCGCCACGCTCGCCGGGATATTCTGGCCCAGCCACGCAGCGGTGGTCTGGAACCGCGGCAGCAAGGTGGAGTGCTGCCACCAGGATTCGCGCGTCAAGGCAGTAAGCCCAACCAGGAACACCGCGAGCGTCACCACCAGCACGCCACGCACGAAGCCAAACAGCACGCCGAGCAGGCGATCGATGCCGCTCAACCCGGTGCTCCAGATCAAGCGCCTGGCCGCAAGCCGCACGAGAGCACCGAGCAGCAACACACCAACGAAGCAAATCGCGTAACCCAGGATGAGCCGGGCCACCGACAGGGAAATCACGTGTTCGAACAGCGCCGCAACATCCGGACCAAACAACGCGGCCACCACAAAGGCGGCAACCCAGATCACCAGCGACAGCAGCTCCGCGACCAGGCCACGCAGCAGACCCATCAGGACTGACAGCACCAGAATGCCCAGAATGATCGCATCGACCCAGTTCATGGCTTCAAGCGACTCCAACGCCTTGATGCTGCTGCCCGCGTGCGGTCATTCGCGCAAAGGCGTGGCTCCATGTCATCACAGGTCCTCGCCGACCGGCTTGCCACTGTCGGCGACATGACGCCTTGTGCACGTCGTTCGAGGCTTCCATGGGAATTGGCGGCACGGTGTGGGACATGCATGGCGGCGGCGTCAGGGCACGGAAACGACGTTGCCATCGATCCCCAGCTTGGTCTTGATCTGGTCGTGCACGCGCTGTGCGTCGACCCGCTGGATTTGCGGACCTGCGCGCACGCGCCACAACGTTTTCCCGCCGGACTGTACCGAGTCGACAAAACCGTCAAAGCCCGCCGCGCGCAGCTTGTCGCGCAAGGCGACCGCGTCGGCCTGGCTGCTTACCGCCGCCAATTGCACGGCCCAGCCACCAGGCTTGCCCGGGCTGGCCGTCGCCGCTGCCGATGCGTTGTTCGCGCTGGCGTCCTGTTCCAGTCGCGCCGGCAACCCGGGAATCGACTGGGTGATCTTCAGGCGTGCAGCTTCGGCCGCGGTGCGCGTCGCGAATGGCCCGGCGATGACCAGGGTGCGCGGCTTGCCGGCCTGGGTGATGGCATGGCCAGTCACCGGATAACCCAGCGCGCGCACACGATGTTGCAAACGCGCCGCGCCGGCGGGACTGGCATAGGCACTGAGATTGAGCGTGTAACTCCCGTGTCCGATCAGCGCCGCGGATGACTTGGCCTCGATCGGAGTTGGCTTGCCAGGCGACGCGGCAGCCACCGCCGGCTTGCCCGGCGATCTCGTTGCCGGCGTCTGCCCCGCGGGAGCCGCTGCCGCGGTGGCTCCCGTGCCTCGCTGCGGAATCACCGGTTGGGTCGGCGATGCACCGCTGCCGATGGTCACCGTCGGCGGCTTCGGCTTGCGGCCCGCTTCCGGGTCGAGCTCCACGTCGCGCGGACGGTTTGAATCGATGCTGACGGTGGCGATGCGATCGCCCGGGGCCGGCGCGGCGGCAGAGGTCGCCACGGCGGCTGCGCCCGAGGTGCTCACCGACGCGCCGGGATTCAGGTTCATTGTCCTGGTTTGCAGGTCGCGATCGGGAGCCGGCGGAATGGCCAGGCTGACCGACTGGTCGCTACCCGGCGCCGGCGGACTGCCGGAGAAGAACATCGGCACGAAGATGACGACCAACGCTATCAGGACGGCAGCACCGAGCAGGCGTGTTTTCAAGTTTTCGCTCCCAGGCGGCAAACACAAGACGCAAGCATGTGATTATACCTGCCCGCGCATCGCGCCATGGCGCGGCTCAGGGCGACTGTTCAGCGATCACCGCGCTGGCCACGAAAAACGAGCCAAAAGCGAGGATGCGCCCGCCTGGCGACGTCGCGCGCCGCGCCTCTGCCAACGCGGCTGCCACGTCGGCATGAACATCGAAACGTGCCCGCGGCAGGGTTTTGCACAAGGTTGCGGCGAGCGCGGCCACGGCGAGGCCGCGCGGCGTTGCCTGATCCAGCCCTGCCAGATGCCAGTGCTCGATGCGCGTGCCGAGTGCAGCCACCACACCGGCCACGTCCTTGTCGGCCAGCGCACCGTAGACGGCATGCACACCACCGGGCGGCTGCACCTCCAGCCATTCGGCCAGCGCCCGTGCGGCCTGCGGGTTGTGTCCCACATCCACGAACAGTGGCGGCTCGCCGCCGAGTGCCTGCAATCGCGCTGCGAGCCGCACCTCGTGCAGCCCGACGCTGGCTGCCGCGAACAGCGCACTGGGTGTGAGCGCGCCTGCATCGAGCGCATGCAGCGCGGCAATTGCGGTCGCCGCGTTGGCGTATTGCACTGGCGCTGCCAGTGGCGGATCAGGCAGCTCCATCGAGGTACCGTCGCGATGGCGCCAACGCCAGCCATCATGGTGGCGCTGCACAACAAAGTCGCTGCCGGCACGTTCGACCCCCGCGCCGCATTCGGCCAGCGCTGCAAGCAGGCCGGCAGGCGGATCCAGCTCGCCCACGATCGCCGGCCGCCCACGCCGCGCGATGCCGCCTTTTTCGCGGCCGATACTGTCGCGGTCCGGGCCTAGCCAGTCCATGTGATCGAGGTCGACCGTGGTGATCACCGCTACATCCGCGTCGATGATATTCACCGCGTCGAGCCGCCCACCCAACCCCACCTCAAGTACGGCCGCGTCGACGCCGGCACCGGCGAACAGATCCAACGCGGCCAGCGTGCCGAATTCGAAATAGGTCAGTGGCAGCCTGCCACGCGCCGCTTCAATCCGCTCGAATACAGCAATCAACGCGGCATCCTCGGCCAGCACGCCATTGATGCGGATGCGTTCGTTGTAGATGAGCAGGTGCGGCGAAGTGAAGGCGCCCACGCGCAACCCCGCCGCCGTCAGCATGGCCTCGAGCAGGGCCACGGTAGACCCCTTGCCGTTCGTGCCAGCCACAGTGATTACCCGCGGCGCCGGGCGTGGCGCGCCCATCCGCTGCCACACCTCGCGCACGCGATCGAGCCCGAGCTCGATGCTGTGGATGTTGACGTGTTGCTGGTACGCCAGCCATTCAGCGAGATTGCGGGTCATGAGTGATCATCTGAGGAAAAAGAAGGCGACCATCGCGCCCAACCGGCCACGACCGCCCTATTGTAGAAGCCTGCTTGCAGGCGATGCTGTTGGTATCGGGCATCCAGAGCAAGGGCATCCCCCGCGAGCGGGCTCCTTGGCAGGGGCGTTGGTATGGTGCTGTCGACGGCGGGTCGTCGCTGCCGCATATCGCCAACGCAAACGCCTTGACCATGTCGGGATGGGTAGCGGTGTCGCGAGCAGCAGCGAGTTCCTCTGCGCGCGCCGGCCACGCCCTTGTTGAAATGCAGTGCAAACTCCCATTCGCGCGATGCCGCGAACATGGCCTCGACCAACCGCGGCTGATTCCGCTGCTCCTGCAACGAGCCCGGCGGCCAGGCCGAGCCGAAACCGTGCAGGAACCAACCCACCTGCCCCTGATCGCCAGCCCACAGGAAATGCTTGCGCGGTGCGCCCGGGCCGAGTGTCCTCGACGATCAATTGCAGCGCGTGCTGGCGGGAGAAGTCTGCATCCCGGAAACGCCGCGCCGGCAAGGCGACCACGGTGACCTCGCGAGCAAACGTGTACTCCTTGCGTACACGCACCCATGGCAGGAACGGCGCGCCTGCTGCGCCTGCGCCTGGCCCAGCCCCTGGAATACCATCGAGATGCGCAGCGCGTTGTCGGACTGGAACACCATCTGCTCGCCCCAGTGCGGGTTGAACAGGTCGTTGCGATAGAAACTCATCGCCTCGCGATAGGCAGCATCGGCGGCAACATCGTGCAGAAATTCGACGACAGCAAGCCGAGCATCCCGGTGCCGTCCACCTCCTCGCGCTGGGGCTCACTGGCCTCGTTCGGCGCACACCGCTGGCCCGGCACCAAACGCTATTACGGCACCAGCGGCAACAGTTTTGTCGCGATGGTGGAGTTCGGCCCGAAGGCACGCGCCCGCGCGATCACCGCTGGCGGCGAAAGCGGCCACCCGGACGCGCCGCACTTCAACGACGAAGCTGAGCGCTATACCACCGGAACTTGCGCACGGTGTATTTCTGGCCCGAACAATTGAAGGGGCATACCGAGTGGGTGTACCACCCGGGCGGCTGAACGCCTGCGCGACGACATCGCGGGCGCAGCGCAACACACGGCCAGATGCTAAAAACGAGCGCCGGGCCATCGCCCGGCGCTCGCGTACCGGCAGCAATCACGCTGCACTGACCTCGATCTTCTTACCTTGGCTTTTCTGCACTGCCTCGGGCTTGCGCGGAACCGTGACGGTCAGCACGCCACTCTTGAACTGGGCACTGATGGCGGCATCGTCGACATCCTCCGGCAGTTCAATCGTGCGCTGGAAGGCACCGTAGTTGCGCTCGATGCGGTGCACCTGCGCGCCATCCTCGTGCTTCTCCTGGCGCTTTTCGCCGGCGATGGTCAGCGTGCCCTCGCGCACCCGCACATCGATGTCCTTGTGCTCCACGCCCGGCACCTCGATCTCGAGGGTATAGGCCTGCTTGCCCTCGACGATATCCACTTTCGGACGCAGCATGTCCTGCCCGACCGACGCCAAGCCGGAACCGGCGGACATCAGGCCGAAATCATCGAAGAAATCCTCGAAGATGCGGTCGATGCCGCGATGCAGGCGCGACAGCGGCAGCACGTCCTGGCGCTCATCCGTGCGCACGCTGATATCACGCGGGGACCTGCTGTCGGTGCGGAACCAATTCAGCGGCGACAAACGACCCAGTTCAAGTGAAGTACCCATGACGGTCACCTCCAAGCCACTAAAGATGTTCAGGAAACCTATTCAATGAACGCCACTCGGCACGGGCGACAGGCAGCCTGGCCAGCGGCGTGCAGTAAGATCGTCAGCAAGCGCGAAAGTTCATCTGATAAATGGCCATCCAAACGTCCATACAGCATCTGTTAATCATGTCGCCGCCGAGCAGTCGAAGCCCATGGCGTTCGGCGGCAGATCACGTCAGCCTCAACCTGGAACTTCTTGATCAACTGGCCTCGTTCCAGAATTACGTGATCGCCCACAAGCTGCTGCACTTGCGCATCCGCAATCACGGCAAGCTGTTTGCCGCCACGCTGAGAGCGCATCTGTCCGGCAACCCCTGGATCGAGCGCGCACAGTGAATCAAGCTCGGTGAACCGCGATGCGTGGCGAGGGCCGTCTCAGCGCCTCAACGGCGTGAGTGCACCGAGGCGTCCACGTATCAGGCGACAAGCCGGACTCGGCGTGCGCATGGCTGCGCGGGATTTGCGCGGAGGTTCGATGTGGCCGGTAGTGCCCGCGTGGGCGGCATTCCTGCGGGATCCGGCGACACACAGCGCTGCCAACCCGGCCACGTTGCCAGCACGGGCTGGCGCTAGAATGCGCGCACCCTCCCTCGCCCGCCCTCCCCATGCAACCTGCCAACCTGGCCCGCCTGCAGATTCATTTCTGCGTGTTGCTGTGGGGCTTCACCGCGATTCTCGGCAAGCTGATCACGCTGCCCGCGCTGCCGCTGGTGTGGTGGCGCATGTTGCTGGTGGCGGTCGCCCTGTTGCTGGTGCCCAGGGTACGCCGCAACCTGCGCGCGATGCCGTGGCGGCTGATCGGCGCCTATGCCGGCATCGGCGTGCTGGTGTCGCTGCACTGGCTGACCTTCTACGCGGCGATCAAGCTGTCCAACGCCTCGGTCGGCGCCACCTGCATCGCGCTGGGACCGGTGTTCCTGGCCTTCATCGAGCCGTGGCTGACCCGGCGCAAGTTCGATCCGCGCGAGCTGCTGATCGGCGCGGCGGTGGTACCGGGCGTGGTGATGGTGGTCGGCGGCGTACCGGTAGACATGCGCATCGGCATCGCGGTCGGCGTGCTGTCGGCGTTGTTCGTGGCGCTGTTCGGCTCGCTCAACAAACGCATGGTGGAATCGGGCGATCCGCTGACCGTGACCTTCATCGAGCTGGGCACCGGCACCGCCTTCCTCACCGTGTTGGCGCCGCTGCTGCCGCACCAGGGCGCCTTGTTCGTGCTGCCCGGCGCGCACGACACTTTGCTGCTGCTGGTACTGGCGTTCGGCTGCACGCTGCTGCCGTTCTCGCTGGCGCTGGTCGCGCTGCGTCACATGAGCGCGTTCGGCACCCAGATGGTGACCAACCTGGAACCGGTCTACGCGATCGTGCTGGCGATCGTGCTGCTGGGCGAGCAGCACGAGCTTGACGGCTGGTTCTACCTGGGTGTGACGGTAATCCTCGCCGCCGTGTTCGTGCACCCGCTGCTGCACCGCAAACGCCGCATCACCACCCAGCCCGAACTGATGGGTACGACGGAAAGCCACAGCATGGTCGACTGAGGTTCTCGTCTGCGAGTCGCAGCCACAGGGTAGACTCCAGATTTCCGGCCGCTCGAATCCTCAACCGTCCATGCGCATCCTCATTGCCGAAGACGAAGCCAAGGCGCGCCGCTATCTGGCGCAGGGCCTCACTGAGCAAGGCTATACGGTGGCACTGGCCGAAGACGGTCACACCGCACTGACCCTGTTGCGCGAGCATGTGTTCGACGTGATCGTGCTGGACGTCATGCTGCCCGGGCGCGATGGCTGGAGCATCGTCAAGACCATGCGCGCCGAGGGGGATCGCACGCCGGTACTGTTTCTCACCGCGCGCCATCACGTCGAGGATCGAGTCCGCGGCTTCGAACTGGGCGGGGATGACTATCTGGTCAAACCGTTCGCGTTCGCCGAACTGCTGGCGCGCCTGCAGAGCCTGCTGCGCCGTGCCGCGCCGACTGCGTCGGTCGCGACGATCGAGATCGGGGAGCTCATCATCGATGCACTGCGACATGAGGTCACGCGTGGCGGACAGACGCTGCAGCTGACCCCAAAGGAATATGCGCTGTTGTTGTTGCTGGCCCGCCATCGCGGGCGTGTGTTGTCACGCACACTCATCGCCGAAAGCGTGTGGGGTGTGTTCTTCGAAACGCAGACCAATGTGGTCGATGTGGTGGTCCGCCGCCTGCGTGCCAAGCTGGATGCGCCCTTTGCCGAACCATTGCTGCACACCGTGCGCGGGGTGGGCTATATGCTGGATTGCCATGCGCATTGATGCATGGAAGTCCTGGCGTGCGCCATCGATCGGCACGCGCCCGACCCTGCTGTATACCCTGATGGCGCTGCTCGCCGTGGCGCTCTTTGCCGGCATCACCGATTGGGGTCTGGCCACCAATTTCAGCCGTGCGCAGGTGCGCTTCCTGCAATCGAAGGTGGCGGAGTTGCAGACCGATCTGGACGAGGCCAACGGTGCCCCACAGGCACTGCTGGCAGAGATTGCCAGGGAAACCGGGACATCCCGGTTGCGCCAGTACCAGGCGCGGGTACTGGATGCCACCGGCAAGATCCTGGGCGGGACCCCGGGCATGGCCGATGCGTTGCCAGCGCGAGCATTCCCCGCGCCCGGCAAGACGCCGTGGTCGGTCAAGCAGGTGCTGGCCAAACAGCGCGTGTATGTGCTCGCTTCGATACCGCTGGCCGGTCACGGTGGTGCGCCGCCCGTGCAACTGCAGGTCGCGCTTGATGTGACGCGTGATGCCGGCGTGCTGACCGACTTCCGTCGCGCACTGGTACTTTCCTTTCTGTTGCTGGCGCCGTTGCTGCTGCTGGTGGGTCGCTGGATTGCCGCCCGTGGCTTGGCGCCGTTGCGGCGCATCACCGGGGCCGCGCGCTCGATTACCCCGGCAGACTTGTCGGCCAGGTTGTCTCTGACGCCGCCCTGGCCGAACGAACTCGATGAGTTGGTGCAGGTTTTCAACGCCATGCTTGCTCGCATCGAAGAGGCGTTCGGACGGCTGTCGCGCTTTTCCGCCGACCTCGCGCACGAGTTGCGTACGCCGCTGGCCAACTTGAGTGGAGAGCTGGAGGTGTGCTTGATGCGTCCGCGCCGCGCCGATGACTATCGCGCCGCGCTGGAATCGGGCCTGGAAGAATGTCGGCGGCTGCATGTACTGATCGAGAACCTGCTGTTCATGGCGCGCGCCGAACACGCGGAGCAGGCCCTGCGCTGCGAGAGCCTGGAAGCCAAGCAGGTGTGCACCTGGGTGGTCGAGCAGCTTGCGTCGGGAGCGACCGCACGTGGCGTGCGCCTCGACATTCGTGGCGATGCCGCGCTGCAGGCTGACCCGATGTTGTTCCGGCAGGCCCTGGCCAATCTTCTGAGCAACGCCATTCGCCACTCCGGATCCGGCACTGCAGTGCAGATCTGCATTGCCAACGTGGCAGGCGGCGTCGAGGTCCGCATGTGCGATCAGGGCGAGGGCATCGAGGCACGACACCTGCCGCATCTTTTCGATCGCTTCTATCAGGTAGACAGCGCACGTCAACGAGGTGCCGGGCAAGGCACCGGACTGGGCCTGTCGATCGTCAAGGCGATTGTCGACCTGCATGGCGGCGAGGTGCGCGTAGAGAGTGTGCGCGGCGCGGGTACCACGGTGAGCATGCGTTTTCCGTCGAGCGCGATGCCAACGCGAGGCCTGCCTTCGGATCAGTCGCATGAGAGCTGATTGGGCCCTCATGCTGCATCGGGCGTTTCGCGCCGGAGTGATACTCAAGGGTGTGGATGGCGTGCTGGAATTGCTTGGCGGCGGCGCACTGCTGCTGACTGCTCAACCGTCGATCCGGCACGCGGTGAGCTGGCTGACCCAGGCGGAGCTGGTCGAGGATCCCGGTGATTTTGTCGCCAACCATCTGGTTCAGCTGGTGCACCACCTTTCCATCGGCACGCAGCATTTCGCTGGCATTTACTTGATTGCACATGGCGCAATCAAGGTCGGCATGGTGGCCGGGCTGTTGCGCGAATCGCGCTGGTCGTTTCCGCTGGCACTGGTGCTGCTGACGGCCTTCATCGGCTACCAGTGCTACCGGCTGACGCAGACGGCCTCGATACCACTCGCTCTGCTCACCGTGATTGATGTTCTGGTGGTACTGCTGATCGCGCGGGAGTGGCAAGAGCATGGTCATCGCGGTCATGAGCCGCCGCCGGGCGACACACCTCGACGCTGAACTCTGCGTCCGCGCACGACACCTTCGCCGTTGGCGCTGCCGAGCGAATCACCACCGAGACAGAGTCCGCAGATGACAGGATTGTCATCCAACCGATCGGCTTTCATCCGGATCGCCCGACTAGGCTGGTCCCATGAAAATGCTTGCCACCCGCTCGCTCATGGCCGGACTGCTGTCGCTGGCACTGGCCGGATGCGCCGCCGTGCCCGCCCGGCACACCCCGGATTTGCGCCAACAAGCGCGGGTGCTGGCATCGCGGCAACTGGATGATGCCGGTCTTGCCGCCGCCGAGGCGCGCATGGGTTTGCCGGCCACGACCGGTGCTACCTGGACGCCGGATCGCATCACGGTCGCGGCCTGGTATCTCGATCCGGCGCTGGCATCGGCACGCGCCGCCGCCAACCGCGCCGCCGCCGATGCCGCGGTCGCCGCCCAACGCCGCAATCCCACGCTGCAACTGAGTCCCGAGAAGGTGTACAGCGGAGTCACCACCGCGGCCCCGTGGACGGTAGGTGTCGCACTGCTGCTGCCGCTGCTGCATCCCGGTGAGGCGGCGGCCCGGCGTGAGGTGGCCACCGCCGCTACCGCCGCCGCCCGTGACCAGCTCGCGCTGGCGGTGTGGCAGAGCCGCGCGCGGGTGCTGGCTGCCTTGCGTGGAACCCTGCTGGCGCGCCAGGCGCAAGCCTTTGCCATGCGCGTCGTGCAGGACCGCCGAGCCTACCTGCACAATGTGCGCCAGCGCGTGCTGGCCGGCGCCGACGCGCGCGACACCGAGCTTGTCGCCGAACTCGAACTGCAGCGTGCCGAGGCGGGCCTGGCCGACCGGCGTGCCCGGCGTGACGCGGCAGAGCAGTCGCTCGCCGCGGTGCTCGGCCTGCCCTGGTCGGCCCTGGCCGATGCCCGGCTTGGCTGGCCCGATCTGGATACGCCACCGGCACCGGCGGCACTGCCGGCCAGCGCGCTGGCCGAGGACGCGGCATGGAACCGGCTGGACCTGGCGGTGTTGCTGCAGCGCTACCGCGTCAGTGAGGCGCAGTTGCGCCTCGCCGCGGGCACCCGCTACCCGGCCGTGTCGGTGGCACCGGGCTACAAGTACGACCGTGGCGATCGTCTGTTTACGTTCGGCCTGAATGTCGAGCTGCCGCTGTTCCACGGTGCCGGAGCGCGGATCAAGGCGGCCGTCGCCGCCCGCAACGAAGCCGCCGCGAACGTCCGTGCGCGGCAGCTGACGATACTCAATGCGCTGGATGCCGCGCGCGCCGACTATGCCGGTCGCTATGCCGCCTGGCAGCAGATGCAGGCCGCCGCCAGGATGGCCCGGTTGACCGCCGCGCGGGCGCAGGCGCAGCGATTGTCCGGCCAGATCGGCCGTGGCGCCGAGCTGTCCAGCCGGGTCGCGGCCTCGGCGGCGGCGCTGGCGGCCAACGATGCGTTGTCGCGCGCCCTGGATTCGCTCGGCCATCTCGAGGACGTATTGCAGCATCCGATCTGGCCCGCGAGCCGGCTCACGCACCTGCCGACCAGCGCCTCCCCTTCCCCTGCGATATCTGCCGACGAGGCTTCCCATGCGCACCGCTCCTGACTGGCGCCGCTACACGGCAACCCTGGCCTGCATCGGCCTGGCATGCTCACTCGCGACCCCGCTGCGGGCCGCGATGACCGGCACGGTGGTGTTGACACCGGCCAGCGTGAGCGCCAGCGGCATCCAGCTGGCCACGCTGGCAGCCGCCACGCGGACAGCCCAGGTGCAGGGCGTGGCCACGGTGCTGGACCCGCAACCGCTGCTGGCGCTGGCCGCCCATCTGCAGTCGGTGCAGGCCCGGCTCCGCGCCGCCGATGCCGCCGCGGCCGCGGCCGACGCGCAGGCCAAACGTTCGCAGGCGCTTTATCGCCAGGGGGAGAATGCTTCGCTGCGTGACATGCAGGCTGCCCAGGCGGCGGCGGCGGCCGCCCGCGCGCAACGCATGGTGGCGCGCGCCGAAGCCGCCGCCGCACGCAGCGGGGCGCGCCCGCAATGGGGGGCGGTACTGGCACGGATGGCCAGCTCCGGCCCGCAGGCGCTGAGCGAGTTTGCCGATGGCCGCGCCAGCCTGCTCGAGGTGGCCTTGCCGAACGGCACACCGGCGCCGGCCGGCAACACCATCCGCATCAGCAACGCTGACGGCGTGTCGCTGCAGGCGATCCTGCTCGGCCCATCGCCGCGCACCGATGCCGTGGTGCAAGGCCCGACCTTTTTCTATCGCACCACGGCACCGGGGCTGCGCAGTGGCCAGCGCATGGATGCCACCGTGCCGCTGGGTGCGGCGTCACATCAGGGTGTGGACGTGCCGACCGCCGCCGTGATCTGGTACGCCGGGCTCCCCTGGGCCTACGTGGAAACCGGCAGCGGGCATTTCCAGCGTCGCCCGCTGCAGCAGCAACGCGATGCGCAGGGCTGGTTCCAGGCAGGCGGCTTCCATCCCGGTGACAAGGTTGTCGTGCGCGGCGGCGAACTACTGCTGTCGCAGGAAATGCAGCCGCCACCGGGTGCCGCCAAACCGGCGGGAGATGGCGACGATGATTGAGTTTCATGCCACTGCGTGTGCCAGCGTATTGCGCCTTCGGGCGTGGCCCTGGGCCGCGCCAAACGGTCATCAAGCCGGCCTGCCATCGCCATGTTGAACGCGATCGTCCGCACCGTCATCCGCTTTCGCGGCGTCACGATTGCGCTCGCCGTGCTGGCCGTGGCCTATGGTGTGCTCGCGCTGGGCCGGGCCCGGCTCGACGTGTTCCCCGAGTTTGCGCCGCCGCAGGCGATCGTGCAGACCGAAGTCCCCGGCTTCTCGCCGCTACAGGTGGAAACCCTGGTCACCCAGCGGATCGAGAATTCGCTGGCCGGCGCCAAAGACCTGGTGAACATGCGTTCGAAGTCGCTGCAGGGACTGTCGATGATCACCCTGACCTTTCGCGCCGGCAGCCATCTCTCCGAGGTGCGCCAGACCGTCAGCGAACGCTTGCAACGTACCGCCGCCGAGTTGCCGGGCGCCGCCAGGGCGCCGGTGCTGCTGCCGCTGTCGTCATCGGCCGGCATCGTGCTGACGATCGGCATCAGCTCGCCAGCGCTGACGCCGATGCAGTTGCGCACGCTGGCCGACTGGACGCTGAAGCCGCAGTTGCTGGGCGTGCCCGGCGTGTCCGACGTGAACGTGTTCGGCGGCGCCCTGCGTCAATTGCAGATCCAGGTGAATCCGCAGGCGCTGGCGCGCTACGGGCTGTCGTTCCAGGATGTGATCGCGGCGGCCAGGCGGGCCACCGGCCAAACCGGTGGCGGCTTCGTCTCGAATGCGAATCAGCGCATCGTGCTGGCACCGACCGGCATGGCGGTGACCCCGGCCGAAGTCGCGGCGGTGGCACTGCGCAGTCGCGATGGTGCGGTGTTGCGACTGGGCGACGTCGCCACGGTAAGCAACGGCGCCGCGCCGGCGGTGGGCGCCGCCTCGATCATGGGCAAGAGCGGCGTGATGCTGGTGATCGACGAGCAGTACGGCGCCGATACCGTTCGCGTTACCCAGGCACTGGATCAGAAACTGCGGGCGCTGCAACCGGCACTGACGACCCGGCAGGTCACACTCTATCCGGCACTGTTTCGGCCTGCCAACTTCATCCATGCAGCGGTGAATCACCTGCGCGATGCCTTGCTGATCGGCGCGGCCCTGGTCATCGTGGTGTTGTTCGTGTTCCTGCGCAATGCACGCGCGGCGCTGATCTCGGCGGTGGCAATTCCGTTGTCGCTGCTCACCGCCGTGGTGGTGCTGGAGCGCTTCGGGCTGGGGCTCAACACGATGACCCTGGGCGGGCTGGCGATCGCCATCGGCGAGGTAGTCGACGATGCGATCATCGATGTGGAGAACATCGTACGGCGCTTGCGGCTTAACCGGCTGCAGGCGTCGCCGCTCCCGGCCGCGAAGGTGGTGTTGGCGGCCTCGCTGGAAGTGCGCAGCGCGGTGGTCTACGCCACCTTCATCGTGGCCCTGGTGTTCGTGCCGGTGCTGACCTTGTCCGGTGTCGCCGGCAGCCTGTTCGCGCCGCTCGGCATAGCCTACATCGCGTCGATCATGGCCTCGCTGCTGGTGGCACTGAGCGTGACGCCGGCGCTGGCCCTGCTGCTGCTTCGCGGTAGCGAAGAAGCCCCCGAGCCACGAATCCAGCAAGCCATCAAGCAGCGTTATGCACGATGGCTGACGCGCATGGAAGGCCATCCACGGGCCATCCCGGTGCTGGTTGCCGTGCTGTGCGTGGCCTCGCTGCTGGTGCTGCCGTTGCTGCAAGGCCAGTTCCTGCCGCAGCTGCGCGAAGGCCATTACATCGTGCACATGCGACTGGCGCCCGGCGCCTCGCTGCAGGCGTCACAGGATCTCGGCACGCATGTCGCCCAGTCGTTGCTGGGCATTCCAGGCGTGCGTTCGGTGGCGCAACGCACCGGCCGGGCAACCCGGGTGGCCGACCCTTCACCCGCATTTGCCAATGAGTTCGAGGTCGATCTGAAGCCGCTGTCCGGCTCGGGACAACAGCGCGTGCTCAATCAAATCCAGCAACGTCTGAGCGCATTCACCGGCGCCAGCTTTTCCGCCAACACCTTCCTGACCGAACGCATTCACGAGACGATGTCCGGCTATACCTCGCCGCTGGTGCTATCGATCTATGGCAACAACCTCGATCAACTGGACCGCACGGCGCAGCAGGCGGTCGCGATCCTGTCCAAGCTGCCGGGTGCGGGCAATGTGCAGGTCGCCGCGCCGCAAGGTGAGCCGCAACTGTCGATCCGCCTGCGCAACGACGTGCTGGCGCAGTACGGCATCGCCCCGGCCGACGTATTGCAGACGCTGCAGACCGCGTATGCCGGGCTGCGCGTGGGGCAGGTGCTCGACGGCAGCCGCGTGTTCGATGTCGAGGTGATCCTGCCACCGGCGATGCGCAAGAGCCCGATCGGGGTCGGCCAACTACCGATCGCCGCGCCCGACGGCCGGCACTGGCCGCTGTCCGCCCTGGCGGATATTTCGATGAGCCAGGGACGCTACATGATCCTGCATGCGGGTGGTCAGCGGGTTCAGGTCATCACGATTCAGCTGCACGGGGTCAACGCGGGTGTTTTCACCGGGCGCGCGCAAAAGGCCTTGGCACAGGGCATGAAATGGCCCGCCGGCACCTACCCGGTATTCGGCGGCGATGCCGCGGCGCAGGCGGCTGCCACCCATCAGTTGCTGCTGCACAGTGCACTGGCCGCGGCCGGCGTGGTGATCCTGCTGTTCCTGGCCTTGCGCCGCATGCGCAGCGTGAGCCTGGTGCTGCTGAACCTGCCGTTTGCGCTGGTCGGCGGCGTACTCGTGGTGCTGCTCATGGGCGGCACCTTGACCCTCGGCGGGCTGGTCGGTTTTGTCACCTTGTTCGGTATCAGCGTGCGCAACTCGATCATGCTGGTAGCGCATTATCGCCATCTGGTCGAAGTCGAAGGCGAGCCGTGGAACCTGCACACGGTCAGGCGCGGCGCCGCCGAACGGCTGGTGCCGATCCTGATGACCGCGCTGGTCACCGCGCTTGGTCTGGCGCCGCTGGCACTGACTTCGGGCGCGCCGGGCAACGAGATCGAAGGACCGATGGCGGCGGTGATCCTCGGTGGCCTGCTTACCTCCACCGCGCTCAACCTGCTGGTGCTGCCGACGCTGGCAGGTCGCTGGCTGGACTTCTCCCACCTCGACGATGCCCCGCCTGAGGCAATGGCCGCGGAGCAATTATGATCAGCGCATGAAGCACTCACAACGCGCCCATTTTCGCTCCATCGTGCAGGCACTGGCGGCAGCTGCCTTGTTCGGCTTGAGCACGCCGCTGGCCAAACTGCTGGTGGGCACGATCCCTCCGCTGATGCTGGCCGGGCTGCTGTACGTGGGCTCGGGACTTGGGCTTTCGCTGTGGCTATTGCTGCGCAGACTGTCTCGCCAGCCCGCAATCGAGGCTCCGCTGGCACGCCGGGATATGCCGTGGCTTGCCGGCGCGGTGCTGTTCGGCGGCGTGCTGGGTCCGATCCTGCTGATGCTGGGGCTGGCGCAAACTCAGGCATCGACTGCCTCGTTGCTGCTGAACCTGGAAAGCGTGTTGACGGCGGTGCTCGCCTGGGTCGTGTTTCGCGAGAACGTGGATCGACGCGTGTTCCTGGGCATGCTGGCGATCGTCGCTGGCAGCGTGCTGCTGTCCTGGCAACGCCAGCGCGGCAGCGAGGTGCCGTGGGGCGCCCTGGCAATCGCCGGCGCGTGCCTGTGCTGGGCGATCGACAACAACCTGACGCGACCAGTGGCCAGTGGCGACCCGGTGCAAATCGCCGCGATCAAGGGTGCTGTGGCCGGCGCGATCACGCTTACGCTCGCGCTCGTCGCGGGCTACCACTTGCCCGCTGCAATGCCGTTGCTGGCCACCGGCGTGCTCGGTTTCATCGGCTACGGGCTGAGCCTGGTGCTGTTCGTACTCGCCCTGCGCAACCTGGGCACCGCGCGCACCGGCGCGTATTTTTCTACCGCGCCATTCGTCGGTGCCGGCCTGTCGCTATTGCTGCTTGCCGAGCACCCGTCGGTCACGTTCTGGCTGGCCGGCGCGCTGATGGCGGTGGGGGTGTGGCTGCACGTCAGCGAGCGCCACGCGCACCTGCACACCCACGAGGCGCTGGCGCACAACCACCGCCATTATCACGACGAGCACCATCAGCACGTCCACGACTTCCCATGGGACGGCACGGAACCGCACACCCATCCTCACCTGCATGAACCGCTCGTGCACAGCCATCCGCACTATCCGGACATCCACCACCGTCACCGGCACGCCTGAAGAGTCCGCGGGACAAGCACCGGGCATCGAGCGCCCGGACCCGACTGCCCGAAACACTCCACGCAGTGTGCCGGCTGAAACAATGCGATACCGTGTCGAGCGGCACGCCTCCTTGCGTTCCCCTACCTGTATTGTCAGTCTCCAACCAGGGCGACCATGCCTTCTCCTGAAACCGCGGCGAACGCCATCCCGATCGGCAACGCATCATCCTCGGCGACGGTGCTGCTGCAGGCGCGGCGGCTTGGATTCGCCATTGACGGTCGCACGCTGTGGCACGACCTGGATCTGACATTGCGTGCGGGCGAACGCCTGGCCGTGGCTGGCGCGTCCGGCAGTGGCAAGACCCTGCTGCTGCGGACCCTGGCCGGACTGGAGCCGGTGCAGACCGGCGAGCTGATATTTCACGAACGCCCGCTGTCGAACTGGTCGATGCCGGCCTACCGCGCTCGCGTGGTGTACGTTCCGCAGCGCCCGGCACTGCCTGAAGGCCAGGTGGAAGCCGCGCTGCGAATGCCGTTTCAATTTCGTGTGCACCGGCACCAGCGCTTTCCGTCGAACCGCGCACGGGAATTGCTGGCCATGCTGGGGCGTGACGAGAAGTTTCTGCAGCAGCGCACCGAACGACTCTCCGGCGGCGAGGCGCAGATCGTGGCCATGCTGCGCGCGCTGCTGATTGGCCCCGATGTGTTGCTGCTCGACGAACCGACCGCGTCGCTGGACGCGCGCGCCGTTGGCGCCATCGAAACACTCGTCGAAAGCTGGCTGCGGGCGCAACCGCAGCGCGCCTGCGTGTGGACCAGCCATGACCGTCAGCAACTGCAGCGCATCAGCGACCGGGTGCTGTCGCTGGGGGTGGTCGCATGAGCGCCGGCTATATCAATCTGGACAATTGGCAGCTCGGCTTCGCCGCGCTGCTGATCGTGCTCAACCTGGCGATCTCGGTCTGGCTGCGGCTGGGGCTGGGGCTGGGGCGCAGCCTGCTGGTTGCCAGCGTGCGCATGGTGGTGCAGTTGCTGCTGGTCGGTTTCATCCTCGACTCGGTGTTCGCGCTGACCACCCCGCTGCCGGTGATCGGCATCGGCGTGGTGATGGCCGCACTGGCCAGCGTGGCCGCCGTACGGCGTACCCGTCGCCGCTTCCCCGGCATCTACTGGAACAGTCTGCTGTCGACCCTGGGTGCGGCCTTCGTGGTGACCGGCGCGGCGCTGGCCGGCATCATCAACGTGCACCCGTGGTTCGCGCCGCAGTACGCGATCCCGCTGCTGGGCATGGTGCTGGGCAATCTGCTGACCGGCATCTCACTGGCACTGGACCGGTTCATGCAGGGTGTCGCGCGCGAGTCCGGCGTGATCGAGAGCGATCTCGCCCTGGGCGCCACCCGCTGGGAAGCGGCGCGCCCGCTGATCAGCGAAGCGCTGCGCACCGGCATGATCCCGACCATCAACGCGATGATGGTGATGGGCGTGGTCAGCCTGCCCGGCATGATGACCGGCCAGATGCTGGCCGGTGCCGCGCCGGCGGCGGCGGTGCGCTACCAGATCGTGATCATGTTCATGATCGCCGCCACCACCGCACTGGGCACGCTGGCGGTGATCCTGCTGGCGTACCGCCGGTTGTTCAATCGCCGCCATCAGCTGTGTGTGACGCGCCTGCACACGATCGGCCGTACCGACTAAAGCAGTTGTCGGAAGCGCCGCGATGACTGCAATCGTGCGCAAGCACGTCACGCAGGCTGAGTGCCTCAGAAGAACTCATACTCCACCTGCGCCAGCCACGTCCGCCGCGGTGCCGCTGCATTGAGACCCAGCACCACGCCGACGCGATATTCCACGCTACCGGTGGTGCCGGGCACATGCCATTCACCGGCGACGATGGGGCCGGCCTGATAGGCGCTGTCGGCAGGTCGCCCATACGCCTCAATACCGGGGCGGAACACGCTGGAAACCGCGTATGTGCCGGAATAGCTGTAGCGAAACTCGTACTTGCCGCCGGCACCTGCGCCCACTTGCTTTTCCCATATGGCATTGAAGCGATGGGTAAAACGGCCCGCCGTCTTTTCGATCAGCGGACCGAACTCGACGGCATCGGGCTTGCCGGCAACGATCTGGTGCTCGTACGAAGCGAGAAAGCCGAAATCAGCCCAGTACTCGCCCGGCTGGGTAAGCTGGAAGGTGTTCTCCAGTTCATAGCCAAGCAGGCGGCCGCTGCCGCCCGGCTTGTGCTCATACCGGGTCAGATAGAGTTCCGGCTTCCACCAACTGGTAAACGCATGGGAGATCGAAAACTCCGACGCCGTACCGCCGTTGAAGTCGGCGCGGGGGTCGTCGTAACGGTAACCACGCAACTCTACCTCGCTCTGCGTATCGAGCACGTGCGGCGAATAGACGATGAAGTCGTCTGCTTGCGCCAGGCCACTGGCGATCATCAACGCAAAACCCGGCATCAGCAGATAACGGCGACCGTTGCCGCGACCAGTTCCTGCCATTCGCACGGATGAGGAGAACAACAAATGCATGAGAAATTTCCCGGGTGAACAAGATTTCAAGCGTGCGCCGACAGCATCGCCGGCGACAAGACGACGACAAGTTGAACGGCACGGGAGGAGTGGATCAGTTTGGCGCTTCGGACGCTGGGGCGAGGCGCCGCGGAGGCGCGCGCGACGAAGCTGCGATCTTGCCGCGATTGACCCAAGACATGGCGACGACCAGCGCGGCTACGCGAGGCATAACATCACTCCGCGATCAGACGGCCCTGTGCCGTGGCTTGATGAAAGTCGCCAAAGAAACGGTAATTTCCGGCGCGCAACGGCCCCACGAAAATGGTGATGGTGCCGTTGGGCAGCACGATCTTCTCGCGGTTAAAATCCGTACTCTCGAACTCTTCCGGCGTGGCGTCCTCATTGCGCACGAGCAGCTTGAACTTGATCCCGGCCGGAACCTTCAATTCACTGGGCTGGTAGACATGGTTTTTGATGGTCAGCTTGTAGTACGGCAGATCACTGGCGTGTGCCGTCCCCACCAAAGTGAATATCAGCGCGGCGCCGGTAAGCAGAGAAGGCTTCATCCCGATTTGTTCCGTTGCAGAGTTCGGCGAATGCTACTCATTCTTATTTGTGCCGTCAACCCTGCCGGACGAACTCCCGAACTACGCGCTCTCGGTAATCTGAGTGGCGACCACCACGTGAACGGCCTTCGAATTGATGCACGTCAATAATTCGGCACCCATTTCGGCCCAAGCTGAATCGCCCGGATGCACTTGAGGCGCAACGGGACATTCATTCCACTTTCCAGGAGAGTATTGCCATGTCTACTGCCAGACTTGAAAAGATCGCTGCCGCCGGACTGGTGGCGTTGTTGTTTGCCGGAACGGGCGTGGCTGCCGTGGCTGCCCCATCCGGGGCCCAGACCACCACCGCCGCCAAGCCCGCATCGCAGGCCGCCCTCAACCAGAACATGCAGGAGATGCGCACCCAGATGAAGCAGTTGGAGGCCACGCATGACCCAGCCGCCCAGACCAAGCTGCTGGATGCGCATATGCGCACCATGCAGAAAACGTTGCACATGATGAAGGGCCAGGGAAGTATGGGTGGCGCCGGCGGCATGGGCACGGGCATGATGCACGGCAAAGGCATGGGCGGTTCCAGCGACATGATGGCCAACGGTCAGATGATGCAGATGATGATGGGCCAGATGATGCAGCACCAACAGGCGATGCAGGCCATGGGATGCACCAAGTAGTCCGTCGACCCGCGTCATCGCTTCCGCTACTGCCAACGTCGCGGGCCCCTGGCGGCCACGGTTCATTATCGCTGCGCAGGGCATATCGCCCAGCACAAGCGATTCGATGCATGCGCCCCGTTGCCCGTATCTTAGCCATGGCCGTCGCCGCTGCCGCTATTGTGTTCACGAACGGCTGTTCTGGTTTCGGGGAATCGGTCGGGGGCGATGCGACGCACGGGCAAATCGTCGCCAAGGCGCACTGTGCGTCATGCCATGGTGACGACGGGAACAGCACAGTGGCGGTCTATCCTCGGCTGGCCGGCCAGAAAGCAGACTACCTGTACCGCCAGCTATCGGGCTTCAAGGATGGCACTCGCCCTTCGACGGTAATGACAGCCATCGTGGCACCGCGGTCGGATGGGGATCTGCGGGATGCCGCCGTCTTCTTCGCCGGGCAGGCACGGGGCAGCGATCCGCCGGGCCCGCCCGCCCGGATGGCGCAGGGGCGCCAGCTGTTCCTGTTCGGCTCACCGGACGGCAACGTACCCGCCTGCGCGGCCTGTCACGCGTCGGGAGTGAAAGGCATGCGAGGCATGGGGCACATGGGCGGCGGGATAGGCATGGGCATGGGCAGCATGCCCATGATGGGCATGCTGGGGCGCCGCGCACCCACGCTGTATGGCCAGCATGCCGCGTACGTGATCAGTCAGCTGCAGGCGTTTGCCAACGGCAGCCGCCCGGCGACAACGATGGACCGCGTCGCGGGGAGCATGACCGCGCAGCAGGTGCAGGCGGTGGCTGACTATGTGGCGGCGCATCCATAGGAGTCTGTCGAGCTTTGGTTGACCGGCCTGCGAATCCGCCTGTGCGGTCCATCTACCGCCGATTCCTGGCCTACGGAACCACCATGGGCCGGCGGTCAGCTTTCGCGCGCGGTGTGTGGCGTTTCACAGGCGCGCTCTCAAGGAACAAAAACTGCAAGTCTTTGTTTCTCTAAGAATGTCTGGTCCGAGTCTTGCGGACTTGGGAAGCTGATTAGCGTCGAATCCTGTCATGTCCCTTCTCCCCCTCGGGAGTCTGCGGAGGAGCCTCATTTCAATTCTTCTCAAGGCGGCCGTTTTCGCGGCTTTGGTTCATATCCTTGATGCCCGGACGTTTATTGTTGAGCGGCGGGAGGTGCCTACCTCAGATCCACACTAGCCCAGCTTCGAGAGCAACGGCAACTGGACGACGAGCCAAGAAGACACCGAGGTCATCTTGCCCGTTGCAATCGCAATACCAGTGAGCACCAGCAAGCCACCTGCAACTCGCTGTATCCAGGCGCCCATGTGGGCAACTCGGTTCATGCGGGCCAAAAGGAAATCCAGAGTCGCACTGGCCAGCAGGAATGGAACAGCCAGGCCGAGGGCATACACCAGCATCAATGTTGTGGCATTGCCCATGGTTCCGGCAGCCGCAAGAGTCATGATCGAGCCAAGAATCGGCCCGATACAGGGAGTCCAGCCCAGGGCGAAACCTACGCCAAGTACATAGCCGCCGAGTATCCTCTTGTTCGGATCGGCAGCCGGATGAAAACGCAGATCGCGGTTGAGCCACGGGATGTGAATCAAGCCCGTCATGAGTAATCCGAAGACCATGACGATACCCCCGGCCAAATAGTTCATGATCACCGGGTCGATTGCTATGACTCTCCTGAAAGAGCTTATGCCGAGTCCAATCAGCACGAATACTGTCGAAAAGCCGGCAACAAAGGGAATGTTACCCGCAGCGACCATTATCCGCCGACGGAAACTGCCACCGGGCTGGTCAATGAAATGGCCAGCGGAATGGGACAGGTACCCCGGGACGACCGGCAGCACACAGGGGGAAAGAAAAGAAGCCATGCCGGCCAGAAAGGCAGTGGCTGCACCTATGGTGGCGACAGATAGCATTCCGCGTCCTCCTATTTACATGGTCACCGGGTCGATTAATTTGCCGGCTGCACAGACACACACCGCGAGTGCGTCTGTGCAGGTAAATCTTTCACCCACGCAGAGTTCAGCCGTTGGACATTGTCTGTACGATGGCCCAAGATGGCGAACCGTCGGGTTGCAGCTTCACCTGCTCGCCGGCTCGCAGACAACGATGCTCGCTCATCTTGTGCGTATTCTGGATGGTGATGACTTTGCCGGTTTTCAGCTCGATGATGTTGTGGCAATGGTTGAGCCCCTGCGAGTCAGGCATGCAGTCTGAATCCGTCTTGACGACACCAAGGGTTGGCTCGGTCATTGTTCCCTTTACGACCGCCACAAAGTAGCGGCCATCCTTGCCATTTTGAGTCCAGCTGACCGGCCCCTGAACTCCCTTGGGCAGTACGGGCTCCCATGCCCTGGCTCCAGCCGAAAAGCCGATGGAAATGATGCCAGCAAAAGCGATGGCGGACAAAATCTCGACTCGACGAGAATGTAGTTTTTTCATGATCAGGTAGCCTCGTATTTTTTAAAAAATAATCAATATGATTAACCGCTCTTCTGACAGGCCCTTGCCGTCAAGGTATGACAAAATGCAAAAGCTTCTGCGATTCAACATTTATCAGGAGACAATTGACCGTCGCTATTACCATTGTTATTTCGGATTTATTCCGTGCTGGCGGTGCTGATTAATATACTTTCCTGGTTCATCCTGAAATGTAGTCAGGCATGTTTCAGAGCAGAAGTAGTAGGTCTTGTCCAGATAGGTGAATTCCTCGCAGGCCGATTTGCGGCTGATCTCCATGCCACAAACTGGATCCTTGATAACATGTTCGACAATATGATTTTTCATGACATTCTCCACCTGCACTTGAGGGTTTCAATACATTTCGCAAAAATTACGGTCTCTTGAACGAATGATCCAGCGATTTGGGTTCGACCACAAAGACGTCGGTGATGGGTGGTCGCTCCCGGCTTGCATTTCGGAAAACGATGGCTTCGGAATTGCCCACGGCACAACGTGACGTCTCATGGATTCGACGATGGGACGTAATCCTTGACGTGGTAGATCGTCTCCACCGGGATGACCGCTATCATGCCATCCGTGTCGCTCCCGGCGTGAGCGATCCGCATGATGCACTGGACTACCTGTTCGGCATGCTCCGCGAGCACAAACACTTCCACCCGTGCCTGCATCGAAAGCCATTCAGAATTGTAAAAATTCTTATAGTCGCCATATCCCGTGACCTTGGTCATGGTAACTTGAATTGCTTTTTGCTCCTTCAGCGCTAGCTCCACGGCTTCGAGGCTGCTGTCGTTGATGATGGCAGTGATCTTTCGGTACTTCATTTCGATCCTCCTGGGTTCCCGGAAAGTCCGGGAACCCCAAGTGTGTTTCGCGCCAGCGCAGTGGCATCAGTAACATCAGTGGCTTGAGTCAACCTGCTTTCGCACTTGCCGCCATTCCCACAGCAGGTAGACGGCTGGAAGCACCAGCATGGTCAGGAACAAGGCGCTGATCATGCCGCCGACCATCGGCGCGGCAATGCGACGCATCACTTCCGACCCGGTGCCACCGCCAAACATCACCGGCAGCAACCCGGCGATGATCGCCGTCGCCGTCATCGAGATCGGCCGCAGACGTAGCAAGGCCCCATCACGCACGGCATCGCGCATGCCCTCATAACTAATCGGAATCGCTTCAGACCGGCAGCGTTCCAGATAGGCGGCGACGGATTGGTTGAGGTACACCACCAGTACCACGCCTATTTCCGTGGTGACCCCCGCCAGAGCGATCAGACCGACCGCGACCGCCACGGACAGGTTGTAACCGAGCAAGTAAAGCAGCCAGGCACCACCTGCCAGTGCCATTGGCAATGTCCCCAGGATGAGCAGCACCTGTGAAACTCGACGGAAGGCCATGTACAACAGCAGCGCGATCAGCACGATAGTGACCGGCACGATTGTAGTCAGGCTCTTTCGTGCCGCCTGCATGTACTCGTACTGGCCAGACCAGGCCAGGGAATAGCCGGCTGGCAATTTGATCTTGGCTGCAACCAGCTTTTGGGCAGCGGCCACGTACGAACCGACATCCCGTCCGGCGATGTCTACATAGGTCCACCCTGTGAGCTGCGCCGCCTCGCTCTTGATCAGCGGTGGACCATCCTCAATGCGGATGGTCGCCACGTCACCCAGCACCACATGGCCGCCGCGAGCGGTGACAACCGGTAGTTGCCGAATACTGGCCAGCGAACTGCGATAATCGCGCGGGTAGCGGATGTTGACCGGATAACGCTCCAGTCCTTCCACCGTTTCGGTAACGTTCATGCCACCGATAGCCGTGCGGACTACATCCTGTACGTCGCTGATATTGAGCCCGAGCCGGGCTGCCTTGTCGCGATCAATATCGATTTGGATGTAGCGCCCACCGGCCACCCGTTCGGCGTAGACGGACGTGGTGCCACGGACTTGTGGCAGAAGTTTCTCCAGCTCCTTTCCGATGTGCTGAATCACTTGCAGGTCCGGGCCACCGACCTTGATGCCCACCGGTGTCTTGATGCCTGTGGACAGCATGTCGATACGCGTCTTGATCGGCATCACCCAGGCATTGGTCAATCCCGGATACTTGACCCGCTGCTCCAGCTCCTTGACGATATCGGCCTTGGTGATGCCAGGACGCCACTGCGACTTCGGCTTGAACTGGATGATCGTTTCATCCATCGATAGCGGTGCAGGATCGGTCGCTGTATCCGCACGCCCCATCTTGCCGAAGACGGATTGCACTTCGGGCACGCTCATGATCAATTTGTCGGTCTGCTGCAACACTTGACGGGCCTTGTCCGCGGAAATTCCGGGACGGGCGGAAGGCATGTACAGCAGGTCACCCTCATCCAACGGCGGCATGAACTCCGAACCCAGGTGCGAAACTGGCCACGCGCCTGCCACCACGATCAAGATTCCAACGAACAGCAGCACCCAAGGGTAGCGAACCACCCGCTTGATAACCGGCTTGTAAAGTGCTGTCAACACGCGGTTGAGCGGATTGCGGTGCTCCGGCGTGATCTTGCCGCGGATGAAATAACCCATCAATACCGGCACCAGGGTGACCGCCATGATCGCGGCCGCACCCATGGAGTAGATCCAAGTGTAGGCCAGCGGGGAAAACATGCGCCCGGCCTGGCCCGTGAGACTCAGGATCGGAACCACACTGAGGGTGATGATCACCAGCGAGAAAAACAGCGCGGGCCCCACTTCCACGGTTGCCGTTGCCACTCTGCGCCAATGTCCGGCATTGTCGGTGCCGCCCCCCTTTTCTATATGCTTGTGCAGATTTTCGATCATGACAATCGCACCGTCGACCATCGCGCCGATCGCGATCGCCATGCCGCCCAACGACAGGATGTTGGCAGTCAGCCCCTGCAATCGCATCACGATGAAGGCCATCAGAATGCCCACCGGCAAACTGATAATCGCGACCAGCGATGAGCGGAAGTGAAACAGGAAGGCGCCGCAGATCAACGCCACAACCAGAAATTCCTCAATCAGCTTTTCGCGCAGATTTCCGATCGCCTTACTGATCAACTCCGAGCGGTCATAGGTGGTCACCACCTGGACGCCTGGCGGCAGGCTCTTTTTCAACGACGCCAGCCTGGCTTTGACCCCATCGATGGTTTTCTGCGCGTTCCCTCCGTAGCGCATGACGATCACGCCACCGACCGCCTCGCCCTGGCCGTCAAGTTCCGTGACACCACGCCGGATCTGCGGCCCCATCCGTACCTCAGCCACGTCCTTGAGTTGTACCGGCGTACCGTTCTTGTCGGTCATCAACGGTACCTGCAACAGGTCCTTGATGCTCTTGATGTAGCCGCTGGCGCGTACCATGTACTCGGCTTCCGCGAGCTCGACCACGGCGCCGCCGGTCTCGTGGTTGGCGTTCTTGATCGCCATCCTCACCTGCGCCAGGGTGATGCCGTAGGCGCGCAGCTTGTCCGGGTTCACCACGACCTGGTATTGCCTCACCATGCCGCCAATGGTGGCCACTTCCGCCACCCCGGGTACGGTTTGCAGCTGGAACTTCAGAAACCAGTCCTGCAAGCTGGTCATTTGCTCCATGTCGTGCTTGCCGGTCTTGTCCACCAGCGCGTATTCGTAGACCCAGCCCACACCGGTGGCGTCAGGCCCCAGACTCGGGTGCGCGTCGGTCGGCAGGCTGCTGGCGACCTGATTGAGATATTCCAGCACGCGCGACCGCGCCCAGTAGAGGTCGGTACCATCCTTGAAGATGATGTAGACGAACGAGGCGCCAAAGAACGAATACCCACGCACTACCGTCGCACCAGGCACGGCAAGCATGGCGGTTTCCAGCGGATAGGTGACCTGGTCCTGCACCACCTGCGGTGCCTGCCCGGGATAGGGCGTCTTGATGATCACCTGCACGTCGGACAGGTCGGGAATGGCATCCACCGGCGTGCGCTGCATTGCGTACAGACCGCCGAGGACCACGAAAGCCAGTGCCAGCAGCACGATGCCACGGTTACGCAGCGACCAACGGATAATGGCTGCAATCATCGTTGCTGCCTCCTGTTATCACTGGTTCCAGTTGGCATCGATTTGGGCGTAGCGTGCTTGACCTCGTCACCCATCGGCATGCCTTTCATGGGCTTGCGAATCGGGCTGACCGTGGTGCTTGATCCGGGCGCTGTGACTGAACTTTTCACGGACACCGTGGGCAACGTCTTGCCCGACATGTCCATGCCGGCCATGCCGGGAACGGCCTTGGTGGGCCCAGCCGGGTCGGTTGCCGCCGCCTGGGGCGTTTCCGAGCAACCGGGTTTGCCTGACCCAATCCGCAGCGCAGCGGCATTGACGTTGGCTTCGGAGTCGATCATGAACTGCGCCGAAGTGACCACGCGCTGGCCAGCCTGCAAACCCTTGAGAATCTCCACCTTGTCGCCGGAGGTGACCCCGGCTTCCACCGGACAGACGTCGAAGCGACCGCCACCGAGTGCCACGATCACGCGCTGGCTATGACCGGTGCGAATGAGCGCCAGATTGGGAATGAAAAGAACATTCTGTTGCGGGGTCGCTTGCAGCGTCACGTGCGCGTACATATTTGGCTGGAGGCGCCTGTCCGTGTTGGCGAAGCGAATACGTACCTTGACCGTGCGCGTCATGCTGCTGAGATCCGGATAGACGTAATCGACCACGCCATCCCAGTGTTGACCGGGAAATGCATCAAAATCGGCAACGACCTTCTGGCCCACATGCACCAGTGCTACCTGGCTTTCGTCGACTTCCGCCTGCACCCACACCGTGCGCAGGTCGGCCAGCTTCATGACTTGGGTCGCCGGCATCACGTAGGCGCCTTCACGCACACCGAGGCTGGTCACGATGCCCGAATAATCAGCGTAGCGAGACACACGGTCACTGACCTTTCGCGTGCGATTCAACTGGGCAATCTGTGTACGGCTAAAGCCCAGTGAACGCAGTCGCTCCTGTGACGCGGCAATCAAGGATTGGCTGCCACTGGCCAGGGCGGTCAGGTATTCGCGCTCGGCAGTCGCCAGCTTTGGGGAAAACAATTGGTAGAGCAGCTGCCCCTGCCTGACCGGATCACCCACGCTCTTGACTGCCAACTTTTCCACCCAGCCATCGGCGCGGGTATTGATGCTGGTAATGGTGTCCTCGTCGTAACCGACATACCCGACCAGTTGAAGACGATTGGAGAACGCGCCCTGTTCGACCTCGGAGGTACGTACGCCCAGGTTGTTGACCACGTCCGGGGATATCTTCAAGTCACTGGGTTCACCGGAACCACCTTCATCAGCGTAGACAGGCACCAGATCCATCCCCATGGGCGATTTGCCTGGCTTGTCGCTGTGAAAGTTGGGGGTCATAGGACCCTTCCAGTAGAGGATCTTGCGTTTCGATGCCGTAGTCGCCGAGCTGGAGGCCTTGTCGGAATTTGCAGCCGAGTGCCCACGCTTGCCGAGAAAATACCCGGCCACAAGCGCAAGCAGTACGACAATGAAGGCTAGGAAAATCCATCTTGTTTTTTTCATGGTGTCGAGCCCTTGAACGTTCTTGAGTCTGCTAGATGTGGCCAAATCGATCCGCCTGTCTGGTAGTTGAGGGAGGCCAGCTGGATAAAGAAATCGGCGCGCGCGCGTGCCAGTTCCAGCTCGGCCGTCAGGTACTGCTGCTGGGCCGTAATCAGCTTCAGGAAATCGCCCGTACCCGAACCACCGCTGTAGTCGGCCTCGGCGGCCTGCATGTTGAGCCTGATCACCGGCAGCAACTTGTCGTCGTAAAGCTGGATAGTGGCAACCGCCTGGACCGCGGTTGCACGAGTCTGGGCAAGATCGCTCAGCAGTTGGTTGCGGACGTCGGCCAGCTTGGCCTCGCTCTCATGCAGGCGTGCATTGGCCTCGCTCACCTCGCCGCGGTGATTGCCACCGAACGGGATGTTGATCGCGACACCGACGGTGAGTCGCTTGGCCGGCAGGTCCATGAGACTGTTGTAGCCGGCCAGCAAGGTGACATTCGGCAGGTAGTTTTTGTGCGCCAGATCGACCCGGTCGCTGCTTGCGGCGATGCGCGCATCAAGACTCTGCAACAGTGGATAGTGCGCCAGCGCTGCATCCTGCAGGGCCGCCTCGGTGGAAAGCGGGATTTCACGCGGCAGATCGTACGGCGCGGGGACGTCGGATTCCGGGTCGAGATTCTGCAGCCCGTTGATCTTCGCCCGAAGCGTGTGCCGCAAACGCCTGAGCTCAATTTCCTGATTGCTCAAGCGAACCAGTTCGACCTCAGCCTGCAACACATCTTGTTGTGGCGCTTGACCGGTGGCGTACGCCGTCTCGGCCACCGCCCGCAAATGGGTGACCAAGGTGGTGTTCTCGGCGTTGATCGCCAGAGCGCGATGCACGTAGTACCACTGAGCATAGACGGAGCGTGCCAGCGCGGCCAGCCGCAGACGCAGGTCGGCCACCTGCTGGTCAGCCGACTCCGCTTCGGCCGCTGCCATCCGGCTGCGCAGAGCCAGTGTGCCGGGCCAGGGAAATTTCTGGCTGATCTGCGCGTTCTGGTTCAGGCCCTGGCGCGGGCCACCGGCCGTATTGGGCGCCACCACGTAGCTCACCATCGGGTCATCCAGCGCGCCGGCCGACTCGATCCGTGCGCTGGCCGCATCGGCCGCCGCCTGCATCGCCTCGATGCTGGGGTTGCGTTGCAGCACCCGCTGTACCAGCCGGTCGGCTGAAAGCCCCGGCGTGACACGCGTCGTGCCTTCCGGGACTTTCCCGGCGATGACACCGCGCCATGCGCCGGACATTTCCGGACCAGCCTCTGGATGGGCTCCGGCGGCCTGCGCCAACGGAACCACCGCCATGACTCCCGACAGGAGCATGGCCAATGCCGACGTCGTGAAACGCCGGACAAAATGAAACAACAGCATGAGTGAACACTCCTGCGATCTTGCGACTACACCGTACCCGCATGGGTACGAACCCAACACCACGAACAGGGTGAGGGCTAGATCAACAGTGAGCAGAACAGCAAGCGAAGGGGTGGATGATCAGCCTGCAGCTGGAACGCCGAGGCAAACGACACCGCTGCGTGCGGCAAGCTGGCGATGATCGGCATGGCCGGCGCCAGTGGCGGGACCACGGATCCCGGTAAGTTCGGCAATCGTGCATCGGATTGGACCAGGCTGCCCTGCAGGCAATGCTCGGCGCACATCGCCTTCTGCACCTGATCGTGCCCGCCATGCATGCTCTGCATGCAGTCGGAGTGCGAAGCCGGCGTCGCGGCAACCACCACGATTTGGCTGGGCGGTGTGGGACACAAGCTTGCTGCCAACGTCACCTGCTGCCACAAAAACAACAGCGCCACCAGCCAAAAGAGGCTGGGACGCTTGCTGCGATGCTTGCGGCGGCTCGGTAACATCGTGCGATACTATAATCCAAACTTGGTATTCGTATTGACCTAGGTCAAGAACCGGATGCATTGCTCATAAGCATCAAGGATGAGGCGGCCAGCCGCTTCCGGCGTGCCCAGGAACACTGCTGGCAACCGTGGATCCACACCCTGGCGGTGGCGCGCATATGCGCCAGGCGTTTGCTGCGACCCAACTTCGCCCGAATCCGAACTCAATCAGTCAGCTCCATCGCGGAGATCCTCTGCGCAAACCGCTCCACCTCCTGCCAGTCGGTGAACTCAGCACAGGTAGCCCGGGCCGTTGGGCCATTCGTCAACCACATAATGAATCTGATAGCTTGGCGATCCCAAAAGCGGTATCTCCGATAATCGAGTTTTCCCGCGAATACGGCCACCTCGCTCGGGGTCCACGTCGTCTTTCGTTCAAATAGCCTGATATACGGGTTGGTGGCAGGTGTGTCTTTGCCGCGCTTGCGAGCGACCACGTTGACTGAAAAAAACGCACTCGGCATTCGTTCAAGCACCAAGCGGTTGGCCTCGATAAAATCGAAAACCGCTGGGCGGTACTTTCCGTAGCGGATGCTGGCACCCACTACGATCCGGTCGAAGGATGCTGGGTCGAAGCTGGCATCATCATCACGAATCTCAAGCAAAGTTGAAGTATCGCGGCAGGCCCGAAAAAGAAATTTCTCCAGCTCACAACAGATTCTATGGGTGAACCCATCGACGGTCGAATATGCAATGAGGATCCGCGACATAAACGTGAGATGTCAGGTTACATGGCCGTCAAACTGGAGACCCCCCCTCCCTCGGACCCATCCACTCATGTGATCACACCAGGGCAGGAATCGTTCAGCTCTGCGCGGCGGCCGCCACTAATAACGGCCCAATTCCCGGGCAATATACCACGGCGGAAGGAAACACGGATCCGGCGATGATGAAAACCATCACAGCGTGGTAGCCACGAGTGAATTCCATCGGGGCATCAATCAATCTGCAGTAAAGGCGGTCACCAGCGAGGGATAGGTCTCGCTGGAGGACAAGTGTCGAAACACCCCTCACCCTTCATACGGATGACGCCGTAACCGCTACTTCGGGCTATGACTCATCCCGCGCAGATATACCAGGATAGCCTTCGCGTCTTCCGGCGTCAGACTTGAGTCTCCACCCTTTGCAGGCATGGCCATTGGTGCGCCGGAGGATTGGAACCCATTCATGATATGCCCAATCAATACTGAATCGGGTTGTTTCAGCCGCCCACTGTTAACCAGATCTGGCACTCCCGGGAATGCACCCTGGGCGTGATCTCCGTGGCAAGAGACGCAGTTTGACTCAAACAACGCCTTGCCGTCGGCGGCAAAGGCCGGGGGCGTTGCAACAAGCAGCAAGAATGAAGGAATGAGTAAAACGTTCATTTTCATGAAATCTGAACCTCGGTTGAAAGACACAAGAATATCACAGCCAATTAACTCCTATACAGATCAATGCGTTAGCTTGGGCAAGACGCCATAACCCAGCTATCGCCTATTGCGTAGATCTGACAGTGCAAAGCCTCTCAATGGTTACACAATGAAACATTAACTTACCAAACAGCGTCGATATCTCAGTTATTTTTTGCTCCCTGATCAACCCAGTCACTGATCAGACCGATATCATGATCGGACAACGAGCGCGCGCCATCACCGGGCATAATTATCCGCTGATGACTATGCAAGTCAAGCGAGTACTCTTTTGGCATATTTATCGTAGGATCTGCCTGGTGCTTGATGAGCCTGACCAAGGTGCTACCAACGCTTGATCCAGGAGTGATTACGGCCCCGTATTTTGTTCCCTTCATTATGTCTTGATAGGTTGCCACACTGAAGCCGCTCTTTAAATAACCCGGGCCGCCCGTAGTGTGGCAGACCGCGCAATTGGTCTGGAGAATTGGATTCACGTCACGACTGAAGCTGACCTGCCCCCTACTACAGGAAGCCGTGCCTAATGCAATGACGGACCAGATGGCTAAACCTCTCACTGTGCGCATATCCTACCCCTAGGAAAAGTAATCACATGAAAATCCATTTAAAATAACTACCGCAGTCACCATCTACAGCGGTCGGACCAGCATCACTTGAGCGATGCCAGCCCGACTTGATGCCAATCGAGTTGGCAGACATGACCAAGTACAGCTAGATTGGCTCGCTTTCTTGCTTGTCATCAGTCAAGAACACGATTTGATACATTGAGACGAGTATTTGAAAAGCCCATGATAGTCCCATTACAGAGCCCGCTACCAATACCGTGTAAGCGAATATCGGATCCCACTTGGTCAGGAACCAGGTGGCTATGTCAACCACTACGGCTGCAAATGGTGCAACAATTACTATGTTTTTCAACCACGCAGGCAGCGCCGTGAAGGTGAATACGAATCCCAGCACAAACGTCACCAAGCCGATGCCAAATAGATGTATGTGTGAAAGCTTCACCAGAGTTTCGATGGACATACCCGTGTCAACTTTTGCGACCGCACGGATTCCAGCGTACGTCGTGAAATCCGGCAGGTTCATTCCGGACTTTGCGCTATGGCAACGCGCGCATTTCTTCTCGATGATTGGATGTATGGTCTTGTCATAGCCAGCCTGATCCGCACCGGATTTCAGCCATGCAACGATCTTGTTGAGATCTTCCTCACTTCTCATGCCGGACATCGGACCTCGCAACATCTGTTCGAGCCGCGTGCCGCTGCGATTTCCGTAATAACTGATGGATAGATCCTGTACGGTCACTCCGGACTTTCCGTCAAGCCCGGTGTGAGTCATGTAGAGATACCCGATCGCCATGACGTAACCCAGACCAAGCACCACCAACACCAGCCCGAACAAGGTACGCTCGCTGCTGGAACACTCACGGAATGTTCTGCCCTTCACTACCCTGCGATTTAACGGCAAGCGCCCAAAGACACGCCGAATCCATATGAATGAGACGACTAGACCGGCGACACCAATGATTATGTGGAGTATCGACATCTCCTTCTCGGCAAATGACAGCGTTTCCGGGTTGAGCAATATCCACAAATTGAGCACGGCGAAAACCCAGCCCGGCCAGTAGTCTGTACGACGTATTAGCGCAACGACGGATACCGCCACGATGAGGCCGCCGGTAATGACGCAATTCCAAAACCCGACGGTACTGCTCACATCATGCGGGCCGTTGACATACCATGGTACGAAAAACATGGCCAGACCGATTATCAGTGCAGCGAACCGGGCCGATCTTTTTCCTTGGTACTCTTTATCGACATTTAGCATGACCAAACACCTATTGCTGTAATTTGAAGAAGATCGACTCGGAACTTTTCATGTGAAAGTCCTCCTGCCCATTTTTGTCACGAGAGTAGCTTTTTGGGGAACGCACGTACGGTGGTCCAGTGCCAATGTCAAGCAGTGCTTGAGCCACCCATTCCGAAGTCGTCTGGAATGGGTGGCTTTCGGCAGTCAAAAAAATCACAGCTGGTTCATATCCAGGTTGGAACCTGGTGAATTGCCGTGCTTTCCGGTACCTAGTCTTGAAGTTTCGACTCAAAAGAAATAACAGTTTAGCACCAGGCACACACGCAGATTTTATTTTTGCGTGCCAAAGGCATTGCGCAGGTACAACACCACGTGCCGAATATCGGCGTCGGTGAGGTTCGCATTTCCACCCTTGGGCGGCATGGCGATCGGCATGCCGGCGGTCTGCTTGCCATTCCGGATGGAGTTCTCCAGCACGGTATCTGGCTGGCTCAAGGGGCCCTTCGGATCGGCAAAGCTGGGTATGCCCGGTATGGCGCCCTTGCCGTCCGCTCCATGACAGGCAATGCAAGTCTGACGATAAATGGTCGAGCCGGCGGCAACAGGGTCTTTGGTAGCATCCTCGGCGGATTCAGTCAGTGCCGCGGACTGCGTATCTGCCTGCAGGACGGGAGCCGGGGTCGCCGCCTTCGTGTTGCTCGCCTTGAGAAAAGCCAGGATATCCCTTTCTTGTGCGCCGGTAAGGTTGGCCCGCACCCGCATCTGGCCCATGGCCACCTCCCATTCGGCATTGGTGAGCTCCGAGGGGCTGCGCAGGTTGTGGCAGGAACCGCAGCTATGCTGCCATTCCGATGCTCCCCGAGCGAACTGGGCGGCTGTTTGTGCTGCATCCGCCTGTCCTGCTGCGCTTGCACTCACCAGGTGCGTCGCATCCGCGGCGCTTGCTGTTAATGGCGCCAATGCGAAGAGCCCGGTCGCCAAAGCGCAGGCAAGATAGAGTGGACGACTGCTTGTCTTGGTCTTGAATTTCATAGTGGTAGCCCTTTAGTTAGAAGCCAAATGCCATTTGAAGTCTCAGCACGTTGTCATTGGGCAAGGATTGAAATGTCTTGTGTTCATACGCGATCTTGCTGACCAATGTCGGGGCCCACCAATAATTCAGACCAATTTCCGAGCGCTTCTCGTTGGCCAATCCCCAGTCAAGAATGCCACCGGAGATCGTGCTCTGGCTTCGCCGTGCAACGATTTCGAACTTGCCAAGGGTCGGGTCGCTGGTAATTCCCGACAGGCGATAGGCACCCTGCAGGTACCACAATTTCCAGGTAGCGGACCGCGTGAGCTCGGCGGGGGCTCCCGACTGGTCGTCAAACAGTACCGGCTGTAACTTGGCGTGGACGTATTCGCCACGTATGTCGATATTGGGTGGCGTGTAGGAAAAATCCACGTCATACAAGTTATGTGAGGCGCTGCTTCCAGTGCTCCCGGGAATAATATTCGTGGCATTGCTCGGTACCCGGGAATGCATGGCGGATATGCCCAAATCTACATCCGGGATCGGATGCAAGCCGAGACGGCCACCAAAGGATTTGTTGTTGTTGTTGTCCTGGGAATAGCCCGATAGTGAAAGTCCATCAGGTTGCAGTTGTGGGCCGTTGCCGACATACACTGCGTAGTCCGCCGTCATGTTTCCAAGCGGGAACGCTCCTCTCATTTGGACACCTACCTCGGACAGTGCCTCTCCGCCGCCACCTTCAACAAAACCCGCCGGACGGTCGGGCAGCTTGTTGATCCAGCCCGGATGCAGGGATTGCTGAAATTGCCCGATGGGGCTCAGGAATTTGCCGGTGACAAGCGTGGCATAGTCGTTGAGAAACAGGTCTATCTGCGCATATTCGAGCGACGTGCTGGTTGCGGCGCCATCATTGACGACTTCCATGTGCGCCTCGAGCTCGGCCAGATCCTTGTAGCGGGCCAGGAAGATCGGCAGGAAAGTACCACCGCCAAACGAGCTTTGGGGGTCAGAGCGGTTGGAAAACCCATAATCGGCAGTGACTGAACCGGCAAACCTGAATTTCAAATCGGCGCTTTCAGGAGCAACAATGGCATTCAATGCCGTTGCGGTGGCGTTCTGCGCGCTTGCGTTAGCTTGCGAAACACTGCTTTGAACCTCCTTGACTTTCTGATTGGCCTTTGCAGCGTCCTGCACGGCGGCATCAACCTTCAGCTCCATCGTGTGCAGTTGCTGCTTGAGTAGCTCAACCTGCTGCTGCATTGCCTTGAGATCTTTTGTATCCGTTGCTGCAGCTGCCGGCTGCGTGGTTGCCATGGCGAGGGCGAATGTAATGCCTACTGCCAACGCTGATCGATGGATTCGTCGAACAGACATGATGTACCTCCGTTATTTAAAACCAAGTGAATATGAGTGTTGATATGTGTGATTGATGAACAACCCGTCTCAAGGAACACAAACCATAAGTCCTTGTGTCTTATGGAACATCTGACCAGCGTTTTGCGGACTTCAGAATCAGATCAGCGTTGCTCTTCAGCTGGGAAAATTGGTGGCCTCACGCAGAAATGGCTCAGGGGAAGGTTTGCACAAACCATCATGACGCCCAGAAGCCAATTGCTTGGTCGCGACGATGACTTGAAAGTTGCCAAAGAAAAACGTGCTGCGCTCACACGTCCACCCGCCCATTTTTTCCAGACATGCCAGCGGGTCATGCGTGCTCCAGAGCGCGAGGCCGAGTGGTTCAAATACCGTGAAATACATCCAACTCATCGCGCGCAGTACCCACACGTCCGGCCGGTGGAACTCGGCCAGCAGCAGCTTCCCTCCCGGGGCGAGCATTCGCCCGGCCTCGTTCAAGGCTTTCAGCTTGAGGTGATGGGGCAACTCATGCAGCAAGAAGAACATGACGTTGACTGCGACGATGCCACCGGGCTGCTGCATCGCGGTGGCATTATCTTCAATGTAATGAACGCGGCCATTGAGGTCGCCGACCTTGCTCCGTGCATGCATGAGTTCGTTGTGAATGAGGTCCGCGACGAGCACGCGCTCGACCCCCACTTGCGTAGCCGCCTTCACTACCCGCGGAATCACATTGCCGAACGCGCACGAGGTTATCAGCAACCCCTTCCCATGCAGGTCCAGCTGCCGCAGTTCGGAGACGATTCTGGAGACCAGAGTGCGATACTGCAACAGCAGGATTGCGGAGATGACGGGTTGGAAATCCACCAGCTTGATCAGCCACATATCCGAATAAATGGGATAGACGTGTGACTTCTCGTTGGGCGCACCCGCCGACCAACCGCGTAGCACCAAGGCGCCTCGGGTCACCACGAAGAAGAAGAGGCACGTGGACAGCACGAAAAACGTCAGGAGATAAAGCAAGCCCACAATCCACGTTGTCATTGAAAGTCCTCTATCATCCGGCACGGTGGACAGGAAACTTTTTCCGACGATACGTTTCCAGTCGCTCACCGCCTCATTGTCGAAGGTGCGTACGGGTTCGATGACCGCGCAGCCCGGATGATGCAAATTGGCGTCGGTCGCTACCGCGATCACCAAGGTCTGCTTATTTTCAGAACCGTAGCGCGGCTTGCCGCGGTGACGCCCGCCACCTGAGCAGGCCTCGCTGACCTGCGCGAAAGCATTGAACCGGATGCGTTCTTTGCGCTGCATCAGCGCCCCCGTGACCTTGTGTTTCAGGCGCCTGACCGTGCGATAGCGTACTTCCAGATGCCGTTTCAGCTGCAAAGCGGCCATGTTGGTCGTGGTCGAGCTCAGCAGGTGGATCGCCGGGGACCGAATTGCTGACGGCAACCTGGTTGCCTCGAACCCGGTTCCGTACTGCGCCACGAACTGCGTCATTGACAGACCCTCCTGGAACTGCACTCGATTCATCCGCATAACCCACCTCTACAACGAACGTCGTCGTAGCATCGCCCTTGAATGTCTGAAACAACGCGACCGCTGGCTGCGGATCAGCACTAATCAAGTCTGGCGATGCATACTGCTGATGTGTTTCTTGTACTTTGGTAGCAGGCAGGATTCCCACTGATTATTCGCCTGATGCCCGTGCGCAACGTCGCGATGTTCCTACGAACCTTGAGCGGCTGGCTTGCGCAAGTACTAGCACCGGGAACCTCTTGCTCGCTGCTTGTGCGTACCGCCATATTTTTCGAAACTTTAACCCAAAGCGAAGCGAGTGTTTTTGACGTTGATCAATTTCCCGCGCGTTAGACGCCACCGTGCTGCAGTTGGCCGACGACCGCAGGTGGTCGAGCCTTGACGGGTTGAGATTTCGGCTCACGTCAATCTACCCGTCCAACCTGGCGCCAAATTGATCGACCATCTTGCGCTCCTCTCAGCGCGTTGCGCGATGGCGCATCATTGGCTCGCCTTGGGCGCCACCTGATCGACATGCAATTCAGCCCTGTCTGGATAGCCATACAACAAGCTGAAGGCCTGTTCACAGGAAGCGTCGCGGGTCTTGCGCCCGGCTTCCCATGCCTGGGTGATTTCATCGATGCTTGCGCGCTCGCGCACCATGCCCGGGTGATCATGCGCGAGCGGGTGTCGGTTCCTGGCAACAGCCTTGGCCAGCGTGGCAACCCCTGCCATCCACGGATTGAATGCCTCGGAAAACAGATAGCGACTGGTGCGCATGGGGTGCAGCCATTTGAAGATTTCCGCTGCCCACGGCGTGGCGAACTGCTGCACGTATGGGCTGATGAAGGTGCGGTACAGCGTCTCATTGAAGTCGGATACCTGTCTCACGCGCTCGAACGCCGCACGCGGATAGTCGTCCTTGAGGTCTTCGACCTTGCGTGATTCGAAGCTCACCTGGTACGACGGCTTGTGGCAACCCGGGTCTCCGGTAGGGTTGTCGACCTTCATTTCGTAGAGGCCGGGCGGCAACGCTTCGATGTCTTGCAGACTCTCCAGAATTGCCCGGTGCTCCAGGCGCGCCACCCTTGCCGATACGAAAATGCCCAGATGTCCGACATGCGGGTTGGTCAGATAGACGATGCGTTGCCCGGCCTGCTTGAGATCGTCGGTATCCCTGTACACGACGGGAATCCAGCCGAGCGCCTGCTGCGGCGGCGTGATGTTGTCACCGTAGGAGGCAAAGATGATGAGTGGATTCTTGATACGGCGCAGATCGGCATTGCAGCAATCGCAGATGGGAAACTGCCCCTGCTCAAGCTTGTTGCCGATGAACAGGTTCTCGACGATGGCGAGAATTTCCTCGCGGCTCAGGAAGTAAAAACCGTTCCACCAGCGCTCGAACTCGAGAAAGCGCTCGCGCTCGGAGTCGATGTTGGAGAATAACTGGCTGTACTTCTCCCAGATCGCCTTTTCCGGTTTGAGGTTCTCGAAATTCTGCGCCAACCAGGCTCCGTCGAAGCGCCCGTTGCCCAGGTCAGCCAGCAGATGCGCCAGCCAGGCGCCGCCCAGAAGGCCGCCGGAAACCCGCATCGGATTGACGCCCGACTCGCCGGCCCAGTAGGACAGCGGCGAGCCGTTGAGTACGGCTGGCCCGACTATCCCCTGGCAGTCGGCCGACAACAGGGTAATCGCCCAGCCAGCCTGGCAGTTTCCGTAGAGAACCGGCGGTTTGCCTGGATGTCTGCGTGCCACCTCCTCGACAAAGCGACGCAAGGCGTGCAACACATCAGCCAGGGTCTGTCCGGGCTCGGGCTCAGGGAAGAACATGACGAAGTACACCGGATGCCCCTCGCGCATGGCCATGCCGACCTCGGAATCGCGCTTGAATCCACCGATGCCGGGTCCGTGCCCGGCACGTGGATCAAAAACGATGACCGGTACCTTCTCCATGTCGACACAGTCGCTTGAGCAATCCCCACCGATCTCGGTGATTCGCAGTAGCGCGTAGTTGACCGGGACCTTGAAACGGCGTGCGTCGAGCAACGTCTCGTATTTGAAATCGAGCAACGGTGGCAGCCCGGCGCGCTCGTGCTCAAGCATGTTGTTGGCGCGCTGGCGAAGCGTATCGAAGAAGAGGATCGACCGCTCCATGAAGTCCCGTGGGTAAGCGACGCATTCCTGCGCCATGTCCGTTGCTGCAGAGGTCTTACCGGGTTCCTTTCCGGTGGCTGGCAGCTGTTGCGGCACAGCGGTAGCGTCGATACTCAATGGGGCGTCATCCGCCCGCTGAATGGTTCGACTATTGGGCCGCTGCACCTTGGCCTTTCCAGCGTCGGCGCTTCTCAGTTGTTGCGTCTTCTTCATGCGTTCCACCGTTTGGCAAAAAAGTTGAACAAGAGCCCGAATATCACGGCGATGTACCAGCCGTAGGCGAAGCTCTCGACCAGCCCGAGCAGAAGTAATAGACCATGCCATCGTGCACGGTGGATTTGGCGCCGTCGGTTCGAACCGTCTTGCCGCAGACCGGGTCCACGTCCGTTGGCGGCGGCGTCCAGCGCAACGTGTCATTCGACGTCCCGGGCTTGGCGTGCTCACCGGCATGCCCGTGACCGTGTCCCATGATGTGCGAGCCGCAACCAAAGCGCATCAGCAGGAAAAACAGACCACCCCAGAGGACGAAATAGAGCAACGTGTCCATAGCGACATCTCCTCACTAGTCGATCGAAACCGAGCACCTATGCGCGCAATGACCCAGGGTTGCGTTTCGTATCGAGCGAAGGGAGACATCCGCCACACGTATGGGCACTCCCATGAACTCGCGACTACGCCATACCCTGGCGGGTACGAATCCAGTTCAAGGGCTGGGAGCCTGTCGGACTCAGATCAGGAGTGAACAGAACAGCAATCTGCGCGGCGGGATGTTTCCATGCCGCGGAAGGACGGAAGCCAATGAAGCGTTAGCAAGCGGCAAGCCAGCGATAACCGGCAGTGCCGGCGCCAGGGGCGGCAGCAACGATGCGGGAACCTGTGGCGACCGCGCATCCGATTGAACCGTGGTGCCCCGGGAGCAATGAGAGGCACACAACACCTGGTCAGCCTGACCTCGGCTCATGCAGTCCGCCGGTGTCGTTCGTGCGACGCCTGCCGCCATGACAGGCGCGGAGTCGGGACAAATGACTGTCGCCAGTGCCACCTGCTGCCACAGCAACGCCAACGCCAACGCCAACAGCCAGAACAGGCTGGGGCGTTTCGTGCGACGCATGCGGCGGCTCGGTGACATGTGCGTGAGTCTGCAACCCGCACTCGGTAGTTGTATTGACTCTGGTCAAATACCCGACTCATTGCTGACTGATTGAACCATGGTCTCCACCGCCTGCTAACCGGACGCGGCAACCCCCAGGCCCAAGGCCAGCACAAGGAACGAAAGAAACGTCATGCCGGCAAGGGCCTGGCGCGACACCTTGCCTGCACCGGCATGCGGCGTGTGCACTGGCGCCGCACCTTGCGGTGGGCGCGTCGCGGCATGGCTTGCCTGCCGGCCTTCGGCCGCCGTGTCGATGGCCGATCGTTCCGTTCTGCCCACCGTCATCATGCCGTGCTTGAGATGCCGCGACACCAGCCACCAGTTCATCGGATAGGCCACCACAAACCCGACCAGCAGCGCCATCGACATCACGAACCAGAACGCTGGCCCGGCAGGGTCGTGTGCCCCAGTCACATGCTTTGCCGCCAGTATCCTGGTCGCCACCATGCCGGCCATCAGCACGTTCATGGACAACAGCTCGGGGAAGAACGTGTTGCGCAAGGCAGCCTTGTACGAACCACCCGCCTCCCCGCGCATGAACAACGCCTGGAATATCGTCCAGCCGAAGCCGAAGCCGAGCACGTATTCCAGCGTCACATCCAGGACACCGGTCAACTGCATCGTGCTGGCGATGACCGCACCAACCAGGATGCCCACACCATCGCCAGCCACGCAATGCATGGTCGAGCCGAGTACCTGGCGCCAGCGTACCGCCGTATAGCGTTCGTGCAGGCCTGGCAAGGGCTCGCGACAACCCAGCACATACAGGAATGCACCCAGCGGGCCGGTATAAGCGGTCAGCAGGACGAAGCCCCACTTGAGCACCGGCGATTCCGGCGTCGAGCGGATGTCGATAGCGACAAACGCCACCGACAATCCGGTCAGCACAAACCACAGCAGCATGACGCCTTCGAGCATGATGGTGTCTCCGATATATAACGAAATTTAACGAAATTGGTTCTCAGTTCCACTCGTGCGCGCGGCGTGGGCCAATGGACGCGGGGTCGCGGCTATCGCCCGACTTCCAGGTGCTGATAGAGTTGCATGATCGCTTCACGGGCAGCGGACAACACCTGACCATTGCTCCAGGGAATTGCAGGGTACTTCACAGGCAATGAATACGGTGGGTGAGGCAGAGCTGGACTCAAGACGTTTGGAACAAGGCCTGACGCTTTTCACCGAGGGCGACAGGCTATATGACGCAATGCTCTGCGACATCCGTACAGCCGATTCCGCGGTCCGGCTTGAATGTTACATCCTCGCGCGTGCGTCGGTCCGAATACCCGGGTGGTGTGCGGCTGCTCCCCAACAATGGCCGTCGATGCCGCCATCTGCTGCGATGTGCTCTCAGGGCACGCTTCCGTTCCGCGCGCGAGAGGATCTGGCTGACCTCCCCGTACTTCGTGCCCGACAGCCGGAGCCAGTCGGCGTTATGCGAATCTGGCGCCTTACGATGAAGATGATGAGCAGCGGGAGCAGCAACCATTGCGCAATGGGCGCCAGTCCGGTGCCGAGGCCAGGCAAGGTGAGCATTGATCCGCGTCAGCGATGTATCCGCAGGATAGGAGAAAAGCGGCATCTGCAGCATTTCCCAGACGAAATTGTTGCAGGACTCACGATGAATGCGCATGACTGTGTCGAACCCTTGATGGTCACCATGCGGTCATCCGCTTCGGAACGCGGCACAACAGCCATGTGGCCACTGATACGAGCCCAACGATTGCAATAACCAACCACCATTCGGGTGACTGGCTGCGATACATCACTGCCGCTGCCAGAGCGCCCAGCGCCTGACCAAGCGCGCTGAGCGCGGCGCTCAGCCCGAGGTGGAAGCCGTGCACGCCCTGTCTTGCCGCCCGCACGATCCAGAGACTGATCACGGGCAGCAGGATACCGCCGCCCGCGCCCACCAGCACGACGACGGCCGCCAGTATCCACAGATTGCCGATTCCCAGCAGCGCCAGCGCCAGCGCCGACAGCAGGAAGGACGGAGCCAGCAGGCGCCAGAGGCTTGCCGGCCGCCGGTCGGGACGGAAGACCAGCAGCTGCACCACGATCATTACTACGCTGCAGCCGGAGATTAGCAGGCCGATGCCGGCCGAGCCGAGCGCGAACGCCTCACGACCGCGCACGGCAACCCCGACTTCCATCGCGCCCATCGCCAATCCCGCCACGACCGCGCCGAAGGCCAGCCGGGCCAGCGTGCTCCGCGGAGCGACAATATGCCCGGGCATCGCCGTGTTTGCGACCGGATGCGCTTCCGGGCGCCCGGCGGCATGGGTTCTCAGCGCCGCTACCATCGCGCCCAGCGACAGCAGCGACGCCAGCACGACCGGCAGGCGCAAGTCCGCGCCGCTGGCGAACAGTCCGCCAACGGCTGGCCCGGCAAGCGCCCCCAGCAGTGCCGCGCGCGACACGCGCGAGACCGCCTGCCCATGCCCTTCCGTTGCCGTGATACGGGTCACTGCCACCAGTGCTGCCGGAATGACCGCTGCGGCGAGCGCGCCCTGGGCAGCCCGGATCATGTGCAGCCCAGGCAACGAGACCGGAATTGTCAGGGCAGCCAAGGCCAATCCCTGACCGAACAACCCGATCACCAACATTGATCGAGGCGACCAACGGTCGAGCAACCAGCCCCAGACCGGCGATGCGATCACGGTGGCAAACGTGAAAGCAGCCATCAGCGATCCCGCGCCGACTGCCAAGTCGGCGCCGGGGGTGCGGGCCACCAGGGCTGGCAGCACCGGCAGCACGAGGCCATATCCAAGGGCCGCGGCGAAGACGGCCAGCAGTGCACCGCCGAGCGAGACTTCCGAACTGGCAAGCGGTGAATTTGGACCAGTCAGAATACGCACTAATGGTTTTCCCCCAGGAACTTTGCTGTCAATGTGTTGATGCGTCAGTGAGCACCGGAGCAAAGCCGCCTCCGAACGTGCGGAAGTTGGTGGTCTGGCCGCGATATATGCGCGCGGCATACAACAATATGTCTCCGCCGTATGCAAACGTTCGGATATCGATCTTGAGTGGCTCGTCCTGGCCAGCGACGCTACGCTCGCTCGGTGGCACGATTTGTTGTGCGACATACGTACCGCGGAGGATTTCCGACCATATGCGACGGGTCAGCTTGTCGCCGCGGTAACTCGCTTTGCTGCCGAATCCTGCTGCAGGCTTGAAGAACAGCTTGCGACGCTCCACCCACATCGCTTCGTGGTTTTCGGGCGTCAGCAGCGTTGTGGTCGGAACTGCTGTGCTCAATGCATTGACCGCTGTCTGGGAGATTCCCAACGACTGCAGGAAACTGCGGTCACCGATCAAACTGAGGTTGCGTTTGTCTGCGTACAGTGCATGCGCGCGCGGGTGCGGGCTCAAAACAATTTGGCGTTCAAGGTAGGCTTCACGTAGTGCTGCATTCATCGGTTGCTGCAACGCGAAATCGGTCATGCGGTTGTAGACCATATCGACAGATTCACCGGCGAAGAACACCCGGCCGCCTGCAATGACCACGTCCTCGGGCGCACGAATGTCAGCCCGGACGCCGTGTTTTCGCAGCAGCTCGCAATACAGCAAAAATTCCGGATGAAGATACTGCTGGCGCGGCGTTTCATCGACAATGGCAACGGAAGCCAGTGGCAAATGGCCACGTTGGGATTCCCACTCTGCCAGCAACGTTGCAAATATCTGCTGTTCCGCTTGCACCGGATCAGTGGGTGGCACCATCCGATCCGGCGCGCAGACCTTCTGCGCCTGACTGAGCAAGGTGTTCAGCAGCGCACCACCGGGATTGGTGTTGATCTCGATCAATTTGGGGCCTTCCGGTGAAAGGTGGAAGTCGATGCCCAACAGGCCTCCGGGCGATCCCGGATCGAACCGCGCGATCTGTGGTGCCCATGCCATCACGGCGGACTGATATGCCGGAGACTTCACCACCTCTTCAATGGCGACGACGACTTCCCTGATCCGCTCCAGGTGACCGCGTGAAACGTATACCGGCAGAGATGCAAACAGATGCGGGTGCGACTGACGGAGATCTGTCACCTGCCCATACGGCTGCAGAATTTTTTGCAATTCGACATGCACGGCGTCCAGGTCGACACTGACGCAAAAGCACTGACGATTCATATCTTCAATGGATGCGGTGGACGAACGGACATCCGTACACAGCTCCTGATCATGGGGTGGCAACTTGCTCATTTCAGTTCTCATCCGACCTGTCACAGGAATGTCGCTACTCGATTTGATGTCCGGCACCGTGCCGACACCACACGCAGCTGCAATCGGGCTGATGGCAGCTCGCGTCCTGGCGTAGGCTCCTGTATCGCCAACGCGCCAGTGGCGCGAGCAGGCGCTTGGATGCTGAGGGTCGGTAGTGCCGCTGCAGCAGTGTGCGCGCGTCCGGGTGCGATTCCTGATGGCGCAAGGCCCAGCGATAACCGCGGTTGCCCAGCAGGCCGTATGCGACGCGGTTGACCACCGAGGCCCGCATCATCGCGCCCATATCCTGCTGCCAGAGCACGTCATAGTCGCTGCCCTCGATCAGACTGCGCGCCGCGAGCACGCCCGAGACGATGGCAAAACGCATGCCGAATCCCCACAGGGTGTCCTGAAAGCCGGCCTGCTCGCCCACCACCGGATGTACGCCGCTTCGCGCACTGTGCGGTACGTTGAAATTGCCCACCCCGCCATGCGGCTTCGGGTCGATCATTTCCAGCCCGGCCAGCCTTTCGAAGGCGGCGACGGTTCGTTGTACGTAAACGGCTGTTTGCGCGGTCTTGCGGAACATGCAGCTCTTCACCGTGCCGCGACCGCCCATCACCAGCAGATACGCATACCCTTGCGGCGCAAGCTTGTCATCGCAGATCGCCCAGAATCCGTCGGACATCGGGGTGTCAAAGTGGTAGCCCACAGCGACCGCGTCGGCAGACTTCGGCCCGGTAGCGAAGATCCCGGGACCACGCATCTGTCGCAAGCGGCTGTTGTAGCGAACCTCTACACCCAGCCCGATAGCCTGCTGCAGCAAGGCATTGTCCAGTGATCCGACGCCGGGGCCGCGCTCCACCATGTAAAACAATGGCGCCTCGCTGTGCACACCATAGGAACGATCCCAGGCATCGAAGACCGTGCCCTTGCGGCAAGGCAGCATCTTGAAATCCGTGTCGATTCCCAGGTTTCTCAGCACAGCCAAGACGTCCTCTTCCGTGCTCCAGTTTTCCAGGCCCTGCAGGTCGCGTTGGAAGCGGTAACCCACCTCGGCCTGCGCCTCGTGCACGACGACGGACACGCCCGCATGCGCCAGGGTGACGGCGGCGGCCAGGCCCGCAGGCCCGGCCCCGGCGATTTCGATGACGGAAGTCTTCATTGTCTTTGCCACCGTATTTGTTTCATCGGTGCCGCATGAGCGCTGCTTGGCGCGAGCCTGATGTAGGCGGCGCATTCGTTGTCTGCATTCTGGCGATCACGTGGCGTCCTTGACTGCGCTAAAGCGGCGGTTGAACCAGTTGTAAAAGGGGCAAAATACCAAGCCCGCATAGACGCCGTAGAGAAAGCTTTCCGCCAGCCCAAGCAGGCAGCTCCACCAGGTCAGCCACTTGAACCCCGGTAGTACTTACTCAAGAAATCCATGCATGTGCCAACTCTGTGGCGTGACCAGGCCATAGAGAACACAGACAACGAAATTCCTCCGGCTGTCGAACGATTGAAGTTGACGAATGCCACGTAACGTATTGTCTGGAGCGGCTCACGCCGTGTGGAACCGACCGGATCGACCGTCGTTACACCTGGTCGTCGCGCTCCGAGTTGGAACGCTCCACGAGCTGTCGCCATTGGCCCGCGCGCGGAAAGAACATCGGCACCTGGCTGCGGTAGGCGCGGTATGCGTCGCCGAACTGTTCAAGCATGCGCTTTTCCTCGCTGCGCGCCAGCAACGTATAGACCAGGACGATGACGGGGAACAGGCCCACTGAGAACAGCGTCGGCCAATGCACGACGCCCTCCCCGAACAGGCCGATGAACAGGCCCGTGTACTGGGGATGGCGCACCAGGGCATAAAGACCGGTGGTCGCGAGTCGGTTCTCGCGATGCGCACGAAAGAGTTCGCGCCAGCCCTGGATGAAGAGCCCGATACCCACTAACAGCAGCGCGTAACCGAACAGCATCGAGATCAGCATGCCTGCCTCACCCACGCCGAGCAGCGAGGACCACAGGTTGGCATTGAGGTTGGGGCGATCCAGCCCGAAGAAGCGGGCCAGCAGATAAATAGTGAGCGGGAACCCATACATCTCGGCATACAGCGCAATGATGAATGCCTGTACGACCGTGGCGCCGGCCCACTCGCGCCAGTTTTTCGGGGCGAAGTAGCGATAGAACAACCAGGACGCGACCACGATCATGATCGCAGCGATGCCCCAGGCTCCGGAATGTGCGAAGTGTTCTTTCATGGCAGGCTCCTGTTGGTTGTCTTGAATGAAAGCAATCGTGTTGCGCAGGCTGCGCGGGAGTCTCGTGGCGCGGATTCCGCTGCCGCTGCGGCGTGCGCTCCGGGCAGCCACCCGCCGTCGAAGCCGGCGCGTCGCAGCCCGCGCACGATCCACGGGGACCGCTTCATCCTTGCCCAGATCGAACCGGTGCGGTAGTTCTCGATCATCAGCGCGAGCGCGCCCTGGTCGATGCCGTAGACCCACGGACAGACCCAGCCCGGCTGTTGGCCATCTGCGGACGGATAGGTGGGATTGAAGGTGGATTCGAAGCCGTAGCGACCAGTCGCGCCAAGGTGGATCTCCGCGAATTTTCGCAGCGTCGGCAGCACCACCTCGGGCGCGAACGGGAGCGAGGCCGCCGCAGCCCACGTGGCAATGGTGCCATCGTCCGGACCGTAGGGCGCGCTGCGGGCGCTGTATCCGAGGAATCGCCGCTCGATGCCATCGACATGCAGCGTGGCCGGCCCCGGACCATGGCAGGCCGTGAATCCCCAGCAGCAGTCGCAGTACCCCGCGAAGCCGAGCGGATTGCGAATGGCGTACTCGCGCTGCACCAACGTGGCGCGGCGCGAGTTTTCGAAGTAGTCGCTACCCTTGCCACGCATGTAGGCATCCGGGATGCCGCGGAAGTCGATCCACAGGTGCGAGTACTGATGGATGAACAGCGGCCCGGCGTAGAGCAGTTCATAGCCATAGATGTGCTTCCAGGTATAGCTTGCGGTCCACGCGGCATAGCTTTCCACCGGGACCGGATGAGTCGGCGAGCCCAGCGCGAGGACATACAGGATCAGTGCCTCGTCGTACCCCTGCCACCGATAGGGCAGGAAGCCGGACTCCGGGCGCCAGCCGTGGGTCAGCGTGAGGCCGCCATCGAGTGCCCATTGCCAGTCCGCGCGCCGATAAAGCGCGTCGGCCCGTATGTTGATCTCGCGCTCCTCCTCGGCGTCGGTGTCGAAGAAAGCGGCCGCGGCCAGGGTGCCGGCCAGCAGCAGCGCGGTGTCGATGGTCGACAACTCGCTTTCCCAGGCCCTGCGTCCGGTCTGCATGTCAAGGAAGTGGTAGTAGAAGCCGCGGTATCCGGTCGCATCGACGGCCTCGCTCTGTGGCGCGTCATGGAACAAACGCAGCAGGCGCAGGGTGCGGGTGGCGGCCGCGTTGCGGGTGATCAGCCCGTGCGCCACCGCGAGCGGGTAGCTCGCCAGCGCCATGCCCACCGCCGCGATGCTGCACACGGTGCCGGGGATGGTGCTGTCCGCGACCAGGCCGGTACGTGGATCGACCTCGTCGAGCAGGTAACGCAGCGCGTGCGCTTGCAGCGAGTCAAGCAGGGCTTCGTCAAGATTGTGGGTTGCAAGCATCATCGGCTGGACGGGTTCCTTTTGTTCATGACGACATCGACGAAACCCGGGTCCTGGTGGGTAAAGCCGTTGTGATCCTGGCGCCAGACGTGCGAGGCCGGCAAGTAATTCAGTGATGCGATCGGGGGGGGGCACGTGCGTCTTTCGTGTCCACTGATTTCATTGCCGTTGCCTTTCGATGTCGATGCCGAACAGGAAAACCTGCCGGCTCCGTGCGCAGGTTGCGTCGGAGGGTTTTGTCCAGTGCAATGCCAGGCGATTCCACAGGTTTATTTAACTCCCGGGTGCGGTCGCGGCGGACGCAGCGATTCACCGTCGGTGAAACAGCGCGGTCGAGCCCGCCACCGGCCGGTGCCAGTCGATATCCATGGAAACCATGAGTGAACACTCCGTCGATCTGTCCATTGCGCCGTGCCACATGGGCGCGACGCCACGTCGGTGAAAACCGCGACGGGTCAGATCAAATCAGGAGTGCACAGAACAACAACATGGGTGGAGGCAACAACGTACGCAGATGCCCAACCCGTTGGATCGATCGATCCGATTGAAGTGCAACGACCGTTACCGACGCCAGCATTGGCGGCACCGCTGCCAAAGTGCTGAGTGGCACTGACGCTGTGCGGGCATCGACCTGGGTAGCGCGATCCGGCAGGCAAAGTTTCTGGCATAGCGGGCTGGCGGAGGCGTTCTGCATATCCGCAAAGCTATCGCCCATGCTCGGCATTGAGTTCATCACGGCAGCTGCCGGCGTCGCGTCGGGCACAGTCGGACAAGCGTAGGCAGCCAGTGCCGCCTGCTGCCAAAGCATCAGCAGCATCACCAGCCAAATAAGGCGGCGACGTGTGGTGCGATGCATGCGGAAGGGACGGCGCATAGCAACAACTTATCTCGAAATACCAAGGATTGTATTGACTTTAGTCAACTACGAGTTGTTAGCCGGGTCTCCTTCGCTGTTCTCGCCGGTCAAGCCGGGAGCCCTCCTGGAGAGCATCGCGATGGTGAGGTTGGGGCGCCCCGGACCAGGTTGGCGCCGCCCTCGCGGGGCGTCTGGTCGATCAGCTCCGGCTTGGTAGCGAGAAAGTTCGATGGCGAGAAGACGGCGAGGCACTGCCGGGCGCCGAAAATCACCATCGCCTCATGATGACGCGTGAACCCCGGCACGCCGGTGGTCGCTGCATACCACCACTGCTGCTGCAGAAAACCCTGTTGGACCCCGCGGAGAATCGGCATATGATCGGAATCATGGCTAGCATAAACAACACCGAATCCATTGAACGGGAAATGCTCCGGCTTGACCCCGAGGCGCGGGCAAAGCTTGTGCATTCGCTCGTCAAAAGCCTGGGCAATCTCTCGGAAACCGAGCTGGAGAGCTTGTGGCTGGACGAAGCCGAACGCCGCGACACTGAACTTGAATCAGGTTCGGTCGAGGCCGTTCCTGGCGACGAGGTATTCAAACGCGTTCGAAGCCGCCACGGCTTCTGATGCTCGGCTATGAGTTTCACCCCCTCGCCGAAAAGGAGCTCGATGAGGCGCTGGCACATCAAAAGCGCCAGCCGTTCTACTGGCTCCAACGTCAGTGATCACTGTAAAGGCAGTCCCAACAGATCGCTGCAGTTGACCGCTCAAAGTGCTGGCGCGATTAGGGTTCCCTCCGCGACCTGTGGCTGCTCCCGCGGCAACCGAGCTTCGGCGCCCCTGAAGTGTGGCGTTGCGCGCCTTGACGGTAGCGTCAATCAGCACACCTCCCTGGGGCAGCAGGCCGACTCGGGTTGCGGGGCGCAGTGGAAGGTGGATTCCGTCTCCGGTGCGGTTGGGGTCGGCAAGCGGATGCCCGCCCGGTACATCAAGGCCGCGACCGCCAACCCCGCCAGGCGTGCCTTGGGCGGGTCGGCCCGAGAACTCAGCATCACCGGCACCATCAGCCCCATGACCACCCCCGCCGCGGTGGCGCCGGCGTGGTACTCCAGGTTCTTCGCCAGGACGTTGCCGGAGACCAGATCCGGCATCAGCAGGATGTCCGCCTGGCCCGCCACCGGGGAGTCGATACCTTTCTCCCGAGCCGCGCGCTCGGAGATGGCGTTATCGAAGGCCAGCGGCCCGTCGACCTCGGCGCCGGCGATCTGCCCTTGCCGAGCCATGACCCGCCATAGAGCCCTTCGAACACCATCTCGAAGACGCTGTCGCCGGTCGTGCCGGCAAGCGTCGTTGATCTACGGGATCAGCGGCTTGTCCGGGCGCTTGTCGCCCACCAGGATCAAATCCGCACCCGGCGCAGACGCAGCGCATTCAAGACCACCGACAGCGAGGAGGCGCTCATCGCGAAGGCGGCGAAGATCGGTCCGATCAGGATGCCGAAGAATGGATAGAGGACCCCGGCAGCGATGGGTATGCCGACGCCGTTATAGATCAGCGCGAAGAACAGGTTCTGCCTGATGTTGCGCATCGTGGCCAGCGACAGCTTGCGGGCGCGCACGATGCCGTCGAGGTTGCCCTTGACCAGCGTGAAGCCCGCGCTTTCGATCGCCACGTCGGCGCCGGTGCCCATGGCGATGCCGACATCCGCCTGGGCCAGCGCGGGGGCGTCGTTGACCCCGTCGCCGGCCATCGCCACCTTGCGACCCTCGGCCTGCAGTTCCTTGATGATGCGTGCCTTGTCCTCGGGCAGCACGTCGGCGCGGATTTCGTCGATGCCCAGGCGCCCGGCCACCGCCTTCGCCGTGCGCTCGTTGTCGCCGGTGGCCATGATGATGCGGAAGCCGAGTTTGTGCAGCGCCTTGAGCGCATCGGGCGTGGTTGCCTTCACCGGGTCGGCGACGCTGACCAGGCCGGCGATGGCGCCGTCGAGCACCACGAACATCACCGTCTCACCCTCGTCGCGGCGGGCATTGGCGGTGGCCGCCAGTTTGCCGCCGTCGAGGCCCAGTTCGGCCATCAGCTTGGCATTGCCCAGCGCCACCGGCTGGCCGTCGACCACGCCCTTCACGCCCATGCCGGTCACGGCTTCGAAGTCATCGGCCTTGCCCAGCTTGACGCCGCGCTCCTCGGCGCCAGCGACGATGGCCTCGGCCAGCGGATGCTCGGAGCCCTTTTCCAGCGTCGCGGCCAGACGCAGCACCGCGCTCTCGTCGTGCCCGGTTTCAGGCAGCACTGCCACCAGTTTCGGCTTGCCTTCGGTCAGCGTGCCGGTCTTGTCGACGATCAGCGTGTCGACCTTGGCGAAGCGCTCCAGCGCCTCGGCGTTCTTGATCAGTACCCCCAACTGCGCGCCACGCCCGGTGGCCGTCATGATCGACATCGGCGTGGCGAGCCCCAGCGCACAGGGACAGGCGATGATCAGCACCGCTACCGCCGAGACCAGCGCGTAGGCCAACGCCGGCGCCGGCCCCCAGATCGCCCAGGAAATGAAGGACAAGATCGCGACACCAATGACCGTTGGCACGAACTTGCCCGCCACCTTGTCGGCGAACTTCTGGATCGGTGCCCGCGAGCGCTGGGCATTCGCCACCATCTCGACGATCTGGCTGAGCATGGTATCGGCGCCGACCCGGGTGGCCTGCATGACCAGACTGCCGGTACCGTTGATGGTGGCACCGGTGACCTTGTCGCCGGCGACTTTTTCCACCGGCACCGGCTCACCGGAGATCATCGACTCGTCGATCGAAGAACGGCCCTCGACCACCACGCCGTCCGCCGGCACCTTGTCGCCGGGGCGCACCCGCAGATGGTCGCCCACCTGCACATCTTCCAGCGGAACCTCCTCCTCGCTGCCGTCGGGGCGGATCACCCGGGCGGTCTTGGCGGCCATGTCCAGCAGCGCGCGGATCGCCTTGCCGGTGCCTTCACGGGCACGCAGCTCCATCACCTGGCCCAGCAGCACCAAGGCGACGATGACCGCCGCTGCCTCGAAATAGACACCGACCTGGCCGGTCGAGGGATCGCGGAAGCCCGCGGGGAAGATGCCCGGCACCAGCACCGCGACGATCGAGAAGAGATAGGCTGCGCCGATCCCCATGCCGATCAGGCTGAACATGTTGAGGTTCATGCTGCGAAACGAATTCCAGCCACGCACAAAGAATGGCCAGCCCGACCACAGGATCACCGGTGTGCTGAGCACAAGCTCGAGCCACATCGAGGCCCGCTCGCCGAAGAAGTCGCGAATCGCCGTGATGCCCAGATAGGGGGCCATCGCCAACACCAGGACCGGGATCGTGAAGACGACCGCGACCCAGAAGCGGCGGGTAAAATCCACCAGTTCGGGATTCGGCCCCTCGTCGCCGACCGCCGCCGATTCCAGCTCCAACCCCATGCCACACAGCGGGCAGGCACCGGGGGTGGTCTGCCGCACCGCGGAGTGCATCGGGCAGGTGTAGACGGCGCCGGCATACCCGGCCGGCACCTTGTCGTACTTGCCGCCGCGAACCGGCGCGGCGGTTTCGTGGTTGGCTTGATGAGCGTGCCCATGGCCGTGACCATTGCCATGGCTGGAATGCGCCTGTGGATCGCCGCTTTCGACGGGCACGAGGTGCATGCCGCACTTCGGACAGTCGCCCGGCTGATCGGAGACCACTTCCGGGTGCATCGGGCAGGTGTATTGGGCCGCGCCCTGCTTGCTGTGCTGCGCGTGTTCGGGCCGTTTTATCGGTTGCTGCTGAGTCATCGAATCGTCTCCTTATTGTTTGGGTCTTGTTTCCCGTAACCCATATCGCGCGTGACCAGCGCGCTATGCTTTCTGGGCGCCCGCCGCCACCGACGTCCCGGCTTATGCCTTCGGTCCATGCGTGGCAAATAGGCGTGACGTCCCGTCGCGCCCGAGCAGCAGTACGTCATGGCGTTCGGGTGCACCCATCTCCATGCCGGGCGAGCCCATCGGCATGCCCGGCGCGGCCAGGCCGCGCGCAGCGGGAAAGCCATCGTTGCATCTTCATCGCGCTGCCTCCGGTGTGGACTGCCATTGCACGGACACGATCTTCCAGTCTTTGCCGTCGTGCGTGAGTTTCAGCATCTCGCGGCTGCGCAGCGCGACCGGCTTGCCTTTGACCGAGGTCTTGATCGCGCTCTCGCTGCCGACCATGGCGCCGTCGCCCATCGCCATCGAGGCGATCGAGACCGGTGTGATCCGGGCACCCTTAAGGAACGCGATGTCACCGCCCAGGTGCCCGCTGGCGTATTCGTCGCGGGTCTGCACATGCGCGTCTTCGCTGATGCTGACGTCCGGCGCCAGCAAGGCCAGCACGGCCGCCCGATCACCACGCTGCAAGGCGGACTGGAATGCGTGCGCCACCGCTTCGGCTGCCGGCACTGCCTTCGGCTGCAAGCCCTGGAACGACAGCGCAGCGTCGTTCGCCGCTGCCGTTTCGGCATGCTCGTGATCGTGGCCATCGGTGGCGGCGCCATGGCTGTGGGCTGCTTCAGTGGACATGTCCATGCCGCCCATGTCAGCGGCACCATGGCCGTCTGCGTCGGAAGCATCGCCATGGCTGTGACTGTGGCCGCCGTCCTCGTCCATGTCCATGTCCTCATCCGGTGGCGCCTTGGCCACGATGTCCTTGTACTGTTCGGGCGTCATGTCCGGCAGTTTCTGCAGGAACGCGACCATACTCCAGATCGTGGGGTCGTCGTGACTGCCGCCCCAGGCCGGCATCGCGCTCATCTTGATGCCGTGCTTGATCACCCAGAACGCATCGCGCGGGTCGACGTGCACCTGCGACAGGTTCGGCGGTCGCGGATACAGACCGGGGCGGATCTCCGAGTCCTTCATGCCGGGCTTGAGATGGCACTGAGTGCACATCGCCGCGTATTGGCCGGCGCCCTTGAGGATCAGCTGCGGATCTTCCAGATTCGGCACCGCGATATCTTCCGAGCGGATGTGTATCGAGCGATCGCGCAAAGTCTGCAACACCGCGAACACCGGCTTGGTGTGATGATCGTCGGCGCCGATGTTGTAGATGCCGGAATAGACGAAGGCGCCCGCGCCGAGGGCCAACACGCCCAGCACGACGGCCACCGTGATGCCGTGATGCTTGATCTGTTTTTTCATGACTTGACTCCCTTAAAACCAGACGCGGAAACCGGCAACGATTTGCTGGTCGAATACGGGTTGCCCATCGGCACGCGCGTAGTCTGCAGTGCTGCCGATGCGACGCACCCAGTTGATACCCACGTAGGGCGCAAACTCGCGCCGGATCTCGTAGCGCAGGCGCAGGCCGAACTGCACATCGGACAGGCCGCTGCCGATGCCGCGAGCCGGATCGTCCTTGCCGTACAGGTTCAATTCCAGCTCCGGCTGCAGGATCAGCCGCTGCGTGAACAGCACCTCGTAGTCGGCACGAAAACGTGCCGCCGTGCGGCCGGAGGAACCGACATAACCGGTCGCTTCCAGCTCGAACCAGTAGGGTGCGAGACCCTGCACGCCAAGCGCCACCCAGTCGCGGCCCGGGCCTGCACCGAAATCGTGGCGGACACCGAGCTGGCTGCCCCAGTAGGTGGCGATGGCGTGGTTCCACAACGCCTCGACATTGCCATCCTCCACCTTGCCCTGGCTGGCCTCGCCTTCGCTGCGCAGCCACAGCTTGTCCTCGTCGCGGCCATACCAACCTTCGACCTCCCAGGCCTGCGCGTTGCCGTCGCGGCCGTGAACCGTTTCGAGCTGATCCAGCAGCAGCATGCCCACGATACGCTTGCCGCCCATGTGCGGCTTCAGCGGCCCGTAGCCCACACCGTCGGAATAGTCAGGGCTGCGCGCATCCGCCGGCGCGCTGCCGCCTTGCATCGTGTCCATATTCGTGCCGGACATCGAGCCCTGCATCGGTGGCGAGACTTCGGTCATGCCGGCCATTGGGGCGTGATCCATGCCCGGCATCGCTCCCATGTCCATCGAGGCAGAACTGCTGGAAGAGGCTGGCGCACTTTGCGCGAGAGCGGCGCGTGGCAGCACGATCAACATGGCCGCACCCAGCAGCGCACGCGGGAAACCTGGACGGCGGCATCGGGCCGGCGCGCTCATGACACCACCAGCTCGCGGAACATGCCCGCTTCCATGTGATAGAGCATGTGGCAGTGATAGGCCCAGCGTCCGGGCGCGTCGGCACTCACCGCATAGGAGACGCGTTGCGCCGGCTGCACGTTGACGGTGTGCTTGCGCACCTGGAACTGGCCGTCCGGGTTCTCCAGCTCGCTCCACATGCCGTGCATGTGAATCGGATGCGGCATCATCGTATCGTTGACCAGCACCAGGCGCAGGCGTTCACCGTACTTGAAGTGCACCGGTTTGGCATCGGCAAACTTCACCCCGTCGAACGACCACATGTAACGCTCCATGTTGCCGGTGAGGTGCAGCTCGATCTCACGCGAGGGTTCACGCGCATCGATCGGGCCACCGACGGTATGCAGGTCGGCATAGGTCAGCACGCGGCGTCCGTTGTCACGCAGACCGACGCCGGGATCATCGAGATTGGTGCGCGGCATATCGACCCGCATATCCACGCCGGGGCCGTATTCGGTGCGCGCGTGGTGCGCCTTGAGCATCGCATTGCCGGCCATGTCGTCATGTTTCATGGCGGGCATTGCGTCGTGTTTGCCCACACCCGGCCTTCGGCCACCTTCCCCCGCATGCGGGGGAAGCGTTGCTTTGTGGCTCATCGCCATGGCACCCATCATGTCGACCATCGCCAGGCGCTGACGCGGATCCATCGCGGGCACCTCGGCCTGCATGCCTTCGCGTGGCGCCAACGTGCCGCGGGCGTAGCCGGTGCGGTCGATCGACTGCGCGAACACGGTATAGGCGCGATCCTCCTGCGGCTCGACCAGCACGTCGTAAACCTCCGCCACGGCGATCCGGAATTCGTCCACCGACACGGGCTCGACATCCTGGCCATCCGCGCTGATCACGGTCATCTTCAGGCCGGGAATGCGCACATCGAAATAACTCATCGCCGAACCGTTGATGAAACGCAGACGGATTCTCTCGCCAGGGCGGAACAGGCCGGTCCAGTTGCCGGCCGGCGCGGTACCGTTCATCAGATAGGTATAGGTATAGCCGCCGACATCGCTGAGGTCGCTCGGGCTCATGCGCATCTGGTTCCACATCCGCCGCTTGGCCAGTGCCTTTTGTAAGCCCATCTCGCGTACATCGTGGAAGAACTCGGGCGCCGTGGGCTCGGCAAAATTGTAGTAGTCGCTCTGCCGCTTCAGCGTCGCGAAGATGTGGTTCGGGTCAGCATCACTCCAGTCGTTGAGCATCACCACGTAGTCGCGATCGCTGGGGTAGCGCTCCACCCCGGCCGGTTCGATCACGATCGGGCCATACAGGCCGGACTGTTCCTGGAAGCCGCTATGCGAGTGGTACCAATAGGTGCCGGACTGGTGCACCGGGAAGCGATAGATGAAGGTCTCGCCCGGCGCAATGCCGTCAAAGCTGATGCCGGGCACGCCATCCATCTGGAACGGTACCAAAATGCCATGCCAGTGGATCGAGGTTGACACACGCAGCCGATTGGTCACGCGCAAGGTGACCACGCTGCCCTCCTTCCAGCGCAGAATCGGCCCGGGAATGCCGCCATTGACGGTCGTGGCGAGTCGGACGGTACCGGTGTAGTTGACCGGCGATGGCGCGATGTCCAGCGCAAATTCGGTACCGCTGAGCACATGCGAATGGAACGAGCCGGCCACCGGCGCATCGCGCCCGACCGCCCACGCACGGGAGGAACTCAACAGGCCCAGGCCGGCGACCGCACCGCCCAGGGTCACGCCTTGCACGAAGCGGCGACGCGAGAGGTCGATCGCCGACGGAGAAAAGGGGTTCATGATTCAGTCCACGGAAGCGCGCATCGAAGCGATGCGGGTCGCGACAGGCCGTCGCCCGTGCCGTCGATGACGGTCGGAAACAAACTGTCGCGAATGGATGGAAAGAATCAGACCAGCGGTGGTCGCAAGGGTGCCACGGTATTCGGCGAAGGTGCGCGAATCGGGGAAGGAAGCCGGTAAACGATGGCGAAAAACACGGGCGTCGGAATCGACACAGCCACCGAGTGCACTACGCTGGCGCACACGGAATGGCAGTCGCAGCCCTGCACCATCGGATCGCCACAGCAGGCGCGATCCGGCATGTCCGAGACAGCATGATTGGAGAATACCGAGCCATCGGGCTGAGCCACGCTTGTCGTTGCCACCGCATGCGCGATGGGCGAGTCGCCTGGGTCTACGCCCATCGCCATTGGCCCGGCGACGAGGGAGGTGCTGACCAGCATCAGCCACGCCAGTACCGCCAGGGTCCGAAGACCCCGGGATCGGGCAATCCAGCGTAGCGAGACAGTCATACGGTGACTTTATCCCGGCAGCCATGGACCTTCAACTCTGAGTCTCGCCAAGGTGAAGTCAAACTCCGGGTCTCCGGTCAGTTACGGCTGTAGCCCAGGTGCAGGGTAATTTTGTCGCCCGCCTTCAGGTTCGCCACGGCAGGTGGCGGAAAATGTACCCGCAACGGCATGCCGGCCGAGGTCACTTCGACGATGCCGGTGGCCTTGTCGACCGAAGTCACGGTGGCGGGCATCCGGTGCATGCTGCCGTTGCCTTTGTGATCCATGCCTTTGTGATGCATTTTCTCGTGCATCATGCCTTTGTCCATATGGCTCATGCTGCTGCTCGCTGCTGCCGGCGCCATGCTGGTTTCCTGCGCCATGGTCGTCGAGGCCGCCACGAAAAGGCCGAATGCGGCTGTTGCCATGAGAACTCGGGATGAAAACGCCATGATGATTCTCCGCTTCAGGGGACGATCGGTGCGTTGTCCGACCGGTTGCGGGATGCAACGAATAAAGCCTGCACCGACCGATGTGCACGAGAGGTTAACGACGCGTGTGACGCACCACGCAGAGTGTGGCGCCGGCGCATCTATACTTGCCCTTCCCGCCCCTCGTGAACGCCATGAACTACCGTCATGCCTATCACGCCGGCAATTTCGCCGATGTGCTGAAACACACCGTGCTGCTGGCCTTGATCGAATCGCTGCAGGCCAAGCCGACGCCGCTCGGCTACATCGACACCCACGCCGGCAGCGGCAACTATCCGCTGGACGGCTTCGAGGCGGGCAAAACCGGCGAGTACAAGGACGGCATCGCGCGCCTGCACCCGGCAGAGAAAGTGCCGCCGCTGCTGCAGCGCTGGCGCGCCAGCATTCTGGGCAGCGACGACAACGCGCAGGGCCTGAAGCGCTACCCCGGCTCGCCATTGCAGGTCGCACGCCTGCTGCGCCCCGGCGACAGCGCCCAGCTGTGCGAGTTGCACACCGAGGAAGCATGCAAGCTGCGCGACCTGTTCAGGGGCAATCAGCAGGTCCATGTACACCAACGCGACGGCTACGAAGCGCTGAAGGCACTCCTGCCGCCAAAGGAAAAGCGCGGCCTGGTGCTGATCGATCCCCCGTACGAAGCACAGGAAGCGGAGTACAAGCTGATCGAGCAGGCGCTGAAACCGGCCCTCGAGCGCTGGCCCACCGGCATCTATGCCGTGTGGTACCCAATCAAGTTGCGCAGCCAGGTGCAACCGTTCCTGCGCCGCCTGCAGCACAGCGGCGTCAAGCGCATCCTGCGTGCCGAGCTGCTGGTGCATCCGGACGATTCGCCGCTGCGCCTCAATGGCTCGGGCATGGTGATTCTCAACGCGCCGTGGAACCTCGACAATGCCTTGCGCGAGCCGCTGCGCACGCTGGCCAGCCTGCTCACGCAGGATCA
>SCRO01000030.1 GCA_004298505.1 Rhodanobacter sp.
AAACGCTCCGCACCGACCTTCGTCAGCGCTGCCGTCAGCGTCGTCTTGCCGTGATCCACGTGACCAATCGTGCCGACGTTGACGTGCGGCTTGGTGCGTTCGAATTTACCCTTTGCCATGCGCGCTAAACCCCGATGGACTCAATCAGTTGAAGAAAACTGCCCGTTGCCGGACCGACCGTGACGGTCGAATGAATGGTGCTCATGACAGGAATCGAACCTGTGACCTCTTCCTTACCAAGGAAGTGCTCTACCGACTGAGCTACATGAGCGGAATTTTAGCCATCCTCCATGATGGCAAAGGACAGACCAGCACCATGCTGGACTTTATCAAAACTTCAGCCATCCTCCGTGATGGCGAAGAACAAACTGGCGTCCTGCCGGACTCTTCAAAAAAGCGTCGACTCATGCAACATATGTGCAGGTCAACATGCTTGGCAGAAGCAGAGCAATGGAGCGGAAGGCGGGAATCGAACCCGCGTACTCAGTTTGGAAAACTGATGTTCTACCATTGAACTACTCCCGCTCTGTGCGGACCTTTGTTGCTGATCGCGCCGCTTTCGCGTCGCGGGATGTTGCTTGAAACGTGTTGCCTGAAACATTGGTGGAGGGAGGTGGATTCGAACCACCGAAGGCGTGAGCCAGCAGATTTACAGTCTGCCCCCGTTGGCCGCTTGGGTATCCCTCCAAATTTTTTTCAGTTCTCTTCTAGCTGCGTGACACTCAAGCCGGGAGGTGGATGACTCCGGGCATCCTGCCCTCCGCCCCTTCGGGGCCAGCCCTGCGGGCTGTTCAAATTCGTTCCGGACGAATTTGTCGAACCACCGAAGGCGTGAGCCAGCAGATTTACAGTCTGCCCCCGTTGGCCGCTTGGGTATCCCTCCAAATTTTTTTCAATTTTCTTCTAGCTGCGTAACGCCCAAGCCGGGAGGTGGATGACTCCGGGCATCCTGCCCTTCGCCCCTTCGGGGCCAGCCCTGCGGGCTGTTCAAATTCGCTCCAGACGAATTTGTCGAACTGCGGTGTCGCGACTGCGTCGGGAAGGTGGAATGGCAGCGGGCATGCCGACTACCTTGGCTGTCTGGATATTTCGCCAGCAAAGAACGCGTATTTTCGCTGTCAGGCCACTCCACTGTCAACACCTGATGCGTGAAGACATCACCCAACCCGTGCCCGACATGCACACGCTGCGCTGCCGCAATGATCGCCCTGACGTAACCGCCACGACGCGCCAGTTCCTGCAAGCGGCGATCATCCTCGCTGCGTGGCTGCCAGGTCGGCACTGGCACCGGCGTCGGCTCGCCGAAGGCCGGCAGGCAGTGCCCGCCCCCTGAGTGCACGAAAAAGAAACCGGCTCAGACGTTGAACAGGAAGTGCAGCACGTCGCCGTCCTTGACGATGTACTCCTTGCCTTCCTTGCGCAGCCGGCCGGCGGCCGCCGCGCCGGCTTCGCCCTTGTACTGGATGAAGTCGTCGTAACCCACCGTCTCGGCGCGGATGAAGCCGCGCTCGAAGTCGGTGTGGATCACGCCGGCCGCCTGCGGTGCGGTGGCACCGCGTTTCACCTGCCAGGCGCGCACTTCCTTCACGCCGGCGGTGAAATAGGTCTGCAGGTCGAGCAGCTTGTAGCCGGCACGGATCACCCGGTTCAAACCCGGCTCATCCAGGCCCATGTCCTGCAGGAACTCGTCGCGGTCGGTATCTTCCAGTTGCGCCAGCTCTTCCTCGATCGACGCACATACCGGTACCACTTCGGCGCCTTCACCAACCGCGCGCTCGCACACCGCGTCCAGCAGCGGATTGTTCTCGAACCCGTCGTCGGCCACGTTGGCGATGTACATCAGCGGCTTCAGGGTGAGCAGGAACAGGTCGCGCACCAGCGCCCGCTCCTCTTCGTCCAGGCCCAGGCTGCGCGCCGAACGGCCTTCGTTGAGTGCTGTCGCGAGTTTCTGCAATACCGGCTTCTTCGCCAAGGCTTCCTTATCGTTCGCCTTGGCCGCGCGCTCGGCACGGTTCAGTGCCTTGTCCACCGATTCCAGGTCGGCCAGCGCCAGCTCGGTGTCGATCGTCTCGATGTCGGCTCCTGGATCGACCTTGCCGGCGACGTGGATCACCTCGCCCTCGAAGCAGCGCACCACGTGGGCAACGGCATCGACCTCACGAATATGCGCCAGGAACTTGTTGCCCAGGCCCTCGCCCTTCGAGGCGCCCGCCACCAGGCCGGCGATGTCGACGAACTCCACCGCGGTCGGAACCACCCGTTGCGGGTTGACGATGGCCGCCAACGCGTTCAGTCGCGGGTCCGGCACCGGCACCACGCCGACATTCGGCTCGATCGTGCAGAACGGAAAATTCGCCGCGGCGATGCCCGCCTTAGTCAGCGCGTTGAACAGGGTAGACTTGCCGACATTGGGCAGGCCGACGATGCCGCATTTGATGCCCATGGTCTGAAATCCGGGAATGGGGAATGGGGAATGGGGAATGGGAAGAGCTGCGCGGTAGCGGGGTCGTCAACGATTCCCGATTCCCGATTCCCTATTCTCCGCTATATGCAATTGCTGCATCGCCTTGTCGAACTGGCTATCCACCGCCAGCGGCAACACGTCCAGCGCGCGACTGATGCCGTCGATGATCGCGCCCTCGTCCGACGCGGACGGCCGGCCCAGCACCCACGGCGTGACCTGGTCACGATGGCCGGGATGGCCGATGCCCACGCGCAGCCGATGGAACTTGCCGTGACCGAGGTGAGCCATGATGTCGCGCAGACCGTTCTGGCCACCATGGCCGCCGTCGAACTTCAGGCGCACGGTGCCGGGCGGCAAGTCCAGGTCATCATGCGCGACCAGGCACTCTTCGGCTTCGATCTTGTAATAACGCAGCGCCGAAACCAGCGCGATGCCGCTTTTGTTCATGAACGTAGCCGGCTTGAGCAACCAGACCGGTGCGCCACCGAGGCGAACGCGGCAGCTTTCACCGTGCAGCTTGCCGTCGAAGGTGAAGCGCTCGCCCTGACCGCTGGCAAGGGCGTCAACTAGCCAGAACCCGGCGTTGTGCCGGGTTCGCAGATATTCGGCACCGGGATTGCCCAGTCCCACAATGAGTCGCAAACCAGCCATGAACGACAAACCAAATGGTCCCGCACCCGTCCCGGGTGCGGGACCATACGGCTTACTTCTTGTCGCCAGCCGGCTTGGCGGCCGGCTTCGCTGCCGCCGCGACCTTGTTCGCCTCGGCTTCGGCCTCGGCAGCAGCATCCTCGGCAGCGTCCGCAGCGCTTTCCTTCACCACGTTCACCGTGACTACCGCGATGTCGTGGGCCTCGCCCAGCTGCAGCGCGGGCAGCTCCACGTTGGGCGGCAGCTTCAGTTGCGACAAGTGAATGATGTCGCCGGCCTCGAGGGCACCCAGATCCAGATCGATGAACGCAGGTAGATCCTTCGGCAGGCAGGTGACTTCCACCTCGGTCAGGTTGTGCGAAATCACCACCCCGGAGGTCTTGCCAGCGGGTGACTTTTCCTTGTTCAGGAAGTGCAGCGGCACGTTGGCGCGCAGCTTGGCACTTTCGTCGATGCGCAGGAAGTCCATATGCATCATCAACTGCTTGAACGGGTGCTTCTGCCAGTCGCGCACCAGCACCTTCTGCACCTTGCCGTCGACGTTCAGGTCGAGCACCGAGGAGAAGAACCACTCGTTCCTGGCCGCGAGCAGGATCGTGTTGTGCTCGATCTGGATACTTTCCGGGGCACGCTCGGCACCATAGATAACTGCCGGCACAAAGCTCGCGCGACGCAGGCGGCGGCTCGCACCTTTCCCCTCGTCCTTGCGGCTGTGCGCCTTGATTTCATGAGTCTGGGTCATTTCATTTACTACCTTGGTGGGTGTTTGCCGCCTCGCAGCGACTGGTTGACTTCCCCGCGACCAGGGAAAATCGTTACTTCACGCGGCATCCATGCCGCGAAAAACTGGAAATCAAGACCGTCCATCCTGGACGGACTCTTCAATTTTCTATATCTATACGCGGCGTCCGTGTCGCGAAAAGCCGGAGATCAAGACCGTCCATCCATGGACGGAATCTTCAATTCTCAATCTACATACAGCGAGCTCACCGACTCGCCGAAGGCGATCCGGCGAATGGTTTCCGCCAGCAGCTCGGCGACCGAGAGCTGGCGAATCCTGGTGCAGGCCTGCACTTCCGGGCGCAGCGGCAGGGTGTTGGTGACCACCAGCTTGTCGAGCTGGGAGCCTTCGATATTGCTGATCGCCGCACCCGACAGCACCGGGTGCACGCAATAGGCGACCACCTTGTGGGCACCGCGCTCTTTCAGCGCCGCAGCAGCGGCGCACAGGGTACCGGCGGTGTCGACGATGTCGTCGACCATCACACAGGTCTTGCCTTCGACGTCACCGATGATGTTCATCACCGTCGACACGTTGGCACGCGGGCGGCGTTTGTCGATGATCGCCAGTTCGGCATCGTCCAGCCGCTTGGCGATCGCACGTGCACGCACCACGCCACCCACGTCGGGGCTGACCACGATCAGGTCTTCCATGCTGTAGCTGCGCCAGATGTCGGCCAGCAACACCGGTGAAGCATACACATTGTCGACCGGAATATCGAAAAAACCCTGGATCTGATCGGCGTGCAGATCCACCGTCAGCACCCGGTCCACGCCTGCGGCACCGATCATGCTGGCGGCCAGCTTGGCGGTGATCGGCACCCGCGCCGAACGCGGCCGGCGATCCTGGCGGGCGTAACCGAAGTACGGAATTACTGCGGTGACGCTGGACGCCGAGGCGCGCTTCAGCGCATCGGTCAGCGCCAGCAGCTCGAACAGGTTGACCGCGCTCGGCGCCCCGGTGGGCTGGATCACGAACACTTCCTGCTTGCGGACATTCTCCTCGATCTCGATCTGTACCTCGCCGTCGCTGAACGTACCGACCAGCGCCTTGCCCAGCGGCACGCCCAGGCGATGGGCGACATCCTCGGCCAGCGCGCGGTGGGCGTTACCGGTAAACAGCATCATCGGGGTGGACGTGTCCACAAGTATTACCTCGAAACTCAACCATCTGATGAATGGCTGGGGCGGCAGGATTCGAACCTGCGTATGCGGGAATCAAAATCCCGTGCCTTGACCGGACTTGGCGACGCCCCAGAATTTTGTGTGTTCGGTGATGCCTTTATTCGATCAACTTCTGCGCTGCCGTGCCAGCGCCTCGTGCAGCGGTGAAACATCCATGCCGCTGCCCACGTGCGCCCTGAACGCTGCCGGACAACTGTCTGCCACGGCGTGCGCCCGCACAAGCGAACGCAGTTCCAGGAACACGCAGCCGCCGCTGCCGGAAAGCCGCGCCTCACCGAAACCGCCAAGCCAGTCCAGCGCCTCGGCTACTTGCGGGTGCCGCGCACGCACGACCGGCAGGAACGTGTTCTCGGTAGTTTCGCCGGAAGCAAAGGACGAAATTGTCGCGCGCTGCGCATTTCGTGTCAATTCAGGCGCTTGAAAGAGTGCTGCCGTCGGCACCGGTTCTCGTGGGTCGAGCACCACGTAGTGCCGCCGTGGCAGGCTGATCGGGCTCAACTGGTCGCCGACACCCTCGGCCCACGCCGAGCGCCCACGCACGAACACCGGCACGTCGGCGCCAAGCTGGAGACCCAGCCCGGCCAGCGTGTCCTCGTCCAGCTCGAGCCTCCACAAATGATTGAGCGCCACCAGCACCGTGGCCGCATCGGAACTGCCGCCGCCAAGGCCGCCACCCAGCGGAATGCGCTTGACGACCTCGATATCAGCGCCGACGCCGCGCGCAGCATGTTGCTGCAGCAGCTGCGCGGCACGCACGGCCAGATCATCCTGCACCGACACCCCACTCGCTCCGTGCAAACGCTGGATTTCGCCGTCGTCGCGCACGCGCAGGCGCACCTCGTCGCCCCAGTCCAGCAGACGGAATACGGTCTGCAGTTCGTGATATCCGTCGGCCCTGCGACCGGTGATGCGCAGAAAGAGGTTCAGCTTGGCCGGCGCTGGCCATGCGCTCCATTCGCCGCGCGCAGGCGTCGACAGCGTGCGACTCATGAATACGCGCAAGGGGTCGGGAAAGCCATGCTCGCGATCGCGCTGGCGCGCATACGCGAACGCCGGATCATTCTTGTTGACGACGCCAAAACCATACCGTGCATAGAACGGCGCATTCCATGGCACATCGGCCAGGGTGCCCAGATCGATGCGCCGGTAGCCCGCCTCGCGTGCCCAGGCACAGGCGTGCTCGAGCAGGGCCGCGCCGATGCCGCGCCGGCCGTGCTCCGGCAGCACGTCAATCTCGGCGATACCGATGACGTCATCGCTCGACTCGGTATCCAGCCACACGAAGCCGACCGGTTCACCCGCTGCAGTGAGCGCGACCCATACCAGGCCGCGATCGATCGCCTGCCGCAACAGTTCGGGCGGGATCGACGCGGCGGCGTAGTGTGGCGACGCCGGATGCCCGCGAAACAGCTGCACGGCCTTGCGCTCGATGGCACACAAGGCGCCGACGTGGCAGGGTTGGGCGCGTTCGATGTGGATGGACATGATGGTTGCGGAATCTGCGCGGTGGCCGCGCCGCCAGCGGGGCGCAAAGCCTAACCCAAGCGAGTGCGCTTATTGAAACTGCCAGGATTCAATCGACAGGCGCACCTTGTAGGGAGGCTTCGCCGCGTACACTTTCGTGGGCAGTGGTGGGTGTCGGTTGTCGTCCCAGACACGATAGTCGACTGTCCAGCCATCCTGCTGCAACAACGAGGGTAGCCGGTTGGCGCCAAAGCTGAGTTTGGCCGGCCCGCCGTCGGCACGCAGCCCCAGCACCCACGCCCGCAGGTTGCGCAACGGCACCTCCCAACCGAGTGCCTTGCGCAGCAACACCTCCGCGTCGGGGCCTTGTAGCGCTCCGCCGTCGAGCCCTTCCAGCAAGGCCCCGTCCGGACCGCCGCTCAGGCGGAAACTCTTGCCGGTGATCGGCGCGCGCAGCACAAAAACATAGTGGTTGCCGTCCTGGGTCCAGCTGAAATTGCCGCTGCCGCCGTCATGGCCGTCGGAAACCCCGAGTCGGCCCTGCAATGCCCAGTGATCCGCTCCGGCCAACGTCTGTTCGCGCGAGCGCTGCGCTTCGAGCAAGTCGGCATTGGCCTTCAGGCGCACCGCCGGAACGCACGCCGCCAGCAGCAGCGGCAGCACCACCGCGAACACCCGCCCTACCCTCAGCAAAGGCGAACCGCTCATGGATGCAACCGCTTCAGCGCGTCGCGCAGGCTGGTGCTGCGCGGATCGAGCTTGCGCACCTCGTCGAAGACCTTCTGCGCATCCTGCTGACGCCCCTGCTTCCACAACACTTCGCCCAGATGCACGCCGACATCGGCGTCCTTGCGCGCCAGCCACGCGCCGCGCAAGGTCTGCTCGGCCTGCGCCAGATGGCCGAGGCGGTATTGCAGCCAGCCCCAGGAATCGGCGATCGCTGGATCGTCGGGCTTGGCCGCACGCGCGGCCTGCAACAGCTTCGTCGCCTCGGGCAGGTCGCGATTGGCGTCGGCCAGGGTATAACCCAGCGCGTTGCTGGCATCGATATCGCCGGGCTTGACCTTCAGCAGGTGCTGGAAATCCTTTACTGCCTGGTCGATCTGGCCGGCCTCGGCGTAGGCCATGCCACGGCCATAGAGCAACCCCGGGTCGTCGGGCAGCACCTGCAGGGCGCGGCTGAATGAGGTTTCGGCCCTGGCGTAATTCTGCTCGCGCAGGTAGAGCTCGGCATCGACCTGCCACGCCTGGCTCAGTTGCGGCGGCTGTTCGAGATGGTCGATTTCCAGCTGGCCCAGCAGCTGATGGGCCTCGTTGCGCTTGCCCTGTGCGTGCAGGATCAACGCGCTACGCAAGGCGGCATCGAAGGCATGCGGGTCCTCGTCACCGACTTGGTTGTACCAGTCCAGCGCCTCGCTGTCCCGATGCTGCATTTCGGCGAGCTGGCCAAGCAGATAGGTGCTGCGCGCGCGCGCCTCGGGTGGCGCCTTCTGCAGCTCACGATACAGCGCGGCCAAGGTTTTCATGTCGTGGTGACGGGCGGCCAGCGCGGCACGCATCGCGTAGATGTCGGCATCCTGGGCGCCATGCGCGAGCAGCCGCGAGGCTGCCACATCGTCACCCGCCCCGCTGAGCATGCTGGCGTAGGCCAACCGCAAGTGGGTGTTCTTCGGCGCCTCGGCCAGCGCTTTCTGCAGCAGCGCCTGCGCGCCCTTGCGATCGCCATCCTTGAATCTCATCTGGGCCGCCCAGGCATAGGTCTCGGCGCTGTGGAAGCGCTGCACCGCGGCAGCGGCAATCTTCATCGCATAGGCATGGCGACCCAGCTTGTCGCCCAGCTCGCTCATCGCCAGCCAGGCCTGTGCGTCGCCCGGCAAGCGCTGCGGAGTGGCCAGGGCTTCGAGCAGGCGCGCTGCCTGGGCCTGGTCACGGGCTGCCACCAGGACCCGACCGAACTTCCGCCACGCGTCGCTGGCATCGCTGCCGGTGAGCAGCGCCAGCTGGCGTTTTGCCTCGGCGGCGTCGCCATGATCAAGCGCCAGCTCGGCCCTCGCCTGGGCCATCTCGGCCGGTTTTGCGCCGAGCACCTGCCAGCGATCCAGCGCACGCCGGGCAGCATCGTCGTCATGGACGGCGATCGCGAGATCGGCGGCGCGCGCGGCCACCTCCGGATCGAGACTCAGGGCCATCGCCTTGTCGTAATGCGCGGATGCGACGTTCAGGTTGGTCCGGGTGAGTGCCATTTCGCCAGCCAGCAATTGCGCCAGCAGGTCGTGCTTTGCATCCGGCGTGGCCACCATCATGCGGGCCAGTGGCTGCGCCGTGGCGGCAGTCGCGGGCGCGTCACGCGATGGCGCCACGGCGCACGCGGCCAAGCCCAGCACCAGGACTGCCAATGCCGTAAAATGCCGCAGTTGCTTGAACTTGCCTGCTGCGCTGCGCACACTACCCTCCATTCACATGTCTGCTTGCGTCGCTCCGGAACGTTTCCGGGCAATGCAGCGCCAAGCTTAGCCTACGTCGGATACTTGTCGTCGAGATGTTGCCACCGTCATGCCACTGATCGCCCTCGGGCTGAATCACCTCACCGCGCCGGTCAGCCTGCGCGAGCAAGTGGCGTTCGACGAGCACGCTGCCGACACGGCCCTGCTCGAACTGGCGGGCGAACCCGGGGTCGAGGAGGCGCTGATCCTCTCCACCTGCAACCGCACCGAACTCTATGTGGGTGTGGCAACGGGTGCGGAAGACATCCCGCAGGCGTGGCTGAGCCGTCATCATCATCTGACTCCGGGCAAGCTCGATGAGTTCCTGTATCGGCATGTAGAGCAAAACGCCGTGCGCCACATGTTCCGCGTAGCCACCGGGCTGGACTCGATGGTGCTGGGCGAGCCGCAGATCCTCGGTCAGGTGAAGGACGCCTATCAGCAGGCGCGCCAGGCGCACGTCCTCAAGGGGCCGATGGATCGCCTGCTGCAACACACCTTCGCGGTAGCCAAGCGCGTGCGCACCGACACGCGGATCGGCGCCCATACGGTGTCGGTCGCGTTCACCGCCGTGCGGCTGGCCGAGCAGGTTTTCACCGACCTGGAGCAGGCTTGCGTGCTGCTGATCGGCGCTGGCGACACCATCGAGCTGGCGGCACGACACCTGACCGAGAAGCGGGCACGCCGCCTGATCGTCGCCAACCGGACGCTGGAAAGCGCACAGGAGCTGGCCGGTCGCCATGGCGCGTATGCGATCGCGCTGGCGGACCTGCCGCAACATCTGGCCGACGCCGACATCGTGATTTCGTCGACCGCTTCACGCCAGCCGATCGTCACGCGCGCAATGGTCGAGCAGGCGATGGCGACACGCCGGCGCAAACCGATGTTCATGGTCGACATCGCGGTGCCGCGTGACATCGAGGAATCAATTGCCAAGCTGCCCGATGTGTACCTCTACGGCATCGACGACCTGCGCCAGGTGATCGATGACAACCGGCGCTCGCGCGAAGCCGCTGCCCGCGAGGCCGATGCCATCATCGACCTCCAGGTCGACCGCTACATGGCCTGGCGCCGCGCGCTGACATTGCGCAACCCGGCGCTGGACATGCGCCAGCACGCGGAAATCTATCGCGACGAAGTGCTGGTCAAGGCGCGCGCGATGCTCGCCCACGGCAAATCGCCGGAAGATGCACTGGCGTTCCTCGCCAACACGCTGACCAACAAACTGCTGCACCACCCCAGCGCGCGCCTGCGCGAAGCCACGCTCAGCGGCGATATGGACCTGTTGCACGCCGCCGGCCGGCTGTACGGTCTGGACGAAGACGAGCAAGCGGCGAGAAACGAGTAGCGAGGGCGGCTGGCTGCCGTATCACCGAAATTCGCTCGCCACGCGGGAGGCGCCATGGCCTTCACGCGCAACTCGACCCCCATCACTCGTCCGTGCCTCGCCCATGACGCCATCGATTCGCCGCAAGCTGGAAGCCCTCGCCGAACGCCATCAGGAGATCAGCCTGCTGCTGTCGCAACCGGAGGTGCTGGCCGATAACAACCGCTTTCGTGACCTGTCGCAGGAATATGCCCAGCTCGAGCCGATCGCCGCCTCGCTGCACGAGCACGACCAGGCCGGGCGCGAACTGGCCGAATCGCGCGCCATGCTGGATGACCCCGAGCTGCGCGAGATGGCCCTCGACGATGTCGCGCGGCTGGAACAACGCCTGCACGATCTCGATGGCGAACTGCAATTGTTGCTGCTGCCGAAGGATCCGCGCGACGAAGCCAACCTGTATCTGGAAGTACGCGCCGGCACCGGCGGCGACGAGGCGGCAATTTTTACCGGCGACCTGTTCCGGATGTACCTGCGCTATGCGGAAAGCCGCGGCTGGCACGTCGAGGTGCTCAGCGAGCACGCCGGCGAGCACGGCGGCTACAAGGAAATCGTGGCGCGCATCGAGGGCAAGGGTGCGTACTCGCAGCTGAAGTTCGAATCCGGTACGCACCGGGTGCAGCGCGTGCCGGAAACCGAGTCGCAGGGACGCATCCACACGTCGGCGGCAACCGTGGCGATCCTGCCCGAGCTGGACGAGATCGACGAGATCGAGATCAACCCGGCCGACCTCAAGGTCGACACCTTCCGTGCCTCCGGCGCCGGCGGCCAGCACATCAACAAGACCGACTCGGCAATTCGCATCACCCACCTGCCCACCGGTACCGTGGTGGAATGCCAGGAAGAGCGCAGCCAGCACAAGAACCGTGCCCGCGCGATGAGCCTGCTGAAGGCGCGCCTGCTCGACGAGGCACAAGGCAAGCAGGCGGCAGCCCAGGCCGAATCGCGCCGTTTGCAGGTGGGCTCCGGCGATCGTAGCCAGCGCATCCGCACCTACAACTATCCGCAGGGGCGGATCACCGATCACCGCATCAATCTCACCCTGTATCGCCTGCCCGAGACCATGCAGGGCGACCTGCGCGAACTGATCGATACGCTGACCCGCGAACACCAGGTTGACCTGTTGCAGGCGCTGGGCAGCGCCTGAACCACGCGCCGGTCGAGCAGCGGCTCAGCCGGTGATGAAGCCGAACAGATCCTGCTCAGTCAGGTTCTCGCGGAACACCTGCTCCACCCTGGCCACCGGCGGCCCTTGCTGCAGCCACTGCTCCAGCACCTCGAGCGCGTCCGCACTGCCGCTGGCAAGCACTTCTACACGGCCATCGTCGAGATTCTTCGCATGACCGGTCAGCCCAAGACCAAGCGCCCGCTCGCGGGTACTGGCGCGAAAGAACACACCCTGCACCCGGCCGCTGACGATGAAGCGGGCCGTCGGCATCAGTCCGCCCCGATCCATTGCGTCAGCATCGCCCCGGTCACCGGCCCCAGCCTGTGCTGCACCACCTTGCCATTCGGGCCGATCAGGTACGTCGTGGGCAAGCCACGCGGCTCGTCGAAATCCTTCAACGGCTTGTCCAGGGTGACCTGCGCGATCGGGTAGACCACCGGATGTTTGGCCAGGAAAGCCTTGATGTCGGCGGGCGCGCTGTCCTGGTAAGCCAGCCCGATTGCGCGGACATTCTTGTGGGTGGCGACGAAATGCGAAATATCAGGCATTTCCTTGATGCACGGCACGCACCAGGTCGCCCAATAATTGACGATCACCCAATGTCCGCGCTGCGCGGCCAGGTCGAAGGTTCCACCCTCCAGCGTAGTCACCTGCAGGGTCGGCTGGCTCGGCATCGCAGCCTCGGTCGGCGCCGCGAAAGCCAGCGCAAGTAATGTGGCGACCGCGAAGCGGGGCGAAAAGAAGCTCATGCGGGAAGTTCCTTGGTATCGGCTGCCGGATCGGCGGCAGGGGGATAGATATGGTCGAGCCGGGTACCCAGCTTCGCCTGCAACACCGTCGCCAGTTCATCCAGCATGACCAGCAATTCCGGCGAGAGTTCGATGCCCAGTGCAGCTGCCTCTTCGAGCGGATTCAAGGGCAGCCGGTGATGGGTGCATCGATACAGGCGCAACAGGTCGGTACTGTCCAGGCTGCGACTGAGCAGCCAGCCACCGGATGCACCCCGTTGGACCAGGTCTGCTTGCTGCAGGTCGTCGAAGTAATCGCCGATCGCGCCGGCGCTCAAATAGGGCGCGCGCAGCCGCACGTCGGCAAGATCGACACACTCACCGTGGCGTTGGGCGTCCACGAAGAACCGCAAAACCGCCAGCAAGCCAAGAAACTCGGCGCCAGCGGGCAACGTGTCGGACGGCGGCTGATACTCGTAGGCGGAGATCGAGGCGGCGATCGAGGCGGCCAGGATCACGATCACCCACGACAGGTAGATCCACAGCAGGAAGATGGGAACGATTGCCAGCTTGCCGTAGATCTGCTGGTAGTTGTTCGCTTGACCCACGAATTGCGCAAAGCCCCAGCGCGCGATCTCGAACAGCACCGCACCCAGCAACGCGCCGATCGCCGCATCACGGCGCGACACGCGGGTGTTGGGAATCACCGCATACATCAGCCACAAAGTGAAAAACGTCACCAGGAACGGTAGCGTCGTCAGCAGACTGCTGCCGATCGTGTGGATCTGGTCCGAAGCCACACTCAGGAACGGCATTGCAGTAACGTACGAAGTCGCCGCGATACCACCACCGACCAGGATCGGCCCCAGCGTCAACGACGCCCAATACAGGAGCAGGCGCGGACCCCAGCGGCGCGGCTGGTGCACGCGCCAGATCCGGTTCAGTCGATCCTCGATGCTGATCATCATCGACAGCGCGCTGAACAACATCACGAGGATGCTGATCCCGGTCAGCCCCTTGGCGTTGTCGGCGAAACTCTGCAGCGCCTCTTGCACCTTCTCGCCGGCTGCCGGCACGAAGTTGTAGAACACGAAATTGATCAAGGTGTCGCGCGCACCCGCGAACACCGGGAACACCGCAAACATGGCCAACACGGCCACCGTGAGCGGCACCAGCGACACCAGGGTCGTATAGGACAGCGCGCCGGCTGTCTCGAAGCATTTGTCGTCGACGAAACGCTGCCACACGAAGCGGCGGAAATAGCGCAGACGATCGGGATCGAAGCGACGGGCCATCGGCATCCTCTGTCGGCGGCAACGAGCCGCGACCGATATCGAACGGTACACTAGCAGCCGTGACTGCCTCAATCGCGCAAGTCGACGCCGCATGAATCAAGAGATCCTGGTGCTGTACTACAGCCGCAGCGGCCACACTGCCCAGCTGGCGCGTCTGATTGCCCGCGGCATCGAGGAAGTGCCGGGCATGCGTGCACGCCTGCGCCAGGTGCCGGCGGTCGCGACGGTGACCGAGGTGGCGCAGCCGCCGGAGCCTGCGGACGGGGCGCCCTACGTGACGAAGCAGGACCTGCTCGACTGCGTCGCGCTGGCCATGGGCAGCCCCACCCGCTTCGGCAACATGGCCGCACCGCTGAAACATTTCCTCGACTCCACCGGCACCGAGTGGTCCAGCGGCATGCTGGCCGGCAAGCCGGCGGCGTTGTTCACCTCCACCAGCACCATGCATGGCGGCCAGGAATCGACTCTGCTGAGCATGGCCTTGCCGTTGCTGCATCACGGTATGCTGCTGGTCGGCGTGCCGTTCACCGAGCCCCGGCTGACCAGCACCCGCAGTGGCGGCACCCCCTACGGCGCCAGCCATGTCACTGGCGCCAAGGGCGACAACCCGATCAGCGACGACGAACGCGAACTGGCCCGCGCATTGGGTCGGCGACTGGCCGATGTCGCACGGCGACTGGCGGGGACTGCATGAACGCGCAGCGTTCGTTGCCGATGGAGCAACGCATCGGGCTGTTCGCCTGGACCGCGCTCACCCTGCTGCTGATCAGCACCCTGGGCGCCGGGGTCAGGCGCCAACGCGATCCCGTGGAGCCCGCTCGCGGGCGATACTCTTGATTTGATCCACATTGTGCGCTAGAGCAGAAGCATCGCCCGCGAGCGGGCTCCTACGCCACGTAATACGTTGGGGGTTTCCCATGGCATTCCTGCAAGATGCGCCACAACTCACCCATCCCTATCGCAGCGACCGGCTACTGCTGAGCCTGCTCGATCGCGTGCTGCCCAACGAACGACGCGCGCCGCTGGATGCCGATCTCGATGCGCTGGGCGACTATGCGCTGATGGCGTGGCAACGAGCCTGCGCCAGCACGCAACGCAAACCCGTGCTGACGCGCTGGAGCGCCTGGGGGCAACGCGTCGACCACATCGAACTGACCACCGCCTGGCAGGAAGGCCCGCAGCTCACTACGCGTCACGCGGTACTCGCCGCCGGTCACGCCAACCACGGGCATGCACGCCTCGAAGAGTTCGCCCGCGTCTATCTGTATCACCTGGCCAGCGAGTTCTATACCTGCCCGCTGGCGATGACCGACGGCGCCGCCACCGCGATCAAGGCTTCCGGCAACGCCGATCTGATCAAGCGCGTGCTGCCGCGTTTCCTGAGCCGCGACGCGGCGAGCTTCTGGCTCAGCGGCCAGTGGATGACCGAGACCATCGGCGGCTCCGATGTCGGCAACACCGAAACCGTGGCGCGGCAGGATGCCGACGGCCAGTGGCGGCTGCATGGTCGCAAGTGGTTCAGCTCGGCCGTAGTCGGCGAAGCCGCGCTGGCGCTGGCGCGGCCGGAAGGCGCCGGCACCGGGCCCGGCGCGCTGGCGCTGTTTTACGTCGAGACGATGGACGGCGAGCGACGCAAACCGGAACTCGTCATCGACCGGCTCAAGGACAAACTCGGCACGCAGGAACTGCCCACCGCGGAAATCCATCTCGATGGCCTGCCCGCCTGGCCGCTGGGCGAGCTCGCCCATGGCGTACGCCAGGTGGCGCCGATGCTCAACATCACCCGCAGCTGGAACACGATCTGTGCAGTAGCCAGCATGGCGCGCGCGATCAGCCTGGCACGCGACTTCGCCGCGCGGCGGCGAGCGTTCGGCCGTCCGTTGATCGAGCAACCCCTGCATGCGCAGACACTGGCGGACATGCAAGCCCAGTTCGAGGCCGCATTCGCGCTGGCCTTTGAGGTGGCACACCTGCTCGGCCGCGTCGAGCAAGGCGAGGCTTCAGCGGAGGAATCGGCCGTGCTGCGCCTGCTCACCCCACTGGCCAAGCTGTGGACCGGCAAACTGGCAGTCAAGATCTGTTCCGAAGTACTGGAGTGCTTCGGTGGTGCCGGCTACATCGAGGACACCGGCCTGCCGCAACTGCTGCGCGACGCGCAAGTGTATTCGATCTGGGAAGGCACCACCAACGTGCTGTCGCTGGACAGCCTGCGCGCCCTGGCCGGCGACAGCCTCGGTGCACTGCGCACCACCACGGTCCGCTGGCTGGACGGCAACGACGACATGCATGCAGGCAACGCCATCAAGCAGACCCTGGACGCCGTGGCGCGCTGGCTCGATCAGCACGGCGGCCAGCGCGACGTGCTGGAAGCAGGCACGCGCGGTCTCGCCTTCACCCTCGCGCGCTGCGCCGCGGCGACCCTGCTGGCGCGACAGGCCACCTGGTCGAAGCGCCATGACGATCAACGTCCGGCCGCGGCACTGCAACGTTTCGTCCACCGCGGCCTTGACCGGCTCGTTGCACCAGATGCCCACAACACCAGCCTGCTGCTGAGCTGACACGGCGGACAGTGCCTGCGATTACAACCCAGCGTTAACGGGCTGCGTGCGCTAAAATCGTGGTCTCGACACCTCACAACCTGCATATCCATGGAGTAAGCGATGCGACCGTTTCCGCTCGGAGAAGATACCGACCTGCTACGCGAGTCTGTGCACGGTTTCGCGGAAAAGGAGATTGCCCCGCGCGCCGACAAGATCGACCGCGACAACCTGTTTCCGGCCGACCTGTGGAAGAAGTTCGGCGAGATGGGGCTGCTCGGCGTCACCATCCCGGAGCAATACGGCGGCAGCGGCTTGGGCTTCCTGGCGCACATGGTAGCGATGGAGGAGATCTCGCGTGCCTCGGGTTCGGTGGGCCTGTCGTACGGTGCGCACTCCAACCTCGCGGTGCAGAACATCTTCCACAACGGCAACGAGGCACAACGGCGCAAGTACATCCCGAAGATGTGCTCGGGCGAATACGTCGGCGCGCTGGCGATGAGCGAACCGGCTGCCGGTTCCGACGTGGTCGGTTCGATGACCTGCAAGGCTGAAAAGAAGGGCGACGCATGGGTCGCCAACGGCAACAAGATGTGGATCACCAACGGACCCGATGCCGACGTGCTGCTGGTCTACATGCGCACCGCACCGCGCCCCGCCGGCAGCCGCTGCATGACCGCCTTCATCGTCGAAAAGGGCATGAAGGGTTTCCAGAGCGCGCAGAAGCTGGACAAGCTCGGCATGCGCGGCTCGAACACCTGCGAGCTGGTATTCGAGGACTGCGAAATCCCCGAGGAGAACATCGTCGGCGAGGTCAACGAGGGCGTGCGCGTGCTGATGAGCGGTCTGGACACCGAGCGGCTGGTGTTGTCCGGCGGTCCGCTCGGGCTGATGCAAACGGCGCTGGACATCGCCTTGCCGTACGTGCGTGAGCGCAAGCAGTTCAATGCGCCGATCGGCACCTTCGGCGTGATGCAGGCGAAAATCGCCGATATGTATACGCGGCTGCAATCCTCGCGCGGTTTTGCGTACATGGTGGCGCAGCAATTCGACAACGGTGTGAGGTCGCGCATCGACCCGGCGGCCTGCCTGCTGAACGCGTCGGTCAATGCCGTGCAGGTTGCGCTGGAGGCAATCCAGACCCTGGGCGGCAACGGCTACATCAACGAGTTCCCGGCCGGGCGCCTGCTGCGCGACGCCAAGTTGTACGAAATCGGCGCGGGCACCAACGAGATCCGGCGCATGCTGATCGGCCGCGAGCTGTTCCACGGCAAGGCCTGACGCTCGCGTAGGGCGGGCACGGCCCGCCGCTGGCGACACGAGCCAGAGCCGGCGGGCCGTGCCCACCCTACGCCAGGCCGATGCCGCCGACCGGCGCGAACTGGTGGATGCCGCTGAAGCTGGCATCGAACGACTCGCCGCGCACGCCGAACGACTGCTGCCAGAGCATGCATGTCTGCAGGCTCAGGCTGCCACCGCGCGGCAGCGCCCAGGCGGCCTGCGTGGCGCGCATCCCCATACCCGCCTGCCACAGTGCGGTAGTCTGCGCCGAAGACTTCAGGCCGAAGCCGTAGGCTCCCAGCTCATCGAAGCCATCGCGTTGCAAATGCGCGTACTGCAGATTGATGTAGGGCGTCACCTCGGTCCGACCCAGCGACAGGCGATAGCCGCTCTCGCCGTAGGCCACGCCATAGCGGCCGTTCGTATCGCTGGCCACGCCGGCGAACTGGTTGCCGAGCTGCAACTGGCGGCGCATGTTTTCCCGATACGTGCCGACGCCGAAACGGCCCATCGTGTACCACGAACCGTGGATCACGCCGCCGTACAGCATGCCTTCCAGCGCATGACTGCGGCCCTGATCGGGACTATTGGCCAGCCGGCCCAGGCCTTGGCTCTGGCTGATCGCATAGCCTGCCTCGCCATTGCCGCCCATGCGATAGTCCTGGCCGACCAGCCAGCCGGTGAGGTCGACGCCGACGTTGCTGTAGCCGCTGCGCGACAGGTCGCCGTGGTAGCCCAGGTTCTGCGTCCAGCCACCCGGTTGCCGATGATCGAGCAGGTTGTCGAAGCGGTCGGACAGGGCGCGCGTGCCGGCATTGATGATATTTCTTCCAATTTTCGACGTGCCGCTCAGGGTTCCCCCCGCAGCAATACTGACGACGGACGCCAGCGACTTCGCGGTCAGCGTGCCGCTCTGGACCTGGGTCGCCCCGGTGTAGGTCGAAGCTTGGGTGAGATTGAGCGTGCCCGTGCCCTGCTTGACCAGGCCGCCGGCGCCGGAGATCGGATTGCTCCAGGTCGAGTTGCCGGCGAAGCTAACCGTAACGTCGCCCCAGTCGAACTTCGCCGGGCCGTTCACCGCCTTGCCGACATTCAGTTCGCCATAACCGAACACCGGGTCGGGTCCCGGCGCGCCGAGATCATCGGCGGTGCCGAGCAGGGTCTGCCGCACCAGGTCGTTGCTGGAGTATGGGAACGCGCCTGCCACACCACGGCAGCGGCGCCGGACACCTGCGGTGCGGCGAGCGAGGTACCGCTCACCTGCCAGTAGGAAGGGCTGGCCGTGCTCGCGAGAGTGTCCTTGTCCAGCACGATCACGTCACCCGGCGCGGCCAGACAGTAATCCATCGCCTTGCCGCAGGCGTTCGAGTAACTGGCCAGCTGATCCGGGTGGTTGCTGTTCACTGCCACGGTGACCAGCCAACCCTTTTCGAGCTCGGGTGCCAGGCTGGGCAACGCGGCAATGGCGCTGGGATCGCTCTTTGAATCGTTACCGGCGGCGAATACCACCAGGCCGCCGTGCTGTACCACGAACGGCTGGTAGGCGTTGGCGAAGGCCTGGTTGATCGAAGTGTCGGTAGTGTCCCAGTAGATGCCACCCCAGGAATTGTTCATCACCTGTACGCCAGCGGCGATCAGCGCGGGATTGAGGGTTTGCCCGAAGAAATCGGCATCGGCGGCGGTGCAGGCACTCACTGCAAAGGCCAGTGCCGTCAGCAACGCCACGTGGCGCCGACGTAATCCTGCTCCAATATTGTTCACGACTGCACCCATCGAGGTCGTCAGTGCCAGCGCACCATCCACCTCCCCATGACGAAGTATCTACGCACAACAGACGCTTGGCAAAAGGGGGGCGGAACGCGCAAATCGGGATCAAGGTGCGGCATTTGCGGTCGCTTGCAGTGCGCTGCGATAATCGAGCGGTCAGCCTCGGGCGTTCGCGCCCTTCAGTACCCAAAGCGGAGATCATCATGTCGGATGTCAGCATCGTCATCGTCGGTTCCAAGCGTACGGCCATCGGGTCGTTCCTCGGCCAGTTCACTGGTGTCCCCACCACGAAGCTGGGTGCGACCGCCATGCGGGCCGCGCTGGAGCAATCCGGGGTGGCTCCAGCCGATGTCAGCGAGGTGATCATGGGTTGCGTGCTGCCGGCCAACCTGGGCCAGGCACCGGCCCGGCAGGCGGCGCTGGCCGCCGACCTGCCAGTCGGCACCGGCTGCACCACAATCAACAAGGTGTGCGGCTCGGGCATGAAGGCGATCATGCTGGGCCACGACTTGATCAAGGCCGGCTCGGCCAGCGTGGTGGTAGCCGGCGGCATGGAGTCGATGACCAACGCACCGCACATGGTGCAGGCGCGCAGCGGCATCCGGCTCGGCGATGGCAAGCTCGTGGATCACATGATGTGGGACGGCCTGACCGACCCTTACGATGGCGAATCGATGGGCGTGTTCGCCGAATCGTGTGCCGACAAGTATCACTTCAGTCGTGCGGATCAGGATGCGTTTGCGATCGAATCGGTCAACCGGGCCAAGGCCGCGCAGCAAAATGGGGGGTTCGCCGGTGAGATCGTGCCGGTCACGGTAAGCAGCCGCAAGGGCGATGTGCAGTTCGACACCGACGAAGAGCCGAGCCGCTCCGACGTTGCCAAGATCCCGAACCTGCGCCCGGCTTTTCGCAAGGAAAACGGTACCGTCACCGCCGCCAGCTCGTCCAGCATTTCCGACGGCGCGGCCGCCGTGGTGCTGCTGTCCGCCGCAGATGCCGGCAAGCGTGGACTGAAGCCACTGGCCCGCATCGTTGCGCACGCCACCCATTCACAGGAGCCAAAATGGTTCACCACCGCACCGGTGGGAGCGATCCAGAAGGTGCTGGACAAGGCCGGCTGGAAGGTCGGCGACGTCGACCTGTGGGAAATCAACGAAGCCTTCGCAGTGGTTACCATGGCGGCCATGAAAGACATCGGCATTGCACACGACAAAGTCAACGTCAATGGCGGCGCCTGCGCACTTGGTCATCCCATCGGCTGCAGTGGCGCGCGGCTGGTGGTGACCCTGATCAACGCATTGAAAACACGGGGCCTGCGCCGCGGCGTGGCGACTCTCTGCATCGGCGGTGGCGAGGCCACGGCGATTGCCCTGGAGCGCATGGACTGAGAAGCTGAGAAAAAATCGTCCGCCTACTGCGAGCGCCGTCAGACGCCCGTGCCGGCGGCGCGCTGCGGGTAAATCCGGGTCATTTGGCTCACCAAACTCCCCGAATTTGCCCACAACGCACCTTGTCACGAACGCCTGGCGACGCTCTCGCTACGGCGTTCGATATTTTCCCAACCTCCGAGTGCGCACCGCCGCACTCGAATACCTCGGCCTTTCACCTGACGTTTGCGTAAATCGGTTTTCAATGCACCCGAGTTGGCACCATAAAAAAGTGGCGCAATGTCTGCGAAAGGGTTATTAATACACGGCCAAATGGCATTCCACGGCTAAGGAGATTCCCTATGAAGTTTACGCGTACCCTACTCGCCGCCGCGCTCGTCGCGCTGTTGGCGGCATGCAGCAATGGCGCGCAGGATTCCGCGCAAGACGCCCAGAAGTCGGCTGATACTGCTCAACAGGCCGCCGACACTGCTCAACAGGCTGCTGCTGCCGCCACAGCGGCGGCTCCGGCGGCTCCGGCCACCGCGGTCGCTCCGACCGAAGCTCCGGTGCCTGCCGCTTCCGCGCCAGCCGCTGCCGGCACCGCCGCCAGCGCGACGGACGCCACGAAGGGGAACTGACGCTTCGTCATGTGCCAGAAGAACGGCCGCCTTGTGCGGCCGTTTTTTTGCCTGAGCGCCGATCGTACCACTCGGTCGCTTTGGTCGCTGGCGATTGCCGGCTATTATGCACAGTCCAGCCTTCGCGAAAGTTCCGTCCCAACGAGCCAGCATCCATGAGCGTCATTGCATCGCAGATCGATCCGCG
>SCRO01000031.1 GCA_004298505.1 Rhodanobacter sp.
TGGATCGGCACCGAGCGCGAGATACTCAGGATGCGGGGTCAGCAGCGGGTCCACGCGTCCCGTGGCGTTGGCGGCATAGCTCGACCACGGATGATCCTCCGGCTGGGCCACCATCCACGCGCGCACCGGATTGAGCTCGATGTAGCGGCTGCATGCCAGGAAGTAGCGGCCCGAATCCACCAGGCAGGCCTTGTAGCGCCCTTGCTACAGCGGCCCGGTACGTTGATGCCAATTTCGCGCGCTTCATCGCCCAGAAAGCCCGGCAGCCGGTGGTTGCCCCGCTGCACCACGTGCTGGGGAATGCCGGCGATATCGAGACGTGGAGGGCGGGCCATGCGCCACAGCATCGCTTGCGCAGCATGCGCAGCATGCGCAGGACGATCAGTGCGAGCCGCGCTCCAGCCTCATCCCGAGAGCCCATCCGAGGTCAGGAATTGTCCCTGACACCCTTTCCTGGTTCACGCAGCCTTCAATGCCAAGTGCACCCGTTGGCCCAACGCTGTGGCAATGTTTACCAGCGCGTCGAGTGAGAAGCGGGAAACACGACCACGCAGCAAGTCGTTGATGCGAGGCTGGGTGACGCCGCAATGTTTGGCCGCCTCCGTCTGCTTCCAGCCGCTCGCTTTGATGAGGGCGACGATCTGCTGCATAAGTTCCGCGCGTGCGCGCAGGTTGGCAGCCTGTTCCGGGGTGTCGGAAATGGCATCCCAAACACTGTCGTATGTTTCATGCATGGTCATGGCGTACCTCTGAGCAGTTCGGCATACCGTGCCTTGGCCACGGCGATATCGCGTTTCGATGTTGCCTGCGTCTTCTTCTCGAACGCGTGCAGCACGTAGATCATGTCGGCCTGCCGCGCCGTGTAAATCACGCGATAAGTGCCCGAGTCATCCCACACGCGGATCTCCTCTACGCCCTTGCCGATGGTTGTCATCGGTTTGAAGTCATCTGGTCGTTCGCCACGTTGCACCTTGTCCAATTGATAGCCGGCATCGTGGCTGGCGTCTGGAGGGAACTCACGCAGTCGCTTGAGTGAGTCGCCGAGAAATCGGAGAGGCTTTATGTCCGGAATATACTTGTATGGATATAAGCGCGCAACGTGAAAATGGTGTCAGGGACAATTGAAATGGTGTCAGGGACAATTTGATTGGCGTGGTGGTCGCCCCACCGGTCGCACCGCCGCAAACCGGCCTGTTCTGGCCTTGACCCACGAGCGGAACCGGTCCGCCCCAATACCTTCTGCTGCTGCAGATAGCTGCGGATTCCCGCGATCAGCTCGTCCTGCAGCGCCTCGGCAAACAGCACCCGGTACGCTCCCAGGCTCGGGCTTCAACAGGAGATGGCAAGGTCGCGCCTCAACGGCCGTCAGTGGAAGTTCATCCGTGCCTCCGGGCGCGAGCGCGCGAGGCTACCTTCGCGTGAGCCTGAACCACTGTACGCAAAGACTTTCCGTTGACTGCGACCCTACCCCAATATAGGGTGAGCCTGCCCCTTCGTATTGGCGCCCGGCCCAATGCATCCGCACAACGCGCTCCACCTGGCCGTAGGACATCTCAATGTCCCCGTGGGAGACATCCTCACGGCGGGACAGCTCGCGCTTGCGATGCAGCAGGGCTCTCTGGAGTCGCTGGCGGAGTCGCCAAGCGCGGCCGCCCTGGTGAGCAGCTTGTTCATCGACCTTCCCCCTGGCATGATTTTACAGGCCGGGGCAGAGGCCAAGGCGGATATCAAGCAGCTGGACAAGTTGTATGCGGCCACCCTGGCGGCCTCCATGCCCCGGGCCCGCGCATGGGAAAAGACCATCGAGCACATGCTGTGATGTCGGCGACAACAGAACAGGACGTTGCTGACTTTCGCGCGCACGGCACGTGGCGAACGCTTGAAAAACTCGCGACAAGGATCATCTCCGACGCCAGCGCCGGGGCAGGCAAACCCTTCGAGCCTGCTCTTGGCGGTGGCACCCGCCTGATGCTGGCGCTTGACCATCGAATCAGCCACGACCTCGACCTTTTCACCCATGACGCGCAATGGCTCGGTCACCTGACCCCGCGCCTTTGCTCCGGCACGGCAGCCGAGGCAGAGGGGTATGAGGAGGATTCTGCCTTTGTGAAGCTCAGATTTCCACAGGGCGAGATCGATTTCATCGTCACCTCGACGCTGCTGAACCTTCCGCTTGAACAATCCCCAGACACGCCATTTCCATTGGAACCCGTTGCCGAAGTACTGGCGAAAAAGCTGTTTTTTCGCGGCGCGATGATGAATCCACGCGACGTTTTTGACTGGTGGTGCATAGAGAAGATTCAACCTGGCATGATCGATGCCGGCAAGATGGGCTCGCTGCTGTCGAGCCGTGCGCAGGCCATCAGCGCCGCGCTCGATGCCATAAGCACGTCGTCACGGGCCAGGCTGATTTGGGAGGGTGGGATTCTCGCCCCGAACAAGCCCGATTACGCGGCCACGATGGCTTGGGCTAAGTTGCAGTTGGAGGTTTATTTGAAGGCTGGGAAAATTGTCAGGAATTGTCCCTGACACCTTTTCCTGACACCTTTTCCTCACGCAGCGGCAGGGACATGTTCCACCAGAAAGCTGGACAGGTCGGTCATGCGGCTGGCGTGCTGCACATCGATGCCGATCAGCAGCCCGTTGGCATCGAAGTCCAGGACCACGCCATCTTCCACTTCACGCGCATCGGCGCCGGGGCGGTCGGACAGGTGGATGTAGAGCGAATCGGTACTGCGGTCGTAGCTCAGTTTCATGGCGCGAATCCTCGGTCGGCGAAAGCATTGTGCAGAGTTTCGCCATCATCCAGCGTCACCACACGCACCCATTTGCCCAGCGATTCCACGTAGCCGTAATAGCGGATACGGCCATCCGGCTGGGCTTCGGTTCGCCCCGCGTTGGCGATCACGTCGCGGCACATGGCCTCGGTGATGTAGGGCCGCCGGGCCAGCACGCTGTTGGTGAAGTAGGGTGTTGCCTTCATAAGTCGACATTAGCAGAAACGGTGTCAGGGACGAATGGCACTTACTCAAGCCTCTTCGGATGGCCAAATTGGCGGACATTTTCACGGGCGATGGCGCGTGGTTGAGTGAGGAGGTGGAAGGATTTGGGTCGTCGCTTGACGGTCCGGGGGTCGATCCGACCGCAGCAATTGTCTCTGACACGTTTTTTGCTTTTTACATGTCCCAAAGCCGCGCCAAGGGCACGGCCAGGCAGTGCTCGATGTCGAGCTTGATGGTGTTGTCGCCTGCGTGGAGCACGACACCGCCCTTGAAGGCATGGCCGCACTGCTCGGCCAGCCGGCGCAGGCCGCGGCCGTCGGCGGGCGTGACGGTGGCGGCAGCTTTCACTTCCACGCCCCAGACTTCGCCTCCCCGGGTGATGACCAGATCCACCTCCGTCTGATCCTTGTCGCGGTAATGCCAGAAGTCCAGCTCTGGCGCAGTCCAGCCCGCTTGCGCACGCAGTTGCTGAACCACGAACGATTCCAGCAGATGTCCGAAGCGTTCGCGTTGGGTAACCGCAGCCTCGGCCGTGAGGCCGGAAAGGGTGGCGCACAGGCCGCTGTCCACCAGGTGCACCTTGGGCGTCTTGATCAGGCGCTTGGCATGGCTGCGGTGCCACGGCGGCAGGCGTTGCACGAGAAACAGGCGCTCGCAAATGACAAGGTAGTGTTCGACGGTTTCGCGGCGCAGGTCCAGCTCGTTGGCGATGCTGGAAACATTGAGCAACTGCGCTGTACGCAGCGCCATGAGTTCAAGCAAGCGTGATACTTCGCGGACGTCGCGCACGCGGGCGACGTCCTGCACGTCACGCTGCATCAACGCACGCAGGTATTGACGATGCCATTCGCGTGCGCGCGCCGCTGGGCGCGCTACGGCTTCCGGAAAGCCGCCAGCTGTCACGCGCGCCGCAAGCTGCGCCAGGCCCGGGCCACCGGCAGTGGTCAATGATGGTTTCAGGCGACCCTCAAGCAGTGCCTGCAAGAAGCGGCCAGGCTCGCGGGCCTGTTCGGCAGCGGTCAGCGGCGGCAGGTTCACCACTTCCATGCGTCCGGCCAGCGAATCGCCCAGGCGCGGCAGCAGCAACAGGTTGGCCGATCCCGTCAGCAGAAAGCGGCCTGGCCGCCGGTCGCGATCGACCGTCAGCTTGATCGTACGAAGCAGCTCGGGGACGCGCTACACTTCGTCCAGGATGACCGGATCGGGCAACGCGGCCACGAAACCGGCGGGATCGCTCGCGGCAAACGCCAGCGTGGCGGGATCGTCGAGGCTTATATAGCCATACTGTGGCTCGAAGTGTCGCGCCAGCGTGGTCTTGCCCGACTGCCGCGGTCCGAGCACACAGACCACCGGCGTGTCGGCCAGCGCGGTGCGCACTGCGCCCAACAGAGGGCGATCGAAGGGCTTGGATGTCACCATGATGCGATCAGTGTACCGTCCAATTGCCTATTTGTGTGCCGTCTAATTACCTATTGATGAATCGGCTCATTGCCGTGCTTTGCTCCGGCTGATTGCACGTATTTCGCAAGCTGGGAAAAATGGTGTCAGAAAAATGGTGTCAGCGACAATTTGACTGGTGTGGTGGTCGTCCCACCGGGCGCACCGCCGCAAACCGGCCTGTTCTGGCCTCGACCGAATCCACCAGGCAGGCCTTGTAACGCTCTTGCCACAGCGTCTCGGTACGTGTTGGTGCCGACCATTGAACAGGCCCGCGTAATTTCGCGCGCTTCATCGTGCAGGAAGCACCGCAGCCAGTTGTTGCCCCGCTGCACCACGTGCTGGGGAATGCCGGCGATATCGAGACGTGGGGGTCGGGCCATGCGCAACAGCATGGCTCGCGCACCATGCGCACGACGATCAGTAGCGAGCCGCGTCCCAGCCTCATCCCGAGGGCCACCCTGCTGCCAGGAATTGTCTCTGACACCTTTTCCCGCGGGGTTGACGGGAAGTCTCTTACAATCGCTATGTTCTTTGCTTCCATCGTCGCGGGCTGCGACTGCCGTGCATCACCGCCATGACAACGACGTCGCCCTCTTGCAAGAATAGTACACACCGAACGGGAAACGGAGAGTCAAAGCACGGCGTGTGTCCCGGTGCAAAACCGGGTATGCAGCAGGCTGCGCGGAGATCTTGCTGAAAGTCCGCAGAACCTCGTCAAGGAAATCGTTGCCCAAGCCCAGCCGCTGCTGCTCGTACCAAGCCGCCGCTTCCTCGAGGTCTTCCTCCGCTTCGGGGCGGACTCGGACTTGGTGCGTCATAGACGCTTGCGGATATCGGCCAGCGCCACTTCGGCGCATCGCCCAGCGTTGCCATCTAGCTCGTAGGCATCCAAACGCCGATCAAGCTCAGTCCGCTGATCATCCGTAAGGGGCAAGGCCTGTTGATCAGAAGCAATGCTGTCCCAGAGCTCTTCAACCAAGTGAAGCCGCTGCTCGACGGGCAAGTCACGTAAGGTGGTGATGTTCATAACTTCCTCCAACCATTGAGGAGTCTACCTGCTGTACGAGGCCTTGTGCAGAAATGGTGTCAGAAATGGTGTCAGGGACAATTTGAGTGGCGTGGTGGTCGCCCCACCGGCCGCACCGCCGCAAACCGGCCTGTTCTGGCCTCGACCCACGAGCGGAACCGGTCCGTCCCCAATACCTTCTGCTGCTGCAGATAGCTGCGGATTTTCGCGGTCAGAGCGTCCGGTAGGGCATCGGCAACCAGCGGCCGGTACGCCGACGCGCGAGCCGTCGGGTCGGAACCGAGCGCGAGATACTCAGGATGCGGGGTCAGCAGCGGGTCCACGCGTCCCGTGGCGTTGGCGGCATAGCTCGGCCACGGATGATCCTCCGGCTGGGCCACCATCCACGCACGCACCGGATTGAGCTCGATGTAGCGGCTGCATGCCAGGAAGTAGCGGCCCGAATCCACCAGGCAGGCCTTGTAGCGCCCTTGCCACAGCGTCCCGGGTTGGTGCCAATTTCGCGCGCTTCATCGCCCAGGAAGCACGACAGCCGGTGGTTGCCCCGCTGCACCACGTGCTGGGGAATGCCGGCGATATCTAGACGTGGGGGGCGGGCCATGCGCCACAGCATCGCTCGCGCGGCATGCCCACGACGATCAGTGCGAGCCGCGCTCCAGCCTCATCCCGAGAGCCCATCCGATGTCAGGAATTGTCCCTGACACCTTTTTCGCTGACACCTTTTTCGGACACCTTTTTCGCAGGCGGCTTCGGACTTGGCCTTGCGTGGCCCTTCCAGCAAGGCTTTACGCACATTCGACACCACCAGGTCCACTTCGGCGCTGGTGACCTTGAAGTGAGGGGTGAAACGCAGCGAGTTGATGCCGCCATGGATCACGCCGATGCCGTGTTCACGCATGTACTCCTCGGTGGAGCCGGCGCCGTAGCATTTGTATTCCGGTGCCAGTTCGCAGGAAAACAGCAGGCCGGTGCCCTGGACCTTGGTGATCAGGCCACCAAGCTCGTTCTTCAGCGTATTGAGCTTGTCGACGAACTCCTTGCCACGCTCGCGGATGTTCTGGCGTACTTCGTCGCTCAGCTCGCCCAGCGTGGCCAGTGCCACGTCCAGGGCGCGCGGATTCGCGGTCATGGTGTTGCCGTAGATGCCCTTGCGATAGAGCTTGCCGGTGCGTTCGCTGACCGCCAGTACCGACAACGGGTATTGACCGCCATTGAGCGCCTTGGAGAAGGTCTCCATGTCCGGGGGCGGCAGTGTTTCGAAGCCGGGATAGTCGGTCAACGACAGCACGCCGTGCGCACGCAGACCGGCCTGGATCGAGTCGACCAGCAGCAGGGTGCCGTGGGCTTCGGTCAGTGCCCGCGCCGCCTTGTAGAACTCCGGCGTCACCGCGCGGCCCGGGTCGCCTTCGCCCATGACCGGCTCGAGGAACATCGCCTCGATGAACCAGCCGTGCTTGTCCGCTTCGGCAAACGCCGCTTCCAGTTGGGCCACGTCGTAGGGTGCCACCGTGATCAGCGAATCCTCGTGCCGGTAGCTGGCCAGGTGTTGCTTGTACGCCTTGCGGCTGGAGTCCGAATACAGCGCCGGGCGGTCGGTCCGGCCGTGGAAGGCGCCCTTCACCGCCAACCGCTTGATGCTGCGCCCGGCGTAGCGGCCCTCGGCGTCGGTCATCGCCTTGGCATTCACGTCGGCAATGCGACAAGCCAGCGAAACCGATTCGGAGCCGGAGTTCAGGCACAGGTAGCGGGCGTACGGGCTGCCGCCGCGGCTGCGCCCAAGTTCCTTGTCCAGGGCGCGGGTAAAGCGCAACTGCGACACGCTCGGCGACATCACGTTGGCCATCACCTGCGGACAGCTCAACACGTCGAGGATGACCGGATCGTTGTGGCCGAAACCGAGCATGCCGTAACCACCGTTGTCGTGCACCACGGCGCCCTTCAGGGTGACGATCCATGGTCCGCGTGCCGTCGCCGGCAGGTAGGGATTGATCGCGTCGTCGGGGTAAAAGTTGACGAATCCCGCCTAGCAGCCCGTAAGAGACTTCCCGTCAATACCGCGCACTTGATGCTCTTGCCTTGAGCTTTCAGGCTTTCGCTGACCATGGTGTTGTCCTCTTTGCCGAGTGTCGCTTTGTCAGTTCGATGCGGTGTTCAACGTTGCCAGACTGCATTTCCGTAAACGGTCTTGTTGCATCGGTGTTGCTGGTGCGGACCAAGGTATAAACCGCGCCCGGAGACCTCATTCTGTCGGCGGTGTCGTCGGCGCTCGGGGATCAACCGAAACACGTTTAGACGTCCGAACTGTTAGTCAGGTTCTCTCCGGGTGGGTCTGACCCGTTGTTACCGCTTCGCGCTGACGTGGAACCTTTTCATGCCATCGCGGCAACCGTGATGGCATGTTTGCCGGCCGGCCGCTGCACCATCGGGTGCTTCAGCCACGCGTCGGCATCGTAGTTTTCCTTGTGCGCCAGCATCGCCCACAGCTGCCGGGCGTGTTTGTTGGCAATCGCCACCAGCACTTTGCCGAAACACATCCGGCACGATAGCTGCCGGATCCAGATCTGCTCGGGCGTGGACTTCTCCACGCTGACCGCTTTGGCACGTTGCAGGCTGCTGCGCGCGCCCTGGATCAGCAAGGTGCGCAGGTACGCATCACCGCGACAACTGACCTCACCCAAGCGCGCATGCCCGCCACTGGAATGCTGGGTGGGCACCAGCCCCAGCCAGGCAGCGAGTTGCCGTCCGTTCCTGAACGCCTGCGCCGCGCCGACGCTAGCGACTATCGCATCGGCGGTGATCGGCCCGACACCGATGATCGCGCGCAGGCGCACACAACGCTCGTCCGCGCGCGCGTGGACATCGATGCGTGCATCGCACGCGTCGAAGGCCAGGCGCACCTGGGCCCAATGCGCTTCCAGACCACGGATCAGTTCCTTGAATTCGCCCGGCAGCGCCGTCTGCTTATCCAGATCCGCCAGCGCCCGCCGCAAGGCCGCATCACCCAGCGTCACGACGATGCCGAACTCGGCCAGCAGGCCGCGCAAGCGGTTGCCGATCGCCAACGATTCGGTCTTGTAGCCCTCGCGTACCCGATGCCACGCCAGTCGCGCCTGCTGATCGACATCCTTCACCGGCACAAAGCGCATGTTGCCCTGACGGGCTGCGGTGGCGATCGCTTCGGCGTCGTTGCGGTCGTTCTTGCTGACTTGGCTTTTGCGAAATGGCTTGACGAACTGCGCCGCGATCAGCCGCGGTTGCAGCCCATGCTCCAGGCACCGCCGCGCCCAGTAATGCGCACCGCTGCAGGCCTCCATCGCCACCACCGTCCCAGCCGGCACCTGTACCAGCCACAGGGCAAAAGCCTCACGCTTGAGATCCTGCCGACGCAACACATGGCCCGCGCCGTCCACCTCGCACACCGAAAACACGCTCTTCGCCAAATCCACGCCGATCGTTATAGTGTTCATGGAGACTTCCTCTTCTGCTGACGGTTGTGTAACAACACCATCATGGCCCTCGAGGCCGAAAGGGGAGGAAGTCTCTTTTTACTCTGTCGGACTTGGATGAGACACGTGCCTCGTACGTCGATTTGCGGCAACTTGAGGACTCGAACTCAATTTGAGGCGACCTACGCCGGCAGTTTTGATCACTTTTTGACCAAAATTTTGTG
>SCRO01000032.1 GCA_004298505.1 Rhodanobacter sp.
AGGACAGATTTTCGACGGTTCGCCGGCCCATGGTGGTTCCATGGGCCAAGAATCGGCGGAAATATGGACCGCACAGACGGATTCGCAGCCCGGCCAACCAAAGTCCGACAGGCTCCTAGCTTCCCCCGCTCCCCGAGGGAAGCGACTGCAAGCAGCCGGGCGAATCCGGTCACGCAAACGCGTCGAGCAGCCCCAGCTGACTCAGCGGCGTGACCAGGCCGGGACCATGCACCTCGTCGATCCCGGACGTGCCGTCGCCGTGCCCGCGGGGGCCAGACTGATCCCCGCGATCGTGCTGCCCTACTTCGGTATGGCCCAGCGACAACCCGTGCTGGGCCAGCATCTGGTCCAGTTGCGGCAGGCTCTGCTGCACGGCGGTGACCGCAGCGGGGTGTTGCGTGTGAAACAGCACGTCAACCCGGCCGTGGTTCACGCTGATCTTCAAATCCAGCGAACCAAGTTCCTCGGGGTGCAAGCGGATGCGCGCCTGCTGTACGTCCTGGCCAACGAACCAGCTCAGCTGCTGAGCCAGTTCCTGCGCGAAGGCATGGCCGCCAACCGGCGCCGCGATCGGCACGCTGACCGGCGCCGCAGGTACGGCCGCTGCCGGCGCCGACAACAACACCAGGGCCGGCGCCGTGTCGGCCTTGGTCGAGTCGCGCACACTCTTTGAATCCAGCGATAGGCCGTTCGCGGCAAGCCCCTGGCCCGGCACGGCACTGGACGTCATGCTGGTGCTCAGCGCCAGCGCGGCGGCGGCGCCGCCCTGCTGCAGCACGGCAGTTCCGGTATCGGCGGCCGCGGCATGGCCAGACGTCCCGGGCAAGCCGCCGGCGCCGGGCGTCAATACCTGGTTCGCTGCCGGGCCGAGCATGCCCAGTATCGCACCAACCAGCGCGGCGGCACCCTGCTCGCTGGCGTCGGTATCGGGCTTTGCCGGCGTGACTTTACCCGCGGTGGCGCCGGTCACCGCTTCCACCACCGGCGGCGCCGTACTCGCCAGCAGAGCCGCGGTCGACTTCGCCGCGGGTACGGCGGCGGAAGCTGAGGTCGATGCCGGGTCCCGCTTGGCCGACGCATCCGCGTGACTCTTGTTCAGCCGGCTCGCGCTGGCGTCCAGACGGCGTGCCGGGGACCCTGGCGGCGAGGGATCACGGTTGCGCCCACGCTCGGGGTCGGGCCCCCGCTCGGCGCGCTGACCGTGATCTGCCGCATGCGCCGACGTGGCCGGGCCACCGCGCTGGCGTGCGGCCTGCAGCTGGTGTTCGAACGGCGCCGCCGCGGTCGAAGCTGGCGTGGTAGCGCTCGGCGCGCCCTTCGACGCAGCAGGGACAGGCGACAGCGAACCGACGGCGTGGGTGGTCATGGCGTACATACTCCTGCAAGGGTTGGACGGGCACGCCGGCTGGCGCACCCACGGCGCTGGATGTTGCGATATGGCCAGTACCTGTTCATGACGAACGCCGGTACTGGAAACGTTCGTCGATCTCGGCCTGCTCGTGTCGCTCTTCGGCACGGCGCTCGCGTTCGAGATGCTGGGCAACAACGCTGTCCAGCGCACTCGCGCGCGCATGATTGCGCCGCCACTGCTCGCGCACCTGTTCCAGCTGACGCTGGTGACGCGCGATCTCGGCGCGCTGCTGCCCGATCGCCTGATCGATGCGCTGAATGAAGCTGTGCCGGTTGAGCATGGCGCTGACGCTCAACATCGCATCGCCGTGGTGGGCATATTCCTCGCGGTAGCGACGAAGCTCGCTCAGCTGGTGCTCGGCCTTGGCCAGCACTTGTTGCTGCGAGGCGAAATGGGTCAACGCCTCTTCGCTGCGTTGCCTGGCCTGCTCGACGGCCGGCTGCAATCGGCTGGCGCGTGAAGTCATCCGTGCACCTGTTCGGCAAGTGCGGCAAGGTCGGCAATGGCCTGCTCCAGCGCCATCGGCGCATCGACCTCCTGCTGCAGGAAGGCGCACAACTGCGGCCACATCTCGATCGCCTGGTCCACCTGCGGATCGGAACCCTTTTGATAGGCCCCCACGGCAATCAGGTCGCGCTGCTGACGGTAGGCTGAATAGATTTGGCGGAAGCGCTGCGCCGAGCGCATATGCTCGCGGCTCGCTACCGCCGGCATCACGCGGCTGATCGAGGCCTCGATGTCGATGGCCGGGTAATGGCCAGCCTCGGCCAGGTCGCGCGAGAGCACGACCTGGCCATCCAGGATCGCGCGCGCTGCGTCGGCGATCGGATCGTGGCGGTAGTCGTCGCCTTCAGTCAGCACGGTATAGAACGCGGTGATCGAGCCACGCCCGTCGGCATCGTTGCCGGCGCGCTCGACCAGGGCCGGCATCATCGCGAACACAGACGGCGGGTAACCCTTGGTCGCCGGCGGCTCACCGATCGCGAGCGCGATTTCACGCTGCGCCTGGGCGTACCGGGTCAACGAATCCATCAGCAGCAGCACGCGCTGACCGCGGTCGCGAAACCATTCGGCGATGGCGGTGGCGTACTGCGCGCCGCGCAGCCGCTTCAGCGGCGGCACATCGGCCGGCGCGGCGACGATCACCGCGCGACGACGGCCCTCCTCGCCCAGGGTCTGCTCGACGAACTCCTTCACCTCGCGGCCACGCTCGCCGATCAGCCCGACCACCACCACGTCGGCATTGGTGTAGCGCGTCATCATGCCGAGCAGGGTGGACTTGCCCACGCCGGAGCCGGCGAACAGGCCCAGCCGTTGCCCGCGGCCGACAGTGAGCAGCGCATTGATCGCGCGCACCCCGACATCCAGCGGCGCGTCGATCGGTTTGCGCGCCATCGGGTTGATCGGCTCGCGCTTGAGCGCCGCCTGCTCGCTCGAATCCACCGGCCCCAGGCCATCCAGCGCAGCCCCGTCGGCGCCGACCACGCGGCCCAGCAGACCCGCGCCCACCGGCAGGCCGCCGCGGCGCGCGCACGGGCGCACGCGCGCATTCGGCAGCACGCCGTGCATGTCGCCCACCGGCATCAGCAACAGTCGTTCGTCGGCAAAACCGACCACCTCGGTATCCAGGGTTGCCCCGTCGGCAGAGTCGACCAGGCAGCGCGCGCCCAGTGCCGCCTCGCACCCCTCGGCCTCCAGCGTGAGGCCCACCACCCGGCGCAGGCTGCCCTCCACCGACAGCAAGCGCGCGCGCTCGGCACGCGCGCGACACTCGGCAAACTGCTGTCGCCAGCGCGCCTTTCGCGTCGGTTCGGTCAGGTCGGGGTTCATGCGTTGTCCCCGCCCGGCCCGGCCGCGTCGCCAAGCACGGCATCGATGATGGCCGTCAGGCGGGTTTCCACGCGCGCATCCAGACGTGAGCGTGCGCTTTCGAGCCGGCAGTCGCCGCGCGCCAGCGCGGGATCGGCGAGCAGTTGCCAGTGCCGCTCGGCCGTACCCAGTTCCTGCAGCAGGGCCAGGTCCTGGGGGTGCAGGTACACGCGCAGCTCGCGCGTGGCCAGCGGCAGCGCAGCGGCCGCCTGACGCACGATACCGGCGATCAGGTCGGGGGCAAGCTTGAGTTCGTGCATGATTACCCGGCGCGCCACCACGGTGGCCAATTGCGCCAGCTCGCCGGCGACCTGGTCGTCGAGCAGTTGCAGCGGCTGGGCGGCGGCGTTGTAGAGGGCGTCCAGTTCGGCCAGGCGCTGGCGCAATTGCTGCTGCGCCGCCGCCCGGCCCTCGGCCAGGCCCGCGGCATAACCTTCGTCGCGCGCCTGCTGCGCCAGCGCCTCCAACTCGTGCACGCTCGGTGGTGGTGCGGCCTCGGCCGCCGCGGACACGGCCGACTCGAGACCCAGGTTGGGCAGCTCCCAGCGCTGGAAGTCCTCCGCCATGGAATGGAACACGTTCATCAGACGAACTCATCCCCGCCGCCGGCCAGGCTGAGCTGGCCGGCGTCCGACAGTTTGCGCGCGATCGCGAGCACCTCTTTCTGCGCGGCGTCGACTTCGCTGAGTCGGACCGGCCCCTTCACCTCGAGATCATCGCGCAACATGTCGGCGGCACGCTTGGACATGTTGGCGAAGATCTTTTCGCGAATTTCCGGCTCGGCACCCTTCAGCGCGATGATCAGCGTGGCCGAGGACACCTCGCGCAACAGGGTCTGCATGCCGCGGTCGTCGATCTCGACCAGATCCTCGAACACGAACATCAGGTCCTCGATCTTTTCGCCGAGGGCCTCGTCCTGACTGCGGATGGCCGTCATCAGCTCGGTCTCGCGGCTGCCTTCCATCGCATTGAGGATGTCGGCGGCGGCTTTGAGCCCGCCGACGCTGGCGGACTTGAGCTTCTTGGCGCCGCCTGAGAACTGGCGCTCCATGATCTCGTCCAGCTCGTTCAGGGCATGCGGCTGCACGCCGTCGAGTGTGGCAATGCGCATCACCGCGTCCGAGCGCACCCGTGGCGGCAGGTAGCCGATCACCTCGGCGGCCTGGTCCGGCTCCAGGTGCGCCAGCACCAGCGCGATGATCTGCGGGTGCTCC
>SCRO01000033.1 GCA_004298505.1 Rhodanobacter sp.
GGTCCATATTTCCGCCGATTCTTGGCCCATGGAACCACCATGGGCCGGCGAACCGTCGAAAATCTGTCCTCGCACAGCCGAATTCTCGCCTCGACCACCAAAGTCCGACAGACTCCTAGGGCGAGCTGGTTTCGGGGGCCGGGTTTGCCGCGCACGACTTTCCATGCAGGGCTTCGCGCAGGCTGCGTGCCAGCGAGTTGCAGCGCTCGGCCAGTTGCGGGCGGATGTCCGGGTCTTGCGAATCGCGCAGCAGATTGGTGCGCATCGCCTCGTAGCGCGATTGCAACTGATCCGGCACGAAGATCCCGGCGGCTCGGTGGCAGGCCAGGTAGCTGGAAAGGTAGTCGTCGCAGGCCGCGATGCCGGTGCTGTCCGGCAGCGCTGCGTGGCTGGCTGTGCGGCCGTTGGTGGCCGTGCGAGGATGACTCGTGCTACCTGATGCGGACGTGGACCTGGGGGGCGGAGGGGTCGCAGGAGTCTGCGCTCGGGTGGTCGGATGTTCGGCGCAACCGGCGAGCAACAGGCCGGCAATCATCATCGCAGCCAGGGCCGCGCGGGGCGATGTAGACATGAGCAATCTCCTGTAAAGATCGGATAAACCGGCAGCACGCTGGCTGGCGGCGGTTGGATGGCGCGCCGCCACAAAATGCGGGCATGCCGACACTAGACAGGATACGAGGTAAAGAAAATCTGAATTTGTCGAGCTCTTGCGCATTGCGGCCGGTTTGGCGCCGCTCCGGAGGTTCCGGCAATCCAGCCCTGATGGGGGTTGCGGGCCCAAATGTGGTGCGGAATGGTCTGTTCCGGAGGCTGCGCAACGCTGATTCCGGCTCCTGGTTTTCCCGGCTTTGATAATCATTGCAAGAAATGTCTTGACAAATCACTTTTCCCTGAAAAATCCGTTATGCTTGGGTTGCTGCGTCTGCTCGGCAACGTGTGTGCCCACTGGGGATTTACTGAATCCATCCGTTGCACCCGACCTTGGCATGCTCAGTAAACCGTCGGCCCGCTGGGGCCGGTTTGTCTATAGAGTCTGGATTGGATCGGAGTGTGAGTCATGTCGGATCGTGAAACAGGTACAGTCAAGTGGTTCAACGACGCCAAGGGCTTCGGCTTCATCAGCCGCGAAAGCGGCCCCGACGTCTTCGTGCATTTTCGCGCCATCACTGGTTCGGGCTTCAAGAGCCTGCAGGAAGGGCAGAAAGTGAGCTTCAAGGTGGTCGACGGTCAAAAGGGCCTTCAGGCCGAAGACGTCACGCCTGTTTGATTCCGCCTGCCCGGGGTCTGACAAGGGTCGGCATTTGCCGGCCCTTTTTAGCGGTGGTCGCAGTCATTGGTTAGGTTGTACGGGTGCCTGATCCTACTGCGCTCTTCGTATCCACCCCGGCTGCATCACTGGGCTGGCTGCTCGGCAAACTGGGGCCTGCCGACCAAACGCTGGAAGTGCTGGCGCCGCAGGACCTGGCAGGCGAGCCGGCAAACCATTTCAGTTGGATGAAAACGCCCCGCACCGATTGCCGCGCGCATCCGGAGCGCTTTCAGCCGGCGTGTCGATCCGCCGGCTTGATTTCGCACATCGCGCCTGCATCTCGATGGCTTGCTCCCGGCTGGAAGATCCGATGGCCCTGTTTGACCCGTTTACCCAGCGTAGCCTGCTCCTGCGCAACCGCCTGATCGTGTCGCCGATGTGCGAGTACTCGGCCCTTGACGGCGTGCCGAACGAGTGGCATCTGGTGCACCTGGGCAGCCGCGCCGTCGGCGGCGCCGGCGCGGTGATCACCGAGGCCACGGCGGTATCGGCGCAGGGGCGCATCTCGGCGCAGGACACCGGGCTGTGGAACCAGACGCAGGTCGAGGCATGGCGGCCCATCGCCCGCTTCATCAAGGTGCACGGCGCGGTTGCTGGCGTGCAACTGGCGCATGCCGGCCGCAAGGCCAGCACGCTGCGGCCGTGGGATGGACATGGCCCGATTCCGGCGGGGCAGGGCAACTGGCTCACCGTCGCCCCTTCGGCCTTGCCGTTCGATACCGGCGGGAACCTGCCGCAAGCACTCGACGAGGCCGGCATCCAGGCGGTGATCGCGGATTTCCGCGCGGCCGCGCGGCGGGCGTTGGATGCAGGCTTCGAACTGATCGAGCTGCATGCGGCGCATGGTTACCTGCTGCACCAGTTCCTGTCGCCGCTGAGCAACCGGCGTGATGATCGTTACGGCGGCAGTCTGGACAATCGCACACGGCTGACGCGCGAGGTCATTGCCGCGGTGCGCGAGGTATGGCCGACCGAGCTGCCGCTGTGGCTGCGCATTTCCGCGACCGACTGGGCGCCGGAAGACGGCCCGCGTGGCTGGGACATCGAACAGAGTGTGCAACTGGCGCGCGAGCTCGCGCCGCTGGGCGTGGATCTGATCGATGTCTCCAGCGGCGGCCTGCTGCCGCATGTGAAGATCCCGCTGGAGCCGGGGTATCAAATACCTTTTGCGGCAAGAATCCGGCATGAAGCGGGTATCGCCACCGGCGCGGTGGGCCTGATCACCGAGCCCGAGCAGGCCGCCGCGATTGTCGCCAAGGGCGAAGCCGATGTCGTGCTGCTCGCTCGCGAGAGCTTGCGTAACCCCTACTTTCCCCGCCGTGCGGCCGAGGTGCTCGGCGTAAAGATCGAAGCGCCCGCGCCATATCATCGAGCGTGGTGATCGCCGCACCTGCCCCGCCGAGGTCGCGATTGCGTAGGGTGGACCGGAAATTGCGGCTGCCCGTATAGCGGTGCAGGCAGGCCCGACGGCTCCGCTGTGGCGCGCGCAAAGCCAGCCGGTTGATCCTGTTCGGTGGGGCGCCGCTGGATGGCGAGCGCCACCTGTGGTGGAACTTCGTGGCCAGTTCGAGGGATCAGATCGAACAGGCCACGGCCGACGGGTGCGAAGGGCGTTTCCCGAAGGGGCCCGACGAAGGCCCGGAATTCATTCCTTCACCGGCTTGGGTCCACACGGATGGCCTGCTGCGCCGGGCGGGCATGGCCCACCGCTGTTGTCGTGTCCGATACAAGGGTCGGCGGGCAGTATGTGCAGACGCTCACCGGCGAGATCCGCTTCTGGTCTGCCGCGACTGTCTCAGCGGTATTTCTGGTGGCAGCTCTTGCAACTATCGTTGACTAGCTTGATCGCCGCAGCCAAGGCAGCGCAAGTGGTGGGTGCCGCCTGCACCGCCTGCCGCAGGTGATCCCGCAATTGATTGGCGTGGTCGGTGAAGTCCTTGTCGTCCATGCCGAATACCGGCGTGATGTCGGTGGCGGTGGACTCGAGACGGGCCAGATGGCGCTGGATCTTCACCGCATCGCACTGGTTGACCTTGATCGCGCCAGTCAATTCGCCCATGTGATAGCCCATCGTGTGCATCACCGCCTTGGGCATCGGGTTGCGCTCGCTCAGTACATTCATCACGTTGGCGGTGCCGATGCTGCCTATCACCAGGCCGAGCAGGATCATCAGGGCAACACGCATCGATTCGACTCCAATTTGCGGTGAGATGCCTGCAAGGATAGCCCGCCGGGTCGCCGCGAATCCAAGTCGGCACGATAAACTGCACCATTGCCGCAGCCAGGATGAGTCGTGACAGCTTCGGAACAAACCAGTCACGCCGAGCGCTTCGCCGGCGTCGAGCGGCTGTATGGGCAGGGCAGCGTGGAGGCGCTGGCGCGCCAGCATGTGTGTGTTATCGGCGTCGGCGGTGTCGGTTCATGGGCCGCCGAGGCGCTGGCACGCAGCGGCGTGGGCCGGCTCACCCTGATCGATGCCGACGAGGTCTGCGTGTCCAACACCAACCGCCAACTGCACGCGCTCGATGGCGAGTACGGCAAGTCGAAGGTGGGCGTGATGGCGGCGCGCGCGCATGCGATCAACCCGGCGATCCGGTTGGAGGCGATCGAACGGTTCCTGACGCCGGCCACGCTGGACGAGTTGCTCGACCGTGGCTACGACGTGGTGCTCGACGCCTGCGATGCGTTTCGCGTGAAGCTCGAAACGATCGCCTGGTGCCGCCGGCGCAAGTTGCCCATCGTCAGCGTCGGTTCCGCCGGTGGTCGCACCGACCCCACCCAGATCCGCGTGCGCGACCTCTCGCGCACCGAGCACGACGCGATGTTCAGCCTGATCCGCAAAAAGCTCCGCACCGATTTCAACTTCCCGCGCAACCCGGATCGCTACTTCGGCGTGTCGGCCGTGTATTCGCTGCAGAACGTGCAGTATCCGCAACCGGATGGCAGCGTGTGCGGCACCCGTCCGCCCGGCGGCGATGCGATGAATCTGGCCTGTGGCGGCGGCCTCGGTGCGGCCACCCATGTCACCGGCGCATTTGCGTTCGCCGCCGTAGGCAAGGTGCTGGGAAAATTGCTGGAGCGGTAGGAGCCGGCTTGTGGGCGATGCTTTTTGGCCGGGAATTGGGAATTGGGAATTGGGAATCGCAAGAGCAGGGCATCGCCCGCGAGCGGGCTCCTACCTCGTGTGGTTTGTGTGCGACTTCACCAGCCCATGTACTGCCCGCCATTGATCGCCAGGTTGGCGCCGGTCATCCAGGCGGTTTCCTCGCTGGTAAGGAAGGCCACGGCGTGGGCGATTTCCTCCGGCTTGCCGAGGCGACCGAGCGGGATCTGCGCCTCGATCTTGGCGCGCACCTCCTCTGGCACGGCCATCACCATGTCGGTGGCCACGTAGCCGGGCGAGACGGTGTTGACGGTGATGCCGAACTTGGCGTTCTCCAGCGCCAGCGAGATGGTGAAACCGTGCATGCCGGCCTTGGCTGCGGCGTAATTGGCCTGGCCATATTGGCCTTTCTGGCCGTTGATCGAGCTGATCTGCACGATGCGGCCCCACTTGCGCGCACGCATGCCTTCGATCACCGCGCAGGTGACGTTGAAGCAGGAGTTGAGGTTGGTGTTGATCACGTCCGTCCACTGCTGGTAGTTCATCTTGTGGAAGGTGGTGTCGCGGGTGATGCCGGCGTTGTTGACGAGGATATCGATCGGGCCACATTTTTCCTTGATGGTGCGCACCATCGTCATGCAGGCATCGGGATCGCAGACATCGCCGCGCACCGTGCATACCTCGATGCCCTCCTTCGCCATGGCGGCGCGCCAGGTTTCAGTTTTCGCTTCGTTCCGATAATTGGTGGCGACCTTGTGACCTTGTTTTGCCAGATAGCGAACAATCGCAGTGCCGATGCCGCCGGTGCCACCTGTAACCAATGCCGTACGCTGCGTCATGTCGTCGATCTCCTTAGTATGCGAAAGCCAAGACAGCTGTTTCCCAACATCCCCGCGCGCCATGGTTGAACCTGGCAACGCGGGATTGTTGTGGCGTCCAGTTATAACGGGTTAGCGGTCAGAATTACCGCTGCAATGCGGCATAAGCGCGGGTTCGAAATCGGTCAGCGCATGGGCCAGCAGGCGCTCCGCGTCGGTGGGCATGTCCGGCAGCGGCCGGCCCAGGAAGGACAACGCACGGCGCAGCGCCGGGGTAGGATCGGCCGGGTCGATCGGCCATGCACGGCTGGATTTGGACAGCTTGTTGCCCTCGCCATCGAGCACCAGGGGCAGGTGGCGATAGGCTGGCGTGGGTAGGTCGAGACAGCGTTGCAGCCAGATCTGCCGCCCGGTGGATTCGAGCAGATCCTGCCCGCGCACCACTTCGGTAATGTGTTGGAAGGCGTCATCGACCACGCAGGCCAGTTGGTAGGAATACAGGCCGTCGGCGCGACGTATCACGAAATCGCCGACGCTGTCGCGCAGGTTTTCGCGTTGCGGCCCCAGCATCGCGTCGTCGAAGCCCACTTCCACATCCGGAACGCGCAGGCGCCAGGCAACGGCGCGAGCGCTCCCATCAGCCGCCACGCACTGTCCGTCGCGATGAATGCCGCCGTTGCTGGCCAGCTGGCGGCGGCTGCAGGTACAGGGGAATACCTGACCGGCGGCGCGCAGTTGCTCGAAGACCTCGTCGTAGGCTGCCGTCCGCTGCGACTGGAACAGCGGAGGCTCGTCGGCGACCAGGCCGAACGCCGGCAGCGCCGCGAGGATGTCGGCCGCCGCGCCGGCCACTTCGCGCGGCGGGTCGATGTCCTCCATCCGCAGCAGCCACTGGCCACCGGCATGGCGGGCGTACAGCCAGCTGCCGACCGCGGCCACCAGCGAGCCGAAATGAAGTTGTCCGGTAGGCGAGGGAGCGAAACGGCCGCGGTACGTCATGGCCGCATCTTATCGGTCCGGCGCTCTTGAAAGCGCGGCAAGGCGCCCGAATCTTGAGGCCAGTCGTCGCGTTCCCTCAGTTTCCCGGGGGGTGGTGCGGTGCCGGCCTGCCGGTTGCCCATCGAAGGGGACGATGACCCGCCACTATTACACCGTATGGAGTTGAGTCCGCCCATGAACGCGCCTGTCGCCGAAACCCGCAAATTCGAAGCCGAAGTCGCCCAGGTCCTGCACCTGGTCACGCATTCGCTGTACTCGCACAAGGATATCTTCCTGCGCGAGCTGATCTCCAACGCCTCCGACGCCTGCGACAAATTGCGCTTCGAGTCGATCGCCCGGCCCGAGTTGTCAGCCGGCGACAGCGAGCTGCATATCGACGTTAGCTGGGATGCGGAGGCACGCACCATCACCGTGCGTGACAACGGCATCGGCATGAGTCGCGACGAGGTGGTGGCCAACATCGGCACCATCGCCAGCTCTGGCACACGCCGCTTCCTGGAAGCGATGAGCGGTGACCAGCAGGCCGACGCGCGCCTGATCGGCCAGTTCGGCGTGGGTTTCTATTCCGCCTTCGTGGTTGCCGACAAGGTCACCGTGATCACCCGTCGCGCCGATGCGCCCGAAGGCGAAGGCGTGAAGTGGGAAAGCGACGGCAAGGGCGAGTATTCGCTGGAACAGGTCGACCAGCCGCAGCGCGGCACTTCGGTGATCCTGCACATGAAAGCCGACGAGGACGAATTCCTCAAGGGCTGGGAGCTGAAGTCGCTGATCCGCAAATATTCCGACCATGTCGCCTTTCCGATCCGCGTGCCGGTGGAGAAGGATGGCAAGACCACCGACGAGCTCGAGACCACCAACGCGGCCTCGGCGCTGTGGACCAAGCCCAGGAGCGAAATCTCCGACGAGGACTACCAGGGCTTCTACAAGTCGCTCGGCCACGATTTCAACGACGCGCTGGCGTGGACGCACAACCGCGTCGAGGGCAGCCAGAGCTTCACCACTTTGCTGTATCTGCCATCGCAGCCGCCGTTCGACCTGATGATGGGCGGCCGCGACGAGCGCAAGGGGCTCAAGCTCTACATCAAGCGCGTCTTCATCATGGACGCGGCCGAGGAACTGCTGCCGAACTACCTGCGTTTCGTGCGCGGCGTGGTCGACGCCGACGACCTGCCGCTCAACGTCAGCCGTGAGATCCTGCAGCACAATCGCCAGGTCGAGCGGATCAAGGGCGCCTGCGTCAAGCGCGTGCTCGACCTGATCGAGAAGCTGGCGAAAGATGAGCCGGAGAAATTTGCGACTTTCTACAAGGCCTTCGGCAACACGCTCAAGGAAGGCATCAGTGAAGACGCCAACAACCGCGAGCGCATCGCCAAGCTGCTGCGCTTTGCCAGCACCAAGGGCGAGGGCACCGCACAGACCGTCTCGCTGGACGACTACATCGGCCGCATGGCCGTCGGCCAGGACGCGATCTGGTACATCACTGCCGACAGTTACGCCGCCGCCTTCGGCAGCCCGCAGCTGGAAGCGTTCAAGGCCAAGGACATCGAGGTACTGCTGATGTCCGACCGCATCGACGAATGGATGATCGGCTCCCTGAGCGAATACGAAGGCAAGAAGCTCAAGAACGTGGCCAAGGGAGACGTGCCGCTGGATGAGGCCGACAAAAAGAAGCAGGAAGAAGCCAGCAAGGAAGCCGAGCCGCTGCTGAAGAAGCTCAAGGACCTGCTGGGTGATCGCGTGGGCGAGGTGAAGGTGTCGGCGCGGCTGACTGATTCGCCGTCGTGCCTCGCCCTGAGTGACTACGAGATGGCTCCGCACCTAGCGCGCCTGCTGCGTGAGGCTGGGCAGGACATGCCTGACTCCAAGCCTACGTTGGAGATCAACCCGGCGCATGCGCTGGTCAAGCGGGTCGAGGTCGAGACCGATGAGGGCAAGGCGCGCGACCTCGCCACCTTGCTGCTGGAGCAGGCGGAGATCACTGCCGGGGCGCAGTTGCCGGACCCGGCAGCGTTTGTGCAGCGGATGAATCGGGTTTTGCTGGGGTAGGGCGCTTCGCGCTGTGTTGATGTGAGGAAGCCCGCCATTCGGCGGGCTTCCCCTTTCGCGCCGTTTGTGCCCACTCTCCCCTGTCTCTTGATCAGATCTCGATTGAACACCAGGGCAAAGGCCGGCGGGCCGTGCCCGCCCTATGGCGCGGCGATGGTAGGGCGGGCACTGCCCGCCGGGCCTTCTGCATCAATGCAAGATGTGATCAAGAGCCAGCCCCATCGATTCCCGCTGCGCGGCCTGTCGACCCCGACTCACCGCCGCACAGGGGCCCCGGGTAGAGCGGCGGGCCATCCTGGCCCGCACTCGGTGCGCCCGCTGCGCGGGCCAGTCGCGCGATCTGCCTCCTCTGACTTCTTTGCGGCCCCCCTTTTCCCAAGTTTGTCGAGTCCGCGTTGAAGGAGTGGCGCAAGCTTGCCCCCGGCATTCGTGATCAGCTGAAAAACAAGCTGCGAGAACGCCTGGAAAACCCGCACGTACCGTCGGCACGCCTGCATGGTTTGCCGGACTGCTACAAGACCAAGCTGCGCACTGCCGGTTATCGGCTGGTCTATCAGGTCAACGACAAGGTTGTCGTCGTCATCGTGGTCGCAGTCGGCAAACGTGACAAGGGGTTGGTGTATCGGTTGGCGTATAAGCGGGTTTGAGGGTGGCATGGCTTCGACGTCTCGAGGTGGCGAAACGGAATCGGCCTCCTGCCGATTCCCGCTATGTGGCCTGTCGTTCCCAGCTCGCCGCCGCACAAGGGCCTCCGGATAGAGAGCAGCGCGCATGTGCTCGCTCGATCAGACCGACAGGGTCGCGATATGAGCGGCCAGCATTTTCCTGCGGTCTTTTCGATTCTTCCCGGAATGGAGTTCGCGATGACAGTGAGGGCAGAGAGCCGCTGCGTTGGCGAGGGTATCATCGCCGTGCTCTGCCAAGGGAACCACGTGATGGACTTCCAGAATAGTCGTTCATGCGGAAGTCTCGCGTGAGTGCCGGTGACGGCCTGCAGCCGTGTGCGATCACCCACGTGCGGGTGATCGCCGGTCATGGCACGTGGGCAAAAGAGAACCAGACCGTGCTGCTGGGTGACGGGCGCATGGCGGCGGTTGGACGCCACGTGAAGTTGCCTGCCGGCGTGACCGTGGTCGATGGCCGCGGGCACACGCTGATCCCCGGCCTGGTCGGCAGGCACGACTACATGGTCTATCCCGCGCCGAAGGTGAATCCGGCGGCGAAGGAGACGATTTACCCGGAGCAAGCCGCGAGCCTTCCAAGGTGAATCTGGCCGGGGGCACCGCGATCCGCACTATCGGCAGCACGGAGCAGGGCTTGGTTGACCCTCTTCACACCACCTTGTCTCTGTACGTGATGGGCTGCACAGAGTTGATCCGATGCTGCCACGCGGTGGGGTCGGGCGAATGCTGACGCATTTTCACAAGGAGACAACGTATGCGAAAGATACCCACCGGGACATGGGTCATGGTCGCCGATGGTGCCGAGGCCCGCCTCTTCCACAATGTGGGCAGCAGCACCAGGGTGTCGCTGAGGCAAGTGAAACTGTTGCAGCCCGAGGACTTGCCGGATGACGGGCCCGCGGGTCATCGGCCGCCCGAATCAGACGATCAGGCTACGGACGAGGCGACGTTCGCCAAGCAACTGGCGCGGCGGCTCAACGCGGCGGCGCTGAAGAACGAATACGAGTACCTCGTGCTCATGGCCGATCCGCAAACCCTGGGCCAGATCCGACCGCAACTGCACAAGCAAACCGCCCGACGAATTGTCATGGAAGTCGCGAAGACGTTCACCAATTCGCCGGTGGAGGACATCCAGGACGCCTTGCTGGAAGAGTGATTCGCTGGCAACATCACGCCAGGGGCCCGCCTGCCACGGGACGCGTCAAGCGGATTCGTCCGACAGACTCCTGATAGTTGAAGTATCGGGTGCATGGCTGTCGCGCCGGCTTTTCGGTATGTTTGCGTCTTTCCCGCCAGCAAGGCTCGCCGCATGACCGCAACGCAGGCACAACCGGATCACCTGCGACGCAGTCTTTCCAATCGGCACTTGCAACTGATCGCCATCGGCGGCGCGATCGGCACCGGTCTGTTCATGGGCTCGGGTAAGACGATCAGCCTGGCCGGGCCGTCGATCCTGCTGGTCTACCTGATCATCGGCGTGATGCTGTTCTTCGTGATGCGGGCGATGGGTGAGCTGCTGCTGTCCAACCTCGAGTACAAGTCGTTCATCGATTTTTCGACCGATCTGCTCGGTCCATGGGCCGGGTTCTTCTGTGGCTGGACCTACTGGTTTTGCTGGATCATCACGGCGATCGCTGACGTGATCGCGATCGCCGCCTATACCCAGTTCTGGGTTCCCGGGCTGGCGCCATGGATACCGGCGGTGCTGTGCGTCTTGCTGCTGCTCGGTCTGAACCTGGTCACGGTGAAGCTGTTCGGCGAACTGGAATTCTGGTTCGCGTTGATCAAGATCATCGCGATCTGCGCGCTGATCGTCACCGGCTTCGCGCTGGTCGCGTGGGGCTTCACTTCGCCGACCGGGCACAAGGCGTCGCTGGCCAATCTGTGGAATGACGGCGGTTTCTTTCCGAAGGGCTTGAGCGGGTTCTTCGCCGGCTTCCAGATCGCGGTATTCGCCTTCGTCGGCATCGAGCTGGTCGGCACCACCGCCGCCGAAACGGCCGACCCGATGCGCAACCTACCCAAGGCGATCAACTCGATCCCGATCCGCATCATCATCTTCTACGTGCTGGCGCTGGTCGCGATCATGATCGTCACGCCGTGGCGCATGGTGGAGGCAGGCAAGAGTCCGTTCGTGGAACTGTTCGTGCTGGCCGGCATTCCGGCCGCCGCCAGCCTGATCAACTTCGTGGTGCTGACTTCGGCGACCTCGTCGGCCAACAGCGGCATCTTCTCCACCAGCCGCATGCTGTACGGCCTGGCCGAGGAGGGGCATGCGCCGAAGCCGTTTGCGCGACTGTCGCGGGCGGCGGTGCCATCATTGGGTCTGCTGTTCTCCTGCTTCTGCCTGCTGTTGGGCGCGGCAATGATCTACCTGATTCCCGACCTGGTCACTGCGTTCACCCTGATCACCACCTTGTCTGCAGTGCTGTTCATGTTCGTCTGGTCACTGATCCTGTTTGCCTACATCGCCTATCGGCGCAAGCGTCCGCAGCTGCATCAAGCGTCGACTTACAAGATGCCCGGCGGCGTATTCATGTGCTGGGTGTGCCTGGCGTTCTTCGTGTTCGTGCTGGTGCTGCTGAGCTTGCAGGCCGATACCCGTGAGGCATTGATCGCCAGTCCGGTGTGGTTCGTGCTGTTGGCGGTCGGTTATGCGTGGAAGGGGCGCCGGGCGCGTCAGGGTTGAGTGGATGGGCGCTGCGTTTACGCGACGCGGTCACTGCCACGTTTGGCCCTGGTGTCTCCCCTACCGTCGACGGTTTGGCGGGTCGACAAGTTTCGGTAGATACGGACGTACGCCCATGTGCAGCGCTGGGCTGCCACCGTGGCCTGCTGGGCAATTCCGGGGCCGGGCGCCTGCTCGGCGGTGCCTCCAAGCAAGGTATTGGCGTGCGCGTCGGCGGCACCGCCAGCACGCCGGGCTTCAAGCTCGCTCCGAGTGCAGTGACCAGCCTGCTCAAGTCCGGATCATGGTCGCGAACGCACGACGACGCTTCCGCTACGAAGGCCGAATGCGGCAATCTACCCGAGTTCGCGCTTGATCTGGATCAGGGTGGGGATCGGGATATGGGTCGAACATCGGGGTTATTGACACCGCGATGGTGTTCATGAAATCCGAGGAACCCCGATGGAATTCCATATCGCCCTTGCTGATGCATCCCCCGATCCGGGTGTCGTGCAGGACGCATTGTTCGATGTCGATCCCACCGCGGTGGTTGATCTGGACATGAGCGGCCTGGTGATGCGGGTATCTGCTACCGCATCAGCGGCAGATGTGGTCGACGTGTTGCAGCGGACCGGCTGGCCGGTGACAGCGGACCAGGTGGTCCAGCTACCATCGATCTGTTGCGGTGGCTGCGGCTCCTAGCAACTTCACTGCCGGATCGATTTTCCTGACTATTCTCGCCTCGACCACCAAAATCCGACAGGCTCCTGGCCGGTCAGTCGTGTCCGATCCGGGAATCCTCGCGATCCGTGCGCCCACTGTCGACATGCCCCTACATCAGCTTCCAGACAAGCACCAGCAGGAGCGCGAAGCCGACCACGAGGAGCATCTTGCCGAGCCGTTGCTGGTCGTTCAGCAGGTAATTGCTGCACAGGCGCACGGGCGAAATCAGGTACAGTCAGCCGAGGCGCAGCATGGTCGCAATCAGTTCGACCAGGACCACGCCACGCACCACGAGAAGCCCGCCCGCGGCCAGCTCAGTGCGATGGGTGCGCCGATCACAGCGGCACGCTGAGAAACTTCGCCAGGGTGGCCCGGGGATCATCCAGTGCGGCATCCATCGCCAACGGCAGCATATCCACACCATGCCGGTCAGTGAAGCCAGCAGCAGTCCGCTGATGCCGCGATGGTTCCACCTCGACAATGGCCGAGCGAGCCAGCCCGGCATCCCCTGCGCCAGCCACCAGCCGGCCAGTGCCAACAGGGCAGTCTGCAGCGGCAGCGGCGGAACCGGGCGGGGATGCTTGCTCACGCCGATGCGACGGGCGGTCTCGGTGGTGTAGGCGCGAAACCCAATGAGTGGCGGTGGCCAGTACCCCGAGACCCACCGCCAGCAAAACCAGGCTAACCAGCAGTGTTCGCAGGACCGTCATCGAGCTTGCCACGTACTGGCGCTTTCAGCAGGCCTGCCGTGATACGGATCGCGAAGTACAGCATGCCCAGCACCACCAGCATCGCGCCGATCGAACCGACCTTGTCGGTGCCGGTCCATTCGGGCAGGTGCGTTGCCATCCGCCGCGTCACGCTCAGATGCCCGGCGTCGAGGATGGCCGGCACGATCCCCCACAGGAACGGCCGCGAGATCGGGTACGGCTTGCCCGAGTAGCGCGCCAGCAGTTCGTACACCGCGATGACGCCCATGTAGATCGTGGCGTTGATGTACATGTGGCCGAACCAGTAGATGAGGGGCTCGCGTCCGGTCGCGGTGTCGGAACAGTCCTCAGGGTGCGTCTAGATCACGTCCCACATGTAGCCGTCATGCGCCAGCACCGCGCCGGCCAGCTGCTCGACCGCCGCGTCCTCGTTGCGATCCCGTCCGCGCACGTTGCGTGCCATGCGCCGGCGCGCCTGTCTGGCGAATATTTCCGCGATGCTGACCGCTGTGCCTGCGGCGGGGTGGGACTTCTTTTCGAGGCTGTCGGCGCGCGACAGCACGCACAGGCCCACGAACAGGTCGATCGCCACGTCGGCGAGGCGCTTCTGCGCGTACTGCATGTCGGTGGCCTGCTTGCCGTAGCGGCGCAACAACTGGTCGCACGACCCGGACAGTCCCACTGTGTACTTCTCGTACATGCCGGCCACCTTGCGCAGCCGCTGCGACAACTCGTGCGCGATGCGGTCGATGCCGTACCCGGTGGCCGCGCGCACGCGCCGGCCGGTGTAGCTGCCAAGTACGCCGAAACCCTTGATCGGGTCGTTGAAGATTTCGCCCACGGCGGACTTCAGTTCGCTCAAGCCGGCACCCACACCTTTCAGCCCGGACAGGGCGATGTACAGGTGCAAGATCTCGATGGTACCTTGTCGCGGGCAAGGATTTCGGGGTACGGAAACAGGTTTTCTTCCAGGATGTTGCCAAGGAACAGCTGCTTGGCTACGCTTTCGTCGCTGGGCAGGACAGCGCTCTGGCTGGGATTCGAGGACACGATGCGGCACCTGGCAGGGATCAGGAGCCCATTCTGGCACCTTCGTCAGGCCCGGTGCTGCTGCGAATCGACGCGGTGCAGCCTGGTCCGGGCAGGCCATGACGCCGCGGCTTGCGGCGCATCTGATCTGAACGCGCAGGTTCCGCCAGTTTGGTGTGGACGGCTATCGAGGGTATCTTCCAGCTATCGGCAGGTGTGGAGGTTTTCGATGGCAACCGGTTGGGCCGGCGACGGCGCCGTACAGGATCAGATTGACGCCACCGTCAACGATGGCGTGCAACGTGCGCGCCAGCAGCTGCGCAAGGGCCCTGGCCTGAGCCGATGCGAGGAGTGTGATGCGATCATTCCCGCGGCGCGGCGCAAAGCCGTGCCCGGCGTGCGCCTGTGCGTGGCTTGCCAGGCTGCGCACGACGACGAGACACGCAGTGCCGCCATCTATAACCGCCGCGGCAGCAAGGACAGCCAATTGCGCTGATGCCGCGGCAATCGGATAGCAGGAGCTCACCCGAGCCGTGAGGCGATGCGCACTTCGCCTGTGAGCACCTCGTGGATCGAATAGGCGTTGACGATCTGCAGCGGGCGTGCACGTTGCTTGCCGCTCACTACACCCTGCAGAGAGATCGTGCGGCTAATTTCGTTTCCCGTTGCCGGGGTGCCATCGGGATTGCAGCGCAGCTCGATGCGATGCGGCGCGGCACGATGTCACCGCGCTGCTTCGGCTGCGATGTACTGTGCGATGAATTCCGCTGCCGGTTGTGGCCGGCCCAGGTGGAAACCCTGGCCGTAGTCGCAGCCCATGTCGGCAAGCTGTGCCTGGGTCGCGGCGTCCTCGATGCCCTCGGCGGTGGTAACCAGATCCATGTGATGGGCCATGTTGATGATGGCGCGAACCAGCTTGCCGGTATGCGGCTCGCCGCACATGGCGCTGATCAGCGACTGGTCGATCTTCAGTTCCGTGGCCGGGAATTGCTGCAGGTAGGCGATCGACGCGTAGCCGGTGCCGAAATCGTCGATCGCGATGCGGATGCCATGGTCGCGCAGTCTGCGCAGCACCTGCACGCTCATTTCGAGATCGTTGACCAGGGTGGTTTCGGTAATCTCCACGATCACGGCAGTCGGTGGCACGCCCCATATTTCCAGCGCACCGATCAGCTGTTCGACCATGCCCGGGCGCGACAGCACGCGCGGCGAGAAGTTGATCGCGAAACCCAGGTCCTGCGTGCGCGGCAGGCTGGCGACATACCGCAGGGTGGTGTTCACGCTCCAGCGGGTGAGCACGGAAATCAAGTCGCTCTGTTCGGAAAAAGGCACAAAGTTGGCCGGTGACACCTCGCCGTGGTTGGGGCTGCTCCAGCGCGCCAGCGACTCGGCGCCGGCGATGCGGGGTTCCTGCAGGTTCCAGATCGGCTGGAAGAATACCTGCAGGCGGTTCGCATCGAGCGCCTCACGCAGCTCGTCGTAGAAGATCTCGATCTGCGTGTCGTGCGGCTGGTAGACCACGCACAGTTCGCCACGTCGCTGCGCCTCGTCCAGCGCCATGCCGGCGCGGCGACACAGGCAGTCGGCGGTGGGGCCGTGCTCGGGGAATAGTGCGATACCCATGATCGGTCGCACCAGCCAGGGCGACGTCGTGCCAGCCAGCGGTTGCTCGAACGCCTGGATCAGGCGGGTGCTGGCCAGCAGTGCGTGGTTGTGGTTGAGCATGGCTGGCAGCAACACCACGAAGCTGTCGTCGCCGGCGCGGAACACGCGGTCGATCGGACGCAACGAACGCTGGATCAGTGCCTGCGCCATCTCCTCGGCCTGTTCGCCCTGGGCGTAGCCGAAACGCAGGCTGATTTCGCGCAGGCCGGACACACGCAGCACGAGTACGGCGAAGCGCTCGCCGGCACAGGCCTGGATATGCGCCTCGATCTCGCCGAAGATGAGTTCGCGGTTCAGCATGCGCTGGTGCGTCCGAGGCCGGGTGGGAGGGTGGTGGCGGGATCCACCGACGTCATCATTACAGGAAGAACCGGCTGGCATCGATGCCGTAGTCGCCTGCGGCCAGACTGTGCACGATGTCGACCGCATCCTTGTCGCCCAGGCTCATCAGGTCGACCGGGCGGAAATCGTTCAGCGGTTGCTTGTTCGGCGCGCTCAGGATGGCTACGCGCGGGCGCAGTCGGCGCACCTGATTCTGTGCCATCACGATCGCGACTTCGCCGGTACTCAGCTCGACCAGCGACCCGGTGGGATAGACCCCCAGGCAGACTTGGAATTGTTCGACCATCTCGGCCTGGTACAGCCGGTTGCGCGCGACATAGATCTGCTGCAAGGCGTGGTGGCGCGAGATGGCGGCACGATAGGGGCGGGCACTCGACATCGCATCGTAGCTGTCGATGATGCCGAGCATGCGCCCGCTGATCGGGATCACATAGCCGGCCAGGCCTTGCGGGTAGCCGCTGCCGTCGTGCCGTTCGTGATGGGTGCGCACGATGTCGAGCACGTCGAGGTTGGCGATACCGGATTCCTCCAGCACGGCTAGCCCGTGCTCGACATGCGAGCGGATGATGTTGACCTCGCTCAGTGCCAGCGAACCCTGGTACCGCAGCAGGGTTTCAGGCAGGCGGGTCTTGCCCACGTCCATCAGCAGGCCACCGGCAGCAAGGCTGAAGATGGTCTCCTCGTCGAATCCCATGTGCCGCCCGAACGCGGCGGCCAGCGCGCTGCAGCTGATCGCGTGACTGTAGGAATAGCTGTCGCTGCGGCGCAGGCCCTCGACCAGGAAGAACGCGTCGGCGCTGCGCAGCACCGTGGTCACCAGCGGGCGCACAGCCTGCTCGACGTGTTCCACCGACAGTTCGCGGCCACTGGTGATGTCCTCGAACAGGTCGTCGATGATCTGCGACGCGTTCTCCAGCGCAGCGCGTGCGCGCGGTGCCTCGTCCTCGACCGCCGACAAGTCGGTGTAGTGCGTGTTGCTGCTGAAGCGATAGCCGGACAGGTCGTCGGAGCGGGTGAGCGACTTTGGCGCATCGAGCGGAATCTGGCGACGGCTGTCGATGTAAACCTCGCGGCACAGCCGCTGCAGCGTCTCGATATCTTCCAGCCGGGCCAGCGCAACGCCCTGCAAGAGAAAAGGCGTCTCTTCCCATGGCCGATCCAGCCGGCACACGAACATGCCCAGCTGCAAGTCGGCCACATCGATACGGCGCTCTTCGATTTCAAAAGACACGCTGTTGCTCCAACCGGCGACTCCCGGGGTGGTGCTGAATTCTGGTTGCATGCCGACCGCAGTCGGCTGGCGCAGGGGTTGCAGTTGGCAATCCCTGCGCCAGCCTAGCAGCAGTGCGGATTACGACGCCAACCGTAGTCGCCGCGATCCGGCCTGGCGACCCTATACTGCCATTCAAATGTGGCATCAGTGCCATGTCGCTGACTCATCGCTTTTTCAGGATCGTCCGGACGATCCACCTCTACCTTGTTCGGGCGCGAGCCCGCTCGCACACCGCGTCGACCGCGGCGGCTCAACGGTAACGCGCCTCCTGCAAGTCGATCTCGCGCACCAGCCGGCGCGAGACCTCATCAGAGATGCGGCGGTGCCGCGCCAGGTCGAAGATCGCCTCGCGCTGGCCCTGCAGTGCCGCCAGGCGCAGTTCGCGCTCGGCTGTGTCGCCCTTGCGCAGGCGCCGCGCCTCGTCTTCACTGGTGGGGTTCTCGTCGAGCCAGTGCTGGTACAGCGCAATGACCCGCGTGGCGGCGCGTGTATAGGTGTCGATCTCGGTGGTCGGCGCCTTTTCGAGCAACTCGTGCTGGGCCTGCTCGACGGCAGCGATGGCCCCGATGGCTTGCTGGCATGATCGTGATGGTGGCGTCCGTTCAATATGCCCAGACGCAATGCAATCCAGACCCAGAGCAGGCGTAGCAGCGCCAGGCCCAGATTGATCGCCAGCGCGTAGATCAGCAGCCACCATGGATTGCGGTGACCGCTCTGCGCGACGGAGGCCACCGCGCCCTGGAGGCTTGCGGGCAGCTGTTCGCCCAGCAGCACGAACATGATGCCGTTCAGGGCGAACTGCACGGTGTTCCACACTGCGGCCCGTTGCACGCGCGTGGTCGCCAGCAGGCGGCCGCTGAGCTCGACGTGGCTCATCGTGATGCCCGCCGCCGCCAGGATGCCGGAGGCCTGGGCGCGCTCGGCCAGCAGGTACGCGCCGAAGGGAATCAGCAGGCTGATCAGGGTCGGTGAGCCGGCCTCCTGGCCGAAGTGTCGCGACAACCAGCGCTGGACAAAACTCACGGCCAGCGCGAACGCCACGCCCGCAGGCATCGATTGAATTCATGCGGTTCTTGCGCAGCGAGGATTGCAGGGTTGCAGGCAGCCAGGGCATCGACGACTGGCCGCCTCGTCGAAAGAATATAGTGGCGGCGGGAGCTACGGCGCTGGCCGCGGCTGTGGTGATCGGCATACCATCCGCTTCTCGTCGACGCCACCGCCGCGGAGCCAGCGTGCAGCCGATCATCTCTATCCAGCAACTCAGCAAGACCTATGCATCCGGCTTCCAGGCCCTGAAGCCGATCAACCTGGAGATCCACAAGGGTGAGCTCTTCGCCCTGCTCGGGCCGAACGGTGCCGGCAAGACCACCCTGATCAGCATCATTTGTGGCATCGTCAACCCGAGCGCAGGCAAGGTGCTGGCCGACGGCCATGACGTGGTGCGCGACTATCGCGCCGCGCGCATGAAGATCGGCCTGGTGCCGCAGGAGCTCACCACCGATTCGTTCGAGACGGTGTGGAACACGGTGAGTTTCAGTCGCGGTCTGTTCGGGCGATCCGCCAACCCGGCGCACATCGAGAAGGTGTTGAAGGACCTCTCGCTGTGGAACAAGAAGGACAACAAGCTGATCACGCTGTCCGGCGGCATGAAACGCCGGGTCATGATTGCCAAGGCCTTGTCACACGAACCGCAGATCCTGTTCCTGGATGAGCCCACCGCCGGCGTCGACGTGGAGCTGCGCCGCGACATGTGGAAGATGGTGCGCGGGCTGCGCGCCAGCGGCGTCACCATCATCCTGACCACGCACTATATCGACGAGGCCGAGGAGATGGCCGATCGCATCGGGGTGATCAACAAGGGTGAGCTGATCCTGGTCGAAGACAAGGCCGAGTTGATGAACAAGCTCGGCCGCAAGCAGCTCACCCTGCAGTTGCAGCATCCGCTGCACGTCCTGCCGGCCGGGCTTGGTGGCTATGCGCTGGAACTTTCCGCGGATGGCCTGCAACTGGTCTACCGCTTCGACACGCAGCACGAGCACAGCGGCATCGACGTGCTGCTACGTCGGCTGGCCGAGGCCGGCATCGATTTCAAGGATCTCAAGACCAGCCAGAGCTCGCTGGAAGACATCTTCGTCGACCTGGTCAAGGAGCGCGCATGAACATCCACGGCATCCGCGCGATCTACGGCTTCGAGATGGCGCGCACGCGGCGTACCTTGCTGCAGAGCATCGTTTCGCCGGTGATCTCGACCTCGCTGTATTTCGTGGTGTTCGGTGCCGCCATCGGCTCGCACATGAACGGCATCGACGGGGTCAGCTACGGCGCCTTCATCGTGCCCGGGCTGGTGATGCTGTCGCTGTTGACGCAGAGTATCTCCAATGCCTCGTTCGGAATCTATTTCCCGAAATTCGTGGGTACCGTCTACGAAATCTTGTCCGCACCGGTGTCGCCGTTCGAGATCGTCGCCGGCTACGTCGGCGCGGCGGCCAGCAAGTCGATCATCCTGGGAGGGATCATCCTGGTCACGGCACGGCTGTTCGTCACCTTCCAGATCGAGCACCCGCTGTGGATGCTGGCATTCCTGGTGCTCACCGCGGTGACCTTCAGCCTGTTCGGCTTCATCATCGGCATCTGGGCGGACAACTTCGAAAAGCTGCAACTGGTGCCCCTGCTGATCGTGACCCCGCTGACCTTCCTCGGCGGCAGTTTCTATTCGATCCACATGCTGCCGCCGCTGTGGCAGAAGGTCACCCTGTTCAACCCGGTGGTGTACTTGATCAGCGGCTTTCGCTGGAGTTTCTACGGCGTTTCCGACGTCAGTGTCGGCGTCAGCCTGGGCATGACCATGGTGTTCCTGGGCATCTGTCTGGGCCTGGTGTGGTGGATCTTCCACAGCGGCTACCGGCTGAAGGCCTGACAGGTTGTGAAAAAGCGGAACATTTCTCGTTCCGGCAAGTCATAATCAGGTATCGAGATGCAACAACGGGGAAAGTCATGGGCAGGCAGGTATCAATGGGTAGCTGGATCGCGGCGGTAGTCGTGGTGTTGGTGGTGATCGCCGCCGGTGGGTACCTGGCATACAAGACCACGCACCTAGAGCCGTCGACGCCAGCGGCACCCGCTACCTCGGGCCCGGCGACCACCAGCAGCGCGCTCGCGTCGATCCAGCATCCGATCGCGCAGGTGCAAGCGTCCCCGGCCAACACCTCGACGACTGCGCTGCCTACGCTGGATCAAAGCGATGCCGAGGTGACCTCTGCGCTGCAGCAACTGGCGGGCAACGGCAAGCTCTCTGCACTGCTGGTGCGCCCGCAGATCATTGCCCGCGTCGTGGCCAGCATCGACGCCATGCCGGGCCGTAGCCTCGGCGGAGTCATGATGGCAGCGCGTACGCCCAAGAGTGCGTTCGTCACGCAGCAAGTGAACGGCCATACCGTGATCGGAGAGAAAAATGCCGCGCGCTATGCGCCGTACATGCAGATCGTCGAACAGGTCGATCCGCAGGCGCTGGTCGCCTGGTATGTGCGCGCCTATCCGCTATTCCAGCAGGCCTACCGGCAGCTTGGTTATCCGCACGGTTATTTCAACGATCGCCTGATCGCAGTGATCGACAATCTGCTGGGCGCGCCCGAACCCGCCGAGCCGCCGGTGCTGCAAGCGTCCAACGGCCGCTACGTGTTTGCCGATCCGGACCTGGAGTCGCGCTCGGCCGGCCAGCGCCTGCTGTTGCGCACGGGGCCCGTCGACGAGGCGAAAATCAAGGCGAAACTGCGTGCCATTCGCAGCCTGCTGATCGGCCAGCACCTGCATCCGGCATCGGCAGGCACCGCGCCCCAGCCAGGGCACGCCGGGTCAAACTGAGATACCGGCGGAGGTGCTTCAGGGGTACGGCGAGCCGTCCTTGTGCGTATAGACACCGGCGGCCGGGATAGTGGCAGCGATCACGCGCGTGACGACTGCCGACCTCCAGATAGACGGCCATCCGCGTACCGCGGTTGACTAGCAGCCTGTCAGGTTTTGGTTGGCCGACCTGCGAATCCGCCTGTGTGGTCCATATCCCCGTCGATTCTATGGCCCATAGAACCACTGTGGACCGGCGAATCATCAGGACTCTGTCCTCGCACCGCCGAATTCTCGCCTTGACCGGCAAAGTCCGACAGGCTCCTGGGGTGCATCCACCGCTCTTGTCTCGTGCTTGTGCAGCCGATTCACCCTTGCTGATGCGCAACCGGCTACAGTGGAGCAACGTCGTGGATGTGTCATGGAGGCCAGGATGATAAGGCGTGGCTGGTGGCTGCCGGGCTTGATGGTGTGTTGCATGCTGCCGATGCTGGCCGTGCGCGCCGACCCGTCGTCTGCCGGCGGGCAGGCAACGGGCTCCCCGATGGTGGCGCGAATCACTCTCGACGGCCCGATCGGGCCGGCCGCCGCAGAGTACTTTGGCGATGCCTCGCAGCGTGCGCAAGCCGATGGAGCAGTGGCGATCGTGCTGCAGATCGACACGCCAGGCGGCCTGTCCGACTCGATGCGACAGATCATCGCGCGCATGCTGGCGAGCCGGATTCCGGTACTGGTCTATGTCGCACCCGGCGGCGCCCGGGCGGCCTCGGCCGGCACCTACATTCTCTATGCGGGGCAGCTTGCCGCGATGGCACCGGCCACCCACCTGGGTGCGGCCACGCCGGTTGCGCTCGGCGGTACCACGCCGATGCCCCTGCCGAAGGCGAACAAGCCGCCGGCCAGTGCCGGTTCCAGTGCGCCGGCGAACCCGGTCAAGTCCGGCGACGATGCCGAATCGCACAAGGTGCTGAACGATGCGATCGCCTACATCCGCTCGCTGGCGCAGTTGCGCGGGCGCAACGCGGCATGGGCCGAACAGGCGGTGCGCGGCGCCGCCACGCTGACTGCCAGCGAGGCGGCGAAAGAGCATGTGATCGACTTCGTGGCGAACGACATGACCGACCTGCTGGCCAAGTCCGACGGGCGCAAGGTGCAGGTTGGCGAGCGCAGCGTCACCTTGCAACTCAGGGGCGCCACGGTGCGCGACTATGCACCGGGCGCGCGCACGCGCTTCCTGGCGATCATCACCAACCCGACGATCGCCTACCTGCTGTTGCTCGGCGGCATCCTCGGTCTGGGCCTGGAAGCTACGCACCCCGGTGCCATGCTGCCTGGTATCGTGGGGGCGATCTGCCTGTTGGTGGGCCTGTATGCGCTGCAGCTGCTGCCAGTCAATTACGCCGGGCTGGCGCTGATGGCGCTGGGCATCGGCTTGCTGGTGGCCGAGGCGGTCAACCCCACGGTGGGCGCACTCGGGGTCGGCGGGCTGGTGTCGTTCGTGATCGGCTCGGTGATGCTGATGAAAACGGGCGTGCCCGGCTATGCGGTCAATCTTGGCGTGATCGCCGGCATCGCGGCGGGCTTCGCGGCCTTGCTGGGCAGCATCGTGTGGCTGGTGTTCCATGCACGCCGGGCCCGCCCGTTCATCGGCGATGTGGCGATGCTGGCCGATACCGGTCAGTTGCTGCAGGCGGTCGAGGCGGATGGCGAGGGCTGGATAATGCTGCATGGCGAGCGCTGGCGCGTACACAGCGACACGGCGCTGCCTGAGGGCGCGCGCGTGCGCGTGGTATCGCGGCAGGGATTGCTGCTGCGGGTTGAGCCGGCGCAAGCCGAAACAAGCGTTTCATGAAGGTTGGGAGATAACCATGTTTGGATTTGTCGGTGTGCTGGTCATTCTCGTCGTGCTGCTGCTGTTCGCCACGATCAAGGTCCTGCCGGAGTACGAGCGTGGCGTGATCCTGACCCTGGGCCGCTATACCGGCACCAAGGGCCCCGGGCTGATGCTGCTGATTCCCGTGGTGCAACGAATGATCCGGGTCGATCTGCGCGTCACCGTGATGGATGTACCGCCGCAGGACGTCATCTCGCTGGACAACGTATCGGTGCGGGTCAATGCGGTGGTCTACTTCCGCGTGGTCGATTCGGACAAGTCGGTGCTGGAAGTGGAAAACTTCCTGCAGGCCACCAGCCAGCTCGCGCAGACGCGCCTGCGCTCGGTGCTGGGCCAGCATGAACTGGACGAAATCCTCGCCCAGCGCGACTCGATCAACCATACCCTGCAGGTGACGCTGGACGAGGCCACCGACCCGTGGGGCATCAAGATCATGAACGTCGAAATCAAGGATGTGGACCTCAACGAGACGATGGTGCGGGCGATTGCGCGCCAGGCCGAGGCCGAACGCGAACGCCGGGCCAAGGTGATCCACGCCGAGGGTGAATACCAGGCCGCCGAGAAGCTGCGCGACGCCGCCGAGCTCTTGGCACAGCAACCGCAGGCGCTGCAGTTGCGCTATCTGCAGACGCTGGCCGACATGTCCAACAACGGCAAATCCTCGACCATCGTGTTCCCGCTGCCGCTGGACCTGATCAAGCCGCTGATGGACGCATTTCCGTCGAAGTCCAAGCCCAGCGCTTCCTGATTCTCTGGCGCCGTGGCCGGCAACGTCGATTGTGAAGCATGCTGATGCGCGCGATGGGTTCTTGCTGGTCACCCTGGCCCTGTCCATGTTGCCGCTGCATGCTGCTGCGACGTCGAGCGCGGAGGTCGAGCGAGTGAAGCTGGCGCCGTCGATCGACGCGGTGGATTTCGCCCGTTTCGACAAGACGCTCGCCTCCGACGCGTTCGGCGGACGCCAACCCGGTACGGTCGGCGCACAGCGCACTCTCGATTTCCTGGTGGGCGAGTTCAAACGAATGGGCTTGCAGCCGGGCAATCACGGTTCGTGGTTCCAGAGCGTGCCGGCCGACAGTACCTTGCTGTTGAACGGCGGCGTGAAGCTGGAGGTGGCTGTCGGGGATAAACACGCCAGCTTCGCCAACCAGGCCGACATGGTGGTGCAGACCCTGCAGGCGAAGGCGCAGGTCGACCTGGAGGATTCGCCGATCGTCTTCCTCGGCTACGGCGTGGATGCGCCGAACTGGCACTGGAACGATTATCAGGGCATGGACGTGAAGGGCAAGACCATGATCGTGCTGGTCAACGATCCGGGCTTCGCCAGCGGTAATTCGAAATTGTTCAACGGCCGTACGATGACCTACTACGGCCGCTAGGAGTCTGTCGGACTTTGGTGGTCGAGGCGAGAATTCGGCTGTGCGAGGACAGATTTTCGACGGTTCGCCGGCCCATGGTGGTTCCATGGGCCAAGAATCGGCGGAAATATGGAC
>SCRO01000034.1 GCA_004298505.1 Rhodanobacter sp.
CGACGATGATCTTGCGGCCGGTCAGGCCGCAGTCGCCCACCGGGCCGCCGATCTCGAACTTGCCGGTCGGGTTGATGTGGAACTTGGTGCCCTTGTGCAGCCACTTCGCCGGCAACACCGGCTTCAGGATGGTCTCGCGCACGGCTTCGATCAGGTCCTTCTGTTTCACGCCCGGGTCGTGCTGGGTGGATAGCACCACCGCGTCGATCGCCACCGCCTTGCCGTTGTCATAGCGCAACGTGACCTGGCTCTTGGCGTCCGGGCGCAGCCACGGCAGCGGCGATTTCTTCTGCTTGCGTACCTTGGCTTGCTGCTCGACCAGGCGGTGCGAGAAGTGGATCGCGGCGGGCATGAAGGTCTTGGTTTCGTTGGTGGCGTAGCCAAACATCAGGCCCTGATCGCCGGCGCCCTGATCTTCGGGATTCTTGCGGTCGACGCCACGGTTGATGTCCGGCGACTGCTTGCCGATCAGGTTCATCACGGAGCAGGTGGCGCCGTCGAAGCCGACGTCGCTGGAGTTGTAGCCGATGTCCAGGATCACCTTGCGCGTGATGGCCTCCAGGTCGATCCAGGCGGTGGTGGTGACTTCGCCGGCGACGATGGCCACACCGGTCTTGACCATGGTTTCGCAGGCCACGCGGGCGTGCGGATCCTGCACGATGATCGCATCGAGTACGGCATCGGAAATCTGGTCGGCGACTTTGTCCGGATGGCCTTCGGAGACCGATTCGGAGGTAAACAGATGGCTGGACATCGTGGTTTATATCCTTGTGTACGGATAGAAGGATGAATGTAGTTGGTCATGATACATCGGCCTGCGTGGCTGTGCAGCCCGCACTGACCGCCATGAGCGGGGAGTTGATCGGCGGTTCAGCCGTTTGGACGGCTGAACCGCCGGTGGCCACGGCCACGGGCTCATGGCGCGCTCTCGCCAAAAGCCTTCTTCAGGCGTTCGGGCCAGTCGGGCGCATTGATCCGCTGCAGCAGCGAGGTATCGATCGGCTCGCGCAGTCGGCTCCCGCTGGGCAGGGCGAAGGCATAGTCCTGGCGTTCCAGTACCAACGGCAGCACGTGCAGCTTGCCGCGATAGCGCTGCTGGATGTCCCAGCGCATCAGCGGCGCGTCGTAGACCACGGCGTCGACACGACCGGCAGCCAGCGCGGCCAGCGCAGCATCGACATCGCGGACCTTGCTGTAGCCGAATCTTTGCCGTTCCAGCCAGGCGGCGCTGGTGCTGTCGGGCACGCTGGCCACCTGCATGCCGCCCAGGTCGGCGCCGCTGCGGATACGGTCGCTGAGCTGGCCGACGGTCAGGGCGCTGGTGATCGAGGCGGTGAAGAACGACACGATGACCAGGGCCGCGAGCATCCAGACCAGGCCGAGGATGCGTCCGCCCACGGTGCGCGGCGCGACGTCGCCGTAGCCGACGGTGGTCATCGTCACCATCGCCCACCAGAAGCCGGAAAAGATTCCTTGTCTGCGCGAGCCGCCGAATTGATCCGGATTGCGCTTGTGCTCCAGCAGCCAGACCAGGAACCCGACCGTCAGCAGCAGCAGCGCCAGCGTGGCGATGACCTTGAGGAAGGCCGGCGACACCAGCGCGCTCACCACCGCCAGCCAGCCGGCGGTTTGTCCGCCGCGTACGGCCACGCCTAGCCCCGAGCTGGTGATCGGGTGCGCAAAATCCATAAGCTTTTCACGCGCCGCCGTGGCGGTGATCGCACCGATGCCCACGTCCACCTTGTTGTGGCTGACCGCATCCAGCAGGCCTTCGAGGTCATACGGCTTGTAAACGTACTTCCAGCCATGATCGGCGGCGGTCTCCTGCCACAGGTCGATCGCCAGGCCGCTGTAGTGGCCGTGATCCTCGATGACGAACGGTGGTGCCACCTTGACGCCGACGATCAGCGGTTGCCGGGCGGATTGCAACCGCGTGGCCGTCGTCACCATTGCCGCCGTACCGGAGGCGATCGGGTACACCTCGACCTTGGCGGATTTCACCGCGGGTGTCCCGGCGAAGATCATTCCGGAAAAGAGTGCAAGGATCAGAAGCAGCCACCGTGGCCGCGGATATTTCGTCATCGATGGCGCCTCGTGGAAACGATGGCGCAGCGATCACGCCATACGTTTGAGCCTAATGCAACGAAGGCATCCCTGTCGTGACCAAAGGATGCCCCCGGATGCCATTTGACAAGCTGCTAGGCCGGCAGCGCCGCTTCGCGCAACTGTCGGGCACATTGCACCATCGCGCGCAGCGCCGCCTCCACCTCCGGCCAGGCACGGGTTTTCAGGCCGCAGTCGGGATTGACCCACAGCTGCTCCGGCCGCAATACCTCCAGCGCCTTGCGCAACAGTTCCAACATCTCGCCGCCGGAAGGCACCCGCGGGGAATGAATGTCGTAGACGCCGGGTCCAATCCCGTTGGGGTAGCGGAAACGCGTGAAGGCGTCGAGCAGTTCCATGCGCGAGCGGCTGGTCTCGATCGAGATCACGTCGGCATCCATCGCGGCCACCGCCTCGATGATGTCGTTGAACTCGGAATAGCACATGTGGGTGTGGATTTGCGTCGTGTCGCGCACGCCGCCGACGGTGATACGGAAGCATGCCACCGCCCAGTCCAGGTAGCCGGACCAGTCGGCGCGGCGCAGCGGCAGACCCTCGCGCAGCGCCGGCTCGTCGATCTGGATCACGCCGATACCGGCCGCTTCCAGATCGTGCACCTCGTCGCGCAGGGCCAGCGCGATCTGTCGACAGACGGTTTCGCGCGGCAGGTCGTCGCGCACGAACGACCATTGCAGCATGGTCACCGGCCCGGTCAGCATGCCCTTCATCGGTTTGTCGGTCAGCGACTGCGCATGGCGCGACCAGCGCACCGTCATCGCGGCGGGGCGCGCCACGTCGCCATAGATGATCGGCGGCTTCACGCAGCGCGAGCCGTAGCTCTGCACCCAGCCCAGGCGGGTGAACAGATAGCCGTCCAGTTGTTCGCCGAAGTATTCGACCATGTCGTTGCGCTCCGGTTCGCCGTGGACCAGCACGTCGAGGCCGATGTCCTCCTGGAAGCGCACGACATGTTCGATCTCCTTGGCCAGCACGGCATCGTAGGCGTCGTCGTCGATGCGACCGGCCCGCCACGCGGCGCGGGTCTTGCGCAAGGTTTCGGTTTGCGGGAACGAGCCGATCGTGGTGGTCGGCAGCAGTGGCAGCGCCAGCACTTGTGCCTGGGCCAGCCGGCGCTGGGCGCTGTTCGACCGGCGCAGGCCCGATTGCGGTGTCAGTTCCCGCACTCGTCGGCGCACATCGGGGTTGAGCACGCCCGGCGCGCTGGCGCGCTGGTCCAGCCGTGACTGCTGGGTGGCCAGGGTCGCCAGCGCCTCGGCCTGGCCGGCCAAGGCGTCGGCATACACGCGCAGCTCCTCGATCTTCTGGCGGGCGAAGGCCATGGCGGCGCGATGCGACGGCTCGAGCGCGGTTTCCGCGTCGAGATCGATCGGCACATGCAGCAGCGAGCAGGACGGCGCCAGCCACAGCCGTTCGGCACCGAGCCGCTGGCAGGCCTTGCGCAGCAGCGGCTCCACCTGTGCGGGCCGGCTGCGCCAGATGTTGCGGCCATCGACGACGCCAGCGCTGAGCACGCGGTCCGCGGGCAAGCCATCGAGGACGGCATCGAGCTGTTCCGGCGCGCGCACCAGATCGACATGCAGGCCGTCCACCGGCAGTGCATGGACGAGGGCCAGGTTGTCGCCGAGCGCGCCAAAATAGGTGGCGAGCAGGATTTTCGGGTGGCGCGCACTGTTGAGCGTGGCATAGGCGTGGCGGTACGCGGCCAGGGCATCGCCATCCAGGTCGAGTACCAGACAGGGCTCGTCCAGCTGGACCCAGTCGACGCCGGCGGCGGCCAGTTGTCCAAGCAGCTCCACATAGGCCGGTAGCAAAGCGTCAAGCAGGCCGAGACGATTGCTGCCATCGACCATCTTGGAAAGCAGCAGGAACGAGACCGGCCCCAGCAACACCGGGCGCGCATGCAGTCCGAGCGCCGTGGCTTCCCGCCATTCGGCCAGCGGCTTGTCGCCGCGCAGGCGGAAGCGTTGGCCGGCCTCGAGTTCCGGCACCAGGTAGTGATAGTTCGTATCGAACCACTTGGTCATTTCCAGCGCGTGCAGGTCGTGGCCACCACGCTTGTGGCCGCGGGCCATCGCGAAATAGCCGTCCAGCGGGCTGTCGGCGAACACTGGACGATAACGCGCAGGGATGGCGTCGAACAGGACGGCAGTGTCCAGCACCTGGTCGTACAGGCTGAAGTCGTTGCAGGGAACGACGTCGGCGCCGGCATCGTGCAACAAGTGCCAGTGGCGGTTGCGCAAGTCGCGAGCGGTGTCGAGCAAGGTCGAGTGGGTGCCGTCATCGCGCCAGTGCGACTCGAGCGCGCGCTTGAGTTCGCGCTTCAGACCGATGCGCGGGAAACCGAGACAGGTAACGAGTGACATGGATATTCCTCTTGCATGAAGGGCAAAGAGAAACGAAGGAGATGGCGTGCACGATTGCCGCGCCGTTGACCTTCGCCCCCGCGGGCGAGCCGGTGTTGCCGCGAGCGCACGAAGTCGGCACGACGCCATCGGGGCGGCGACGCACAGGCTCCGGTGTTCCCCGCGGAAACGCCAGGTCGGGCAGAAACGCATACGCACGTTTCCGGCTGAGGCAGGTATTCGGGCTCGTGGACGTCTTGCCTGGCCTGATGTCCGCCGCTTCCCGGATGCGTCGCATCCAGTGCCTGTGACGGGGGTCGTTTCCACATACCGTTGCGGGGCAGCGCCGGATTCACACCGGCTTCCCTTGAATTCATCGCTTCATTCGCATAAAGAGATGGATTGCCATCAACGCATGGCAATCTAGACGCCTGGACGTTCAAAGTCAAACATCATCGTGTATCGCGGCCCGCGCCCGCGCGCTGGCTCAGGCGGCCAGTCGCACGCGGCTGGCCAATGTCGCGAAGTAGTCGCGGGTCAGGCGCAACTGGTCGGCTGCCGACTCGGCGCGGTTGACCACTTGCCGGAACGCGGCGTTTTCGGGCCGGTCTTTCGCATACCATCCAAGATGCTTGCGCGCGATGCGCACGCCGGCCTGTTCGCCGTAGAACGCATAAAGCTGTTCGAGGTGGCCGAGCAGGATGGACGCCACTTCGGCTGGCCCCGGTTCCGCCAGCAGTTCGCCGGTGGCCAGATAATGCGCGATCTCGCGAAAAATCCACGGCCGCCCTTGTGCGCCACGGCCGATCATCAGCGCGTCGGCGCCGGTGATATCCAGTACGTGACGGGCCTGCTGCGGCGTGTCCACGTCGCCATTGGCCAGCACCGGGATGCCCACCGCGGCCTTCACCACGGTGATCGTGTCGTATTCGGCCTGGCCCGCGTACTTGTCAGCGCGGGTGCGGCCGTGCACGGCGAGCGCGGCGATGCCGCAGTCCTCGGCGATGTGTGCGATGTTCAGCGCATTGCGGTTCTGCCGATCCCAGCCGGTGCGGATCTTCAATGTGACCGGCACCTCGACCGCGTCGACCACGGCCTTCACGATGTGCGCCACCAGCGGCTCGTCCTGCAGCAGGGCTGAACCGGACCACACGTTGCACACCTTCCTGGCCGGGCAGCCCATGTTGATGTCGATGATCTGCGCGCCGTTGGCGACGTTGAAACGTGCCGCCTCAGCCAGCATCGCAGGATCGTAGCCGGCGATCTGCACGCTGACCGGTTCGGGTTCGCCGAGGTGATCCATCCGCTGCAGCGACTTGCGCGTGTGCCACAGGCGCGGGTCGGCGTGGGTCATCTCCGATACGGCCAGCCCCGCACCCAGCTGCTTGCACAACAGCCGGAACGGCTTGTCCGTGACGCCGGCCATGGGCGCCAGCGCGACGCGTGGGTCGATGCGGTAAGGGCCGATCTGCATCGGCGCATTGTAGCGGGCTCAGGCATGCACCGGCAGCAGTTCGGACTCGAACCGTTGTACCAGATCAGCCGGCCTCGAACGCGCCGCGCAACCATTGGCGCTGGAAGGCATCGCTCGGCCCGTCGTAGCTGACCACGTCGAAGCGGCACGGGTGGCGCGCGTGGCGCGGGTGCGCGCCGAGCCAGTGCTTGGCCGCCAGGATCAGCCTGGCCTGCTTGGCCTGGGTGACCGAGGCGGCGGCGTCGCCATGGCTGGCGCTTTTGCGGTAGCGCACTTCGATGAACACCACGGTGTCGCCGTCGCGCATGACCAGATCCAGCTCGCCGTAGCGGGTCGCGTAGTTGCGTGCCAGCAGCGTCAGTCCGGCGCGCTCGAGTTCCCCGCAGGCGCGCTGTTCAAAACTGTCGCCCGCCGCGCGCATCAATCCGGAGTCGCGGGTTGGCCATTGTCGGCGCTGGAGCTGGCGGGTGCAGGCGCGGCCTGTTCCGGCGGCGCACTCGATGGCACCGCGTCGATCTGCAGGCTGCCGCTTAGTGGACGCGCCAGCCCGTTCTCGAATTTCGCCCAGATCAACACCCGACGGATGCGACCGAACTGGTCAGCGGCGAGCTGGCCGCTGGCGCCCGGCATATAGCTGCCCGGATGTGCGCGCAGCCAGTCGAGGTAGGGCACCAGGTTCCATGCGTCCATGCCAAAGGCGAACAGGCGCGCGGCGCCGTCGCTCGCGGCGGGTAGCTTCGTTGCGATGCTGGCGCGGTCGGGCAGGCCTGGCTGGGCGTCGAACAGCCACGGCGCGTCGCAGAACTCCAGCCCGTCCAGATCACGGTCGTCCGCCACGTCATCGCTGCCGGCATACACATGCGAGGTGGCGAACATCGGCAGGCTGATCTGCGCGATGCGCAATTGCGGCAGCAGCAGGCGTGCATCTTTCGGGCGCATGCTGATGAAGATTCCGGCGTTGCCCGTGGCGCCAATCCCCACGGCCATGGCAGGGTCGTCGGTCGCACTGGTCGCTGTGGCAGGCGCTGTCGTGGTCTGCGGCATGTGCATGCCGCTGATCGTGTCGGCATAGTTGGTCGCGCCGACCGGCAGCACCGCCATGTCGACGACCTCGCCACCGCGCGCAAGCAGTTCGGCCTTGAAAGCACTCGCTGCACGTTGGGCGAAATCATCGCTGGAAACCAGCACGTAAGCGCGAAGCAGCCCGCGTTCGGCCATGTGGTCGGCCGCCTGGGCACCTTCGGTTTCCGGCAGCAGGCCGAATTCGCTGGCATTGCCGGCCGGCAACTTGCGGTCGTCTGGATGGTTCAGTGCGAGCACCGGCACCGGTAGCTGCGCCTGGCTGAAGACGGCGGCCACCTCGCCGCGGGTGAGCGGGCCGACCACCAGCTTGGCGCCATCGCCAAGCGCCTGCCGGTACGCCTGGACGGCGCCTTCGGCGGTGCCCTTGCTGTCGTAGACACGAATCGAGGGGCGTGGCGCGTGGTTGCTGCCGGCATCGAAATAGGCGGCGAAGAAGCCCTGACGGATTGGCATGCTTGCTGCGGCGTAGTTGCCGTTGGCAGGCAGCAGCAGGGCGACCTGGGTCGGTACCTGGTAGCCCTCGCGCACGTTCGCGCCGGCACCGGGCAGCAGCATGCCCACGGCTTGCTGGAGTTCCGGCTGCGCCTGCGCCACGGTGACGCCGAGCTGGCGCAGCGCTTCGTTGATCCACGGCAGCATGGTGTCGCCCGGTTTCATCGCGGCGGCGCGCTGCTTGAGTGGCGCGACGCCCAGCCTGGTCAGCAGATCGAGCGCTTGCCGACGGTTCTGCGCCTGGTCGAAACCACGCAGCTCACTGTCCATCTGCACGCGGGTGCGGGCGGCGCCCCAGAGGTCGCCGGTGTCCTTCATCGCGCGTGCGCGCAGTTCCAGCAGGCGTACCTGCAGCGCAGGAGGCACCTGAACGTTTGGTTGGCTGGTCAGCCGCAGGGCGGTTTGCGCATCGTGCTGGCTGAGTGCCAGCTCGGCCCGCAGCAAGTCCAGGCGCAACGGTTCGTCGCCGCGCAGGCGCTCGGGTTTGATCTTGGCGAGCACCGGCGCGGCACGCCCGATCCGGCCTTCCTGGCGCCACGCTTCGGCGGCCAGCAGCAGGTAGCTGTCGGCATGACCGGAAGATTGTGCGGCCAGGTTCAGGTAGGCTTGCGCCGCCTGGTCGAACTGGCCCTGCTGCGCCAGCGTCGCGGCGCTCTGTGCGGCGGCGATCTCGGCTGGGGAACGCACGGCGCCGGTCGGCACGCAGGCACTCAGGACGAGCGAGAACAGCAGTCTGATCGCGATGCTTCGCGAGAGGCGCATGAAGCGCATGGGCAATCTCTTGTTCGTCATGGTCATCAGTGCGCGATGATAGCCGATCACCCGTCGGCCCAAGGAGTTGCCCGATGTCATCAATTCAGCCCGGTTGCCTGTGGGTGGTGGCCACGCCAATCGGCCATCGCGACGACCTCTCCGCGCGCGCCATCGAGAGCCTGCGCGCGGTGGCGCTGATTGCCGCCGAGGACACCCGCCACAGCCGGCCGCTGCTGGCCCACCACAACATCGGGACACCGTTGCTCGCACTGCACGAATACAACGAGCGCGACGCGGTCGAGACGGTCGTGCGGCGCCTGCAGTCGGGCGAGGACGTGGCCCTGATATCCGACGCCGGCACGCCGCTGATCAGCGATCCCGGGTTCCGGCTGGTGCGGGCCGCGCGTGCGGCGGGTATTCGCTGCATCCCGGTGCCCGGCGCCTGTGCGGCGATCGCCGCGCTATCGGTGGCCGGCCTGCCCAGCGACCGCTTCGTGTTCGAGGGTTTCCTGCCACCCAGGGCGGCGGCTCGACGCAGCCGGTTGCAGGAGCTGGTCGGCGATACGCGCACCATCATCTTCTATGAGTCGTCGCATCGCGTCGCCGAGAGCCTGGCCGACATGCGCGACGTGTTCGGCGCGGCTCGTGAGGCGGTGCTGGCGCGCGAGTTGACCAAGATGTTCGAGACCGTGTTGGGCGAGCCGCTGGCGGCTCTGGCGGCAAGGGTTGTCGCTGATCCCGATCAGCAGCGCGGCGAGCATGTGATCCTGGTGGCAGGACGCGGCGCGGAAGCCGACGCGAAGCTCGCCGAGGGCCAGCGCGTCTTCGCCATCCTGCGTGACGAGTTGCCCCCGGCGAAGGCGGCAAAGCTGGCGGCGGCGATCAGCGGGGCGCCGCGGAAGGCACTCTACCAAGCGTAACCGCTTGCGGGCGATGCTCTTGCCCTGGGTGTCCGACCACAAGAGTATCGCCTGCAAGCAGGCTCCAAGATCCGAAGCGGTAGCGGGAAGCTGTGCCGTCTTGATGAGCGCCGCCTTCGCCTGCAAGCGGGTTCTCCGCGATTGCCGATCGAGGCAACGAATGTGAGTGGCGCTATCGCGCTACACTTCGCCTTGGAGTCGGCCGGACAGTCGCGTCGCGCGCAAGCGCATCGAGGAAAGTCCGGGCTCCATAGGGCAGAGTGCCAGGTAACTCCTGGGCAGCGTGAGCTGACGGCCAGTGCAACAGAGAGCAGACCGCCGATGGCCTCGCAAGAGGATCAGGCAAGGGTGAAAGGGTGCGGTAAGAGCGCACCGCGTACGGGGCCAACGCCGTACGGCACGGTAAACCCCACTCGGAGCAAGACCAAATAGGGGAACGATAACGCGGCCCGCGTTGTTCCCGGGTAGGTTGCTGGAGCCAGGCGGCGACGCCTGGCCGAGAGGAATGACTGTCGCGTCGCAAGACGTACAGAACCCGGCTTACAGGCCGACTCCACCTCTTCCATGCACGCATCGCCACCTCGGCCCGTCGGCCGAGGTGGCGATGCGGCCTTGTGTGAACGGGTATTCATGCCAGCGGGCTGGCCATGGTGCGGATGTACGCGTATTTCACCGGGTTCGAACGCGAGGTCGAGTGTCTCGTATTTCAAAAAAGCCGTTGCTTTCAGATACCTTGCCGGCATTCCTGAGAATATGCTGCACGTTTAGTCAGCATTCTGCCTTTACTCATTGATTCACAAGCAATTTCCCTTGACAGTCTCATGGCGCGAGATTATCGTGGGCTCAAGTGTGAAATCGTGGATTTTCGTGGAGTTTGCTGACCGTGTTCCAAGGCGAGACCGCCATTACCGTTGACGACAAGGGCCGCCTGGCCATCCCGACCGCGTATCGGGAGCTGGTCGCGGGCGAGTGCGCCAATCGTCTGGTGATTACTTACAACCCGTTCGAGTCGGGCTGCCTGTGGTTGTTTCCGTACGCGGTATGGGAACAGGCGCGCGACCAGGTCAACGCGTTGTCCAAGGTGAAAACCGCCCACCGCGACCTGCAGATGAAGCTGGTCGGTGCGGCGGCGGTGGTCGAGCCCGACAGTGCCGCGCGGATCCTGTTGCCGGTCAGTCAGCGCGCTACCACCGGCATCGAGAAGAAAGCGGTGTTGCTCGGCATGGGCGACAAGTTCGAGCTGTGGAGCGAGCAGGCGCACATGGCCAAGATTCGCCAGAGCATCGGCGAACACGAGATCACCAGCGAAATGGCAGAGCTGCGCCTGTAAGTCATGGCGCGGGTATGGCGAAATCATGTGGGATGGGACGGGAGTGCGCTCGGTGCAATTGCGGCATATCCCGGTGATGCTGGGCGAGGCGGTGGAGGGACTGTCCGTGCACGCAGACGGGCGTTATCTGGACGGCACGTTCGGGCGCGGTGGGCATGCACGCGCGGTGTTGTCGCGCCTGGGTCCGGCGGGTCGGTTGTTGCTGATGGATCGTGATCCCGCCGCGATTGCCGCCGCGCGCGCCGAGTTTGCCACTGACCCACGCGTGGCCATTCGCCACGGCAATTTCTCCCGTCTGGCCGCATGGGACGAAACCAGCGCCGGTCTCGACGGCGTACTGCTGGACCTGGGCGTGTCCTCGCCGCAACTGGATGAAGCCGCGCGCGGCTTCAGCTTCATGGCCGATGCGCCGCTGGACATGCGCATGGACACCAGCCAGGGCGAGAGCGCGGCGGAATTCCTGGCACAGGCCAGCGAGCGCGAGATCGCCGACGTGCTGTGGAGCTATGGCGAGGAACGCCACAGCCGGCGCATCGCCCGCGCCATCGTCGCCGACCGCGGCGCCACTGCGTTCACCCGCACCGGCCAGTTGGCCGCGCTGATCGAGCGCGTGGTCGGCCGGCGCGAGCCGGGCAAGCATCCGGCTACACGCAGCTTTCAGGCGCTACGCATCCGCGTCAACGGCGAGCTGGACGCGCTGCAGCACGGGTTGGACGGGGCACTGGAACGCCTCAAGCCAGGTGGCCGGCTGGCGGTGATCAGTTTCCACTCGCTGGAGGATCGCGCGGTGAAGCTGTTCGTCCGCAAGCACTCCGGCCGCGTGCAAAACAGCCGGCGCGGTCCGCCGGTGCCTGCCACGCCGGCGCTGCTGGCCGCGATCGGCAAGGCGCAGTTTCCGTCCGCCGCGGAGCTGGCCGCGAATCCGCGTTCGCGTTCGGCCGTGCTGCGGGTCGCCGAGAAGCTGCCGCGGGAGGCCAGCGCATGAAGGCGATCGGCGCCCTGGCCAGTTTTGTCCTGCTGCTCGCGGCGCTGGCCAGTGCCCTCGGCGTGGTCTGGACGCGTCATGAAAGTCGGGTGTTGTTCGTGCGGTTGACCAGCCTGCAGAACCAGCGCGACGACCTGAACATCGAGTACGGCAAGCTGGAGCTGGAACAGGCCACCTACGCCGAACCGCGACGAATCGACGATGAGGCGCGGCAAAAACTGGGCATGATCAATCCGCGCCCGCAAGACATCAGGTTGCTGCGCTGATGGACGCGCGCAAGCACGCCAAGCCGGCAAAACACGCCCGCCGTCATGCGACCGGTCCGAGTGCGCGCAAGCGCATGGTCGTGGTGGTCGGTTTGCTGGGCCTGGCCGCGACCGGCCTGGTCGCGCGCGCTTTCGACCTGCAGGTAGTGCGCAAGCAGTTCTACCAGCGCCAAGGCGACGCGCGCTTCCTGCGCGAAATGCCGATCCCGGTCTCGCGCGGCACCATCTTCGACCGCAACGGCGAACCGCTGGCCGTATCGACGCCGGTGACGTCGATCTGGGCCAATCCGTCCGAGGTGCTGGACCACGACGAGCGCATCCCGCAGCTGGCGCAAGCGCTGGGCGTGAATGCGGATGAACTGAAGAGCCGGTTGGCACAGCGCTCGGAGCGCGAGTTCGTTTACTTGCGTCGGCAGATGTCGCCCGAGGCGGCGCAGGTGGTGCTCGACCTGGGCATTCCCGGCATCAACGGCCAGCGCGAGTTCAAGCGCTTTTATCCCTCCGGTGAAGTCACCGCGCATGTACTCGGCTTCACCAATATCGATGACCACGGCCAGGAGGGGCTGGAGCTGGCCTACGACGACTGGCTCTCCGGCAAGCCCGGCGCCAAGCGCGTGATCCGCGACCGCATGGGCCACGTGGTGGAGGATGTCGAACAGGTACGTGCGCCCAAGCCGGGCCGCAACCTCACGCTCAGCATCGATCGGCGCATCCAGTTCCTGGCCTACAGCGAACTGAAGAACACGCTGGACAAGTTCCAGGCGGACTCCGCCTCGATGGTGATCCTCGACGTACGCACCGGTGAAGTGCTGGCGATGGTCAACCTGCCTACCTACAACCCCAACGCAATCGGTGCCAGCAAGCCGGACCAGCGGCGCAACCGCGCGATGACCGATGTGCTTGAACCCGGTTCGACGATCAAGCCGATCCTGATGGCGGCGGCGCTGTCCAGCGGCAAGTTCACGCCGACCAGTCCGATCATCGACACCACCGGCGGCCACTGGTATTTCCAGGGCCACGACATCCACGACACGCACAATTACGGCCTGCTGACCCCGACCGGCGTGATCACCAAGTCGAGCAACGTGGGCGCGGCGCACATCGCGACGGCTCTCGACACCACGTTGATGTACGACACCTACCGCGCGTTCGGCTTCGGCAACAGCACCAACAGCGGCTTTCCCGGCGAGGCCTCGGGCTACCTGCGCATCGGTCGCGACTGGCGCCCGCTGGAGAAGGCCATCCTCGGCTATGGCTACGGCCTCAACGTGACCGTGCTGCAGCTGGCCAACGCCTACGCCACCATCGCCGACGCCGGTGTCATGCACACGCCCAGCTTCATCAAGGGTGAGGACAATCCATCCAGGCAGATCATCTCGCCGGCGATCGCGCACGAGCTGATCCAGATGATGGAGACGGTCACCGGACCAGGCAGCACCGCGCCGCAGGCACGCATCGCCAACTATGCCGTGGCGGGCAAGACCGGCACCGCGCACAAGGCCAGCGCCGGCGGCTACGACAAGCACAGCTACACCGCGGCGTTCGCCGGCATCGTGCCGGCGACGAACCCGCGCCTGGTCGGCGTGGTGGTGGTCGACAACCCGAAGAAGGGCAGCTACTACGGCGGCATGGTCTCCGCGCCCGTGTTCTCGCGGGTGATGGGAGGCGCGCTGCGCTTGCTCGACGTGCCGCCGGACAACATCGGGCGCTGGTATGTCGGCGGCCCGTTGCAGAGTGCCGGCGGCCTGGTGGGCAGCCAGCCGCCGGGCGAAGTACCGATCGACGACGCCCCGATCGACGAGGGCACGCCATGAGTACCGGTCACCTCGATCAGCTGTTGCTGGGCATCGCCGATGCGCAGATCGCGGCGACGCCCGCGGTCGCGCACATGATCGTCTCTGGCCTCAGCATGGATTCGCGCCAGGTGCGTCGCGGCGACGCCTTCTTCGCCCTGCGCGGCAGCCAGGGGCATGGCATCGAGTTCGCGGCCAGTGCGGTGCAGCGCGGCGCCCAGGTGATACTGGCCGAGGCCCCTGCGCCGCCGGATGTCGCGCCACTGGACGTGCCTTTGCTGTGGATCGAACGCCTGCACGATCAGGTCGGCGAGATCGCCGCGCGCTTCCATGAGCGTCCCAGCGAAGCGATGCGCCTGATCGGCGTCACTGGCACCAATGGCAAGACCTCGTGTGTGCAACTGCTGGCGCAGGCATTGACCCTGCTTGGTCATCGCGCTGCCTCGATCGGCACGCTCGGCGCCGGTGTGCATGACCAGTTGCACGAAGGCGAGCGCACCACGCCGGACGCGATCAGCGTGCAGGCGCTGCTGGCGAAGTTTCGTGATGCCGAGGTCACCCACGTGGCGATGGAGGTATCGTCGCATGCGCTGGTGCAGGGTCGCGTGGGAGCGGTGGATTTCGAGGTTGCCGCATTCACCAATCTCACCCGCGATCATCTGGATTATCACGGCAGCATGGAGGCCTATGGTGCAGCCAAGGCCCGTCTGTTCGCGTGGCCCGGGCTGCAGGCGGCGGTGATCAACAGCGATGATGCGTTCGGTCAGGAGCTCGCCACGCAGCTGCCGGCAGGCGTGCGTGCGCTGCGCTTCAGCATCGCGGATGACAGTGCAGCCGAAATCGCTGCCAGCCACATCGTCACGACGGCCGAAGGACTGGCCTTCCAACTGCGTTCGCCGTGGGGTGTGCGGCCGATCAGCAGCCATCTGCTCGGCCACTTCAATGTCGCCAACCTGCTGGTCGTGATCGGCTGCCTCGGGGCGCTGGACGAGCCGTTCGAGCGCATCGTCAAGGTAGTTGCACAGCTGCAGCCGGTGAATGGCCGCATGAGCCGGCTCGGTGGCCGGCGCGGCCTGCCGCTGGTGGTGGTGGACTATGCGCATACGCCGGATGCGCTGGAACAGGCGCTGATCGCGCTGCGCGCGCATTGCACCGGCAAGCTGATCTGCGTGTTCGGCTGCGGCGGCGAACGCGACGCCGGCAAGCGCCCATTGATGGGCGCGATCGCAGCGCGCCTGGCCGACGTAGCCATCGTCACCGACGACAATCCGCGCAGCGAAGATGGCGACGCGATCGTGGCGCAGATCGTCGCGGGAATGTCTGCAGCTCCCGCCATGACGGTCGAGCGCGATCGCGCGGTCGCGATCGCCGATGCGCTGGCACTGGCTCGCGCCGGCGACGCGGTGCTGCTGGCCGGCAAGGGACACGAAACCTATCAGGACGGCGCCGCTGGCAAGCGCCCGTTCAATGATCTGGCGGTGGCGCATGCCACGCTGGAACGAATCAGCCGGGAGCCGCGCGCATGATGCGGCTCGGTGCCATCGCGATGTGGATCCACGGGCGTCTGCTCCACAGCAACGCCGCTCTGGAGCAGGCCGAGATCACCGGCGTGGCGATCGATACGCGCAAGTTGCAGCCGGGCAACCTGTTCATCGCGCTCAAGGGCGAGCATGTGGATGGCCATGATTACCTGGATCAGGCTGCCGCGCGCGGAGCGATCGCGGCGCTGGTGACGCGCCAGGTGGACAACGCGCTGCCGCAGCTGCTGGTCGACAATGCGGAGGTGGCGCTGGGCGACCTCGCCAGCGCGGTGCGCGCGCAGCGCGACGTGCGCGTGGTCGGCATCACCGGCTCCAACGGCAAGACCACGGTGAAGACCCTGCTGGCCTCGATCCTGTCGCGTCACGGCCACACCCATGTCAGTGCCGACAATTACAACAACGAACTGGGCCTGCCGCTGAGCCTGTTGGCGATGCCGCAGAACACCGAGTACGCCGTGTTGGAGATGGGCGCCGGCAAGCCGGGCGACATCGCCTACCTCGCTGCCATCGCACGGCCAGATATCGGCCTCGTCACGCTCATCGCGCCGGCGCATCTTGAGCGCATGGGCAGCATTGAGAGCGTGGCCGAGACCAAGGGTGCGCTATACCAGGCGTTGCCGGCCGACGGCACCGCCATCATCAATGTGGATGACGTTTTCGCCAGCTTCTTCGGTGGGCTCGCCGGCACCCGCAAGGTGCTGCGCTTCGGGCTGGATTACCCGGCCGACGTCGGCGCCGACAGCATCGAGCAGCGCCTCGATGGTTCGCGCTTTGTACTCAGCACACCACGCGGCGATGCCGCGGTGAACCTGCCGCTGCCCGGCCGCCACAACGTGGCCAACGCGCTGGCTGCCACGGCGGTGGCGCTGGCGCTCCAGGTTCCGCTGGACACCATCGTCGCCGGACTGGAGCACGCGCCCGGCGTGGCCGGGCGGTTGCACCGCGAAGTCTGCGCCGGTGGCTGGACCCTGATCGACGACAGCTACAACGCCAATCCCGGTTCGATGGCGGCCGCGATCGACACGCTGTTGCTGGCCGCAGGCGAGCGTTGGCTGGTGCTGGGCGACATGGCCGAACTGGGCGCGGATGCGCGCGCGCTGCATGCCGCCCTCGGAGAACGTGCGCGCGAGCGCGGCGTCGATCGGCTGTTCGCCGTGGGTCTGCTCGGCGCAGTCACGGTGGAGGCGTTCGGCGCCGGTGGCGAGCATTTCCACGCCAAGCCGGCACTGATCGCTGCGCTGCAGGCGCAGTTGCATGCCGGCGTCACCTGCCTGGTCAAGGGCTCACGTGCGGCCGGCATGGAGCAGGTGGTAGCCGCGCTTGCCAAGGGGGATGCGACCGATGCTGCTTGAACTGGCCGGCTGGATGGCACGGCATTTCACCGCCTTGCACCTGTTCCAGTACATCACTTTCCGCACCATCATGGCCGCGCTTACCGCGCTGGCATTGTCGCTGCTGTGCGGACCCTGGCTGATCAACCGGCTGGCCGCGCTCAAGGCGGGTCAGGTGGTGCGCAGCGATGGCCCGCAGACCCACCTGGTCAAGGCCGGCACGCCGACCATGGGCGGTGTGATGATCCTGCTTTCGGTCACCGTCGCCACCTTGCTCTGGGCCGACCTGCACAACCGTTATGTATGGGTGGTGTTGGTGGTGCTGCTGAGCTATGGCGCCATCGGTTTCTACGACGACTACCGCAAGCTGGCGCTGAAGGACAGCCGGGGCCTGGCCAGCCGCTGGAAATACTTCTGGCAATCCGTGTTCGGCCTCGGTGCGGCATTGTTCCTGTACTACACCGCGCCGCATGCCGTCCACGGCGCGCCCGTGGCCGAGACCGCCTTGTACGTACCGTTGTTCAAGCACGTGGTGGTGCCGCTGGGGTTGTTCTTCGTGGCCATCACCTATTTGATGATCGTCGGATTTTCCAACGCGGTGAACCTCACCGACGGCCTGGACGGCCTGGCGATCATGCCGACCGTGCTGGTCTCCGGTGCACTCGGTGTGTTCGCCTACCTGGCCGGCAACAAGGTGTTCTCCGAGTACCTGGGCATTCCCTCGATTCCCGGTGCGGGCGAGCTGGCGATCTTCACCGGAGCGCTGTCCGGGGCAGGGCTGGGCTTTTTGTGGTTCAACACCTACCCGGCGCAGGTATTCATGGGCGACGTGGGCGCGCTGGCGATGGGCGCGGCGCTGGGTTGTGTCGCGGTGATCGTGCGCCAGGAGATTGTGCTGCTGGTGATGGGCGGCGTGTTCGTGATGGAAACCGCCTCGGTGATGATCCAGGTCGCCAGCTTCAAGCTCACTGGCAGGCGTGTATTCCGGATGGCGCCGATCCACCATCACTTCGAACTGAAGGGCTGGCCGGAACCGCGCGTGATCGTGCGCTTCTGGATCATCTCCGTGGTGCTCGTGTTGATCGGTCTGGCCACGTTGAAGGTGCGCTGATGAAAGCCGTGAATAGAGAATCGGGAATGGAGAATGGGGAGAACGTGCAGGTGCGCGCTTTTGCCGATTTCCCATTTCCCAGTCCCCATTCCCGGCCTGCGGAGCAGGCCCATGTTTGACACCAGCCGCCAGGCCAAGCGCCGCAACGGACCGCGCGGACACTACGATTTGTGGCTGCTGGTCGCGTTGATCGGACTGGCCAGCATCGGTGTGGTGATGGTGGCGTCCAGTTCGATTGCAGTCGCCGACAGTCAGCACCTGGGCGCGTTCTACTTCCTGCGCCGGCATCTGATCTTCCTCAGCCTGGGTGTGATCGCGGCTGGCGCCGCCATGCGCATGGAACTGAAGCTGCTGGAGAAGTTCGCGTTCCCGTTGCTGGCGCTGGCGTTCGTGCTGCTGCTGGCGGTGTTCGTGCCGCATTTCGGCATGCGGATCAATGGTGCGCGGCGCTGGTTGAACCTGCTGGTCACGACGTTCCAGCCGGTCGAGGCGGTGAAGTTGGTCCTGGTGGTCTACGTGGCCAGCTATCTGGTACGCCATCGCGAAAGTGTGGAAACGCGCTTTCTCGGCTTGTTCAAGCCGGTCTGTGTGGCCGGCGTCATCGTGTTGCTGTTGCTGGCACAACCGGACTTCGGTTCGGCTACCTTGGTGATCGCGGTGACCATCGCGATGGTCTGGCTGGGCGGTGCGCGGCCGATCTTCCTGTTCCTGATGGGCCTGCCGCTGATGCCGCTGTTGTATGTAGCGGCTACCGGCGAGAGCTACCGCATGAAGCGGTTGACCTCGTTCCTGGACCCCTGGAAGGACCCGTTCAACGACGGCTTCCAGCTGACCCAGTCGCTGATGGCGATCGGCCGCGGCGAATGGGATGGGGTCGGTCTTGGCTCCAGCGTGCTGAAGCTGTCCTACCTGCCCGAAGCGCATACCGACTTCATTTTCGCGGTGATCGGCGAGGAGCTGGGCCTGGCCGGCGTGATGCTGGTGATCGGCCTGTTCGCACTGGCCGTGGGGCGTGGTCTGTATCTGGGCCTGAAAGGGGTGGAAGTCGGTCAGCGCTTTGCCGGTTACGTGGCGTTTGGGGTGTCGCTGATGCTGGCGATGCAGGCGATCGTGTCGGTGGGCGTGAACCTCGGCGCCTTGCCGACCAAGGGTCTGACCCTACCGCTGATCAGCTATGGCGGCTCCTCGATGGTGTTGACCTGCGCCATGGCCGGCGTGCTGTTGCGTGCCACCTTCGAAATCAACCGCGCGCTGGATGCGCGGCAGATGGCTACGCGCATGCCGGCGGCGGTCGCTGCTGCCGACGCGAAGGTTGCGCCGTTGCCGCGCGCAGCGGAGGCAGCATGAATAGCGGGAATCGGGAATGGGAAGTGGAGCATGGGAAGAACGCGACAAGTGATCGTGACGGTGGTGCTGCCGATTCCCGGCCAGTGCTGATCATGGCCGGTGGGACCGGCGGCCACATTTTCCCCGGTTTGGCCGTGGCCGAGTGTCTGCGCGCGCAGGGCGTGCCAGTGGCCTGGTTGGGTGCGCTCGGCGGCATGGAAACGCGGGTGGTGCCGGCACAACGGATCGAACTGCACACGGTGCCGGTCGGCGGCCTGCGCGGCAAAGGGTTGGCGACACGCCTGCGCGCGCCGTGGATGCTGGTGCGCGCGTTGTGGGCGTCGATGGCGGTGTTGCGCAAGATCCGACCGCGCAGCGTGCTGTCGATGGGCGGCTATGTGGCCGGACCCGGCGGCCTGGCCAGCTGGTTGCTGCGCCGGCCGCTGCTGGTGCACGAGCAGAACCGTGTCGCGGGCTTCACCAATCGACGCCTGGCCCGCCTGGCCCGGCGCGTGCTGGCTGGTTTCGCCGACGCCCTGCCGCGGGCGGAGTGGGTCGGCAATCCGGTGCGTGGCACGATCACCACGCTGCCGCTCCCGGCCCAGCGGATGGCCGGCCGCACTGGCCGCCCGCGCTTGCTGGTGCTCGGTGGCAGCCTTGGCGCACGCGCCTTGAACCTGGCGTTGCCGCAGGCGCTGGCCAGGTTGGATCCCGGACAGCGTCCCGAGGTTCTCCATCAATGCGGCACGCGCGGTCTCGAGGAGACGCGTGCGGCTTATGCACAGGTGGGCGTCGAGGCGCAACTGGTGGCTTTCATCGATGACATGGCGGGCACCTATGGCTGGGCTGACCTCGCGGTCTGCCGCGCTGGCGCGCTGACCCTGGCCGAGCTGTCGGCCGCGGGTCTTGGCGCGCTTCTGGTGCCGTTTCCGCATGCGGTCGATGACCACCAGACGCGCAACGCGGAAGTCCTCGTGGCGGTCGGTGCGGCCGAACTGATTAAGGAGAACGAACTGGACGTACAAAAACTGGCGCAGCGACTGGCGCTGCTGCTGGGCGATCAGCGCAGCTTGCTGGCGATGGCCGAGGCGGCGCGCACGCTGGCCAAACCGGATGCGGCGCAGGTCATCGCGCGTGCCTGCCTGGAGGTGGCCGCATGAACCGGCTATCCGCCCAGCAGGACCCGATGAGCATGTTCCGCCGGGTGCATTTCATCGGCATCGGCGGCGTCGGCATGAGCGGCATCGCCGAGGTGCTGCACAACCTGGACTATACCGTGTCCGGCTCCGACCGGGCCGGCTCGACTACCGTGCAGCGGCTGCAACGGCTGGGCATCGAGGTACACGTGGGCCACGCTGCCGGAAACATCGCGGGTGTTGATGTGGTGGTGGTCTCCAGCGCGATCAAACCGGACAACCCGGAACTGGTCGCTGCGCATGCAGCGCGCATTCCGGTGATTCCGCGGGCGGAGATGCTGGGTGAATTGATGCGCTTCCGTCGCGGCGTGGCGATCGCCGGCACGCACGGCAAGACCACCACCACCAGCCTCACCGCCAGCGTGCTGGCCGAAGCCGGCTACGATCCTACGTTCGTGATCGGCGGCCAGCTCAATGCGGCCGGTGCGAACGCGCGGCTCGGCACCGGTCAGTACCTGGTCGCCGAAGCCGACGAATCGGATGGCTCGTTTTTGCTGTTGTCGCCGGTGATCGCCGTCGTCACGAACATCGATGCCGACCATCTGGAGAACTACCACGGCGATTTCGCCGAGGTGAAAAAGGCCTTCGCCGACTTCCTGCATCGCTTGCCGTTCTATGGCCTGGCCGTGCTGTGCGTGGACGATCCCGAGGTGGCCGCGCTGGCGCAGGCCACAAACCGCCGCGTGATCCGCTACGGCATCGACAGCGCGGACGCCGATGTGCGCGCATTGAACCTGACCCAGCACGGCTTCGAGATGCATTTCGAGCTGCAGTTGCCGGCTGCCGCCAGGGCCTTCCCGGTCACCCTCAACCTGCCTGGCAGGCACAACGTGCTCAATGCCCTGGCGGCGGCCACGATCGGTTGGCAACTGGGCGTGGAGGTTGCATCCATTGCCGCGGCGCTGCGGCAATTCCAGGGTGTCGGCCGGCGCTTCCACCGGCGTGGCGATATCGCTATCGACAACGGCAGCGTGCTGCTGATCGACGACTACGGCCATCACCCACGCGAGATCGCCGCGGTGTTCGCGGCGGTGCGCGGCGGCTGGCCGGAGCGGCGCCTGGTGGTTGGCTTCCAGCCGCATCGCTACAGCCGCACCCGCGACCTGCTGGATGACTTCGCCAACGTGCTGGCCGAGGCCGATGTGCTGGTGCTGACCGACGTGTATCCGGCCGGCGAAGCACCGATCGCCGGTGCCGACGGCCACGCGCTGGCGCGCGCGGTGCGCGCGCGCGGCAAGGTCGATCCGGTGCTGGTCGAACATCCGCGTGAATTCCGCGACACCCTGCCCAGCCTGCTGCGCGACGGCGATCTTTTGTTGCTGCTGGGCGCCGGCGATATCGGCGCGGCGGCACTCGAGCTGGCGCAGGCCGGCCATCTGAGGACAGGCAAGTGAACAGCACGTACGCCAGCAAGCTCTCCGATCCGGCCCAGTTCGGCCGCGTCGCGGTGGTCATGGGCGGCAGCTCGGTCGAACGCGAGGTGTCGCTGGATTCCGGTCACAACGTGCTCGCCGCATTGCGCGCACGAGGGATCGATGCACACGCGATCGACGGCATTCCGGCCCTGCTCGATGCCTTGCGTGCCGGTCATTTCGCCCGTGTGTTCAACATCCTGCACGGCCAGCATGGCGGTGGCGAGGATGGCGTGCTGCAGGGCGCGCTGGAATCGCTGCACGTGCCATACACCGGTTCCGGTGTGCTCGGTTCGGCGTTGTCGATGGACAAGACCCGCTCCAAACGCGTGTGGCAGTCGCTGGGCTTGTCGACGCCAACCTTCGCGGCCTTGCCGCGCGGCGCCGACGTGCACGCCGCGGCGCGCCGAATTGGTTTTCCGCTTATCGTGAAGCCGGCCTGCGAAGGTTCCAGCGTCGGCGTGACGCGGGTGTTTGCCGAACCGGACCTTGCCGGCGCGGTCGCGCTGGCCGCGCAGTACCCGGGCGACCTGCTGATGGAAACCCTGATCGAGGGCGACGAGTTGACCGTGGCGATCCTCGGTCGTCAGGTGCTGCCGAGCATCCACATCGTGCCGAAGGGCGCGTTCTACGACTACAACGCCAAATACATCGCCGAGGACACCCAGTACCTGTGCCCGGGTGCCGAAGGCGCGGCGGCGGACGCCCTGGCGACGCTGTCGCTGGCCGCATTCGACGCCCTCGCCTGCAGCGGCTGGGGGCGCGTCGACGTGATGCGTGATCGCAACGGTCGCCACTGGCTGCTGGAAGTGAATACCGCGCCCGGCATGACTTCGCACTCGCTGGTGCCGAAAGCGGCCGCGGCGGCCGGCATCGACTATCAGGAGCTGTGCTGGCGCGTGCTGGAAACAAGTTTCCAGGGGGAATGGGGAATCGGGCATCGGGAATCGGAACAGCGAACGGTCGACACCGGCTCTACCCATTCCCGCAATGCCGAAGGAGGCGCGAAGTGAAAGGAGCCGTCCGCCTCGCCGCCTGGTGCCTGGCCATCGCGCTGGTCGTATTGCCGGTGGTCGGCTTGCTGCGCGGCTGGTTCGCGGCGGCTCGCTGGCCGGTGACCCAGTTGACCGTGCAGGCCGAATTCAAGCATGTCAGTGCCGCGCAGATTCGCGCTGCCGTGTGGCCACAGCTGGGCAAGGGGTTCTTTGCGCTGGATCTCGACAGGGTGCAGAAGGCGGTCGCGGCTTTGCCGTGGGTGGAGTCGGTCGAGGCGCGCAAGCACTGGCCGGACACGCTGCAGTTGCGCATCTACGAGCGCCTGCCGTTTGCCCGCTGGAACGACAAGCAACTGATCAGTCGGCAAGGCCTGGTCTTCGACGCGCCCGGCGCGGCCGATCTGGTCACCTTGCCCCACTTGCGCGGGCCCGCTGCGCGGCTGGCCGAAGTGGTGAGTTTCTATGCCGAAGCCAGCAAGGCGTTCGCCGCCACCGATCTGAAGATCAACGGCGTGGTGCTGACCGAGCGCGGCAGCTGGAGTGTCACCACCACCCGCGGCGCACGCATCGTGATCGGCGATCGAGACCAGGCCGGGCGCCGGCTGCATCGCTTCCTCGACGTCTATCCGCAGCTGATCGCCGGCCACCCCGACGGTTTCGTCTATGCCGATCTTCGCTACACCAACGGCTTCGCCGTGCGCTGGCCCGAGGCGGCCGGTGCCAATGCTGGAGGTTCAACCCGCTCATGACTCTCTCGCCATGAAAACGCGCAACGACAAGCAACTGGTAGTCGGCCTCGACATCGGCACCTCGAAAGTGGTGGCGATCGTCGGTGAGTACGAGCCGGGCGAGCCGATTACCGTGATCGGCATCGGCACCCACGTCTCGCGCGGCATGAAGCGCGGCTCGGTGGTCGACATCGAATCCACCGTGCACTCGATCCAGCGCGCCGTGGAGGAGGCCGAACTGATGGCCGGTTGCGACATCCGCTCGGTGTACGCCTCGATCTCCGGCAGCCACCTGGAAACGCGCAACTCGCACGGCAACGCGGCCATCCGCGACCGCGAAGTGACCGCTGCCGACCTGGACCAGGTGCTCGAGGCGGCCAGCGCGGTGGCGATCCCGGCCGATCGCAAGGTGCTCTACAAGGAATCGCAGGAATACCGCATCGACGGCCAGGACGGTATTCGCTCCCCGGTCGGCATGAGCGGCGTGCGGCTGGAGGCGAACGTGCATCTGGTTACCGGCGCGGCGGCGGCGGTACAGAACATCACCAAGTGCATCCAGCGCTGCGGCCTGACCGTGGACGAGCTGGTGCCCTCCGCGTTGGCCAGTGCCAAGGCGGTGCTGACCGACGACGAGCGCGAGCTGGGCGTGTGCCTGGTCGACATTGGCGCCGGCACCACCGACATCGCGATCTACACCCAGGGCTCGATCCGCTATACCGCCTCGCTGCCCGTCGGCGGCGACCAGGTCACCAGCGACATCGCCTATGGCGTGCATACACCCACGGCGCACGCCGAGGAAATCAAGATCAAGTACGCCTGCGCGCAGACCGGACTGGCGCATGCCGAGGAAACCATCCAGGTACCCAGCGTGGGCGATCGGCCGCCACGCCGGCTCGCGCGACAGTCGCTGGCGCAGAGCGTGCAGGCGCGCTACGAGGAGATCTTCGAGATGGTGCAGGACCAGCTGCGGCGCTCCGGTTACGAGAGCCTGGTCGCGGCCGGCGTGGTGCTGACTGGCGGTGCCTCAAGGATGGAAGGCGCGCTCGAACTGGCCGAGGAGATCTTTCACAAGATGGTGCGCATCGGCGTGCCGCAACAGATCGATGGCCTTGGCGAGGTGGTTTCCAGTCCGCTGCATGCGACCGGCGTGGGCCTGTTGCTGCATGGCTCGCGTGCCGGTGGCGCGCGCGCCGGTGGGTCGGTCGGCGGCAGCATGGGCGGCATGCTCGACAAGCTGCGTGGCTGGCTGACGCGAAATTTCTGAGTGACACGACAGCGGCGACGCAGGAGGCGTCGCCACGGGTGGAAGGATAGCCACCCACCACCATGAACCGACAGGAGTCGTCCCTCATGGTTACAACGACAACAACTCTGCGGAGGACGGGAAATGTTTGAATTGATTGAGAAACTCACACCCAATGCGGTGATCAAGGTGATCGGTGTCGGCGGTGGCGGCGGCAATGCCGTCGCGCACATGCTCAATGCCAACATCGAAGGCGTCGAATTCATCGTCGCCAATACCGACGCGCAGGCGATGACCAGTTGCGGCTCGCGCACCCACCTGCAACTCGGTGGCAACGTGACCAAGGGTCTCGGTGCCGGCGCAAACCCCGAGGTCGGCCGGCAGGCCGCACTGGAGGATCGCGAACGGATCGAGGCGATGCTGGAAGGCGCCGACATGGTCTTCATCACCGCTGGCATGGGTGGCGGTACCGGCACCGGCGCCGCCCCGGTAGTAGCCCAGCTGGCCAAGGAGAAGGGCATCCTCACTGTCGCCGTGGTGACCAAGCCGTTCCCGTTCGAGGGGCGCCGTCGCATGCAGGTCGCGCTGAAGGGCATCGAGGATCTGTCCCAGCACGTCGACTCGCTGATCACCGTGCCGAACGAGAAGCTGCTCAGCGTGCTCGGCCGCGACGTGACCCTGCTGAACGCGTTCAAGGCGGCCAATGACGTGCTGCAAGGCGCCGTGCAGGGCATTGCCGACCTGATCACCGCTCCGGGCCTGATCAACGTCGACTTCGCCGACGTGCGCACGGTGATGTCGGAAATGGGCCTGGCCATGATGGGCTCGGGCACCGCCCGCGGCGACGACCGCGCACAGGCGGCGGCCGAGGCGGCGATCAAGAACCCGCTGCTGGAGGACGTCAACCTCAACGGCGCCTGCGGTATCCTGGTCAACGTCACGGCTGGTCCGAACCTGACCATGCGCGAGTTCGACGAGATCGGCCGGATCATCCACGACTTCGCCAGCGAGGACGCCACCGTGGTGATCGGCACTTCGCTCGATCCGGAGATGAAAGACGATGTGCGTGTCACCGTGGTCGCGACCGGCCTCAACCGCGCTGCCGCCTCGCGTCAGCAGCCGCCCATCCGCATGGTCGAGACGCAGCAGATGCAGATGCGGCCGCGCCCGGTGGTGTTGCGCACAGGTACCGGCAACGAGGTGGTCGATTACGCGCAACCGCAAGCAGCTGGCAGCCAGGGTCGCCCCGAGTCCGCGGGGTCGTCAAAGCATGCCGATTCCGGCCTCGATTACCTGGATATTCCGGCGTTTCTGCGCCGCCAGGCGGATTGAGGGCGAGGTTGCATGCGTTAAGGCGATGCGAAAGTATTGAACGATCGCGCGTCGGGCTGGTCAGTCAGTATTTGCAAGCCAAGTCGGCTGTCTGCAGCAGGCGACAGGTACTTCCGCGCCACGCTGGCGCATGTGAAACCGCCGAATCGGCCCCGCTGTGGGGTTGGTCGCTGCAGCGGCAAAGCAACAAGACCATGCCTCTGGATTGATGCATGGCCAGTCGTCACGGATGCAGTCGTGGCGGCCGGTTCGAGGCCCCGCGTCGGATTCCCGTCCCAGCCGTGGGGCACCGTCTCGACCTGCCGCCAGGCGGGGGCAACAGACAGTGGACGCCTCTTCGCCTCCAAGGATGAAAGAAGCATGAAGGCTTGATCATACTGTACGGTACGGTTTACTTTTATCTCAGGTTAAAACTGTGTTAGCATCCGCAGCTAATTGGCTGCTGCCTCCACGGGTACCAACAACAATGATCAAGCAGCGTACGCTCAAAAACGTCATCCGGGCGACCGGCGTCGGGTTGCATACCGGTGACAAGGTTTACATGACCTTGCGTCCTGCTGCACCGAATACAGGCATTGTTTTCCGGCGAACGGATCTTGATCCGCCGGTGGATATCCGGGCGCGCCAGGACAACGTCGGAGATACCCGCTTGTCGACCACCCTGGTCAACGGCGAGGCCCGCGTTTCCACGGTCGAGCATCTGCTCTCGGCGATGGCTGGGTTGGGTATCGACAACGCCTATGTCGATCTGTCGGCGCCGGAGGTTCCGATCATGGATGGCAGCGCCGGCCCGTTCGTGTTCCTGCTGCAGTCGGCAGGCATCGAGGAGCAGTCGGTTGCCAAGCGCTTCATCCGCATCAAGAAGTCGATCAAGGTGCAGGAAGGCGACAAGTGGGCCACCTTCGAACCGTTCGACGGCTTCAAGGTCGGCTTTTCGATCGATTTCAACCACCCGATCATCAACAAGCGCACCTCGCGCGCCGAGATCGACTTTTCCACGACGTCCTTCGTCAAGGAAGTCAGCCGCGCTCGCACCTTCGGTTTCATGCGCGACATCGAGATGCTGCGTGAACACAACCTCGCGTTGGGCGGTTCGATGGACAACGCAGTGGTGCTCGACGACTATCGCGTACTCAACGAGGATGGTCTGCGTTACGAGGACGAGTTCGTCAAGCACAAGATCCTCGATGCGATCGGCGACCTCTACCTGCTGGGCCGCAGTCTGATCGGTGCCTATAACGCACACAAGTCCGGTCATGAACTGAACAACAAGCTGCTGCGCACCCTGATGGCCGATGCCACGGCGTGGGAAGAAGTCAGTTACAAGGACGATCCGGCCGTCTCGCCGATCTCCTATGCGCATCCGGCGCAGGCGATCTGAGCCGCCGTGTAGAGCGCAAGTCCAGGTGTCCGTTGACGTGAATGGCTAGGTCTCGCAACCTGGCCATTTTCCTTGACCGGCAGCACCTTCCTGGTACGCTGTGCCTCACGTCACGGCAACTCCAGGGCTGTTACCCGGCGCCATGCGTGTTATAAACACACCCTCGTGACGTCTTCAAGTCGGCGTCGCGGCGAGGGAATCAGCGGTTTCGGCGAGGGACGCCAGCTCAAGGAACAGAACCCGCCATTCGGGGTCTGTGGATGATGCGGCAGCGGCCCTGAGTTGGGTGGCTGCGGCGGGCGAAAGCGGTTTTGATCGATCCGGCACGGTTGCAGCCGGGGGTTGGGGAGCCACTTTCACGGTGACTGAACTGGCGCAGGTGCCGATGGCGCGTGCGGAGGCAAGGATCTGTGTCTGCATCAAGCGCAGGCGCGATGCCCAGGCCGGTGAAGATGCCAGAAAGACGAGGCGGTCGTGGCGCAAGTTGGCGAACCTCACCTGTTCGCGCAGCGGCGATGGCAACGTCTGGCGCAAGGCGCGATCCAGCGCTTCCAGCGCGCCGGCCTTTTGCGCCAGCGTCGCGAAGGAGCCGCAATCGGCCAGGGACTTTGGTCCGTGGCCGTGGCGGCGGGAAGTGATGGGTGCCGCGCGTTGCATGATGCCGAGATTCGATTTTGGAAAGACATGCAGATCATACTCGTCTCACGTACCAGGAAATTGCCGAAGACCCTCGACCTGGCCAACCGGCGCCTGCGCTGGAAGCTGTTGGCGTTGTTCTCGCTGGCGGTGCTGGGTTGTCTTTCGCTGGGCGCCGCCCTGGCACTTGTCATCGCCAGTCCGCGCGATCGCGCGCTGGCGCAGATCCACGATCTTCAGCAGCAGATCGGGCAACAAAACACCCAGCTTGGCGCCGTGCGCGCCGACGCCCGGCGCAGTCTCGACGCCTTGGCAGTGAAGCTGGGCCAGTTGCAGGCCCAGTCGACCCGCCTCAACGCGCTCGGTGAACGACTGGTGCAAGTGGGCAAGCTCGACGGCGGCGAATTCAACTTCGACCAACCGCCAGCGGTTGGCGGCGTCGAGGATTCCAGCGGCTCAGCCTATGCCTTGCCGTCCGCACTGGAAACCAGCATCGACCAGTTGACCGGCCAGTTCGACATCCAGCAGGCCCAGCTCTCGGCGCTGCAGAGCCTGCTGCTGGACGCCCGCATCGAGTCCAACCTGAAGCCAACCGGGATGCCGGTGGCGGGCTACATCTCATCCTACTTCGGGGTGCGCCCGGATCCGTTCGACGGTCAGTCGGAACGGCACACCGGGATTGACATTGCCACGCCGTATGGCACGCCGGTGCACGCGGTGGCCGAAGGCATGGTGACCTTCGCCGGTGTGCGTCACGGCTACGGCAACGTGGTCGAAATCGACCATGGCAACGGCTACATGACCCGCTACGCGCATAATAGCAAGCTCGACGTGCATCCGGGGCAGCGCGTGCAGGTGGGTGACGTAATCGCCCAGGCCGGCTCGAGCGGGCGCTCGACCGGGTCGCACGTGCATTTCGAGGTCTGGCATGACGGCCGCGTGGTCAACCCGTTGGCGTTCGTGCGCAACCACCGCTGAGGGTTCCTCTGCCGCGCCGCGATCCCTTGAATGTGCCGGCAGTCGCCGCCAACTTCGGGGAGTGTGGAGGGTTCACCGCCGGTGGCCTGTCGGCGCGGGTGTCCGGCCGCATCAGGTGGGCTTCGGCAGCCATGTAGTAACATGCTTGATTGGCTCGCGCTTGTAGCGGGCGTTGTGTTCCCCTATCCGGAAAATCGATGTTCAACCGTGCCCTGACGAGTCTGTTTGGCAGCCGCAACGAGCGTGTGCTGCGTCAGCTCTCACGTACCGTCCACCGCATCAACGCGCTGGAACCCGAGCTGGAAAAACGGGACGATGCCGCGCTGCGCGCCAAGACCGACGAGTTCAAGCAACGGCATGCCGCTGGCGAGTCGCTCGACAAGCTGCTGCCGGAAGCGTTTGCGGTGGTACGCGAGGCGTCCAAGCGCACGCTGGGCCTGCGCCCCTACGACGTGCAGCTGATCGGCGGCATGGTGCTGCACCAGGGCAAGATCGCCGAGATGCGTACCGGCGAAGGCAAGACCCTGGTCGCGACCTTGCCGGTTTACCTGAATGCGATTGCCGGCAAGGGCGTGCATGTCGTCACGGTCAACGATTACCTGGCGCGGCGCGATGCGGCGCAGCTGGGCAAACTCTACAATTTTCTGGGCCTGAGCGTCGACGTGGTCTATCCGGGCATGGACCAGGGCGACAAGCATGCGGCCTACGCCGCCGACATCACCTACGGCACCAACAATGAGTTCGGCTTCGATTACCTGCGCGACAACATGGCGTTGAGCAAGGAGCAGCGCTACCAGCGCGGCTTGCATTACGCCATCGTCGACGAGGTCGACTCGATCCTGATCGACGAGGCGCGCACGCCGCTGATCATTTCCGGGCCGGCCGAGGACTCCCCGCAGCTGTACATCGCGGTCAACAAGATCGTGCCGCGGATGATCCGTCAGGCTGAGGAAGAGGGCGAGGGCGACTACTGGGTCGACGAGAAGCAAAAACAGGTGCATCTGTCCGAGGCGGGCATGCAGCACGCCGACGAACTGCTGCGCGAGACCGGTGTGATCGACCAGGACAGCGGCCTGTACGACTCCAAGAACCTGGCGGTGGTGCATCACCTCAATGCCGCCTTGCGCGCCAACGGCATCTACCAGCGCGACGTGGACTACATCGTGCGCGATGGCGAGGTGATCATCGTCGACGAGTTCACCGGGCGCACCCTGGCCGGTCGGCGCTGGTCCGATGGCCTGCATCAGGCGGTCGAGGCGAAGGAAGGCGTGCCGATCCAGCGCGAGAACCAGACCCTGGCCACGGTGACGTTCCAGAACCTGTTTCGCATGTACAAGAAGCTGGCCGGCATGACCGGCACCGCCGACACCGAGGCGTTCGAGTTCCAGAGCATCTACGGGCTGGAAGTGGTGGTGATCCCCACCCACAAGCCGATGATCCGCAAGGACAACGCGGACATGATCTTCCTGTCGCAGACGCCGAAGTACAACTCGGTGATCGAGGACATCAAGGATTGCCACCAGCGCGGCCAGCCGGTTCTGGTCGGCACCACCTCGATCGAGGTCTCCGAGTTGCTGTCCGGCCTGCTGACCAAGGCTGGCGTGGCGCACGAGGTGCTCAACGCCAAACACCATGAACGCGAGGCGCACATCGTGGCGCAGGCCGGTGCGCCCGGTCAGGTCACCATTGCCACCAACATGGCCGGTCGCGGCACCGATATCGTGCTCGGCGGCAGTCTGGATGCGGAACTCGCGGCGTTGCCCGAGGACGCCAGCGACATCGATCGCCAGCGCGTCAAGGGCGAGTGGAAGAAGCGGCACGAACAAGTGCTGGCTGCCGGGGGCCTGCACATCATCGGCACCGAGCGGCACGAATCGCGGCGCATCGACAACCAATTGCGTGGTCGTTCCGGCCGCCAGGGCGATCCGGGTTCGTCGCGTTTCTACCTGTCGCTGGAAGACAACCTGCTGCGTATCTTCGGTGGCGAAGGACTGGTGCGCTGGATGAAGCGCTTCGGCATGAAGGACGATGACGCGCTGGAAGATCGCATGATCAGCCGGCAGATCGAGAAGGCGCAGCGCAAGGTCGAGCAGCACAACTTCGATATCCGCAAGCACCTGCTGGAATTCGACGATGTCGCCAACGACCAGCGCAAGGTAATCTACCGCCAGCGCGACGAACTGCTCGAAGGCGAGGAGGTTGCGGTCACTGTCGCCGATATCCGCGAGGATGTCGTAAAGAGCATGGTGCAGGCCTACGTGCCGCCCGAAAGTATCGACGAACAGTGGGATCTTGCGGGCCTGGATCGGGAGTTGGAAAGCCAGTTCGGCCTGACCCTCGAGCTCAAGCACTGGATCGAGCAGCAGAGCGAGATCGATGCCGACATGATCCTCGGGCACGTGAACGAGGCGGTCAACGAGCTGTTCCAGGCGAAGGAGGCGCAGATCGGCGTGGAAACCATGCGTCAGCTGGAAAAGCATGTCATGTTGACGGTCGTCGACAATGCGTGGAAGGATCACCTCGCGAGCATGGATTACTTGCGCCAGGGCATCTACCTGGTGGGTTATGCGCAGCAGGATCCGAAACAGGCGTTCAAGCGCGAAGCGTTCGTGCTGTTCTCCGACATGCTCTCGCGGATCAAGTCCGAAGTGGTGCAGATGCTCGCCCGCATCCGCATCCGCAGCGAGGAGGAAGTCGCCGCGATGGAAGCCGAGCAACAGCGCATGGCCGAACGGCTGCAGAAGCAGATGCTGGCGACCGGCGGTGGCGCCCCACCGAGCGCCTTCGGTGAAGCTGGCGAAGCACCGGCTACCGGGGCGGCGCGGCTCGCACAGCTGCCGGCACAGCACGACGGCCCCAAGGTCGGGCGCAACGAACCCTGTCCATGTGGCTCCGGCAAGAAGTACAAGCACTGCCACGGCCAGTTGACCTGAGCGAAAGGCGAGGAGTGAGTGGAGAGGAGTGAGGGTAGAGGAGTGAGGGTAGAGAGGAAGACTCGCAGCCTGCTCTCACTTCCCACTCCTCTTCACTCACTTCTGCTTTGTCAATCCTCTGCGCCGGGCGGACACTTGCGCTGCGCCTCGGCGTTGACCGTGATGTACTGAAGCTCCTCGCTGTCCAGCCGCAAGGCGGTGAGCTTGCCGCCCCATACGCAGCCAGTGTCGATGGCGTGCACGCCCAGCCCGGCGAATCGACCCAGTGCGGACCAGTGGCCGCAGACGATGCGGATGTCGCGTCGACGCATGCCTGGTACCGAAAACCACGGGTACAGCCCCGGCTTCTGCGTACCGGGGACGCCCTTGGCGTCGAAGTCGATGCGGCCATTGACATCGCAATAGCGCATGCGGGTCATCGTGTTGATGGTGGCGCGGTACCGATCCAGCCCTTGCAACTGGCTGGACCATTGCGCCGGGCGATTGCCGAACAGGTTGCGCAGCACGCGCGGGTGGCGCGGGCTGGACAGCTCCCGTTCCACCTCCTGGGCAGCACGTTGCGCCTGTCGCAGGGTCCACGTCGGGGCGAGCCCGGCATGTACCATCGTCCAGTTGAGCTGCTCGTCGTGGTGCAGGAGTTTCTGTGAACGCAGCCACTCGAACAGCACCGGCGCGTCGTTGGCAAACAACACCTCGCGCAGCTCAGGGTTGACCCGCGCCTGCGCGTCGGGTTTGCGCTGTGCAATGGCCAGCAGGCTCAGGTCGTGGTTGCCCAGGGTGATCACGCTCGATTCGCGCAAGCCATGGATCAGCCGCAAAGTCTGCAGCGACTCGCCGCCGCGATTGACCAGGTCGCCGCAGAACCACAGCCGGTCCTGCGCGGGGTCGAAGCGCAGCTTTTCCAGCAGACGTTGCAGTTCCGGATAGCAGCCCTGCACGTCGCCAATCGCGTACGTGGCCATGTCAATGCAGCGTACGCGGGATGGAAAGCGTAAAGGTCGGTATCCGCGCCTCGAACTCGGTGCCGTCGTCGGACAGCATCTGGTAGCTGCCGCCCATGATGCCTACCGGAGTCTCCAGCACGGCCCCGGAGGTGTACTCGAAATCCTCGCCCGGGCGCACCCATGGCTGTTCGCCGACTACGCCATCGCCAGTCACTTCCTCTACCTTGCCGTTGGCGTCGGTGATCAGCCAGCGCCGGGTGAGCAGCCGCGCCGCCAGCTTGCCGGCATTGCGCAAGGTGATGGTGTAGGCGAAAACATAACGATTGTCACCGGGCCTGGATTGATCGGGGACGAAACGGGTTTGCACCTGCACGTCGATCGTGTAGGGAGATTCTTCAGTCATGCCGGGATTGTAAGGCCTGCCGTTGCGAATGGGGCGGTGCGTTCGCCAGCGCGCGGCATTCGCTCAAGCAAGACTGGAATAGACCTTGGCCAGACGCACGAAGTCGGCTGGTGCCAGCATTTCGGCGCGTGCGCGCGGGTCCACGTCGGCGCGGCGTATGGCTTCGCTGTCGAGCAACTGCCTGAGCGCGTTGGCGAGGGTCTTGCGGCGTTGCCCGAAGGCTGCCTTGACCACGGCGTAGAGGTGTTCGGGTCGCGCGTCGTGCAGCTCGTGGCGTGGTATCGGCTGCAGCCGCACCACCGCCGACTCCACCTTGGGTGGTGGCCGGAACGCCTCCGGCGGCACGTCGAACAAGGGTTCTACCTGGCAGGCCAGTTGCAGCATCACCGACAGCCGTCCGTACACCTTGCTGCCCGGTGCCGCAGCCATCCGCTCGACCACTTCCTTCTGCAGCATGAAGTGCATGTCCTGGATCGCCGGTGCGTGCTCGACGCAGTGGAACAGGATCGGGCTGGAGATGTAGTAGGGCAGGTTGCCGGCCAGTCGCAGCCGCGGCACGCCGTGGCTGTGTGCCATCGCGCTGAAGTCTACCTTCAGGACATCGGCGTGAACGACATGCAGTTCGCCGACGCTGGCGGCGCGCTCGCGCAGGCCAGGGATCAGCTCGGTGTCCAGCTCGATCGCGGTGAGCTTGCCGGCTGCCGCCAGCAGGGGCAGGGTCAGCGCACCCTCACCCGGCCCGATCTCCACCAGGAAATCCTCGCGGCGCGGGGCGATTGCGCGAACGATACTGTCGATGTAGTGGCGATCGTGCAGGAAGTGCTGGCCGAAGCTTTTCTTCGGGCGGGCGCTCATAGGATTGTCTTCGGCGAGATTGGCCCCTCACCTCGCTCCTCGGCAATCGTTCCCGGCGTTGCTCTACCTCCTGCATCCATGCAGTCCTCTCCCCGGGGGGGAGAGGATGGGCGAGTGGCGCTGCGCGCCACGAGTTCCATGGCCATTCTGGCGGCGGCGATCAGGCTGGCCGGGTCGGCGCGGCCGCTGCCGGCCAGGTCCAGGGCGGTGCCGTGGTCGACCGAGGTACGGATAAACGGCAGCCCGAGGGTGAGGTTCACGGTGCAATCGAAGGCCTCGCTCTTGAGCACCGGCAAGGCCTGGTCGTGGTACATCGCCAGCACCGCATCGTAGTGCGTGCGCTGGGCTGGCATGAAGGCGGTGTCGGCGGGCAGCGGGCCGAGCAGGTGCAGGCCTTCGGTGCGCAGGGCCTCGAGCGTGGGGATGATCGTGTCCAGTTCCTCGCGACCGAGATGGCCGCCTTCGCCGGCGTGCGGGTTGAGTCCGAGTACCGCGATGCGCGGATCAGCGAAGCCGAATTTCGCGCGCAGCTCGGCGTGCACGATGCGCAGCACGCGAGTCAGTAATGCGGGGGTGATCGCCGCCGGCACCGCAGCGAGCGGCAGGTGGGTCGTAGCTAGCGCCACGCGCAAGTCGGGGCTGGCCAGCATCATCACCACATCGGCATGCGAACGCTCGGCAAAAAATTCGGTGTGGCCGCTGAAGCGGATGCCGGCGTCGTTGATCGAAGACTTCTGCAGCGGTGCCGTGACCACTGCGGCGTAGCGTCCGGCCAGGCAACCGTCGGCGGCCTCGGCCAGCGTCGCCAGCACGTGCGATGCGTTGCGCGGATCGGGGTGGCCGGGCACTTCGTCCACAGCCAGTGGCGTATGTCGCACGCGCAGCGTGCCGGGGCGGCGCGCCTCCTCGCCCGTGCCGTCGTCGTCGATCAGCTCGATGTCCGCGTGGCAGCGTGCCGCCGCGCGTTGCAACAGGTGGCGATCAGTGATCGCCACCAAGCTGGCCGCCAGCGCCGTGCTCGCCAGTCGGACCAGCAGTTCCGGGCCGACCCCGGCGGGCTCACCGGCAGTGACCGCCAGCCGGGCCAGCGGCATGTCGCTCAGCCCGCCTTGGGGGTGGCGCTGCCGGCGGACGACTGGCCTGCCTCGCGCAGCTCCGGCGCCAGGATGTGGATGTAGGCGTTGGAGCGCAAGTCACGCAGGAAGTCGTCGTAGGCTTGCTCGGATTTGCGGTTGCCGATCGCCTGGCGCGCCTGGTTGCGCTCGATCTGCACGGTCTGGTCACTCTGGCGCATGCCAAGTCGTTGCAGGATATGCCAGCCGGCTTCGCTCTGGAACGGCTGCGATACCTGTCCATCCTTCAGCTCGGCAAGCTTGCTGGCAATCGTCTGCCCCCACGCATCGGGCTGGAACCAGCCCATGTCGCCGCCGAGGTTGGCGGTGGTGTCGTCCTTGGAAAACTCCTTGGCCAGCGCCGCGAAATCCTCGTGCTTGTTGACGATGCGGTTGTACAGATCCTGCGCCTTCTGCTGCGCCTGGGCCGCGGTCAAGAGCTCGCTCGGCTTGATCAGGATCTGCCGCGCATGGTATTCGGTGACCATCTTGCGCTCGCCCTGGCGTTGGCCGATCAGCTTGAGGATGTGGAAGCCGGTAGGGCCACGCAGGGCAGCACTGACTTGGCCGGCTTTCATCGAGCTGATCGCGTCGGCGAATGCCGGCGGAATTTCATCCATGCGCCGCCATCCGAGGTCGCCGCCATCCAGCGCATCGGCCGCATCGGAGTAGCGGATCGCGGCGGCACTGAAATCCATGCCGCCCTTGATCGCAGCCAGCGCCTGCTCGGCCTTGGCCTGGCTGGCTCGGATCGCGGCGGCGTCGGCACCGCTCGGGATGCTGATCTGGATGTGCGCCAGATGGACTTCACCGGCCTTGTAGTTCGGGCTGTTCAACAGGTTGTCGATTTCGCCGTCGGTCACCGATACCGAATTCTGGATCACGCTCTGATGCAGGCGCTGCACGGTGATCTGGTCGGCCAGTTGCTGGCGGAATGCGGTAAAGCTGGAGCCCTGCTGTTCCACCGCCGCACGCAATTGCTCGGGAGTGAGTTTGTTCTGCTGGGCCACGCCCTGAACGGCGCGATCGACATCCGCGTCGGAAACCGTGATGCCCTGATCCTTTGCCTTTTGGATCTGCAGGCGCATCAGGATCAACCGGTTGAGTACCTGCCGCCGCAGCACGTCGATCGGTGGCAACTGCCCGGCTTTGCCGGCGTACTGCTGTTCTATGGCCTGCACCGCGTCGTTCAGGTCACTTTGCAGGATGACGTCGTCGTTGACTACGGCGACGATGCGATCCAGCGGCTCGCTGGCTGGCGCGTTGGGCGCGTTGGGTGCGAGCAACTGCGCGTGGGCCGGGAGCATGATCACGAAAGCGAGCAGGAGGATCGCAAGGAGTTGCTTCATTAGAGGAAAAGCCTGGGTCGCCGGGGCGGTTGCGTTATTGATAGCCGAGAATATCACGGCGCAGCAGCGGATCGATTTGGCCACCGGTCGAGCCGAGGCCTTTGAATACCACTTCGAACATGATGGCATTGTCGCGTTGGTTGGTATTGTGCCCCGGCGGCAGCTGGGTGGTGCCGTCATAGGATTGATTGATGTAGTTGCGATCGACCAGGCGCAGCGTGACGCAGCAACTGTCGTATTCGACGCCGAGCAGCGCATCCACGGTGCCGGTCGGCAGCTTGTACGAATTCTTGAACGCCGGTGCATATACCCATGCCGCCAGCACGCGCCAGTTGCCAGCCAATGGATAGACCATCGAAGCGCTGTATTGTTCCACCCGGCCGCGTCGGTAGTGATAGGAAAAGTTGACGATGCCGTCGGTGCCGATGCGCCGTTGCAGGCCCAGCGTGGCCAGCTCGATCAGCCGGCTGTTCGGACTCCACTGGTACGAGCTGTTCAGCCGCCAGCGGTCGCTCAGTTGCAGGTCGAGCTGGGCCACGTAGGCCGAACCCGACCAGTTGGTATCGGCGGCCACGGTGCTCTGTCCGATCGGCAGTTGCACGCGTTGCGGCGTGAAATAGCGGATCTGACCGATGCTGGCAGACAAGCGTTCCACGCCCTCGTCGTCGAGCAGGCGCGTGGTGATCGCGCCGGTCAGGTTGTTCGCGTTCATCTGCCGATCCGCGCCGGAGAACTGGTTGGGTGAGAACAGCTGCCAGTAGTCGAACGACATCAGGCTGGTGTTGAACAGCGGCAGGTTGTCCTGGTTGCGGTATGGCACATACAGGTAATACAGCCGCGGCTCCAGCGTCTGGGTGTAGCTGGTGCCGAACAGCGAGGTGCTGCGGTCGAATACCAGGCCGCTGTCGAGGCTCACGATCGGCAGCGACCGGCTCGGCGCTTTCTCCGTGAATGGCGAGCCCACGCCGCTACTGAGCAACCCGTAATAGCCATAATCCTGGTAGCCGCTGCTGAGCTGGTAGGCGGTGTAGCGCCAGGCGAGTTTCGGTCGCACGTACCACGCCGAGCTGCCGAAATCCGCCGCGAGATAGGGGTAGATATCCTCGCGCTGTCCTTCGACGTAGTCTGCCTTGCGGAATGCCACCGCCTCCGTGTCCACCCCTGCCTCAAGCCAGCGCGAGAGCGGCACGTCGAGGCTGTAGCGCGCGTACGGGAGTTGCCGGTACGGCAGGCTGTGGTCGGTCGCGAACGGGTTGGTGTTCTGGTACGTGGTGGCGCCGAACGAAGCGCTCCACCACTTGCCGCTACCTGCGATCGACGCACCGGAGCTCAGATAATAGACCGGCGTGCGCGACAACCCGTTGCCATAATCGTAAAGATAACTGCTGTCGGAAACATGGTTGTAGGAACCGTAAAAACGCCATCCCTTCCAAAGCTGCGTGGTATCGGAATAGTTGATCAGGTAGCGCGAGTCGCCTTTGGTATCGGCAAGGCCATCGTTCTCGCCGTGGTCGCGCGGCACGTATTCCGCATTCAGCTGGCCGCTTGTGCCCGGCAGCAGGTAGCGGAATTCGCCGGCAAGCATCGCGCCGCGGCCAGTGTAGATGCGTGGGTCCAGCGTGGCGTCGTAGTTCGGCGCCAGGTTCAGGTAGTACGGTGTGCTGACCTCGAAACCGGAGCGGCTGGTGTTGCCGATCGTGGGATATAGAAAACCGCTCTTGCGCCGGTCGTCGGTAGGAAAAGTGAAGTAGGGCAGGTACAGGAACGGTACCTTGCCGATGCGCATGGTGGCGTTGCGGGCCACGCCGATGCCGTTGTTCTGGTCGATGCTGATCGACTTGGCGCGGAATTCCCAGACGTGGTGGCCGACGTCACAGGTCGAATACGTGGCCATCGAATAGCGGGTGTGCCGGGCGTCCAGCAGGTGTCCCTGTTTGGCAACACCGTTGCCCCGTGATTCAAGCATCTGGTAGCGCACGTCGTCAGCGACGCCGCGGCTGGCATGGGTGTTGCCCTGCAGGTGCGAGGCGGCCAGCAATTGCCCTGCTTCCTGGTAGCGCACGTTGCCGCGCGCGTCATAGTCGGTGGTGTCGTCGTTGTAGTCGACACTGTCAGCCTGCAGCCGCTGGTCGGCACGCTGCATGACCACGTCGCCGGAAAAGTGGTAGATGGTCTGGTTCGAGCTGTCGACACGCTGAGCATTGGCGTAGGCCGGGCTGGTATCGCGCAGGCTGTTGTCCTGGCTCAGGGTCGGGTCGTAGAACTCCAGCAGCGCATTGGGGCGGCACATCGCGTAGTTGTAGGGGCGCGCTGCGCAATGGAACGAGCCCAGTGGGCAGACCTGATCCGGGTCGCCCGCTGACGCCTTGGGATGGCTGTGGCCTGCCTTGGCACTGGCCTGACCGCCGACAAGGGCAAGGGCGGCGGCGACCGCCAGCAGGCGGCGTGGGGGAAACTTGGACGTCACGGAGAAATCTGCCGGCTTCGAAGGCTGGTTAAGCTAGCAGAAAGACCCCCTCGAAGGCAGGGCCAAGGTTGCTCTGACCTGCCGTGGAGCCCGCCGTTGCAGCAGCAAAGCCGCAGGCCAGCAGGCGAAAATTGGCTGAACGGGCGTCGATGGTGGGGCTTGCCCGACGGCGGCCAGGAAGTCGAGTCACCTTGCAAGATCGTGGGCTTGGTGGCGGATGCGCGCCGGGATGGGCGTGCGCCAACGAGCACACGGTGTGCTGGCTCTGCTCCGTCGGAGCGGGAGGGACGCTATTCCATCAGCGCCTGGACGTGGGCACGCGTGCTGGAGGCCAGCGCGGCAAGGTCGTAGCCGCCTTCCAGCGACGATACGATGCGACCATCGGCGTGCTCATGAGCCAGCGTGACAAGCTGCTCGGTGATCCATGCGTAGTCGTTCTGACCCAGCCGGAGTTCCGCGAGCGGGTCGCTGGCATGGGCATCAAAGCCGGCCGAGATCAGCAGCAACTGCGGCTTGAAGGCGTCCAGGTGCGGCAGCAACACGCTGTTCCACAAGTCGCGGAATTCATGCGAACCGGCACCCGGTGACAGGGTGCCATTGACGATGTTGCCGGTGCCGTGTTCACCCTCCTCGCCGGTGCCCGGGTACAGCGGCCACTGGTGGCTGGAGACGAACATCACGCGCGGTTCGCGTTCGAAGGTCGCCTGGGTGCCGTTGCCGTGATGGACGTCGAAGTCGGCGATCGCCACCCGCTTCAGTCCGTGCGCGGCGAGCGCATGCGCGGCCGCCACCGCGACGTTGTTGAACAGGCAAAACCCCATCGCCTGGCTGGCGGTGGCATGGTGGCCGGGTGGGCGTACCGCGCAGAATGCATGCCGCGTCGTCCCGCCGAGCACGGCATCGACGGCGGCCACGCCCGCGCCTGCCGCACGCAGGGCCGCTTCGACCGAGCCGGCTGACATGGCCGTGTCCGGATCCAGCTGGCAGGTGTCGCCTTCGGCGGGGCGGCTTGAGAGGATGTGCTCGATATGCCGTTCGTCATGCACCCGCTGCAACTGTTCACGGGTGACTCGCGGCGCCTCGACCCGGTCGATCGCGCTGAACTGGTCGTGATCCAGTGCCTGCAATACCGCGCGCAGGCGCGCCGGTTGCTCGGGGTAGCCCGGGCCTGGGTCGTGCTGCAGGCAGGCTGGATGGGTGTATAGCCGCAGCATGCGGCGGCTCAGGCGACCGGCTTGGGCTTGGGGCGGCGCTCGTGCTGCCACAACACCTCGCCGTGACCGCTCTCGCGCGCCAGCACGCGCGAGATCACGAACAGCAGGTCGGACAGGCGGTTGAGGTAGCGCTGCGGCTGGCTGCGGATGTCCTCCTCACGCGCGAGCGCGATCACCGTGCGTTCGGCACGACGACACACCGTGCGTGCCAGGTGGCCGCAGGCCGCGGCCATGCCCCCGCCGGGCAGGATGAACTCCTTCAACGGCGGCAGCGGCGCGTTGATCTGGTCCAGGACGTGCTCGAGTCGCTCGATGTCGCTGTCATTGACCGTCGCCATGCCGGGGATGCACAGCTCACCGCCCAGATCGAACAGGTCGTGCTGCACCTGGGTCAGTACCTCGCGCACCTCGTCGCTGACGCCGTCGGTGGCCAGCACGATGCCGATCGTGCAGTTGAGTTCATCCACCGTGCCGTAGGCATTGACCCGCAGCGAATCCTTGCCCACCCGCGAACCATCGCCGAGACCGGTGCTGCCGTCGTCACCCGTACGCGTGTATATCTTCGAGAGCCGATTGCCCATCGCGGCAACTCAGTGGTTCAGGCTTGGCTGGCGCGAATCGTGCAGCCCGCGCGCCAGCAGGACCACGCTCACATGCAGCACGGCCCCGATGCCGACGTATAGCGCCGTGGTGGACAGGAACGGCAGGTACCAGTCGCCCAGGTTGACGAACCAGCTGGCAGCACTGCGCGGCAGCGGTACGCTGGTGCTGAGCCAGTAGAAACTGCCGTTGGAAATCAGGTAGCAGGCCGTCTCGCTGACCACCAGGGCGACCGCAGCCAGGCCCAGCGTCGCCGGGCGCAGGCCCAGTTGGTGGCGTGCCAGCCAGTTGCCACCCAGCCACAGCGCGCCGAAGTACGCCGGCAGGAACCAGTAGGCTGGAGACACACAGTAGTGACTCCAGAAATCCAGGCCCGCGCCGGTGATCACGAAGAAATCCACCAGCACCGCTTCGGCGATCAGCAGCGGGAATGCCCAGCGTGCTGAACCGTGCAACCAGAAGCCGGCCAGGAAGAACACGCCCCACGAGGCATCTGGCACGGTGTCGAAATGGTGCAGGCGGGTGGCCGCCATGACCAGGGCAAGCATCAGGAAGATGCCCAGGCGTTGGGTTGGGGTCTTGGCCATGTGCGGCTCCTTGGGTGGCATCTGGTATAGATGGTTAGTCTAGCGCAACGCGGGGCGACCGACTCGGCGCGACCGCGTATCATGGCCTCATGAGCGCATCCGAATCCCCTGCCGGCGACGCTTCCGGCGTATTGATCGTCGGTGGGGGCCTGGTGGGCGCCAGCCTGGCGATTGCACTGGATGCGGCCGGCATTGCGGCGACCCTGATCGAAACCGCCCCGCCGCGCGCCGATGCCCAGCCCAGCTATGACGAGCGCAACCTTGCGCTGGCCCGCGCGAGCGTCAACGGACTGGAGGCGATCGGTGTGTGGTGCCATGCCAATGCCGCGGCCACGCCGATCCAGCACATCCATGTCAGCCGCGCCGGTGAATTTGGCAGCGCGCGCATCGGGGCGGGCAAGCAGGGAGTCGAGGCGCTGGGCTGGACCCTGCCGGCACGCGAGCTGGGCATGGCCCTGCTGCGCCGGCTCGATGAATGCACCTGGTTGACCCGGCTGGCGCCAGCTACCTTGTCCGCGATCGAGCCGCTGGCCGACGGCTGGCGTGCACGCATCCAGACCGCGCACGGCGAGCGCTGCATCGACACCGCGTTGCTGGTCGGCGCCGACGGCAGCGAGTCATTCGTACGTGGCCAGCTGGACATCGCGGCACAACGGCACGATTACCGGCAAACGCTGTTCGTGTGCACGGTCACGCCGGAGCGACCTCACGCCGGCCGCGCGTGGGAGCGCTTCGCCGATGCGGGGCCGGTGGCGCTGCTGCCGCTGGCCGAAGGGCGTTGCGGCCTGGTGCTGACGGTGGCCGCCGAGGCGGCCGACGCGGTAGCTGGGCTGGATGACGACGATTTCATCGCACTGGCCCAGCTTCGCTCCGGCTGGCGGCTTGGCCGGCTGAGCCGCCCCGGCCGGCGCCACTCTTATCCCATCCAGCGGATCGCGGCCACCCGGCTCACTGCAGCGCGCGCCGTGCTGGTCGGCAATGCGGCCCAGACCGTGCACCCGATCGGCGCGCAAGGCTTCAATCTGGGCCTGCGCGACGCGCTGACCCTCGCCGAACTGGTGAGCGCAAGCGCGGATCCGGGTGACGCCGCGATGCTCGCGACCTACGCGACGCGTCGCGCGCCGGACCGCGAAGGCACTATGGCGATGAGCCATGGCCTGGTGCAACTGGCATGCTTGCGGCAACCTCTGCTGGCGCCGCTGCGCTCGCTGGTGCTGCTTGCCTGCGATCGGCTGCCGCCGCTGCAGCGCGCGCTGGCGCGCCGTGGCATGGGTTTTCGCGGGGAACCGCCGCTGGCGATGATGGAGCGCGTGCCATGAATGCAAGCGCCAGTGAAACATCCTCTCGTCGTCGCGCGGCGACACTGGACGTGGCCGTGGTCGGGGGCGGCATGGTCGGCACCGCCGCTGCGCTGGCGCTGGCCCGCGCGGGTCTCGACGTTGCCCTGCTTGAAGCGTGTCCGCCGGCAGTGTGGAGCGCTGGTGACGACCTCGACCTGCGCGTGGTCGGGCTGGCGCCATCATCGCTGACCCTGCTCGACGAATTGGGTGTCTGGACGTCCATCCGCGCAGCGCGCGCCGGACGCTACCGCCACATGCATGTCTGGGATGCCGGGAGCGGCGCGTCGATCGATTTCGACGCGGCCAGCGAGGGCCGCGATGCGCTGGGCTACATCGTCGAGAACAACCTGGTGCAGTGGACGCTGTGGCAGGCGTTGGAGGCTGCCGGCGTGCGCCGTCTGTGCCCGGCCGAGGTGACCGGCTTCGCGGCGCGCGGGGATCGCATCCAACTGCCACTGGCCGCTGGCGAGACCTTGTCCGCCGTGCTGTTGGTGGCCGCCGACGGCGCCGCATCGCCGCTGCGCCAGCGGGCCGGCATCGGCACCCACGGTCGCGACTACGCGCAACGTGCCGTGGTGGCGCATGTTGGCACCGAACGGCCGCACGGGCAGACCGCCTGGCAGCGATTCCTGGTTACCGGGCCACTGGCGCTGTTGCCGTTGGCCGACGGGCGCAGCTCGCTGGTCTGGTCGCTGCCCGAAGCCGAGGCGCAGCGGGTGCTGGCGCTTGACGACCAGGCATTCCGCGATGAACTTGGCGCAGCCAGCGATTTTCGACTGGGCCGGATCACCCGCACCACGCCACGCGCTGCTTTCCCGCTGAAAATGCAGTTGGCCGAGCGCTACCAGGCTGGGCGCTTCGTGCTGCTGGGCGATGCGGCGCACGCGGTGCATCCGCTGGCCGGGCAGGGCGTGAACCTTGGTCTGCGCGACGTGGCCGAGCTGCGCGACACCTTGTTGGCGGCGCGCCTGGCCGGGCGCGACATCGGTGCCGCCCATGTGCTGCGTTGCTATGCGCGTCGCCGGCGCAGCGCTGACACGCTGGATGCACTGGGCTTCGACGCGCTGGCGCGTATCTATGCCTGGCAGTTGCCACCCTTGGTTGCCGCGCGAGATCTCGGCGTGCGCCTGCTGGACCGTCTGTCACCGCTGAAACGGCAGCTGTCGGAACACGCCGCAGGGCTTTGAACTTGTTCTCCACACGCATCGTGGAGCCGTCTCGTCAACCGGAGAATGCCGTCATGCGACTCGCCCGACTTTGCTGTCTGCTACCGCTTATCGGATCCAGTTTCGCGTTGCAGGCGAAGATGGTGCATCGACCCGTCGAGTGGACGCTCGATGGCACGCGCTTCCACAGCGTACTGGTGTACGACGATGCCAGTGCGGCGAAACGCCCGGGCCTGGTGATGGTGCCGAACTGGTACGGCGTCAATGACACGGCGGTGAAGAAGGCGGAGATGATCGCCGGCACGGATTACGTGATCCTGCTTACCGACATGTATGGCGCGAACGTGCGCCCGCAGCAGGGCAATACCGCACAGGCGCAGGCCGCGGTGAAGCCGCTGTACGGCGATCGGGTGTTGATGCGCAAGCGGGTCGGCGCCGCGCTGGCGCAACTGCAGGCACAGGCGGGCAGTGCCCCGCTCGATCCGTCGAAACTGGCGGCGATCGGCTTCTGCTTCGGCGGTTCGGCCGTACTCGACCTGGCGCGTAGCGGCGCCGATGTGGCCGCCGTGGTGTCGTTCCATGGTGGCTTGGGTACCGACGATCCTGCATTGGCAAAAAACATCAAGGCCCGCGTGCTGGCGATGAACGGCGCCGACGACAAGGGCACCATGCCTGACGCGGACAAATTCATGAACGAGATGCGCCTGAGCCCGGCACCCTGGGAATTCGTGGTGATCGGCCACGCGGTGCACTGCTTCACCGAAGTCGACGAGGACTCGCCCGGTTGTCGTTATGATGCCGCCGCCGCGGCGCGCAGTTATCGCCTGATGCACGACTGGTTGGATCACGCCTTCGCCGGTACCCCTTGATTCCCGCGTCGGGATGGTCGGCGCCGCGTACGTCACCGCGCGTCGTCAGCGGGCGCGCAAGGTTCGTCCGTAGGCGTGCACTTCGTCGACCAGCAGCTTGACTTGTTCGGGGTCCGCCTCGGGCGTGATGCCGTGGCCGAGGTTGAACACGTGGCCGGGGTGGTTGCCGTAGCTGTCCATCACGGTGCGCGCCTCGCGGCGGATTACCTCGGGACTGGCGCGCAGGATCGCCGGGTCGAGGTTGCCCTGCAGCGCGACGCGGCCGGCTACGGCGGCACGGGCATCGGCCAGGTCAATCGTCCAGTCCACGCCGAGCGCGGCGCAGCCGGTGTCGGCCAGTGCCGCCAGGTGGGCGCCGGCACCTTTGGAGAACAAGATCACCGGTAGCTCGCGCGAAGCCGGGTCGGCTTTCAGCGTGGCCACGATCTGCGCCATGGTGCGCAGCGAGAATTCGCGGAACGGAGCCGGGCCGAGCAGGCCGCCCCAGGTATCGAAGATCATCAGCGCCTGCGCGCCAGCGGCAGCCTGCGCGATCAGGTAGGCCGACACCGCTTGTGCCAGTGTGTCGAGCAGCTGGTGGGCGAGCTTCGGCTGATCCCAGCACATCATCTTGAGCGTGGCGAAGTCGCGCGAGCCATGGCCTTCGACCATGTAGCAGGCCAGCGTCCATGGGCTGCCGGCGAAGCCGATCAATGGTACCCGGCCGTGCAACTCGTGGCGAATCAAGCGCACCGCGTCGATCACGTAGCGCAGCTCGCCGTCCATGTCGGGCACCGCAAGTTTCGCGACGTCGGCCGCCGTGCGTACGGGACGGGCGAACTGTGGACCCTCACTTTGCGCGAATGACAGGCCCAGGCCCATCGCATCGGGAATGGTGAGGATGTCCGAAAACAGGATCGTCGCGTCCAGCTCGAAGCGCTGCAGCGGTTGCAGGGTGACTTCGCAGGCGTACTCGGGGTTTTGTGCCAGCCCCATGAAGCTGCCGGCACGCTCGCGCGTGGCGCGGTATTCGGGCAGGTAACGGCCGGCTTGGCGCATCACCCAGATCGGCGTGGTGTCGGTGGGCTCGCGGCGCAGTGCGCGCAGGAATCGGTCGTTCTTCAAGACATCGGGCATGGCAATCAACTGGTGAGGTGGGTGTCAGCGGCCGTAGGGGCCTTCCTGGCCTTGTGCAAACATCAGGCGGAAGCCCCGCTTGAGCTGCGTGTCGCGGGCTTTCTCGAAGGCGGCCATGGCCTCGTCGCGTTCCAGGAATTGCTCGCGCTTCATCGTGGCGCGGCCACCCTGGGTGCCGGATTCGCGATACAGCGTCCAGCCGCCGAGCAGATCTTGCTCCAGCGTGATCTGGACATAGCGGGGTGCGTCGGTACTGCCGGGCACGGTTTGCAGGTAGAGGCGCATGGCTTCCAGGATCAATGCGGCAACGTTTGCCGCAGCCTCCGCATTCTAGAGGGCCGGCGCCAAGCTAGCGAGCGCAGCGGCTATCTTTCCAACCGGTAGTTCAGGCTGGCGCGGGTGGATTCGGTGGCTTGCCGGGCCTCGAAGTTCCAGCGCTTGCCCAGGCGATAGCGCAGGGTGACCACTTCGCCCGGCTCGAACAGGCCCACGCCGTAGCTGACATAGAGCCTGGGCGAAAGGAATTTGCCGACGGTGAACGCGGAGCTGCCGCCGAGCGCCTCGTTGTTGGACACGCCGATGTCGTCGAGGCCAAGCTCCGCGCCGACCCGCTTGGCCAGCAAGTTGCCGGCGGCCGAGCCCAGGGCCTGGGCGGCGGCATTGACCATGCTGCCTTCGCCGCCCTTGACCTCGGACAGCGGTTTGCCGGTGATCAGGTACGACAACGCGTCGGATTGTTCCATCACCGGCGTGGAGAACACCGTGAGAATCGGGCGCTGTGCCGTTCCGGAGACGAACAGGCCCACTTCCTGGCCTTCGTCGATAGTGGCGTTTGGATTGAGCTTGCGCACCGCGCGGATGTTCAGGCCGGGGTTGTCGAGCGGGGTGCCGGCGAACAGCAACTGGCCGCGCTCGATCTTCAGATCCTGGCCGTAGGCGCGATAGATACCGTCGACCGCGACCTGGCCTTGCCCGGTGGCGGCTCTGCCTGGCTTCTCGCTCACCGTCAGCACGCCGCTGACGCGACCATTCAGGCCCATGCCGGCAACCTGGGTGTGCTCGCCGAGGTTCACCTTGATCAGGGCGCTCACGGGCAACTTGCGCTCTGCCTGCTGCTGTTTTCCGTCCACCACCACGACATCCGGCGAGGCCTCGTTGGTGCCGGCCCCGGGCAGCTTGTCGGCATTGACCTTGGCGCGGTCGATGCTGACCGAACCACCGATGTCGATCCCTGCAGCATCCTGCCGCACGGTCAGGTCGGGCGAGAGCACCACGCTGGCGGCGGGAATGTCGACGACAGTGAACTCACTACCCTTGATGGTCAGCCGTGTCTTCGCGTTCGTGCCAAGGGCGGCGCTGCCAGCCACCGTCAGGCTGCCCTTGCCCGAGTGCACGTTGCCGCGGATCTGGAACTCCCGCGCATCGGCGGTGCGCAGCGTGAGTTCGCCCGCGCTGAGCTTGAGCCCCGCGCCAGGTACCTCGGCGGCAAACCCATGTACCTGGGCCTGGCCGGTTATCGCAGGCTGTCCCAAGGTGCCGCCAAACCGGAAGTTGCCGTCAATGCCGCCCTTGACGTTGGCGAGTTCGTGGCTGAACAGTTCGACGAACGCGAGACTGTTCAGATGCACGTCGAGCTGACCAGCCAGCGCCTGCCGCGCACCGCTGCTGGTGACCTCGGCGTCGATGCGCCCGCCATCGTCGATTCCGCCATGCAGTTCGACCCGTTGGCCGGCCGGGGTGAGTGCGGCGCTCAGGCGCAGCTGGTCGTAGCGTAGCAGCGGCTCGTGGGCGTGGTCAGTGTAGGTGATCGTGCCTTGCACTGAAGTGATCGCGGCAGTGCCGCTCAGCGCGCCGGTTGCGCTGCGGCGGAGCTTGCCGCTGCCTTCGAGGTTGCCATCGGCACGCAGTGGCAGGTCGGCCTCGCCGGCCGCGTTCAGCAGCAGGGCCAGCGGCAGCGCCTGCAGTCGATAGCTGACGTCGAGATTGCCAGGCTTGTCCTGCTTTGCGCTGACGCACAACCGCGGGTCGCCGGCCGTGAGGCACAGGTCGGACAGACTCATCGCACCGTCGTTGTAGTCGAGCTGGGCCGGCTGCTGCAGATGCCAGGGCGGCATGCCTTGCGGTTCGAGGTCGAGCCTGGACAGGGTGCCGCTCCAGCGCGACCCGTTCAGGGCGCCGCGCAGATCCAGTTGCCCGGAAATCTGGCTGCCGCGGGCGTTGACCGTCACGCGGTGACTGGCCTGACTGCCTTCGGCCAGCAGGTTGATGTGCTGGAACAACAGGCCCTGCAGGTAGACATTACCGGCCTGCAGATCCAGCTTGCCGGCCGGCTGGCTGAGGTCGGGGATGCCCACGATCAGTTGCAGGCGGTCCACCTTTTGCTGGTGCCAGCTCAGCGATTGTCCGTGCAGCTGGCCGTTGATGCTGAGCTTTGGCGCCAGGCCGCCGATCCATAGATGGCCGTCCAGACGTCCACCGGCGTTTGGCAGCCAATCGCCGAGCGAGCCTATGGCCACCTGTAGTTCAGCGTTGTTGCGGGTGCCGGGTCGCGCCACCAGTTGCACCGTGCTGCCGCCGGAGGCGAGCTCGAGCGTGCCGTCGAGCACCTGGTCGGGCGACAGGTGCAGCTTGCCGTTGCCGCGGACCGGACGTTGCCGTAGCGTGCCGCTCAGCTTGCGGATTTCGAGCGTGGCATCGGGGCCGTTCTTCGGCAAGCTGCCGTGGCTGGCGATGTCGAAATCCAACGTCCCGTTCCAGCCGGCAAACAACTGGCCGGGATCGAATTTGTCCGCGCTGGCCTCGGCCTGCCACGCCAGCGTCGGTTGCAGGGTGAGCGTGCCCTTCGCCTGCACGCTGCCGTGGGCCTGCTTCAGAACCAGCGTATGCAGGATGATCTGTCGAGCCGTGCCGTCGAGGTTCAAGGCGAGTTGCGCCAGCTTGCCGGGTGGCCCGATGCCGAGGTTGCCTTCGGCGTGATACTGGTCGGCGTTGCCGTTGGCCTTCAGTTCGCCGTGGCTGGCCAGTGCCTGGCCGGCCAGGTCCGCGGGCAGCTGCAAGTCGTTCCAGCGCACCTCCAGCGTGGCGCTGACCGGCGTGGCGGCGAGCTGCAGCTTGCCGCTCGCCTGCACGCTGCCCTTGACCTGGGGCGAGCCGAGATCGAGTTGCTGCACGGTGAGCGTGTGGTAATCGTGGTCGAATTGCGCGCGCAATGGTTGCAGCAGTAGCTGGTAGTCGTTGAGATCGACCCGGCCTTCGAGCGTGCCACCGTAGCGGTCACCGTGACCTTGCACGGTGGCCGCCAATGCCTTCAGCGCGCTCGGCCCGAGCAGCGGTTGCGGGTCGAAGCGCGGTGCGTCGAGCGTGCCGGTCCACGCGTAGTTGCCGCGCTGGGTCAGGTCTACCTGCAACTGCAATACGGCCGGCGCCGTGAGTTTGAGATCCAGGTGTGCCTGCTTGCCATCGCTGTGCGCGTCGAGTTGGCCGGCGTAACGGGTATCACCGATTTTCCAGGCGAAGCTTGCCGCGCCGTTGCCTTGATACGTCTTGCCGATGGCCAGTTTGCCAGTGAGGTCGGCATGACCATCCGGTGCGCGCAGGGCGAGTCGACGCAGTTCCATGCCTTGCCTGGTCCAGCTGCCGGCCAGGTCGAGTTGATTGGAGGCAAACAGCGTCTGGCCAGCCTGCGTCACTCTCACCGTGCCGACATGCGCGCGATCGAGGACAAGCGCGAACGGGGGCTGCAACGAGAAGCCGCCGCTGTTTGTGGCGTCGGCTGCGGTCGGCGCGGGTAACGCCACCTCGACGCCGTCGGCCTTAAGCGCGAGTACATCGACGCGTCTGGCCAGCAACGGCCAGACGCGCAGGTCGAGCTGCAGCTTTGCCACGCTCGCGACCAGGCCCCGACCGTCGTCGTAGCGCACCCCGGCCAGTTCCAACGGCCCCACCAGGCGTCCGCGCGCCTGCCGCACCTGCAGCGCGCCATCGGTGGCGGCTTGCACCCGGGCCAATGCAAAGCGCAGGCCGGCCTGGCTACCGAGCAGCCACCACAGCGCAACTGCCACCAACAGCAGCAGCGCGGCACATGCCATGGCAATACGCTTGACCCACTTCATGCCGCCAGCTTCCTCCTCGTCATATGCATGTTCATGCAGCCTTTCCCGATTCCCGAACCTTACAAATCCGGCCCGATCACCACGTGCAACTCGATCCCATGTTTGCGCGGATCGTGGATCGGCGTGCCGACGTCGACCCGGATCATGCCCACCGGCGAGCGCCAGCGCACGCCCAGGCCGGCACCGATCTTCGGCCGGTAATCCGTGCCGGTGAACGCGTTGCCGGTGTCGACGAACGCCGCCATGCCCCAGTCGCGAGTGAAGTAGTGCTCCACCTCGGTGCTGAAGACCAGCAAGTTCTGCCCGCCGATCACCCGGTCGTAGCTGTTGCGCGGGCCAATCGACTGGTAGCCATAGCCACGCACCGAACGGTCGCCGCCGGCGAAGAAGCGCAGCTGCGGTGGCAATGCGGTGAAATCGTTGGTCCAGGTGACCCCGGCGCTGCCGCGCAGGATCAACCGATTGCGTTGCTTCGCGCCGAACGCGCGGATCCATTTCGCATCGGCGGTGAGCTGGCTGAAGCTGGCATCGGACAGCAAGCTGCCGGCGGTACTGCGCGCGGCGAGGCTGAGCGACCAGCCACGGTGGACGAAGCCGGGATTGTCCGCCTGCTTGCGGCTCAGCGAGGCCTCGGCGAATACCTCGGCGCTGCGTCCGTGTTCGATCCCCGGCGTGTTGTCCGGCTCGTTGCCACGCTTGCCCACGGTGAAGGTGCCATCCAGCGCGTGCGCACCGAGCGTGCGGATCCAGCCACGCCATTGGCGCGTTTCGTTGCCGACCAGTTCCAGCGTGCGCGATTGCGAGGTGATGGTGTCGGAGTCGCGGAAGTTGGCGCCGACGTTGTAGCTGCGCTGGTTGGGTCCGGGTAGCGGGATGGTATACAGCGTCGACAGCGTCTTCAGCCGCTGCGCCAGTACCAGTTCGTTCTTCCACTTGTGCCCGTTCCGGTTGACCCAGCGCCGCTCGATGCCGCCGCGTACGCCCAGCCCGGTGTCGGTGCCGATGAACGGCCCGCCGGTATAGATCGTGCGTTTGGCCGGGGCCAGTTGCACGCTGACATCGACCACGCCGTGCCTGGCCTCGTCGACACCCGGCAGCACATTGACCACCGCGAAATAGTCGGCGCCGTTCAGCGCCTGCTGCAAGGCCAGCAATTGATCCTGCGAAAAGTAATCGCCGGACTTGAATGGCACGTAGCGGTCCAGAAAGCCGGGATTGAACTGCGAGCCCTCGAAGTCCACCTTGCCGTAGCGATAGCGTGGACCGGTATCCCAGGCCAGCTTGATCACCGCCCGGCGATCTGCGCGCGTCACCTCCACCCGGTGGGTGACCAGCCGCGCGTCGAGAAAGCCGTTGGCGGTAAGTTGCGCACTCAAGGCGTCGCGTGCGGCCTCGTAGGTGGCATCGTTCAGTGGCTTGCCCTTGAGTCGCTCGATGGCGTGCTGCGCGTGGCGGATCGGCGCGATGGCGGCAGCCGTTTTGTCCAACCGCAGCTCGACCTGACTGACCTTCACCGGCTCGCCGGGTTTTACGTGCAAGGTCACTTGCCAGTCGTTGCCGACGTGCCGCAGGTCGCCGCTGACGCTGGCGTCGTAGTAGCCGTAGGGCCGCAGCGCCGACTGCGCCTGTGCCGGCGCGCGTTGATACAGGCGTGATGCCTGTGCCGCCGTGACGTCGCGCTTGGCATATTGCGACAGCGCGACGCGGTCTATCACCGCCGCCTTCAATGGACCGTCGATTCCGTCCACCTGCAACGTTACGCCCGCGTGTGCTGACCATGCCAGGGCCAGCAGCGGCAACAACAGGCTCAGGCGTCGGGGACGACGGCGCATGCGCGGATTTACTTCCTTGGCTGGCGGACTGGCGTGTGCAGCGGAGTGGTTAGCTTAACGAAGCTGGAGTCGACTGCGCATGAACCGCCCCAACGTACGTTCACCTGCCGCGTAGAAGCCCGCGAGCGGGCTCCTACGCTCCTGCGCGCGGCGACGGTCAGCGCGGCGGCGGTGCGGTCAGTTCGCGGGCGTCGAGACAGCCGTCACGATCGCGGTCGAGCTTGTGAAACTGGTGGCGCAGGTTGCGCCGGAACGCGTTCAGCGTGATCGGCTGGCCACGGCCGCCGGGGAGCTCGTCGATCGAAATCACGCCGTTGCGGTCGGTGTCCATGCGCGCGAAGCCGCGGCTCATGTAGTCCACATATTCGGTTTCGCTGACCTTGCCGTCACCGTTGCTGTCGAACTGTCGCAGATAGTCCGCCCGCGAATCTTGCGCGTGCAGCGCCATCGCTGTCAGCAGCAGGGGCACGACAAGAAAGAATCCGCGCGCGCGGACGTTCACGCGCACGCTCAGCGGTGGCCGCCCTGAATGCCGATGAACTGCAGAAACTCGGTGCGCGTGCGTGCGTCGTGGCGGAAGCTGCCCAGCATCTGGCTGGTCACCATCGACACCCCACGCTTGTGCACGCCGCGCGTGGTCATGCACTGGTGGCTGGCGTCGATCACCACCGCCACGCCGGCCGGCTGCAGGGTTTCCTGGATGCACTGGGCAATCTGCGCGGTAAGTTTCTCCTGCACTTGCAAGCGCCGGGCAAAGCCGTCAACTACGCGCGCCAGCTTGCTGATGCCGACCACCCGGTTGGTCGGCATGTAGCCCACGTGTGCGCGGCCGATGATCGGGGCCAGGTGATGCTCGCAGTGGCTCTCGAACTGGATGTCACGCAGCACCACCATCTGGTCGTAGCCGGCCACTTCCTCGAAGGTGCGGAGCAGGAATTCGGCCGGGTCGCTGTCGTAGCCGGAGAACCAGTCGCTGTAAGCCTTGACCACCCGCTTCGGGGTATCCAGCAAGCCTTCGCGTGCCGGGTCGTCGCCGGCCCAACGTAACAGGGTGCGCACGGCGGCCTCAGCCTGCTCGCGGGTAACGTCGGATGGCTTGGCGTGGTCACTCATGCCGGGGTCCTCGGATGGATCGAACGGAAAGTTTACCCGGATGCCGGCCTGAACTGGCCGCTTCGGATACTGGGTGTGCGGCGGCATGTCGATGATCACCCTGATCGTCTCGTGCCTGCTCGAGTACGCGGGCACTTCACGCCGGCTCCTGCCTGGCACAGGTAGGGCGGGCATTGCCCGCCGGCTGTTGCCGCGTACCGTGACAGGGAGCGGTGGACAGAGTCCACCCTACGCGTCGTCGACCTGGTCGTCGCTGTCGTCCATCTCTGGCACGTCGGCCAGCAGCAACGGGCTGGCGTCGCCGGACAGCGACTCGACGTCACGCAGCGTGCGTTCGATCGCGCGCGTGCGCACGCCAGCGCTGTCAATACTGTTGCGCGCTGCGTCGAGCTGCTTGCGGGTCTTGTCCAGCACCACGCCGAACTTGCCGAACTCGTTCTTCACCGCGCCGAGAATCTTCCACACCTCGCTCGAGCGCTTGGCAATGGCCAGCGTGCGGAAACCCATTTGCAGGCTGTTGAGGAGGGCGCTCAACGTGGTGGGTCCGGCCACGGTTACACGGTGCTCGCGTTGCAGTGTCTCGAACAAGCCGGGCCGGCGGATCACCTCGGCGTAGAGGCCTTCGGTGGGCAGGTACAGCACGGCGAAGTCGGTGGTATGCGGCGGCGCCACGTACTTGCTGTGGATGCGTTTGGCTTCTTCGCGCACGCGCGTTTCCAGCGCGCGCCCAGCGCTCTGGGCAGCTTCGGCATCGGACGTTTCCTGCGCATCGAGCAGGCGCTGGTAGTCCTCCACCGGGAACTTCGCGTCGATCGGCAGGTAGACGTGCTCGCCCTCGTCTTGTCCGGGCATGCGGATGGCAAACTCGACCCGGTCGTTGCTGCCGGGCACGGTGATCACGTTGGAGGCGTATTGCTCGGCAGTGAGCATGTCCTCCAGCAGCGCCCCGAGCTGTACTTCGCCGAAGATGCCGCGCTTCTTGACATTGGTCAGCACGCGCTTCAAGTCGCCCACGCCGGTGGCCAGGCTCTGCATTTCGCCCAGCCCGCGCTGGACCGCTTCGAGGCGCTCGGAAACCAGCTTGAACGATTCGCCCAGGCGCGTTTCCAGAGTGGCGTGCAGCTTCTCGTCGACCGTGGCGCGCATCTGCTCCAGCTTGGCCGCGTTGTCTTGCTGTATCGCGCCGAGCTTGGCTTCCAGCGTGGCGCGCACCTCGCCCATGCGCTTCTCGTGCTCGGCACCGAGCGCGGCCAGGCGTTGCTGCTGCTGCTCGCCGAAGCGGCCCAGCGCCAGCGTGGTTTCCTCACGACTCTTGCGCGCGTCTTCGGCGAGGCGCTGGGCCAGCGTCTGCAGGCCGGCATCGGTGCGTTCGGTAAGCAAGTTCAGGCGTTGGCCAAAGCCGTCGATGCGCTCGGCCTGCTGCCGTGACATGCCGTCGAGTTGCTCACCGAGATGGCCACGGAAGCGGTCGAAGCCCAGTTGCAGTTCCTCGCGCCCGGCACGCTGTTCCTCACGCAGCGTGCGCTCCACGCGGGCGCTGGCCTCTTTCAACGCGTCGAGCTGCCCGTCCAGCCCCGGATTGCCGCGTCCACGCCACGGCGTTGCGATCTGCAACAACAAGATCAGTGCGGCCAGGACGATCAGGATGATCAGTGCGATGTCATTGAGCGGCATGGAGTGCTTCCCGGTTCGTGGCGTCCAGTGTATGACCGCCGCTGTCTCATCGTCTGCGCCGGAATTTCACACCGTTATTCTGGCGCCTGTGCATGATGGGCGGACATACTCGCGTGCGAGGACGCCATGGAACACAATCACGATTACCTGATCATCGGGGCGGGCATGGCCGCGGATGCAGCTGCCAAGGCCATCCGAGAGGTCGACGCTACCGCCAATGTCGGACTCGTCGGCGAAGAAACCTCGGCGCCTTATCAGCGTCCGCCCTTGAGCAAGGCGCTGTGGAAAGGCGACAAGTCGCCCGCTGACATCGACCTGGCCACGGCCGGCAGCGGCGCCACCTTGCATCTGGGCCGCCGGATCGAGTCGCTGGACCGCGCGGCGCATACCGCACGCGACGATCGCGGCGACACCTACCGTTATCGTCGCCTGCTGCTGGCTACCGGCGCGACCTCACGACAGCTGCCGTTCGAGGGCGACCAACGCATCATCCACTTTCGCACTCTGGCCGATTACCAGGCACTGCGCGGCTTTGCGCAACCGGGTGCATATATCGCCGTGATCGGTGGTGGCTTCATCGGCGGCGAGCTGGCCGCGTCGCTGTGCAGCCTCGGCTGCAAGGTCACCATGCTGTTTCCCGGCGAAACGGTCGGTGCGGGTCGCTACCCGGCGGGCCTGGCGGGCTATCTCGACGACTACTACCGCAGGCATGGGGTCGACCTGCGCAGCGGCGTGCAGGTAACCGGCAGCAACCCCACCGACGGCGGGGTCGAGTTGACCTTGTCCGATGGCAACCTGCTGCGGGTGGAGGCAGCCGTGGCTGGTATCGGGGTGACGCCGAACACCGCACTGGCCGAGCAGGCCGGCCTGGCGGTCGACAACGGCATCGTGGTCGACGCGCAGCTGCGCAGCAGTGATGCGGATATCTGGGCCGCCGGTGACGTGGCCAATTTCCACAGTCCGGCATTGGATCGCCGCCTGCGGGTCGAGCATGAGGATGCTGCTGTCGGCATGGGCAGGCTTGCCGGCCGTGCGATGGCTGGCCAAGCGGAGGACTACACCACGCTGCCGTTCTTCTATTCCGACCTGTTTGATCTGGGCTACGAGGCGGTGGGTCTGCTCGATACCCGTCTTGAGATAGTCGAGGACTGGCGTGAACCGAATCGCGAAGGCGTGGTGTATTACCTCGAATCCGGTCGGGTACGCGGCGTACTGTTGTGGAACGTATGGGATCAGGTCGATGCGGCACGCGCGTTGATCGCCGAACCTGGCCCGTTCGATGCGGCGTCGCTGCGTGGGCGCTTGCCGCGCAGCGCATGACTGCTTGGTGCGGTTCAATCCACCCGACAGAACATAGCCTTCAGGTAGCGACCTTCCGGCACGTCGGTGCGGAACGGGTGATCGGCGCCGGCGCCGCGCACTTCCAGCACCTGGATTCCGCGGCCGGCATTCAGGCCGACCCGGCGCAGCATCTCCAGGAAATCGCCTTCGCCGACCAGGCCCGTGCAGGAGCAGGTCAACAGCAGGCCACCGGGCGGGATGATGTCCAGCACCATGCGGTTCATCGCGAAATATTTCTTCAGCGCGTCAAGCACCTTGCTGCGGTCGCGGGTGAGCTTGGCCGGGTCGAGGATCACCGCATCGTAGCGCTCGCCGCGGGCTACCGCTGCGCGCACCCAGTCGAAGATATCAGCCTGCTCGAACGTCACCGCGACATGGTTGGCTTGCGCATTGGCGCGGGCCACGTCCAGGATGCCGGCGTCCAGATCCACACCGACCGCCTCGCGCGCCCCGGCTGCCATCGCGTGCACGGCAAACCCGCCGGCGTTGCAGCACAGGTCGAGCACGCGGCGATCCTTGGCCAGTTCGGCGAAGCGCTTGCGGTTGTCACGCTGGTCGGCGAAGAAGCCGGTCTTGTGGCCCGAGCCCGGTGCGGCGCGGAAACGCAGGCCATGCTCGTGTACCTCGAACGCGGTCGGCACGTCGGGGCTGCGGCAATCGAACGATTCCTGCTTCTGCACATGCGATTCGGCGAACCAGTACAGCTGCGCGTCGGGAAAGTGGGTGAGCAGGGCGGCGTGGATCGCCGCGCGGAATTTCCACATCCCCGCGGCGAAGTATTCGATCACCAGGATATCGGCGTAGCGGTCGACGATCAGGCCAGAGAGGTCGTCGCCCTCGCTGTGCACTACACGCCACGCGTCACTGACCTGATCAAGCTGCAGCCAGTCGCGACGCAGCTGCACGGCGCGGGCAAGGCGCGCGGCAATCCATGCGGCGTCAATGGTTGCGTCGGGATGCGGATCAAGCAGGCGCAGCGCGATGCGTGCGTGGCCATTCCAGAATGCGCGGCCAACAAAGCGACCCCTGGCGTCCTGCACCTCGACCACGCTGCCGGGCGGCAATTTCGATTCCGGCTTGTGCACCTGCGCCGACCACACCCACGGGTGGCCGGGGCTGCGGTCGGACTTCAGGCGGATGACGGGGAGCGGCGCGGGGTTGTTCATCCGTGCATGATAGCGGCTGGTGGTAGCGACTCTCATGGTCATGCGTAGGGCGGGCACGGCCCGCCACTTCTGCCGCGATGCCGTGAGCCAAAGGCGGCGGGCGGTGCCTGCCCTACGGAGTCGCGATTGCCTCCTAGCGAAACCTGAGTGCGAGCCACGACAACAGCGCCAGCAGGTTGATACCCAGCCGCGATAGCGCCGGGCCGGCCATGGCCAGCACGAAGCCCTGGCTGCCCAGGCGCCAGTCGATACCCGGGCGCGGCGTGGTGTGCACGGTGACGAACACATTGACGAAGGCACCGCTGTGCAGCGCATAGCTGAACACCGGCGTGGCGATCAACGGCACCTGCAGCAGTTGCGCCCACAGCGATATGCGGATACCGCGTTCGCTGCCGTCGATCAGCTGTACGCCAGCGGCCAGCAAGAAGCCGAACAAGGCCAGCCCGATCAGTGCGATCACGCTGTCGTGGGTCGAGCCCAGCGGCAGCAGGCGGCGCAGCATCACAGCGATGCCGTACAGCCCGCCGGCCACTTCGAGAATGCCGATCAGGCGGAACAGGATGGTACGCATGCAAAACTCCGGAAAAATTGAAGAATCGTAGGAGCCCGCTTGCGGGCGATGCTCCTGCTGTGACGCTCGAGATGGAGATCAAATCAATAGCATCGCCCGCCAGCGGGCTCTGCGGGTGGGATGGATTATTCGAGGGCGTCAGACAACTCGTGCAGGTCGGCAAGGTGTTGTTCCCACCAGCGCGACTCGGCGGCGAACGGGAAGGCGGCGGGGAAGGCCGGGTCGTGCCAGCGTGCGGCGATCCAGCCGGCGTAATGCAGCTGGCGCATCGCGCGCAGGGCGGGTATCAGCGCCAGCTCGCTGTCGTCGAAATCGCGGAACTGACGATAGCCTTCGAGCAGGGCGGTGAGTGCGCGCTCGTCGTTGGCCAGCATCCACAAGTCCTGCACCGCCGGCCCGCTGCGGGCATCGTCCAGGTCCACGAAGTGCGGACCGGCATCCGTCCACAACACGTTGCCGGGGTGACAGTCGCCATGCAGGCGCAGTGGCCGCACCGGACCGACGGCTTCCAGCCGCGCCGCGACGGCGCTATCCAGTCGCGTCGCGGCGGCATGATAGTTCGTGTGCAGCGACGGCGGCAGCAGCGACGAGTCGAGCACCGCGTGCATCGGCTGCACCACCATCGCGTCGCGATCGAGCCGACCCCGGTGGGCAAACGGCGCGTGTGCACCGACTACGTGCATGCGCGCGATCAACCGGCCCAGCCATTGCAACTGCTCGCTGGCTTCCAGTTCCGGCGCGCGGCCACCGTGGCGTGGAGACAGCGCGTAGCGAAAGCCCCCGTGTCGCAGCAGCGTGCGACCCTCGAACACCAGCGGCGCCACCACCGGGAGTTCGGCATCCGCCAGTTCCTGTGCGAAGCGGTGTTCCTCGATGATTGTCGCGTCTGTCCAGCGGCCGGGCCGGTAGAATTTCGCGATTACCGGCGCGCTGTCCTCCAGCCCGACCTGCCACACCCGGTTCTCGTAACTGTTCAGCGCCAGCAATCGTCCATCCGGCCACAAGCGGCAGGCATTGACCGCATCCAGCACCAGGTCGGGGGTCAGACTGGCATAGGGCGTGTCCGCTGTCATCAAGTGCCGCGCCCTTTGCGTTCGTCGCCTCTCCCCGTCGGGGAGAGGATTGAGGCGAGGGGCAGGTGCTTGCGCGCCAGCAACATCAACGCGCGCTCAGCGTGCGCGCCGGCACCACCGCCATGGTGAGGCGCGAGATGCATACCAGCGCACCGTCCTCGCTTTCGATGCGGATTTCCCACACCTGGGTGGTGCGACCGAGATGCAGCATCCTCGCCGTGCCGGTGACCGTGCCGCTACGAACGCCACGGACATGGTTGGCATTGATGTCCAGTCCAAGTGCCAGCTCTTTTTCGGGGTCGAGGGTCAGCATCGCCGCGAGACTGCCCAGAGTCTCGGCCAGCGCCACCGAGGCGCCGCCATGCAGCAGGCCATACGGCTGGTGGGTACGGCGCTCGACCGGCATGGTGCCCTGCAGCCAGTCGTCGCCGACGGCGGTGATGCGGATACCCAGCGTCTCCATCATGGTGTCGGTGCTCCAGCCGTTGAGCCGGTCGAGATTCGTCGGTTGTTTCCAGAGGCCCATCGTTGATTCCCTTGAGTTGAATGTGCATTGTCGTCTGCTGCGAACGCGGCGACAATGCAGCTGGTGTTCACTGTCACTCTCAAATTTTCCGGCCGTCAGTTTTCGGTGGCGCCCGACGAAACCGTACTCGAGGCGGCACAGCGTGCAGGCGTGGCCTTGCCTTATTCCTGTCGCGCCGGCGTCTGTGGCAGTTGCAAGGCCACCTTGTTGGAGGGGCAGTGCCGGTATCCGCGCAACCCGCCGCTGGCACTGGACGCCGGTGAGCTGGCGCATCATGCGGTGCTGCCGTGCCAGGCGGTGCCGACCAGCAACCTGTTGCTGGAAGCGCGACCGGTGACCTCGGTCGAGGACATCGCGCGCCGTCAGCTGGGCATGGTGGTGACCGACAAATGGCGGTTGGCGTCGGACGTGATAGGCGTGCGCCTGCTGCCGGCGGTGGGTGAGCGCCGGCTCAAGCGGCTTCCCGGACAATACCTGGACGTGCTGCTGGAGGACGGCCGCAGGCGACCGTTCTCGATTGCCAACAGCCCACAGGCCGACGGCATGATCGAATTGCATGTGCGCCACGTGCCCGGCGGTGGCTTCACCAGCTGGGTCAACGACGAGCTGAAGGTGGGTGACCGGCTGCGCGTGGAAGGGCCGCTGGGTACCTTCGTGCCGCGCGAGGATTCGGAGCGACCGCTGTTGTTCGTGGCCGGCGGCACCGGCTTTGCGCCGGTCAAGGCGATCATCGAGCACTTCATTGCGCTGGGTACGCGGCGTTCGATCCACGTCTACTGGGGCGCACGCAGCGCGGCGGACCTGTATCTGCGCGAGCAGGCCGAACGCTGGGAGCAGGAACTGCCGCACCTGGTGTTTCATCCGGTGGTGGCCGATCAAGGGCACGCCGCAGGCCTGCGCACGGGCCTGGTGCACGACGCCGTGCTGGCCGATCTCCCGGACCCGTCCGGCCATGATGTGTACATGAGCGGACCGCCAGCCATGGTCGATGTCGGTCGCCAGGCATTTCTCGATGCCGGCTTGCCGGAAGATCGGTTGTATTACGACTCGTTCGAGTACGCACCGGATGTGCTGGCCGAGATCATTGCCGGTCGCGCCGGCATCCACGATCTTCCGCTGTTGTAGGAGCCCGCTCGCGGGCGATGCTGTTGTTCTGATGCAGGGGATGTAGATCAAATCAACAGCATCGCCTGCGAGCAGGCTCCTACCGGTTGCCCTTTGCTACCGGCAACTGCGCCGCGTGCCAACCGAGCACGCCGCCGCCAAGAATATAGATGTGCTCGAAGCCGGCCTTGAGCAGCCGTTGCGCAGCCTTGGCCGAGTTGCCGCGGCCATCCTTGTCCATCACTACCACCGGCAGCGATTTCGCCTGGGCAAGTTCCTTCTTCTCCGGGTCGAACTGGCTCATGGCCACATGCTTCGCACCGGGCACGTGCATCTTCTCGAAGTCGGCCAGCGCCGACAGGTCGATCAGCAAGGGACTGTTGCGGTTGATCAGCGCGGTCAGGCCGGCTGGGGTCAGCTCCTTGATCTTGCTGAACAGCGTCCGCGCCTGGATGACGATCAAGGCCACCAGCAAGATCGCGAACAGCGCCGACAAGGCGACGTGGTTGCCGACAAATTGCGGCAGCTTGTGCAGGAAGTCGTTCATCTGGGTCCACTTCGCACGACGAGTGCGCCGATCCGGCTAAACCCGCGATTATACGGGTTGTGCACGACCATCAGGTGGCCGCCATCCGTTTTGTCACTCACGGGTAATGTCCGGCAGTCCGCTGGTCAGCCACCAGTGCCTGGCCTTTTCGCCGTAACGCCAGGTCTGGTGGTCGATGATATTGCGCTCGGCCTGCGTGTGAATGTTGACCAGACTGATCCGCACGGTCTGCTGCACTTCGGTCGGGCTGATCGGCACGGGACCGGCGTCATCATTGTATTCGGTGACGCGCACCTGCTTGTAGCGTGCCAGCTCCAGTTCGGTAAGCGGATGCTTGGCGCGTACCTCCGGGTCGATGAATTGCGCCGCACTGGCGAAATCGCCCCAGCGCAATACCCCGCCGTAGGCGGACAGCGTGGTGGTCAGCGACTGACTGCGCTCCTGTGTGGCGCAAGCGGCCAGCAACAGGAGCGACAGCATCAGCAGGATACTCGGGATGCGGCGCATGGGCGTTCCTCCTCGATGGGTGCCGCGCCATTCTGCCTCATTCAGGCCTGTGCGGTCCGGTTGCGGCGCTTGGCCACGAAGCGTGCGGCCAGGGTGGCGGCCGGCCGGCCGTCCTCGCCGGGTATCACGCAATCGACCCCAATCCGCGCGCGGCCACGTGCGGCCAGGGTGTTGAAGAACATGCTCCAGTCGGCCGCGTCGGCCAGTCGTGCCTCGGCACGAAAGTCCTGCCACAGCGGCGCCAGGTAGCGCACGTCCGATTCAGCCACGAACACGTCGCAATCGAGCTCCTGCCCGCGCAATGCCAGTTCGACCAGGGCCCAGCCACTCAGCGTCATCAGGCTGACCAGGCTGCCGCCAAAGGCACAGCTCTTGTCGTTGACGTTCGGCGCCAATGGCGCGTGCAGGGTCAGCGTGTCGACGTCGTAGCGGCCCAGGTGCAGATCCATCGCCTGGGCCAGCGGTATCTCGTCGCGGATGAACTGGACCAGTTGCTGCGCCTGGTGGCTGGTCTTGGTGTCGTCGTCGATTGTGCTCACGTCGCTCGATCGGGCTGGAAAGACTCCACAGTGTAGAGCCGCCGTTACACTTGAGCCATGCCGGATCGCGAACGTGGTGTGCGGATGCAACTGAATTCATCCATGCGCAAGGACGTCCTGCACGGGCGCGTGCTCATCATCACGCGTCCGGTGGGCACGGCGCGCGCGCTGGCACGGCGGGTGCGCGCGCTCGGCGGTACGCCCGTGCTGCTGCCCGGCCTGGCACTGCGCGGGCCGCACGATGTCGCGGCGGCGCGAGCCGCCCTGCGCGATGCTCTGGCCGACCCATTGGTGATTTTCACCAGCCCCGCCGCCGTGCGCCATGCGGCAGCACTCGCACCGCTGCATACCCGGGCCATCGTGCTGGCGGTTGGGCGCGGAACGGCAAGTGCCTTGCGTCGTCACGGCGTACAGGAACCGCTGGTGCCCGGGCAGCAGGACAGCGAGGGTTTGCTCGGTCTCCCGCTCCTGCAGGACCTGCGCAATCGCCGCGTCGCCCTGGTCGGTGCGCCCGGAGGTCGCGGCGTGCTGCGCGGTCAACTCGCGGCGCGCGGTGCCTGCGTGCGCGACGTGCAGGTATATCGGCGCGTACCGCCACGACTCGACCGACGCCATGTGGCGGCGTTGCTGGCCTTGCCCGGTTCGGCGCAGGTGTTGCTGTCGAGCAACGAGGCCCTGCAAAACCTGCGCAGGCTGCTGCCGCTGCCGGCACTGGAACGGCTGCTGGCGGCCACTGCCGTGGTGAGCAGCGAGCGCCTGGCTGCAGCCGCCCGCGGCGCCGGCTTCACGCAGATCGAACGGGCATGCTCGGCACTGGCCGACGACTTGCTGGCTGCCGCAGCGCGTTGAGCCCCGGGGTCTTCACGCGCAGGCGCTACGAGCGCGGGCGCATGGCCTGCTAGCATGCGCCTATGAGCCATCCAGACCAGCCGGTTGATCCGCCGAAAACGTCAGACGCACCCCAGGGTGCGCGCCCCGACCCCGTGGTGGTCGTTCGTTCGCCGTCCCGTCCGGCGCCGTCCGCCGCCACCCCGCGACCGCGCGGTGGTGGCAGCCTGGCGCTGGCTTTGCTGCTGTCGCTGCTGGCGCTGGCTGCGGCCGGCTATGTGGCTTGGCAACAATGGCAATTGCAGCGCGGCAGTGCGGCGTACAGTCAGGGCGTGACCACCCTGCAACAGCGCGTGGACACCCTGGAAACCAGATTGGGAGGCCTCAGCGACCAGCGCGCCAGTCTCGATCAGCGGGTGGACGATGCTGCGGCGGTCAATCGCTCGCTGCGCGAGGAGCTGCTCGGCCAGGCCGAGCGCACGCGCAATCTGGAAGACGCCGTGGCAAAGCTGGCCGAAAAGAGCCTGTCCGGGCACGCTGCGATGCTGCTGGACGAAACCGACTCGCTGCTGCGCATGGGCGAGGAGCGTTACCTGCTGTTCCATGACGTGCGGGCGGCGGCAGCTGCGTACGCGCTCGCCGACCAGACGCTTGCTGCGGTCAACGACGGCGCGTTCAGCGGAGTGCGTCAGAGTATCCAGGCCGAGCGCGAAGCGCTGCTGAAAAGCCAGCCGGTTGACCAGGCCAGCGCGCTGCAACAGCTGCAGGCGCTGCGCGGTGCGATGGACAGCCTGCCGCTGAAACCGCTCGACGTTGCTGCGGCCGGGCCGGCCACCGACGCGTGGTCACGCATTCGCCGCGCGCTGGCCAGCGTGGTCACCGTGCAGCGTGACCACGGTGCGCCACTGGCGGTAGCCAATGCGCGCTTCGCCGGTGAGCTGGCGGCGCTGGATCTGGCGCAGGCGCAAGCTGCTTTGCTGGCGTACGACAGTGAAGGCTACGCTGCGGCGCTCAAGCGCGTGGATGCGAGCCTGGCCAGCCAGTTCGATGATAACGCCGTCACCGTGAAACAGGCGCGCGAGACAGTGAAACAGCTCGAAAGCCAGCGGCCGGCGAACGCACCGGTACAACTGGGCGCCGCGTTGACCGAGCTGCGCAACCTGCGCGCCGTGCACGCGCTTGCCCCGGCACCTGCCGGCTCGACCGCGGCTCCCACCAGCACGACTCCGCGCAAGGGTGGGGCCCGGTCATGAGGCTGTGGCGTTGGGTGCTGTTGCTGGTGGTCGTGGCGGCGCTGGCCGCCTTCGGCTGGCACTGGGTGGCGGAAGACCCGGGCTATGTGTTACTGCGCATGCGTGGCTGGCGGGTGGAGACCACGGTTGTCGCGGCCATCGTGATCCTGCTGCTGACGTGGGCCTTGCTCAGCCTGCTCTGGCGCTCGCTGCGCTGGCCGTTCGGGGCATTCTCGCGGCGGCATCGGCGACTCAGCCAGCAGCGTCTGGGCGAAGGCCTGGTGGCCCTGATCGAAGGTCGTCACGGCGATGCCGAACGCGACCTCAATCGTGCGGCGCGGCTGGCCAGCCTGCGCGGCCCGGCCTTGCTTGCTTGCGCCGAAGCGGCGTCGCGGCGCGGCGAATATGGCCGCGCGCTGGAATCGCTGGACCAGGCCGCGCAGGCCGCGCCGCAGGCCGCGCGCGTGCTGCGCGCGCGATTGTTGCGGCGCGAAGGCAAGCCGGCCGCGGCGCTGGCCCTGCTGGCACCCGAATCGGACAAGGGTACGCTCACCCCCGGCGGCTGGCGCGAGCTGGCCCTGGCGGCGCTGGAGAGTGGCGACCTGCGCCGTGCACGCGCTGCACTCGAACCGTTGCACAAGAGCGGTGCGCTGGGTGGCCGCGCTTACGCGACGCTGGAGGCGCAGGTGCTGGCCGCAACCCTCCACGCCGCCCCGGATGGCGCCGCGCTGAACACGCTGTGGTCGCGGCTGCCCAAGGTGCAGCGCCGCGTCCCTGCGGTGATCGATGCCTATGCCCGGCGCGCGTCGGCGTTCGGTCTGGTGCTGCCGGCGATGGATGAAGTGGAGTCCGCGCTGCGCCGCGAGTGGTCACCACGGCTGATCGAAACCTATGGCACGCTGGTGGGCGACGATGTCGAGGCACGCCTGCGCCGTGCCGAAGGCTGGCTTGATGCGCATCCCAACGATGCCAGCCTGCTGCTCACCTTGGGTCGCATGTGTGTGCGCCTGAAGTTGTGGGGCAAGGCCCATCAATACCTGCAGCGCTCGCTGGCGCTGGCGCCCAGTCCGACCGCATGGGAAGTGCTCGGCGATGCATTCGCCGGGCCGGGCGACGCGGCGCAGGCGCAGCGCTGCTATCGCAACGCGCTGGCGTTCGGCCGCGGGGAAGCGGTCACGCCACTGGTACAGCGCACCCCGCCAGGGCAACCCGATACGCAACCCATTGCGATCGAGGCTCGCGACGTGCACGGAGTGCCGCGCCTGCGCGAGTGAACATCGGTTCGACGGCGAGTCATCCGCGTCGATGCAGCAGGTGGATCTCCACCTCTGGCGCGGGCGTGGATGCAGCGGATGGCTGCACCTCTGCGTTGTGCTGCAAGAGGCCTTGCCAGCAAGGTCTGTCGTGACAGCAACCCTGCAGGTTGCCTGGGTGTTTTTCACACGACTGCGACGTTATGTCGCCACCCGGTCCCGCGATCCAGGCCTAAACTAGCGACGACGATCCGGGCCGACCCGGGTCCAGAACCCAAGGATTACTGATGTCACCAAACCAGCTTGACGCCCCGGCCTCACCGGCCTGGCCGGCGATAGCGGCTGCTGCCCTGCGGGTCGCCTTTGGCGTCATCTGGGCGATGGGCGCGGCACTCACATGGGCGCCCGATTTCGCCGTCCACTATGTCGGCTACCTGCACAACGCCGCGCAAGGGCAGCCCGCCTGGCTCGCCGGCTGGTTCGCGCTGTGGATCGGGCTGGTCACGCCGCACGCCATGCTGTTCACCTGGCTTACCCGCATCGTTGAAACCACCATCGCGCTGGCCCTGCTCACGGGCTTCGCGCGCAAGACCTTGTACGTGGTCGGCGCCCTGTTCAGCCTGCTGGTGTGGAGTACCGCCGAGGGTTTTGGCGGCCCCTACACCGTGGGTGCGAACAACATGGGCACCGCGATCAGCTATGTGCTGATTTTCGTGGCGCTCATCGCGATCAACGTCCGTGGCGGTCGCAGTCCATACAGCCTCGATTATTTCATCGAGAAACGCTGGCCACGCTGGCGGCGTGTTGCCGAGTGGGGCGGCGAGGAGGCGTTCGCACAGGAGCCGCGGCGGTTGCCACTGAGTGTGCAGATCCCGGCGATGCTCGGTGTCGTGGTGCTGGTGATCTTGTTGATCGGTGGCCTGCACAGCACGTTGAACGTCAAGTCGCCTTCGCCCGCCGCCGCGGCCGCCGCCGTCTCGCCACTCTCGCTGGTGTCCAATACGCCGACCACCAAGCCGCGTGACGCGCGCCTGCCGCCACTGATCGGCACGGGCAAAAGCGTCGATGTCCACCTCGTGGTTACGGACGACAACATTGCCATCGCCCATGGCGTCAGCTATCAGGCGTGGACGTACAATGGCACGGTGCCGGGCCCGATCATTCATGTACGGCAGGGGCAGACAGTGAATGTGACCCTCACCAACCATGGGCATATGGGGCACTCCATCGACTTCCATGCAGCCCAGACCGAGCCCAATCTGAATTACATAGATATCAAGCCCGGCAAGTCGTTGACGTTTTCTTTCGTGGCGAGTGTGCCCGGCGCATTCATCTACCATTGCGAGACGCAGCCCATCTTGCTGCACGTTGCCAACGGCATGTATGGCGTGCTCGTCGTGGATCCGGTCAAGCCACTGCCGCCTGCCGCCGAGAGTTTCGTGATCGAGCAGAGCGAGTGGTACACGCAGCAGGTCTCCGGCCAACTGATGGGCCCCAACTACGAGAAGATGCTCGAGGAACGCCCCGACGAGGTGGTCTTCAATGGGGTCGCCTTCCAGTACCGCGATCATCCGCTGGTGGTTACCGCGGGCAAGCGTGTACGGATCTATTTCGTCGATGCCGGTCCGAGTCTGTGGACGTCGTTCCACGTGATCGGTTCCATGTTTGACAAGGTCTATCCTGACGGGGATCCCGCGCATGCACTCACTGACGTGTCCACCTACACCGTCGGCCCGGGTGCCGGTGCCATATTTGACCTGGTGATTCCGCAGCCGGGCAAATATGCCTTCGTCGACCACGACATGGCGCACCTGATGGTAGGCGCGGTGGGTGTGTTTGACGTTCGCGCGGAGGGTGCCGCGTCGACCGCGGCGCTTGTATCCGCGCCACCCACGCCGCCGCCGCCGGCCGCGACGGACATGGTTGCCGCCTCTGCTGCACTGGGTCCGTACCATGTCGATGCCGTCAAGGGTGCCACCCTGTACGGCGCCAACTGCGCGGCGTGCCACCAACTGACGGGCATGGGCATCGCTGGAGCGTTTCCACCACTGAAGGGCGATGCGGTGGTGCTGGATGCCGACCCCACCACGCAGATCGACACCGTGTTGAATGGGTTGCATGGCAAGAACGTCGGCGGCACGACCTACGCGACGCCGATGCCGCCGTTCGCCAGCGTGCTGAACGATGCCGAGATCGCGGACATCATCAATCACGAGCGCTCTTCCTGGGGCAACCAGAGCAAACAGGTTTCAGCCGATGAAGTGAAAGCCAGGCGGGTGGCCGGTGCTGCCACAGCCAAACCGTAGGCGCTTGCGGATCGAACGCTGGTGAAAAAAAGGCACTCGTGCCCTTTTTTCATGAGTGGAACCAAGGCCCCGCCGGGATAGTGCGGGTTGCTATCCAAGACGGCGGGGAGCAACGGCGGCGAGTCGATCAATGCGCTGAAATCGCCCAGGTCATGTAGCTGGCGCTGATCGCGGTCAAGCTCAGTGCCAGCAGGAAAATGATGTCGGCAAGTCGCTCGAACCGATAGTTGCGAGACTTCCGGCGCGTGCGCAGGGCCCAGTAGGAAAGCAGACAGGAGGTCAGGTAGAGCAGGGCGTTGAGCGCCAGCATGTCGTCGGAGACCCGGTCCGGCTGGCGCGGCGAGATGACGACTCGGATGATCCCGATTACCGTCAGGCAGACGCCTACCATGGCGGCCGAGACGGTGAAGATGTGCACGCAGATGTTGTCGTCGAGCCGGTTGTGTTCTTGCTGGCGCGGGTCGCTGAGGCGGGCATTCATTGAGTTGCTTCGCAGGGTACGGTCACTTGGCTGGGAAAGCGCGAACGGCGCCAGAGTTTCGGCGCAAGGTCCCGGCATTCATGTCGCAGTCGTGGAAATCACAGACTCTTGCGGAATTGGTGCCCGACTGCGTTGCAGCATGCCGAGCGAGCGACCGTCATCGAGAGCCACCGCGACGTGGCAAGCCGGGCCTACAACGCGGTCAGGTTCGCGTACGCCGCCACCAGCCACTTGCTGCCGACACCCTCGAAGTTCACCTGCAGTCGCGTGTGTGCACCGCTGCCCTCGGCGCCGAGCACCACGCCTTCGCCAAACTTGGGGTGGCTGACGCGCTGGCCAAGTTTCACCGGCAGGGATTCTTCCAGTGATGGAGAAACCTCGTGCGGCCGGCCGGCATACATGGGCCGGGTGACGTGCACGCACGGGCGTACTTCGTCGATCAGCTCGGCCGGTATCTCGCCAAGGAAGCGTGACGGGCGCGCCAGCATTTCGGTGCCATGCATGCGGCGTGATTCGGCGTGGCAGACAATGAGACGTTCACGCGCACGGGTGATACCGACGTAGGCGAGTCGGCGTTCTTCCTCCAGTCGGCCCGCGTCGTCGACCGAGCGCTGGCTGGGGAACAGGCCCTCTTCCATGCCGACCAGGAACACCACCGGGAACTCCAGTCCCTTGGCCGAGTGCAGGGTCATCAGCTGCACGCAGTCGTCGCCTTCCTCGCCCTGGCTCTCGCCTGCTTCCAGCGCGGCGTTGGAGAGGAACGCGTTGAGCTCGCTCAGCCCGGCATCGATATCTTCCTGGCTGCGTTCGAAACGACTGGCCACGTTGACCAGCTCATCCAGGTTCTCCACCCGCGTCTCGGCATTGCCGCGACTGTCCTTTTCGTAGAAATCGCGCAGGCCGGTGTGGGTGATGGCGTGGTCGATCTGTTCGGCGAGGGTGAGGACGGGATTCGAGATTCGAGATTCGAGATTCGGAGGAGCGTCGGCAACCGGCGCCGTCGCGGCTTCCGTTTTTGCCAATCCCGAATCGGCAATCCCCAATCCCGTGAATGCCAGCGCCAGCGTGTCAATCAGCGCCAGGAACACCTTCACCGCATTCTTCGCACGGCCAGCCAGGTCGCTGCTGGTGAGCTCTGCCAGTGCCGCTTCCCACATCGAGGTGTCGTCGAGCCGCGCGCGGCGACGCAACACGTCCAAGGTGCGCTCGCCGATGCCGCGCGGCGGGGTGTTCACGGCGCGCTCAAAGGCGGCGTCGTCGTGGCGGTTTGCGGTAAGGCGCAGGTAGGCCAGTGCGTCTTTCACCTCGGCGCGCTCGAAGAAGCGCTGGCCGCCGTAGACGCGGTAGCCGATCCGGCGCTGGACCAGTTGCTCCTCGAAGTTGCGCGACTGCGCGTTGGAGCGGTACAGGATCGCGCAGTCGCGGGCGTTGCCGTGTTCGTCGATGTACTCACGGATGCGTTCGATCACAAAACGCGCCTCGTCCTGCTCGTTGTAGGCGGCGTACAGCGCGATGCGTTCGCCGTCGTCGCCTGCCGTCCACAGCTCCTTGCCGAGGCGGCTGCCGTTGCGCCGGATCACCTGGTTGGCAGCTTTCAGGATGGTCGAGGTAGAGCGGTAGTTCTGTTCCAGCTTGATCGTTTTTGCGCCGGGGAAATCACGCAAGAACTGTTGCACGTTCTCCACCTTGGCGCCGCGCCAGCCGTAGATCGCCTGATCGTCGTCGCCGACCACGAATACTTGCCCGGTGCTGCCGGCCAGCACGCGAATCCAGGCGTACTGCAGCGTGTTCGTGTCCTGGAATTCGTCGACCAGCAGATAACGCCAGCGCTGCTGGTAGTGCTCCAGCACGGCCGGGTTCTTCAGCCACAGCTCGTGCGCGCGCAGCAGCAGTTCAGCGAAGTCGACCAGGCCGGCGCGGCGGCACGCGTCTTCGTAGGCCTGGTAGATGGTGGCGAAGGTATGCGTGACCGGGTGGTCGCGATGTTCGATGCCGTCCGGGCGCTTGCCCTCGTCCTTCCACTGGTTGATCTGCCAACAGGCCTGGCGCGGCGGAAATTTCGCATCATCCAGGCCCAACCCGGCGACCACGCGCTTGACCAGGCGCAACTGGTCGTCGGAGTCCAGGATCTGGAAGGTCTCGGTCAGCCCGGCCTCGCGCCAGTGCCGGCGCAGCAGGCGATGGGCGATGCCGTGGAAGGTGCCGACGGTCAGACCCTGGGTGTCGCCAGGGATCAGCGTAGCCAGTCGCGCGCGCATCTCGCCGGCGGCCTTGTTGGTGAAGGTGACGGCGAGTATCGCCCAGGGCGGTACGCGCTCAGCCTGGGTCAGCCAACCGATGCGGTGGGTGAGCACGCGGGTCTTGCCGGAACCGGCGCCGGCCAGTACCAGGTAGTGGCCAGGCGGGGCGCAGACCGCTTCGCGCTGGGCGGCATTGAGCGGGTCGATCAGGTACGAGACATCCATCCCGGCGATTGTAGCGGGAGCGAGTCAGGCGGGCTGGCCACAAAGGAAAACCGCCGTGAGCGGCGGTTTCCGGATTTGTGCGGTGCTTGCTCAGTGTTTGCGCGTGAAGCCACCGATTGCCAGCAGCGCCCCGACCACGATGCTGGCGATGCCGATCCATTGCGGAACGCCCTTGTCATGGGTGGCGGTGATCTTGGCCGAGCCGATCTGTACCAGGGTGTCGGTGCCTTGGTAGAAGGCGTGGCCTGCCACGATCCAGATGCCGGCTACCAGCAAGATGATGCCGATGATGATCAGTCCTGCACGCATGGTTTAGCCCTTGATGGATGTGCTGCGAGTATGGCCTGCGCCGGTGTGCACAAAATGTACAGGCCGGCCGGGGACGGGGCTGGATGAGGCAGCGGCATGAGAGCGAGTGCGCGCCAGCACCGCAATCGGATCAAAAAAAGGCCCCGAAGGTTAGGGGGAACCTTCGGGGCCGGGCGGTCGCAGAAACCCAGGGGAGAGGCCTGCGACCGTGGCGGCCCAGGGAGGTGAGCCAGCCGTGGATGCCGTTGCGTGCATCCAGACAGTTAGTGCGCAGGAAGTGGAAAAAGTTTCAGGTCCCCGAAAGCAATTCAACGGCGATTCATCTGTTGCAAAACGCAGCACGCAAGCTGTTGTTGCGATTGAAATATCTGGATTGTTTGCGGAGCCTCAGTGGGCCTCGTCCCAGTTCGCGCCCACGCCGACATCGACCAGCAGCGGCACGGCCAGTTCCGCGGCACTGGACATGCGCTCGATCACGCCGGCGCGCACGGCTTCGACGGCGTTGGCACGCACCTCGAACACCAGTTCGTCGTGCACTTGCATCAGCATGTGGGCGTCGTCACGCTGCTTCAGCCACGCCGCCACCGCGATCATCGCGCGTTTGATGATGTCCGCGGCGCTACCCTGCATCGGCGCGTTTACCGCGGCGCGCTCCGCGCCCTGGCGCAGGCCGTGGTTGCGCGAGGTCAGGTTTTCCAGATACAGGCGGCGGCCGAAGATGGTCTCGACATAGCCGTCGCGATGCGCCTGCTCACGGGTGGCCTCCATGAATGCGTGCACGCCGGGGTAGCGGGCGAAGTAGCGCGCCATGTAATCGCTGGCCTCGCCGCGCTCCACACCGAGCTGGCGCGCCAGCCCGAACGCGCTCATGCCGTACATCAGGCCGAAGTTGATCGCCTTCGCGGCACGGCGCTGGTTGGCGCTGATCTCCTCCGGCTTCAGGCCGAACACTTCGGCCGCCGTGGAACGATGCACATCGCCACCTTCGCGGAACGCCTTCAGCAAACCCTCGTCGCCGGACAGGTGCGCCATGATGCGCAGCTCGATCTGCGAGTAATCCGCGGCCATCACCCGCCAGCCGTCAGGTGCGATAAAGGCCTGGCGGATGCGTCGACCCTCCGCGGTGCGCACCGGAATGTTCTGCAGGTTCGGGTCGGAGGAGGAGATCCGACCGGTCGCCACCGAGCCTTGGTGGTAGCTGGTGTGCACGCGGCCGGTGCGCGGATTGACGATGCCGGAGAGCTTGTCCGTGTAGGTGGAGCGCAGCTTGGCCAGGCCGCGGTAGTCCAGGACCAGCCGCGGCAGTTCGTGCGTGTCGGCGATCGCGTCCAGTGCTTCCTCGTTGGTCGACGGCTGTCCCGTGGGCGTCTTCATTTTCGCCTCGAGGCCGAGTTCGTCGAACAGCACGGTCTGCAACTGCTTGGGTGAGTCGAGATTGAATTCGTGCCCGGCGAGCGTATACGCCTGTTGCTGCAGCTCCAGCATGCGCTTGCCCAGTTGCTGGCTCTGCCGACGCAGTTCGTTACCATCGATCAGCACGCCGCGGCGTTCCATCTCGGCCAGCACCGGCACCAGCGGAATCTCGATGTCCTGATACACGCCGCGCAGCGCCGGTACGCTCTCCAGCTTCGGCCACAGGGCATGGTGCAGGCGCAGGGTAATGTCGGCGTCTTCGGCGGCATAGCGACAGGCGGTGTCGAGATCCACCTGCGAGAATGAAATCTGCCGGGCGCCCTTGCCGGCGACTTCCGTGTACTTCACGGTGTCGTAGCCCAGATATTTCTTCGCCAGCGAGTCCATGTCGTGGCGGGTGACGGTGGCATTCCACACGTAGGATTCGAGCATCGAATCGTGCTTCAGGCCCTGCAAGGCAATATCGTAGTGCGACAGGATGTTGATGTCGTACTTCGCGTGCTGGCCCAGCTTGGGCTGCGACGGGTCCTCGAAGATAGGTTTCAGCGCGGCCAGCACCGCATCCCGGTCGAGCTGTTTCGGCACACCGGGATAGTCGTGGCCGAGCGGGATATAGCAGGCCGTGCCCGGCTCCACTGCAAGGCTGAGGCCGACGATGTCGGCACGCATCGCGTCGATGCTGGTGGTTTCGGTGTCGAAGGCGAGCAGCGGCGCATCACGGATTTTGTCCAGCCAGCCATCAAACCCCTCCTGCGTGGTGATCAGCTCGTACTCGCCCACCCTGGACAGCTCGGCCGTGAGCACCTCGTTGCCAAGGGAACCAGCTGTCGCCGCAGCGCCAGCTTTTTCGAATCCCGACTCCCCACTCCCGAATCCCGGACTTTCATCCAGCTCTTTCAGCGCCGCCTTGAACTCGTAGCGCGTGTACAGCTCGCGCAGTTGCTCCACGTCGACTTCACGCTGCGCAAGCTCGGTGGGGCCGACTTCGAGCGCCACGTCGGTCTTGATCGTCACCAGCTCGCGCGACAGCGGCAACTGCGCCAGCGCGGCGCGCAGGCTCGCGCCGATCTTGCCGCCGATCTTGTCGGCGTTGGCGATCACGCCATCCAGCGAGTCGTACTCGGCCAGCCATTTGGCGGCGGTCTTGGGGCCACACTTGGGCACGCCAGGCACGTTGTCGATGGTGTCACCGGTGAGCGCGAGGAAGTCGATGATCTGCTGCGGTCGTACGCCGAATTTCTCGACTACCCCGGCGTGGTCCAGCACCGTATTGCTCATCGTGTTGACCAAGGTGACCAGTGGACCCACCAGTTGGGCCATGTCCTTGTCACCGGTGGAAACCTCCACCTCGATGCCGAGGTCGCGCGCCTGCACGGCCAGCGTGCCGATCACGTCGTCGGCCTCGACCCCGGGCACGCGCAGGATCGGAAAGCCCAGCGCGGCGACGATCGCCAGCATCGGCTCGACCTGGACGCGCAGCTCGTCTGGCATCGGCGGGCGGTTTGCCTTGTACTGGTCGTACAGCTCGTTGCGAAAGGTCGGGCCGGGCGCATCGCTGACGAAGGCCAGATAGTCCGGCTTCGCCTTCAGCGTGGCGCGCAACATGTTGACCACCCCGAACAGCGCGCCGGTGGGCTCGCCGTGGGCGTTGCTCAGCGGTGGCAGCGCATGGAAGGCGCGGTACAGGTAGGAAGATCCATCGATCAGGATGAGTTTGGCCATGCATTATTCTCGCATGTGCGGTAAAGCACCGCGTTTCATGAATGTCTGGCGCAGGCGCCTGTTATGCTCGAACCCCCGATCGAGGTTGCCGCCATGAAAACCACCATGCTGCTGGTTGCCGCCAGTGCTCTGTCCGCCGCGATGCTGTTGTCGGGCGTACATGCCCAAGCCTATCCCGCTAGCCAGGTACCGCCGCCTCCCGGGATGAACGATCCAGGCGTACGGGCGACCGCGCCAGCGCCCAGCTCGGTGGCAGCCCCAGCGGCCACGACCAAGCCGAATCTGCAACCGCTCGCCTTGCCGGCGATGAAAAGTGGCGACAGCCGGATGGGGCGTCCCGCCTCGGAACCGACAGTGGAGGTTCGCCAGCAAGGCGAGAACACCGTGCAGGAATACCGTCGCAACGGCCGCCTCTACATGGTGGTGGTTACGCCCAAGCACGGTTTGCAACAGACCTATATAGTTGATCCGCAAGGCCGCCTGGTCGACGAACATGGCCAGCGGCGCGCAACGCCTGCGCTGTACAAGGTGCTGGAGTGGGGCAAGAGCAAGCCACCGGCAGCGGAGTCGGACAACGCCCAGTCGCAGACGCCGGCGTCCAGCAGCAGTCGCTGAGCGTCGGGCCGGCGGGCAGGCGACGGGTGGGTGGTCAATCCTGCCCGCTAGCGCCGGTCTTCTCAGCCTGCGCCAGCCGGATCGTCCAGTTCCGGATAGTGGCGGAAGATGCCACTTTCGTTGAACGGCAGGCGTCGCGGCGATGCCAGGTACTCGGCGATGTGTGGCCGTTGGGCGACCCGCTGTTGCAACGCATGCAATAGCGGCAGCTGACGTCCGATGCGGCGCATCGCCCATGGAAACGCGTACTCCAGTCCGCTCATTAGCTGGAACAGCGAGAGGTCGACATAGGAATATTCGTGCAGGGCATGCTGTCGGCCGCCGCGCTCCAGCACCTGTTCGAAATAATCGAGGTATTTCGGCAACCGCGTCTCGCGCAGGGCGGTCGCGCGACGGCGCGCCTCGATGCGTTGATCCTCGTAGTACAGGCTGCCGGCGATCGGGTGGTGAGCGTCGTGCACCTCGGCAACGACGTCGGCGATGGTCAGTTGCAACTGGTGCGCATACCAGCGCCGGCTCTCGCTCTGCGGCACCAGCGCGAGTGGCGGTCCGAGGTAATGCAGGATGTTCGCGGTCTGCGCGATCAGCAGGCGGCCAGCCTTGAGAAACGGCGGTGCAAACGGCAGCGGGCCATCGTGGACGCCGTCGAGATACTGCACGATCACATCGTCACCCTGCTCGCGAGCCACGTCCTCGTAGCCGGCCGCGGCATCTTCCAGCGCCAGCCGCACGAACTCACCGCGACCCTGGATACCGGTCCAGTAAAACAACTGGTAATGCATGGCAGCCTCCTGGTGCAGGGTGGGTGCCGAGCGTGCGCCTGCGCGCGTCGAGACTCAATGACGGAAGTGGCGCATCCCGGTGAACACCATGGCCATGGCATGCTCGTCGGCCGCGGCAATGACTTCGTTGTCACGCATCGAACCGCCGGGCTGGATCACCGCGCTGATGCCCGCTTCGGCGGCAGCGTCGATACCGTCGCGGAACGGGAAGAACGCGTCGCTGGCCATCACCGAGCCGCGAACCTCGAGCTTCTCGTCGGCGGCCTTGATGCCGGCGATCTTCGCGCTGTACACGCGGCTCATCTGGCCGGCGCCGATACCGATGGTCTGGCGGTTGCGGGCATAGACGATGGCGTTGGATTTGACGAACTTGGCTACCTTCCAGGCAAAGATCAGGTCGTGGATCTGCGCTTCGGTGGGCGCCTTGCGGGTAACGACTTTCAGGTCGGCCGCGGTGACCATGCCGGTGTCGGCACTCTGCATCAGCAGGCCCGAGCCCACGCGCCTGGAATGGTTGCCAGGGTGAGCGTCGTGCAGGCTTCCGGCGGCTGGCAGCGGAATCACCAGTACGCGCACATTGCCTTTCTTATGGAACGCCTTCAGTGCGTCGTCCGCATAATCAGGTGCCAGCACCACTTCAACGAACTGGCGCTCGACGATGGCTTTCGCGGTGGCGCCATCCACTTCGCGGTTGAACGCGATGACGCCGCCGAAAGCCGAAGTGGGATCGGTCTGGAAGGCCAGGTCGTAGGCCTTGCCGATACCCTCCAGGCTCACCGCCACCCCGCACGGGTTGGCGTGCTTGACGATCACGCAGGCCGGCTTGACGAAACTGCGTGCGCACTCCCACGCCGCGTCGGCGTCGGCGATGTTGTTGAAGGAGAGCTCCTTGCCCTGCAACTGGCGCAAGCAGGCCAGCGTGCCCGGATGCGGATACAGATCGCGATAGAACGCGGCCTGCTGGTGGGGGTTTTCGCCGTAGCGCAAGTCCATCAGCTTGACGAAACGGCCGTTGACCTGGCCGGGGAAGCTGGCATGACCGGCGATCGCGTCCTGGGCGTCGTTGAGCTCCAGCCCGGACAGGTAGTTGCTGATCGCGCCGTCGTAACTTGAGACATCGTTGAATGCGGCGACCGCCAGTTTGAAGCGCGTGTTGCGCGACAGGCCGCCGTGGCTCTCGATTTCGGCCAGCGCGTCGGCGTACTGCGCCGGCGAGGTCAGCACGCCGACATCGTTCCAGTTCTTGGCGGCCGAGCGCAGCATCGCCGGACCACCGATGTCGATGTTCTCGATCGCCTGCTCCAGCGTGCAGTCAGCCCTGGCCACCGTGCTTTCGAACGGATACAGGTTGAGTACCAGCAGGTCGATCGGCGCGATACCCAACTCGGCCATTACTTTGTCGTCGGTGCCGCGACGTCCAAGCAGGCCACCGTGTACTTTCGGGTGCAGCGTCTTGACGCGGCCGTCCATGATTTCGGGGAAGCCGGTGACGGCGCTGACATCGGTGACCGCGATGCCGGCCTCGCGCAGCGCCTTTGCACTGCCGCCGGTGGAGAGCAACTCCGCGCCCGCAGCGGCCAGGCGTCGGCCCAGGTCGATCAGGCCGGTCTTGTCGGAGACACTGAGCAGGGCGCGACGAACCGGAACGAGCTGGGGAGCGGACATGGATGGGCTGCCTGGAGTGCGAAAGCCGCACATTATAGCCGTTCGGATGCGCGGCCGTTGTTGCCGGGAGTGGCGTTACAGCAGGCCGTGGGCCGCCAGCTTCTTGCGCAAGGTGGCGCGATTGATGCCGAGCGCGACGGCTGCGCGGCTTTGGTTGCCGTCGTGGAATGCCAGTACCTCGCGCAACAACGGTACCTCGACTTCGCGCAATACCAACGCATGCAGGCCTTCGACGCATTCGGTGTCGCCGATGTCTGCAAGATAGCGACGTACCGTGTGACTGACGCATTCGCTCAATGCGCTGCTTGAGCCGGCACCATGCGGCGAGGACGAAACGGCGGCCTCGGCTGCAGGCAGTCTTGCGGCATTCACGGACATTTTCCCTCGCGTACGATGCGGCGGCTGCATGGGCCGCTGCCTTTGGTGATGGCGGATGTTGCGCTCGCGGCGTGAATCGAATGCCGACAGGCATCCCTGACGAGGCCACGAGTCTACCCTTGTGCGCCGGCAATTTTAAGTACCTGTCGCGCCGGATTCATTCGAAACCGAATTCAAACGCCACCGCCTTGTCACCGGGATCCTCCACCTCCAGCAGCAGCACCGTGCTGGCGCCAGGTGCCAGGCCTCGGCGCAGGATCGCGCGGTCATCGAGATATTCCTCCGGCTGCAGGCGACGCATGGCCAGTCGCTGGCCTTGCACATCCGAGAGCGTGATCGTCAGCGCCGGATAGGGTTGGGTGAAGGCGGCGTCGTTGCGCACGCTGGCGCTGACCAGCAACGCGTCGGGTACGCTGGGATGGGCCTGCACGTTGCTGGCGAGCAGACGCAACCGCGACGGTGCTGCAACCAGCGGGAGTTCACAACCGAGCAGCGCACAACTGCTGCGCAGCCAGCCACCCACGACGCGGCTGCGGATCAGGGCGTCGCGTTCCGCCCAAGCCAACTGGGCCAGCAGCAACGAGGCCAGCAGCACGCAGGCGAGCACCCACGGCCAGTACCGTTCACCCGTCGTTGCGCGCGTGCGACGCGCCTGCGCGCGCGATCGCTTCTGCGTCTGCTTCCTGCGCGGCTCGCGTGCGAAGCGGGGCGCGAACACCAGTTGCGAGAAGTCCTCGGTGGATGCCGTCTCGGCCGTTGCCGATTCCGCGGGTGTCACCACCACGGAGACTTCGGGCTGCGGTCGGTAAACCACCAGGTCGACACACGGTGGTTCGAACGCGGGGTCGTTCACCGGCAGTTCGACGAACGGCTCGGGCGGCAGTTGGTCCGTGAGCGTGGCGACGCTGTCGAAGCCGGCGCTGCAATGGCCGCACAGCACGTGGCCGTGCGCCTGCGCCAAGGTGTGCGCGTCCAGCGCGAAGACGGACAGGCATTCGGGGCACTGGGTATACATGCGGACCGTTGGCGATCAATACGCGGCAAGCTTAGCAGGCCGGGCGCGGCACTCCGCGCGGCGGTGACCAGCGATCGACCCGCGGCGCGGGTGGACTGTCGATGGTCGTCAGCTGCGACGCCGGCCGCTGATGCGCACCCAGTCCTCGCGCGTGTCCACGCGCAGTTCGTCGAACCACAAGGCGTAGCGTTGCAGCAGCTCGTCCTGCTGGCCGGCAAGGATGCCCGAGATCGCGAATGGCGCGCCGGGTTTGGCGGCAGCGGCGAAGGTGGGCGCCAGTTTGCCGAGCGGGCCGGCGAGGATATTGGCGACGAAGACGTCGGCCGCTCCTGCGCATCCTGCGCCCGCGGCACTAGTGCTTCCATGCACCTCGGCCGCCGCTGCGACGTGGTCCTGCGGCAGGCACAGCGCCAGTTGCGCCGCGACGCCGTTGCGTTCGGCATTGTCGGCCGCTGCGATGAGTGCCTGCGGGTCGTTGTCGACGCCGACCGCGCTGGCGGCGCCGAGCTTCAGCGCGGCGACCGCCAGGATGCCCGAGCCGCAACCGTAGTCGGTGATCATCTTGCCGGCAAGGTCAAGTCCGTCCAGCCATTCCAGGCACAGCGCGGTGGTGGGGTGGGTGCCGCTACCAAACGCCAGGCCCGGGTCGAGGCGCACCACGACGCGCCTGGATGCGCTGGAGCGGCCGACGATGTCATCGTCGGCCGGGGGCTCGATATTCCACGGGTAGATCCACAAGCGCCGACCGAACGACATCGGCTTGAACTGATCCATCCAGACTCGTTCCCAGTCCTGGTCGGCGACCTCGTGAAAACTCAAGCGGTCGGGCTCCAGCCAGGGCAGCAGTTCACCCAGCGCCGCGGCCAGCCCGCGCCGGTCGTTGTTCTCGTCGAACAGCGCATCCACCGTGATCGTCGGCCACAGCGGCAGCTCGCCCACGCCCGGCTCGAAGATCGCCTGTTCGTCCGGCGTCTGCGCCTCCGCGTCACGCAGCGTGATGGAGAGTGCGCCGAGCTCACCCAGCGCCTCCTCCACGCTGGGTTGTTGTTCGGTACGCACGATCAGGGAGAGTTCGAGGAAAGGCATAAGGCGAGTAGTGAGCGAAGAGGAGTGAGTAGAGAGAGAGAACGGCCGAACTATGGGGAATGCGTTGCAGAGCGGAGTGGCGAGTTCAGATGAGGAGTCGAAACGCCGGCTTCTCTCACTCCTCACTTCTCTTCCCTCACTCCTGGCTACTGCCCGGTGGTGGCCTTTTCCTTCTGATCCGCGATCCGCTTCTCGAGATAGTGAATGTTCTGCCCGCCGTGGTGGAAGCCGGCGTCGGCCATGATCTTCTGCTGCAGCGGGATGTTGCACTTGACCCCCTCGATCACGGTCTCGGCCAGCGCCAGGCGCATGCGCGCGATCGCGGTCTCGCGATCCGGGCCATGCACGATCAGCTTGCCGATCATCGAATCGTAATTGGGTGGAATGCGGTAGCCGTCGTACAGATGGGTGTCCACCCGCACGCCGGGGCCGCCGGGCGCCTCGAAACGCTTCACCGTGCCGGGACACGGCATGAAGGACTCCGGATCCTCGGCGTTGATGCGACATTCGATCGCGTGGCCGCGGATCACCACATCTTCCTGCCGCATCGAGAGCTTTTCGCCAGCGGCGATCAGCAATTGTTCGCGCACCAGGTCGGTACCGGTGATCAGCTCGGTCACCGGATGCTCGACCTGGATGCGGGTGTTCATCTCGATGAAGTAGAAGCGGCCGTTCTCGTACAGGAATTCGAACGTGCCGGCGCCGCGATAGCCGATGCGTAGGCAGGCGTCGACACAGACCTTGCCGATCTGCGCACGTTGTTCGGGCGTGATGCCCGGTGCCGGTGCCTCCTCGACCACCTTCTGGTGGCGACGCTGCATCGAGCAGTCGCGCTCGCCCAGGTGGACCGCGTTGCCCTGGCCGTCGGCCAGCACCTGGACTTCCACGTGGCGCGGATTCTCCAGGAACTTCTCCATGTACACCTGATCGTTGCCGAACGCGGCCTTGGCCTCGGCCTTGGTCATGCTGATCGCGTTGCCCAGATGCGCTTCAGTGCGAACCACGCGCATGCCGCGGCCGCCGCCGCCGCCGGAAGCCTTGATGATCACCGGGTAGCCAACCTCGCGCGCGAGCTTGATGTTGGTGTCCACATCCTCGCCGAGCGGGCCGCCGGAGCCGGGTACGCACGGTACGCCGGCTGCCTTCATCGTGCGGATCGCCTCGACCTTGTCGCCCATCAGGCGGATCACCTCGGCGGTCGGGCCGATGAAAATGAAGCCGGACTGTTCTACCTGCTCGGCGAAGTCGGCGCGCTCGGCCAGGAAGCCGTAGCCCGGATGGATCGCCTGGGCGTCGGTGATTTCCGCCGCGGCGATGATCCGCGGGATGTTGAGATAGCTGTCCATCGACGGGCCGGGCCCGATGCAGATCGCCTCGTCGGCCAGGCCGACATGCTTGAGGTTGCGATCCACCGTGGAATGTACCGCTACGGTCTTGATGCCGAGGCTGTTGCAGGCGCGCAGTACGCGCAGGGCGATTTCGCCGCGATTGGCGATGACGACTTTTTCTAGCATGGGAGTGGGGAGTCGGGAATGGGGAATGGGAAGATCAACATCATGTTCATCGCGCCGCCTTGGGCTGACTGAGTGCGTTGAGCAATGCCGTGAGTCTTGCGAAGACGCGATTGATGAGGTCGTTGACAGGCTGAGGTATCGGAGCAAAGCCTGATCGGATTGCGATCTGGTACTGCGTGTCCAGCTCCGACAAAGAGCCGTGCGCAATCGAGAGAAAGCGTTGGTATTCCTGTCTTGATCGACGTGCTGCACCTTCGGCAATATTCGACGGGACGCTGATTGCCGCACGTCGAAGCGGTGAGGTCAATCCAAAGCGTTCGGTATCGGGGAAGATTGCAGAAAATTCGTAAACCGCTTCCACCAGATGCATGGCGTCGGGCCACACCTGCAGGTCTTCGTGCGGTCGCTTCGGCGATTCCCGATTCTCCATTCCCGATTCCCGGCAACTCAGGCAATCACGAACATCGGCTCGTCGAATTCCACCGGCTGGCCGTTTTCGACCAGGATCGCCTGCACGGTACCGGCGACCTCGGCCTCGACCTGGTTGAACATCTTCATTGCCTCGATCACGCCCAGCGTCTCGCCGGCCTTGACCTGCTGGCCGATCTTGACGAAGGGCGACGCGCCGGGCGTGGCGGATGCGTAAAAGGTGCCGACCATGGGCGCCTTCACTACATGTCCGGCAGGCAGTGCGTCAGCGGCTGGGGCTTCGGGCGCGGCAGCCACCGGTGCGGCCGCGACGGGAGCCGCACCGGTGGATACCGGAACGGTGACAGGCGCGGCAACCGGCGCGGAACCTTTCGGTACGCGTGACAGACGCACGACTTCCTCGCCCTCCTTGATTTCCAGTTCGGCGAGGTTGGACTCCTCGAGCAAGTCGATCAGCTTCTTGATTTTGCGCAAATCCATCGGATCAGCCTTTGGTCAGTCATGCCACCGACGAGGTGGCTGGAAGGGAATGAGGTGGCGTTGGCGCTCTGGCGGCCCGGTTCAGGCGCTGGCAGGGGAAGCTGTTTGCAATCGCTGGATCGCCGCTTCCAGCGCCAGCCGATAACTGGTGCTGCCGAAACCGCAGATCACACCGACGGCCAGCTCCGAGAGATACGAATGGTGGCGGAACGATTCGCGCGCGAATACATTGGACAGATGCACCTCGATGAACGGAATCGCCACCGCCGCGAGAGCGTCGCGCAGTGCGACGCTGGTATGGGTGAAGGCGCCGGCATTGCACAAGATCACGGCGGTCTGGTCGTCACGCGCCTGCTGGACGCGTCCGATCAGTTCGTGTTCGGCGTTCGACTGGAACCAGACCAGTTCATGCCCGGCCGCTTGCGCGCGCTCGAGCAGTGACTGGTTGATCTCGACCAGGGTCTCGCGGCCGTAGATTTGTGGCTCGCGAAAACCCAGCAGGTTGAGGTTGGGCCCATGCAGGACCAGGATCTTGGCCATGAAACCACCCAGTTTGCGTCCGGAGATCCCGGCACCCGGCGCAGTGTGCGCGCACCGGCCAATGTTGTCCAGTTCACTGTAGATCGGCGATGTTCAACGGAGAAGGGCGGGAATCGCCCTACGCTCGCGTATCTCCAGCGTGGATCAGGGGGGTGTAGTGGCGGGTGCCAGCCATTGCTCCAGTTGCGGGCGCGACAGCACGCCAGCATGTGTCGCGATAATGCGCCCAGCCGCATCGACCAACACGCTGAAAGGCAGGATTTCGCGCTTGTCACCCAGTTGCAGCGAGGTGCTCGGAGGCTCGATTCGACCCAGCAAGATCGGGTAACTCACTGGATGTGCACGCAGAAATGCACGAACACGAGTGGGTTCATCCATGGCAATCCCCAGCACGATCGCCCCTTGCCCGCCGAACTTCTCCTGAGCCTGGTTCAGCGCGGGCATCTCCTTCAGGCAGGGACCACACCAGCTGGCCCAGAAATTGATCAGCAAGCGTCGACCGCGATAATCGCTCAGGGCATGCGCGCGACCTTCAAGATCGGGCAGGATCAGTGCCGGCAGCGGTTTGCCGACCAGGGTGGACTCGGCGGATTCCTCCGGCGGCGCCTGCCGTCGATGCTGGACGATGCCGCCAAGGACAGCGGCTAGCACGGCCAGCAGCAGGATCACGTTGGTGCTGCGACTGAACATCAGCGCGCGGCGTCGCGCAAGGCGCGCTCGACGATCGAGGAGGTCAACACCGTGGACAGTTGCCGGCCCGGGCCGCCGTGCCGGGGAAACACTACATACAGCGGCACGCCCGGCGAGTGGTATTGCTCAAGGAACGCGCCGATGCTCGGATTCACGTCGGTCCAGTCGCCTTTCATGTAGACCGTACCGGTGCTTTGCAGCAGGTCGCGGAATCGCGGCGTATCCAGCACGGTATGCTCGTTCGCCTTGCAGGTGACGCACCAGTCGGCGGTCATGTCGACGAACACCGGCGTCCCGGCGGCACGCAGTTCGGCCAGTTTCTGCGGACTGTAGGCGACCACGCCGGTCGCGGCAACGGCGTTGCTGCCCGGTGCTGGCACGTGGGTCAGCAGGAGCATCGGTACCAAGGTGGCGACTGCCAGCACCGCCACGGCAAGCTTGCTGATCGCACCGCGCGAGCGGCTGCGCTCGAACCACCACAGAGTCATCGCCAGCAGCACCATTGCCACCAGCACCAGGCCGACCGCATCGGCCCCGCGCTGATTGGCCAGTACCCACACCAGCCACGCCGCGGTGAGGTACATCGGGAAGGCCAGCACCTGCTTGAGCGTCTCCATCCAGCGGCCCGGCTTCGGCAGCAGGCGCGCCAGCGCAGGCACGAAGCCGATCGCCAGGAACGGCATGGCCAACCCGATGCCCAGCGCCAGGAATACCAGGAACGCCGACAGCATCGGCGCGGTGAATGCGTAGACCAGCGCGCTGCCCATGAACGGCGCGGTGCACGGCGTGGCCACCACCACGGCCAGCACCCCGGTGAAAAAGTCGCCGGCCGGACCCGCGCGCCGGGCCAGGCCAGCGCCGGTATTGCCCAGCGACGCGCCGAACTGCACCACGCCGGACATCGATAAACCCACCGCCAGCATCACGCAGGCCAGGATGCCGACCACCAGCGGCTGCTGCAGTTGCGTACCCCAACCTAGGGCGTGACCGGCCGAACGCAGGGCCAGGATGCCCAGGCCTAGTGCGGCAAAACTGCACAGCACACCAGCGGTATAGAACAGGGCGTGGTTGCGGCGGGTGGTCGGGTTGTGGCCGCTCTCCAGCACGCTCACCGCCTTGATCGAAAGCACCGGCAGCACGCAGGGCATCAGGTTCAGCACCAGTCCACCGGCCAGCGCCAGCAGCAAGGCGGCGAACAGGCCGAGCTGCAGCGGGCCGGTGCCGGCGTCTGCGGCGCTCGCCGGCGCGGCGGGTGCACTCGCACCGGCAAGCGCCGCCGAGCTGCTGCCCAGATCGATGGTCACACTGCGACTCATCAGCGGGTAGCATAGGCCGCCTTCCTGGCAGCCCTGGAAGCTGGCCTCCAGTTTCAGTTGCGGGCGGCCGGCCAGATCACCTTCCACCGTCACCGGCACCTCGACCTCGTCGAAGTACACCGTGACATCGCCGTAGTGCTCGTCGTGATGTGCCACGCCGGCCGGCCATGCCGGTTTCAGGGCGAGCCCGGGGGCGTCGGGCAGTCGCAGGGTGGTCTGGTCGCGATACAGGTAATAACCCTTGGGCATCGTCCAGCGCAGCAGCAAGCGGTGCGGAGCCTGCGCCAGGGCCGCAAAGTGGAATGCCTGCTCGGGCAACAGCGCGGACGCGGGCGTGCTGAAGGGCGAGTTGTCGATCGCGCGCAGCGCAGCACCCCATGACCCGGCAGCCGCTGCCGGCGTCGTCGCACTGCCCTGTGCCGGCAGTGGCAGATCCAGCTGCTCGGTATGCGGTGGATAGCAGATCTTCGGGTCGACCTCGTGACAACCCTGGTACTGCACGGCGAGGCGCAAACGGGTGGTGCCGGCGGCCACCCTGTAGGGGATGCTGGCGTCGACACCGTGGTGATAGATCTCCACGTCACCGAGGTATTCGTCGTGATGCTTTTTGCCGTCGGGCAGTTGGGCCTCACCGAGGGTGACGCCGTCGCCGGACTTGAACTTCATGCGGCCGCGGTAGAGGTAGTAATCCGGGGCGATCTTCCAGTGCAGTTTCACTACGCCGGGCGTGCTGGCATCGGCGCTCAGCTGGTAGGCCTCGGTAACCGGCAACAGCTCGCCCGTAGCCCGCGCGAACGCGGGCGAGGCAGCGCACAGCAGGCCCAGGTAGAGCAGCAGGCAGGTGGCCATTCGGCCGATGGACAACGAACGCATCACGACTCCAGCAGCGAAAATCTGTGCGGGCAGGTATCCGCGCATTATGACTCAGGCGGGTCTCACGGCCGCGGCTTGCTTCATTTCGCTGTGCCGGGCTCGATCGGTCAGTCGTGGCTCTGCCGGCGAACCCAGTCGAGGTAGGCCTCGTGCCCTTGCACCACCGGCACCGCGATCAACTCCGGTACTTCATATGGATGCAATTGCAGCAGCCGACGTTCCAGCGCGGCCAGGCGGGAATCGGTGGTCTTGATCAGCAGCAGTACCTCGGCATCGCTGTGTACGGCGCCTTCCCAACGGTAAGTCGAGCGGATGCCGGACAATTGGCTGACGCAGGCGGCCAGCCGCTCGCTGACCAGGGTTTCGGCGATCCGCCGCGCGCTGGCGTCGTCGGGACAGGTGCAATAACACAGCAAAACGGCGTCAGGCATACTCCGCAGCGTAGCGTGCGCAGCTGGCGAGCGCATCCGGCTCGCCCGATCCGTGACGGACGTGGGTCGCTGGCCCTTGAAACCTGCTCCCGCCCACCCAATTAGCTGTACGTTCCCGCTTCAAAAGTTCTTGCAACGGCGATCTGTATCGCTAGAATTGGCACTCACTAACCATGAGTGCTAGCAAGACCGGTGAATCGGGTCTCGCAAGCCTTGTCCCACCTCAATCGACATTGGAGTCCTTCCATGAGCAAACTGCGTCCGTTGCATGATCGCGTCATCATCAAGCGTCTCGAAGAAGAGCGCGTTTCAGCCGGGGGCATCGTGATCCCCGACAGTGCCACCGAGAAGCCCACCCGCGGCAAGGTCGTCGCCGCCGGTACCGGCCTGATCATGGCCGACGGCAAGGTGCGCCCGATGTCGCTGAAGGAAGGCGACACCGTACTGTTTGGCAAGTACGCGGGCCAGGAAATCAAGATCGATGGCGAAGACCTCGTGTTCCTGAAGGAAGACGACATCGTGGCCGTGATCGAAGGCTGATGGGTTGGGGCTTGGTTGGTTGAGCGCAGATCAAAAGCGCGCACGCCAGTCGCCTGCGGCTCCTTCTTGCAGCACTTTCGCGACGTTTCCCATTCTTAAATTAAATTTTTTTGAGGCATAAAAATTATGGCAGCCAAAGAAGTACGTTTCGGCGAAGACGCCCGCGCCCGCATGCTCAAGGGCGTGAACACCCTGGCCAATGCGGTCAAGGTTACCCTCGGTCCCAAGGGCCGCAATGTCGTGCTCGAAAAGAGCTTCGGCGCCCCCACGATCACCAAGGACGGCGTGTCCGTCGCCAAGGAGATCGAGTTGGCCGACAGGTATGAGAACCTGGGCGCGCAGATCGTCAAGGAAGCCGCTTCCAAGACCTCTGACGTGGCCGGTGACGGCACCACCACCGCCACCGTGCTGGCGCAGGCGTTCATCCAGGAAGGCCTCAAGGCGGTTGCCGCTGGCATGAATCCAATGGATCTCAAGCGTGGCATCGACAAGGCCGTCACGGCTGCCGTCGGCGAGCTGAAGAAGTTCTCCAACCCGACCGCGAACGACAAGGAAATCGCCCAGGTCGGCACGATCTCGGCCAACTCCGACACCAACATCGGCGACATCATCGCCGAGGCCATGAAGAAAGTCGGCAAGGAAGGCGTGATCACGGTCGAGGAAGGTTCCGGCCTGGACAACGAGCTGGACGTGGTCGAGGGTATGCAGTTCGACCGCGGCTACCTGTCGCCGTACTTCATCAACAACCAGACCTCGCAGCAGGTCGAAATGGATGACCCGTACATCCTGATCCACGACAAAAAGGTCTCCAACGTGCGCGACCTGCTGCCGGTGCTGGAAGCCGTCGCCAAGGCCGGCAAGCCGCTGCTGATCGTGGCCGAGGAAGTGGAAGGCGAAGCGCTGGCCACCTTGGTGGTCAACACCATCCGCGGCATCGTCAAGGTTGCCGCCGTGAAGGCGCCGGGCTTCGGTGACCGTCGCAAGGCGATCCTGGAAGACATCGCGATCCTCACCAATGGTCAGGTCGTGTCCGAGGAAGTGGGTCTGTCGCTGGAAAAGACCACGATCAACGATCTGGGTCGCGCCAAGCGTATCGTCATCACCAAGGAAAACACCACGATCATCGACGGCGCCGGCGAAGCGGCGAAGATCCAGTCGCGCATCGCGCAGGTCAAGGCGCAGATCGAGGAGACCTCCTCTGACTACGACAAGGAGAAGCTGCAGGAACGCGTGGCCAAGCTGGCCGGTGGCGTGGCAGTCATCAAGGTCGGTGCCGGCACCGAGATCGAGATGAAGGAAAAGAAGGCCCGCGTCGAAGACGCTCTGCATGCCACGCGTGCGGCCGTCGAAGAAGGCGTGGTGCCCGGTGGTGGCGTGGCCTTGATCCGTGCACTGAAGGCGGTCGAAGGCCTGAAGGGCGACAACCCCGATCAGGACCTGGGCATCGCGATCACCCGTCGCGCGCTGGAAGCGCCGCTGCGCGCGATCGTCGCCAATGCCGGTGAAGAGCCGTCCGTGGTCCTCAACAAAGTCAAGGAAGGCAAGGGCAACTTCGGTTACAACGCGGCCACCGGCGAGTTCGGTGACATGGTGGCGATGGGCATCCTGGACCCGACCAAGGTGACTCGCACCGCGCTGCAGCACGCGGCCTCGGTCGCTGGCCTGGCGATCACCACCGAGGCGATCATCGCCGAACTGCCGAAGAAGGAAGACCACAGCCATGGCGGCGCTGGTGGCGGCATGGGTGGTATGGGCGGCATGGGTGGCATGGGTGGCATGGACTTCTAAGTCCGGCTTGCCGCGCTTCCAAACGAAAAACCCCGCTTCGGCGGGGTTTTTCATTTCAGACTCCTTAAGCTCACCAGTGTCCATGGCGCTGGGCTCAGTCGTGATCGGCGGGTCGGTTCAGGGCCTGCCAGGCTCACTTTCCAGCGCGGCGGTGAGCTTGCTGCGCAAGCTGGTGAGGCCGTCACTGACGCGCTGGTTCTGCCCTTCGTGCTGCTTGCGCAGACTCAGGAATTCATGCGCGACACTGATCGCCGTGAGTACCGCCAGCCGTTCGAAACTGGGGGCCTTGGCATGGACGCGCAGTTCGCGCATCTTGCGGTCGAGGTAGCCCGCCGCCTCAAGCAAGCCTTCGCGTTCTTCCGGCGCGCAGGCGATCAGGAATTCTCTGTCGATCAGTCGCAGCGCGACCGGTTCACTGCTGGACATGGTTTCTTTCAGCCGTTGCTTTCAAGCGATTTCAGCCGCTGGATCATCGCCTCGACGCGGCTGCGTGCCTGCTCGTTGCGGGCCAGCAAACCGGCGCGCTCGCCGGACAACTGTTCCTGACTCTGGCGCAGGCTGCGGTTTTCCTCGTTGAGTCGGCGCACCGTATCGAGCAGCTGATCGAGTTGTCGGCCCAGGGCGGCCAACTCTTGCTGGACAGGGTCAACATGGTCTGGCGTACTCATGGCCGAAACTATAACAGGACACCGGCACGATTCTGCGAGACCATCGACAGCGCGGGCCGTCGTGTCGCTGCATTAAACTGTTGGCCTTTCCCGCAGGAGCACCACCATGCCGGCTACCGGGCCTCTGGGCCACGATGACATCGATGCATTGATCATGCGCCTGCGCCTGGGTACTGACGCCAGCGAGCTGCATGGCTCGCTGTGCGGCTACCTGGCCGGAGGCGGCACACTGTACGGGAGCGCGGTACTTTCCGCGTTGCAACTTGACGGCGAAGTGACCGCGCCGACCGATCGTGATCTGGCGGTGCTGGATCAGCTGGCGCATCAGAGCGAGACCGAACTGATCGACCCGGAACTGGGTTTCGAGCCCATCCTGCCGGAAGACGACCGCCCCTTGACTGAGCGCGCGGAGGCAATGGTCGACTGGTGCCGCGGGTTCCTTGGCGGCTTTGGCCTGGCCGGTGCGCCAGCGCACGCGAACTTGTCGGACGAGGCACAGGAAATCCTGCGCGACTTGGGCATGGTGGCGGCCTCGTCGTTCGATTTCGGCAACGAGAGCGAGGACGAGGATGCGTTGATCGAGGTGCATGAGTTCGTGCGCATGGCCGCGGTGCTGTTGTTCACCGAATGCAGCGCGCGCGATGCTTCCTCCGGCGGAACCGTGCATTGATCCCCACCACGGCAGGTCTGGCCGGATTGGCGATCAGCACCGACGAATTCGCGCGTCGACGGCGCCAGTTGATGAAGATGGCGGGCCCCGAGGCGGTGCTGCTGGTGGCTGCCGCCCCCCAGCGCATGCGCAATGCGGATGCCGCGTGGCCGTACCGGCAGGATTCGGATTTCCACTACCTCAGCGGCTTTCCCGAGTCCGATGCCGTACTCGCCATGCTGCCCGGCCGGCAGCATGGCGAGGCGGTGCTGTTTTGCCGTGAGCGCGATCGCGAGCACGAGCGCTGGCACGGTCCGGGCATCGGCACCGGGCAGGCGGTGACGACCTACGGCATGGACGACGCGTTTCCGATCGAGGATATCGACGACATCCTGCCGGGCATGATCGAGGGCCGTGGCCGCGTGTATTGCCATTTCGGCCACGAGCCGGCGTTCGACGCGCAACTGCTGGGCTGGATACGTCGCCTGCGCCAGTTGCGCGGTGGTGGCGTGGTGCCGAAGGAATTCGTGGCGCTGGGTCACTTGCTGCACGACTTGCGGCTGTTCAAGTCGCGCGCCGAACTGAAACTGATGCGGGCCTCGGCGGCGATTGCGGTGGAGGCACACCTGGCCGCGTGGCGGCTGGCGCAGCCGGGTGGACATGAGTACGAGATCGAGGCCGAACTGCTCGGTGTGATCCGGCGCCATGGTGCGGTGCCCGCATTCGCCCCCACCATTGCCGGCGGTGCAAATGCCTGCGTGATGCACTACCAGAGCAACCGTGGGCCGCTGCGCGAGGGTGAGTTGCTGCTGATCGACGCTGGCGCGGAAGTGGATTGCTATGCCTCCGACATCAGCCGCACGTTTCCGCCCAATGGCCGCTACAACCGCGAGCAGCGGGCGCTGTACGAGGTAGTGTTGGCTGCGCAGCTGGCGGCAATCGACGAAGTGCGGCCGGGACGGCCGTTCAACGCCTCGCACAATGCGGCGGTACGCGTGCTGACCGTGGGCCTGTGCGAGCTTGGTTTGTTGAAGGAGGGCGCCGACGAGGCGATCGCCGCGGGCAGTTACCGGCGATTCTTTGCCGCCAAGACCGGCCACTGGCTGGGTCTGGATGTGCACGATGTGGGCGACTACCGCATCGATGGCCAATCGCGCCTGCTCGAGCCGGGCATGGTGCTGACGGTGGAACCGGGCCTGTACGTCGCCGTGGATGATCGCTCGGTGGCCGAGCGCTGGCGCGGCATTGGCATCCGCATCGAGGACGATGTGGCGGTGACCCGCGAAGGCCATGAAGTGCTTACCGCGGCGATGCCGAAAGAGCCCGGGCAGATCGAGGCGCTGCTCGCCGGACGCTGATTGCCAGCCCGGTTGGACTGTTCGATCGTGGCCGTCAGGCCTGCGCCAGCCAGCTTTCGAGCCGGGCGGCGTCGATGTCGGTGATCGCGATGATGCGGTAGCCGGCCCAGATCTGCCCGGAGCTGGCGGCATGTTCGTGCCACTGTTCCTGGATGCCTACTTCAATGGGCTGCGACTGCACCAGTGCGCAACCGGTCGGCGGCAGCGCGATGCTGACCTGGTAGAGCGCCTCGCTGCGTGGCGCCTGCGAGGCGATCAGCAACATGCCGCTGCTGGAAAGGTTGCCCAGGTGGCCGATCGGCTCGCCGCGGATCACGTCGGTGACGATCGCGTTGCCGGACGCGCGTTTGCGCGGCGCGCGGCGCTGGTTGAGGGGAACGCTTGGCGGACTCATCGGTGCCTGGACTCCACTGGCTTGGCGCTGCGAGCAAGCGCTGCCGACTGGCGCAGGTTGCCGGTGAAACTGCGCCAGGCGCGATCAAGCAGGCTCTCGGACTCCGCCGGCACCTCGCAGGCGCGGCCACTGGCGATCTCGTGGGCCAACTGCGCCATACTCATTTCCTCGCCGCGCTGGCCACGGCGGCTGACCAGCAGGCAGCGCCCGGATATCGGCGAATACCAGACGAGTTTGCGTCGTGCGATCTGCCCGCTGGTGGGGTCGACGAACTCGAACCAGCTGCCGAACGGCAGTTTGCGCAGATGCTGTTCGATGTGCAGCTCGCGTGGGTCGACGGCGGGCAATCCCGTTTCCGGTGCAGGCGGCGACAAAGTCGTGGCCTTCGCCACTGCCGCAGGCTTGACCGACTTGACGGCCGGGCTCGCAGGGGCTGGCGCAGGGTCGGCGTGCTGTTCGCCCAGTCGCTGGTGCTGTTTCAAGCGCAACGCGAGGTCGGTGGCGCTGGGCAGTTCGACGGCAGACTCTTGCGTGCCGGCGCCGAGCAGGCGCTGTGCCACCTGCACCGCTTCCTGCGCGTGCATGCCGATTTGCTGCAGGCCACTTTCCACCTCTTGCTGCAATTGCAGGTGGTCGGGCGTTGGCAGGCGCCCGAGCAACTGGTCGGTGATCGCCAACTGCGTCCTGAACGCGGCGCTGTCCTCACCGTGCCGCAGCAGGGTCAGCGCCAGCACATCGGACCAGGCGCGATCGAGCAGCGCGCGCAACAGTCCGCGCGGTGGCGATTGCGCAAAACGTTCGGCCATCAGCGTGCCGGCGCGATGGCGGGCCTGATCCAGCCGCTCGCGACCCTGCGCTGCTTCGACGTGGCGGCGCTCGGCGGCCTGCGCCTTGCGCGTGAGCAACGCCAGATGATGTTCGATATCCGCCAGCAGCGTGGTGTAGAGCCCCGCACTGGGCGGCTCCTGGTTGGCGCGGTTGACCAGTTGTTCCAGCTTGGTTGCCAGCGGCCGGTTGCTCTCGTCGTCGCTGCCGTCCAGCCAATCGTTGGCGACGGCGGTGACGGTATCGAGCAGTTGCCGCGCGGGATGGTCGCGTTTCTCGAAGAAGCTGTGGTCAGCGACCGCCACGCGCAGCACCGGCAATTGCAGGTTGTGGAGTAGGCTGCGGGCGTTGCCGCCGTGTTGCAGTTGTTGGCCCAACTGTTCGAACAGCCCGGCGACAAGCTCCACCGTATCGCCCTGTTCGCTGCTGAGCTGGGTGCGCGGCGCGTCTGCAGGTTGGCCCAGGTTGAGCTGGGCCAGCAGTTCCTCGCGCAGGCGACCTGCGCTGCGTAGCTCGCGGCTGGCGTGGTCGGTGACCTGGGCCAGGTGCTGTTGCAGCGCGCCGAGTGCCAGTTGCAACTCATCCTCGCTGGCGACCTGGCCGGCGATCTCGCCGGTTGCCATGCGCTGGCCACCACGCCGTTGCGCCAGCAGGTCACGCAGGGATTCCAGCACATGGATCGAGTCCTCGCCGGGACCGCCGCCCTGGGGTTTGCTCGCGCTCTCCGTGGCGGCGGGCTCGCTCGCTGGCGTGGCTTCGGGCATGCCCGGGCGCGAGTGCCGGTTGACGTGGCGCGGTGCCGGGACGCTGCGCAGCTGTGGCAGGATACCGTCTGACTGCCAGCACAGGTTGATGGCGCTGTACAAGCCGGCCAGCGCAGGGAGGACCGACCGGTCGAAGTGTTGCAGCAACAAGACTTGATGTTCGAGCGCAAGGCCCAGCTCGGTGCTTGCGTGCTGGAACGCCTTGGCCAGGGCATACGGTCCCAGCGGCAAGCCAGGACCTTCCAGCGGCGGCGAGCCGATCAACACGGCCAATCGATAGCCAAGCTCGTACAGGGCGCGTCTATGGCGCGTGTCACCACGCGCACCCACCTGCTCCAGCGCCATCGAGATTTCCTGCACGCTGGGGTCGAGCAGCTCCAGCGTATGCCATGGAGTGACTTCGGCACTCGCCTCGGCAGATGGGTCCGCGGTTCGGTCCAACTCGCTCAGGCCCTTGCCTACTTGCTCCATGAAGGACTGGGCGAGACGGTTTTGCCCTTGCAGCACGCACTGGCGGCTGGCGAAGCATTTGTGCTGTTCATCGGAGCGCTGGGCATGGTCGGCCAACGTGAAAAGCTGCCTCTCGAACTCGCGCAGACAGTGGCGAACCGGTTCGTGTAGACCCTCTACGCACAAGCTGTAGCTGGTCTCGATCAGTTGCTGCGCGCGGGCGGGCCACCGTACGTGTTGCAGGCAGTCGGCCGAGTGCGACCCGGGCGGGCGGCGCAGATCCTGTCCGGCATTCATGAATGAAACCTGCCTGATTCCCCAGTGTGCGCTCAGTCTATGCCCGTTGCTGCGGCTATGCCATCGTCTTGAAAGGACAAGATCAACCCAGGAAACCGGCGATCACGTCGTTCAGGAACCGCTGGCCCAGGGCGCTGGTGTGCAGCCGCTGCGTATCGGCGCGTAGCCAGCCGCGCCGATACGCAGCGGCCAGCGGCGCCGCGATGCTGGCCAGCGGTAGACCGGTGCGCTCGGCGAAATCAGCCAGCGGCACGCCATCGATCAGGCGCAGCGCATTCAACATGTATTCGAACGGCAGCTCCGCGGCAGCGACCACGTGGTCGCCGCCGATCCGTGCCTGACCGCCTTTCGACTCCATGTACGCGCGCGGGCCGCGGGTCTTCCAGCGCCGGCGCAGCTCGCCGCCGGCCGGGTCGCTGAGCTTGCCGTGGGCGCCGGCACCGATGCCGAGATAGTCACCGAACTGCCAGTAGTTGAGGTTGTGCACGCAGCGTCGGCCCGGTTGCGCATAGGCCGAGATTTCGTACTGGCCGTAACCGGCGTCGGCCAGCCTCGCCTGGCAGGCTTCCTGCATCGCCCAGGCCTGGTCGTCGTCCGGCAACGGCGGCGGGTTGGCCGCGAACACCGTATTCGGTTCCAGGGTGAGCTGGTAATGCGAGATATGCGTCGGACCCAACGCAACCGCTCGCTCGACATCGGCGAGCGCGCCAGCGAGGGTCTGCCGCGGCAGCGCGTACATCAGGTCGAGGTTGATGTTGGCGTAGCCGGCATCCTGGGCCGACTTGACCGCGGCCTCTGCTTCCGCGGCTGAATGGATGCGGCCGAGGCGCCGCAGCTTGTCGTCGTCGAAGCTCTGCACGCCGAACGAGATGCGCTTGACTCCGGCGTCAAGATAACCCTCGAAGCGGCCGTGCTCGACTGTGCCGGGATTGGTTTCCAGCGTGATTTCGGCGTCGTCTGCCAGCGCCAGGCGTTCGCGCACGCCATCGAGCAGGCGTGCGATCAGTTCGGGCGAAAACAGGCTCGGCGTGCCGCCGCCGAAGAAGATGCTGATCACCGGTCGATCCTGCAGCGCGGCGGCGAAGTCGACGCGGTCGGCGTCGAGGTCGGCCAGCAGATGGTCGATGTATTCGGCATACGGCGGCGGCGTGCTGCGCAGGCCATGCGAGTTGAAATCGCAGTACGGGCACTTTTTCACACACCACGGCATGTGGATGTACAGCGACAGCGGTGGCGCGAGCAGGCTCATCCGCGCAACTCCGCCAGGCGCGCCTGCAGCCTGGCCAGTGCCTGGCCGCGGTGGCTGAGGCGGTTCTTCAGCACCGGATCGAGTTCGGCGGCGCTGAGCTGCTGGCCGTGCGGCAGGAACAATGGGTCGTAGCCGAAGCCCTGTGTACCGCGCGGGGCGTCGAGTACCTGGCCGTGCCAGCGGCCTTCGACGATCAGCGGGGTGGGGTCGTCGGTGCGGCGCAGCAACACCAGCGCGCAGATGAAGCATGCGCCGCGCTGTTCGGCGGCCACGCCAGCGAGCGCGCGCAACAGTTTTGCGTTGTTGGCCGTGCTGTCGCCGTGGCCGCCGGCGTAGCGCGCCGAATGCAGGCCGGGCGCGCCGTGCAGATGATTCACGCACAGGCCCGAATCATCGGCCAGCGCGGGCAGGCCGCTGACCTGCGCCGCGTGGCGCGCCTTCAGTAGCGCGTTCTCGACGAAGCTCTGGCCACTTTCCTCGGCATCGTCGATACCCAGGCTGGCTTGCGCCACCACCTCGAAGCCGCTCTGTGCGAGCAAGGCGTTGAACTCTGCCAGCTTGCCGCGATTGCTGCTGGCCAGGACGATACGTTGTGTCATGGGTTCATCCCGTACCGCGTAGGGCGGGCATCGCAGGTCTTATTGACCCAGCGCCGCACGCTGCGCCGCGACCAGCTCGTTGATGCCCTTCTCGGCCAGCGCCAGCAGCGCGTCCATCTCGTGGCGACGGAAGGCATGGCCCTCGGCCGTGCCCTGCACTTCGATGAAGCCGCCGCCGTCGTTCATCACCACATTCATGTCGGTGTCGCAGTCGGAGTCCTCGGCGTAGTCGAGGTCGAGCACGGGCACGCCCTTGTAGATGCCCACCGAGACCGCGGCGATCGCGCCCACGATCGGGTTGCGTTTCAGATTTTCGCGCCGCATCAGTCCATTCACCGCATCGACCAGGGCCACGTAGGCGCCGGTGATCGCCGCGGTGCGGGTGCCGCCGTCGGCCTGCAGCACGTCGCAGTCAAGCGTGATCACGCGCTCGCCGAGCGCCTGCCGGTTGACGCAGGCGCGCAGGCTGCGGCCGATCAGGCGCTGGATCTCCATCGTGCGCCCGCCCTGGCCGCCGCGAGCGGCTTCACGCTGCATGCGGGTGTGGGTGGCGCGCGGTAGCATGCCGTATTCGGCGGTGATCCAGCCTTCACCCTTCCCGCGCAACCAGGCTGGCGTGCGGTCTTCGATGCTGGCGGTGCACAGCACACGGGTGTCACCGAAGCTCACCAGTACCGAGCCTTCGGCGTGGCGGGTGTAGTGGCGTTCGAGGGTGACGGTACGCAGCTGGTCGCTGGCGCGACCGCTGGGGCGGCGGATGTCATTCATGCGGGGGAATTCATGGGGCAGATCCTGGCGGCGCTTGACCGGATTGGGCAAGCCGGGACCGGAGAGTTTACCATTGCGGACTTCCTTGACCTCCAGACGGCGCGCCGATGATCCGCAGCATGACCGCCTACGCCAGCGCTGAAACCACCGGCCCAGCCGGCACGCTCAGCTGTGAGCTGCGCACGGTGAATCACCGTTACCTCGAGCTGAGTCCACGCCTGCCGGACGATCTGCGCGCGTTTGAATCGCAGTTGCGCGAGCGGGTGGCGGCGAAGCTGTCGCGCGGCAAGCTCGATCTCATCGTGCGTCGCAACGGCGATGCGCACAGCGAGTCGCTGCAGGTCAATCGCACCTTGCTGGCGCGCCTGTCCGAGTTGAACCTCGACATGGTCGCCATGTTTCCGGGCATGCAGGTGCAGTTGACCGAATTGTTGCGTTTCCCCGGCGTGATGCAGCAGGCCGAGATCGATCCCGAGGCGCAGCAGGCCGCGTTGTTCGACGTGCTCGAGCGCTCGCTTGACGCGCTCACCGCCACCCGTGAGCGCGAGGGTGCGAAGCTTGCGGCGATCCTGCACGAGCGGCTCGATGCCATCGAGCGAGTGGTCACCGACGTGCGCGGCTGGATGCCGGAAATTCGTGCCGCGCTGCGCACCCGCCTGGAGACGCGCCTGGCCGATCTCAAGCAGCCGGTCGAGCCGGGCCGGCTGGAGCAGGAACTGGTGCTGCAGATCACCCGCACCGACGTCGACGAGGAGCTGGACCGGCTCAGTACCCATATCGACGAGAGCCGCCGTGTGCTGGACCTGGCCGAACCGGTCGGTCGCCGGCTCGATTTCCTGATGCAGGAGTTCAACCGCGAGGCGAATACGCTTGGCTCCAAATCGGTCGACGCGCGCAGCACCAATGCCGCGGTCGAACTGAAGGTATTGATCGAGCAGATGCGCGAACAGGTGCAGAACATCGAATGAGCGCCGCTGACGCCACGCGTACACCGCTCGAGGGCACGCTTTTCGTGGTCGCCGCCCCGTCGGGTGCCGGCAAGTCCACCCTGGTCAACGCGCTGTTGCAGCGCGAGAGCGCGATCTCGCTGTCGGTGTCGCATACCACGCGTGCGCCGCGTGCGGGCGAGCAGTACGGGAGGCATTACTACTTCGTCGATCGTGCCGAGTTCGAGCGCGAGCTGGCCCAGGGCGTTTTTCTTGAGCACGCCGAAGTGCATGGCAACCTGTATGGCACCTCGCGCGCTACGGTGCAGGAGTTGCTTGCGCAGGGGCGTGACGTGCTGCTGGAGATCGACTGGCAGGGTGCCGAACAGATTCGCCGCAGCAAGCCCGATTGCGTCAGCGTGTTCATCCTGCCGCCGTCGCGGGCCGAGCTGGAACGTCGCTTGCGCGGGCGCGGCTCGGATTCGGCGGAGGTGATCGAACGCCGCCTGCGCAATTCGCGTGGCGAGATTGCCCACGCCCGCGAGTTCGACTACATCCTGGTCAACGACGTGCTCGAGCAGGCGCTGGCCGACCTGCAGGCGATCGTGCGCGCAGTCCGCCTGCGCAGTATCCTGCAGTGGCAGCGCCATGAAGGGCTGATCGCCGACCTGCTGGCGGCTGAAGCTTGAGTGGCCGACAATCTCGCTGCGCATGGCCTTCACGCCGCGCTTCGGCTACCTTGAGCGTATTCCCCGTTGCACTTGCCGCCCATGACCGATCCCGTTGACGCCACGCCTGACGACGCCACCCTGGTGCGAATCCGTGGCCTGACCACGGTGCTCGGCGGCAAGACGATCTTCGATGCGCTGGACATGGACATCCCGCGCGGCAAGATCACCTCGATCATGGGCCCCAGTGGCACCGGCAAGACCACCTTGCTCAAGCACATCACCGGGCAGATGCACGGGGATGCCGGCAGCGTTCATGTCGACGGCCGGGAGGTAGCGGCGCTGTCGCGGCAAGGGCTGTACAAGTTGCGCGAAGGGATCGGTTACCTGTTCCAGAACTCCGCGTTGTTGACCGATTTTGACGTGTTCGAGAACGTGGCGTTTCCGCTGCGCCAGCACACGACATTGCCGGAGGTGCTGATCCGCAACCTGGTGCTGATGAAGCTGCAGGCGGTCGGCCTGCGCGGCGCCGCGCGGCTGATGCCCAACGAGCTCTCTGGCGGCATGATGCGAAGGGTGGCGCTGGCGCGGGCGATCGTGTTCGATCCGCAGTTGATTCTGTATGACGAGCCGTTCGTCGGGCTCGACCCGGTGGCGTTGAACCAGGTGCTGAAATTGATCCTTACCCTGAACCAGACGCTGGGCATCACCAGTGTGGTGGTTTCGCACGAACTGGCGGCCGTGCAGCAGATCGCCGACCAGGTGATGTTGCTCTCCAACGGCAAGGTGGTCGCGCAGGGCGACCCGAAGACGATCGCCGACGACGGTTCACCGTGGACGCGGCAGTTCTTCGGCGGCGAGGCGGATGGCCCGATTCCATTCCGCTATCCGGCGGGCGACTACGCCACCGAGCTTGGCTTTGCCGGAGCCGCGAAATGAGCGCGCGCGCATCGCAAGGCCGCAACGTGGCGACCAATTCGCTGGCCCAGATCGGCCACTGCGGCCTGTTCCTGCTGACCCTGCTGGCGGCGATTCCGCGCAGCTTCCGTTACCTGCGCGAGACGATCCGCCAGCTGTGGTTCGTCGGTGCGATGAGCCTGACCATCATCATGGTGTGCGGGTTGTTCGTCGGTATGGTACTCATGTTGCAGCTGTACCACGTGCTGTCGATCTTCGGCGGGACCTCGGCCAGCGGCATGGTGGTGGCATTGTCGGTGTATCGCGAGCTGGGCCCGGTGGTCACTGCGTTGTTGTTCGCCGGTCGAGCCGGCACCGCGATCACCGCCGAGATCGGCCTGATGCGCGCCACCGACCAGATTTCCGCGATGGAGATGATGGCGGTCGACCCGATTGCCTACGTCGCTACGCCGCGCTTCCTGGCCGGGCTCATCGCGATGCCGCTGCTGAGCTGCGTATTCAGCGCGATGGCGATCTTCGGCGGCCACCTGGTCGGCGTGACCTGGCTGGGCATCGACAACGGCACGTTCTGGGCCAACATGACTGCCGTGGTGGATGTACGCACCGACATCGTCAATGGCGTGCTGCTGAAGAGCCTGGTTTTTGGCGCAGTGGTGTCGTTGATCGCGGTGTTCCAGGGCTTCACCACGCCACCGACCAGCGAGGGCGTGGCCTATGCCACCACCCGTACCGTGGTCGCCTCGTCGATCGCGATTCTTGCGCTCGACTTCGTGCTCACCGCTTTCCTGATGTAACTGCCATGACCTGTCGTTTTCCGAGGATTCTGCCGTGAGTCAAGCGAGAAGTTCCTATGCCATCGGCACCGGCCTGTTCATCGTGCTGGGTTTTGCTGCGCTGGCGTATTTGGCGACGCAAACCAGTTCGTTGGCCAACGTCCATCAGGGCGACAGCTATACGGTCAAGGCCGAGTTCACCAATATTGGTCAGCTGAAGGAGCGCGCACCGGTCAAGATCGCCGGGGTCCGCGTGGGCCAGGTGCAGTCGATCGCACTGGCTTCGGACCACGACGTGGCCGACGTGACGCTGTCGATCGACAAGCGTTACAACCATATCCCGCGGGATTCGGTCGCGACGATCTTCACCAGCGGCCTGCTCGGCGACCAGTACGTGGGCATCGAATACGGTCAGGCAAAACAGGTAGTGGCTGCCGGCGGCTCGCTGGCGCGAACCAAGTCGTCGCAGCCGCTGGAGGAGATGCTCGGCAAGTTCTTCGGCGCCGGTGGTGTGGTTGACAACGTCGGCGGCAGCTATGCGGTGACGGCCGATTTCACCAATGTCGGCACGCTCTCGGTCGGCGCACCGGTGAAGATGGCGGGCGTGGTGATCGGCCGCGTGCAATCGGTGCGCGTCGATCCGGTCAAGCTCAATGCCCGGGTCGTGCTGGCGATCGACAAGCGCTACAACCAGATTCCGGACGATTCGTCCGCCGCCGTGTTCACCAGCGGTTTGATTGGCAGCCAGTATGTTGCGATCCAGCCGGGTGGCTCGCCCGATGCCTTGAAGAACGGCGATGAGATGATCCTGACCCAGTCTGCGATGCAGTTGGAGGATCTGATCGGCAAGTTCATGGTGAATGGTTCGCCCGGCGACAAGAAGGATGCCGGTGACGGCAAGAAGTAGTCCGACCCCTGATTCGATTTTCCACCGGCGGCTGCTGCGCCGGACATGCCCAAGGAGTATTTCCATGTTGCGCAGACTGGCTTTTGCCGCCGCACTCGCGCTTGCCCTCGTGGCTGGTGCGCCTGCGTTCGCCCAGGATTCCGTTGCCGCCGCGCCGGCGGCCAGCCGGCAGACGCCCGAGCAGATCGTGCAGAGCATTGCCGATCAACTGGCCAGCGCGCTTGAGGGCCACCGCGACGAGCTGAAGCACAACAAGGAAAAGTTGATCAGCATCATCGACGAGGTGTTCCTGCCGCACTTCGACATCGACTATGCATCCATCCTGGTGCTTGGCCAGCATGCCCGCGCGGCGACGCCGGCGCAGCGCGAGCGCTTCGCGAAGGCGTTCTACAACTCGATCACGCATCGCTATGCCGAAGGTCTGCTCAACTACACCCGCGGCCGGGTCAAGGTGCTGCCGTTCAAAGGCGACCTCAACGACAAGCGTAGCGTGGTGCGCACCCAGGTGGTGCTGGACGACGGCAAGCTGGTCTCGATCGACTACGCCTTCCGCAAGAGCCGCAGCGGCGACTGGAAGGCCTACGACGTGATCATCGAGGGTATTTCCTACGTCACCAATTATCGCAACCAGGTCGATGCCGAGATCCGCAAGGTAGGTATCGAGCAGCTGATCAAGAACCTCGAGACCCAGGGCGAGCAGGCGCTGAAGACGATGGACAAGGACAGCAAGGGCGCCAAGTGAGCATGGCGCCAGACTTCCGGCTGGACACCGGCACGCCCGCCACGCTGGGCGTGAGCGGCGTGCTGAGCTTCGACAACGCGGCGGCGGCATGGCAGGCGATCCGATCGGCGCTGGCGTCCGGCGGTGCCACGCAACTCGACCTGTCCGGGGTCAGTCATTGCGACAGTGCGGGCCTGGCTTGCGTGCTGGCGGTCATTGCCGATGCGGGTCGGCATGGACAGGAGGTGCAGGTCACCGGCATGCCGGCTGGGATGCGGGCGCTGGCCCAGGTCTGCGAGGTTGATCGCCTGCTGAGCTGACGTGCAGACGGAGCGTGAGAGAACGTGCTGCAAGCCGACCCGAAGCCCGCGTCGCCAGGCTCCTAGGGCTTCCCGGTCTGCGTGGGATGGTTCTTTTCCCAGGCATGCTGCTGTTCGAGCAACTGGTCCGGGTCGAAGTCTGGTGTGTCCAGTCCCTGCATGCGCTCGATGATCGCCGCGGGCGGGTTGCCGTCGTAGATTTCGTACAGGCGCTGCTGCCGGTAGGCGTCGCGGATGAACACGTACGGGTCATATGCCGATTGCAGGAAGCTTTCTGCGTCGATCGCTCGCGAGCGCAGGGTTACCAGGTACATCGCCTGTGGCAGGTATTGCAGCCCGTTGTAGTGATGGTTCGCGGCGAACAGGCTCAGTGGATCGAAGAAATAGCTGTCGACCGGTATCCGCCAGATGTCGCGCGCCGTGCTGGGGCCGAGCAGGGGCACCATCAGGAAGTCGCCTTCCGGCGCACCCCAGCGTGCCAGCGTGATGCCGAAGTCGTTGTATTCAAGCGGCAGGCCGAGCTGGCTGGCCGGGTCGAAGAAACCGCCGATGCCCAGCGTCAGGTTGACCAGGAACCTGCTGGTGCTCTGCAGCGCCTGTTTGGGGCGCGCCTGCAGCACGTCGTTGGCCACCGTGATCGGCATGCGGATATTGGTGAAGAAATCGCTGAACGAGCGCCGCACCGGCGGGTTGGTGACCTTGCGATAGCCCAGCGCCACCGGGCGGATGACCGCCTTGTCCACCGCATTGTTGAATTTGTAGGCCTCGCGGTTGTACTTCTCCAGCGGGTCGTCGGTGCGCGGTTGGGCAATCGTGCAGCCGGCCAGGAGCGTGACTACGAGTACGGGTAACCAGCGGCGCGACAGGGAGGGGCGGCGTGAAGAGGGCATCGATGCTGGGTTTCGCGTCGGAGGGACAGTAAGTGTACTGTTTAGTATTATATCTTGCACGGCTTTCGACGTGCTTTCATGGACGCGCGCTGATCTGTGAGGCCAGCCCAGCATGATACGCGCCGCGCGCATTGCCAGCAAAGCACGCGCTCCACTACACTAACCATCCATATAAGTCATTATTCCCCGAGGAATTCGCATGGCACGTATTACCGTGGAGGACTGCCTCGAGGTGGTCGACAACCGTTTCGAGCTGGTCTTGATGGCGACCAAGCGCGCTCGCCAGCTCGAAAAAGGTGCCGAGCCGGCAGTCAACCCCGAGCATGACAAGCCGACCGTGCTGGCGTTGCGCGAGATCGCCGCGCGCCGCATCGACCAGGCCACCATCGATCAGATCGACAAGGCCGAGCGCGAGCGTGCCGAGCGCGAGGCACTGGAGTGGGCCGCCGCAGAGGTCGACGACGACCTCTCCAAGGGCGGCGACGACTGATGGACGATGACTGCCGGCGCAACGGCGGCTGTCGCATCGGTGGATCCGGTGTGACGATGCAGATGCGCGCAGCAGTCGCACCCCATTTCCTCACCGGGGTGGGCGCCTGAGTCGGCGCCAGTCACCGATGACTGCGACCGCGCCCCCTGTCCCAGTCGATCCGTCCGCGTTGCCGCCCTATGTGCTGGTGCTGAAGGAGCGCATCGCCTATCTGCCCGAGGCGCAGCTGGCCTTGGTGTTGCGCGCGTACGAAGTCGGCGCCAAGGCGCATGCCGGACAGGAGCGTCAGAGCGGCGAGCCATACATCACGCATCCGGTGGCGGTGGCTGGCATCCTGGCCGAGCTTGGCCTGGATGCCGAGACGATCATCGCGGCGATCCTGCACGACACTCTGGAAGACACCAAACTCACCCGCGAAGCACTGGCCGCGGAGTTCGGCGAGGTGGTGGCCGAGCTGGTCGACGGCGTCACCAAGCTGGACAAGATGCGCTTCGGCACTCGTCAGGAAGCGGATGCCGAGAGCTTCCGCAAGATGCTGCTGGCGATGGCGCGCGACCTGCGCGTGATCCTGATCAAGCTGGCCGACCGGCTGCACAACATGCGCACGCTGGGCTCGAAGGATCGCGCCTCGCGTCGCCGCATCGCGCGCGAAACACTGGAAATCTTCGCGCCGATCGCGCAGCGCCTGGGCATGAACAAATTCAAGGCCGAGCTGCAGGATCTGGGCTTCCGCACGCTGTATCCCGATCGTTATCGGGTCATCAGCGAACGCATCCGTGCCGCGCTGGGCAACCGCCGCGAGGCGATGGGCAAGATCGAGACGGCGCTGACCATGCGCCTGGCCGCCGAGCAGTTGCCGGCCCGTGTCGTGGGTCGGATCAAGTCGTCGTGGAGCATCTATTCGAAGATGCGCAACGAGCACAAGACCTTTGCCCAGCTGATGGACGTGTACGGCTTTCGCGTGGTGGTCGACAGCGCGACGAGGTGCTACATGGCGCTCGGCGTGGTGCACGCGTTGTACAAGCCGGTCGATCGCCGCTTCAAGGATTTCATCGCTATTCCCAAGGCCAACGGCTACCAGTCGCTGCATACCGTTTTGCTGGGGCCTTTCGGCGCACCGATCGAGGTGCAGATCCGGACCGCCGAGATGGATTCGGTGGCCGAGCGCGGTGTAGCCGCGCACTGGGCGTACAAGACGGAAAGCGGCCCGGCCAACAGCGCGCAGGTGCGGGCGCGCGAGTGGCTGTCCTCGATGGTCGACAGTTCGGCGCACACCGCGTCCTCGTCGGAATTCATCGAGAACGTCAAGATCGACCTGTTCCCCGACGAGGTTTACCTGTTTACCCCGCGCGGCGACATTTTCTCGTTGCCGCGGCATGCCACCGCACTCGACTTTGCCTATGCCGTGCATACCGACGTGGGCGACCATGCCGTGGCTGCGCGGGTCGACAAGAGGCTGACGCCGCTGCGCAGCCAGCTGGAGTCGGGCCAGCTGGTGGAGATCATCACGGCGCCGTCGGCGGTGCCGAACCCGACCTGGCTGGAGGTCGTGGTCACCGGCAAGGCGCGCACCGCGATCCGGCAATACCTGAAACACCTGCAGCACGAGGACGCGGTCGACTTCGGTCACCGCATGCTGGACCGCGCGCTGGATGCGCAGGGCAGCAGTCTGGACGCGATCCCGGTGGCCGTGCTCGATCGTTTCCTGGCCACCTCCAAGCTCAAGCGACTTGAGGAGTTGCTCTCGGATATCGCGCTGGGCAACCGCATGCCGGACGTGGTTGCCCGCCAGTTGCTGGGTTCGCGTGGAAAGAAGGCTGGCGGTTCGAAACACCCGGCCACGCTGGTGCAGGAGAAGATCCGCATCACTGGCGCCGAACGCGGTGTGCTCAGCTTCGCCAATTGCTGCCATCCGCTGCCTGGTGACGACATCGTCGGTTACCTGTCCTCGGGCAAGGGTATCGTGGTGCATCGCGACGAATGCCCGAACGTGGTCGAACTGCGCAAATCGCCCGAACGCTGCGTGGCGATCGAGTGGGATCGTGACGTGCAGGGCGATTATCGCGCGCAGCTGCGGATCGAGGTGATCAACCGCCCCGGCGTGCTGGCCACCGTGGCTGCGGCGATTGCCGCCGCCGATTCCAATATCGAGAACGTGGAGTATGTCGAGCGCGATACCTCGGCCGCGACCTTGCTGTTCTCGATGGAAGTGAAGCGCCGCAAGCACCTGGCCGACGTGATCCGCCGCGTGCGGCGCACCGGCGTGGTCAGCGCGGTGCATCGCTATCCCTTGTAAGCCGGGAATCGGGAATGGGGAATCGAGCATGGTTCAAAATCCCGAAGGTCTGAATGTTTGCTTTCTTCTGATCGCGCGATAGTCTTCCCGATTCCCCATTCCCGAGCACAGACCATGTCACGCAGCATCATCGCCACCGCCCAGGCTCCCGCCGCCATCGGCCCCTATTCACAGGCCGTGCGCGCCGGCGATACGGTGTATTTCTCCGGGCAAATCCCGCTCGATCCGGTCGCCGGCAACCTGGTCGACGGCGACATCAGCGCACAGACGCGGCGGGTATTCGACAACCTCGCGGCGGTGGCGCAGGCCGCCGGCGGTTCGCTGGCGCAGATCGTGCGGGTGGGCATCTACGTCACCGACCTGGCCAACTTCGCCGCGGTCAATGCGGTCATGGCCGAGTACTTCCAGCCACCGTACCCGGCGCGCTCCACCATCGAAGTGTCCGCCTTGCCGAAGGCGGCGCAAGTGGAGGTCGACGCGATCATGGTGCTCGACTGAGGCAACGCGTGGGCCGGCGCCCACAGTACGCGCCGGCAACGCCCTTACGGATGACGGCGCGGCTCGGGTAGGCTTGCAGGTCATGGCCGCCCGCACTGATCGTTCTGCTCCTGTTACCGCCACCGATCCCGGCGGCGCGCCGGTCGGCACGCTGGCCGGCGTTGGCCCGGCCTTGGTCGCGACGCTGGCCAAACTCGGACTGGAGCGGGTCCAGGACCTGTGGTTCCATCTGCCGCTACGCTACGAAGACAGGACTCGGGTTACCGCGATCGCGGACCTGCGTGCGGGTGAGCGAGCCCAGGTCGAGGGCGTGGTCGAGGCGGTCGAACGCGGCTTTCGCTACCGACCGCAACTGAAGGTGGCAATCAGCGACGACAGCCGGCAGACCCTGCTGCTGCGCTTCTTCCATTTCAGCCGCGCGCAGGCCGAGCAATTGCAGTCGGGCACGCGGCTGCTCTGCTACGGCGAGGTACGTCACGGGGCGCAGGGTCTGGAGATGGTGCACCCGAACTACCAGCGCCTGAGCGGCGAGGTGGCAGCCAGCGTCGACGAGCTGCTCACGCCGGTCTACCCGACCACCGAGGGGCTGGGTCCGAAACGGCTGGCGCGGGTGATCGGCAAGGCACTCGAACGGTTGCCGTCGGACGCGCAGCTGGAGTTGATCCCACCGGCGTTGCGTGCCGCGCACGGACTGGACTCGTTGCGCGACGCGCTGCTCTACGTGCACCGGCCACCACCCGATGCACCGATGAGCCAGCTGCTGCTGGGTCGGCACCCGGCACAGCAGCGCCTGGCCTTCGAGGAATTGTTGACCCAGCACCTGAGCCTCAAGCGCATGCGGGCGGCGGTCAGGCAACGGCGTGCGCCGGTGCTGGGTGGCCCAGGCGAACTGCGCCGGCAGTTGCTGGCCGGGTTGCCGTTCGAGCTGACGAGTGCCCAGCAGCGCGTCGGCGATGAAGTGGCGCGCGACCTGGCCTTGCCGCAACCGATGCTGCGGCTGGTGCAGGGTGATGTTGGCAGCGGCAAGACCGTGGTGGCGGCGTTGGCTGCGCTGGCGGCGGTCGAAGCGGGCTATCAGGTTGCCCTGATGGCGCCGACCGAACTGCTGGCCGAACAGCATCTCACCAATTTCCGGCAGTGGCTGGAGCCGCTCGGCGTCGAGGTGGAATGGCTGGCCGGCAAGGTCACTGGCAAGGCACGCAAGCTGGCGTTGGCGCGGGTCGCCGCGGGTGCCGCCGTGGTGATCGGCACGCACGCCCTGATGCAGGAAGGCGTGGCGTTCGCGCGCCTGGGTCTGGTGATCGTCGACGAGCAGCACCGCTTCGGCGTACAGCAACGCCTGGCCCTGCACGACAAGGGCCGGCACGATAATCTGGTGCCGCATCAGTTGGTGCTTACTGCGACCCCGATTCCGCGCACATTGGCGATGAGCGTGTATGCCGACCTCGACGTATCGTCGATCGACGAGCTGCCGCCCGGGCGCACGCCGGTGCAGACTGTCGCGATCTCCAATGCGCGCCGTGCCGAGGTGATCGAGCGCATCCATGTCGCTTGCGGTGAGGGGCGACAGGTGTACTGGGTATGCACGCTGATCGAGGAGTCCGAACAACTGCGCGCGCAGGCGGCGGAGGTCGCCCATGCCGAGTTGTCCGCCACACTTGCCGGCTTCGAGGTGGGTCTGATTCACGGTCGCATGAAGTCGAAGGAGAAGCAGGTCGTGATGGATGCATTCAAGTCTGGCGAGTTGGCCGTGCTGGTGGCGACCACGGTGATCGAAGTCGGTGTGGACGTGCCAAATGCCAGCCTGATGGTGATCGAGAACAGCGAACGGCTGGGGCTGGCGCAGTTGCACCAGCTGCGTGGTCGCGTCGGCCGCGGCGCGGTGGCGTCCAACTGCGTGTTGCTGTATCAGCCGCCGCTGGGTCAGCTGGCGCGGGAGCGGCTGCAGGTCATGCGCGATACCAATGACGGCTTTCGCATCGCTGAGAAGGACCTGGAACTGCGTGGTCCCGGCGAGGTGTTGGGCACCCGTCAGACCGGCCAGCTCGCCTTTCGTATCGCCGACCTCGCGCGTGATGCGCATCTGCTTGCGGCGGTGCAGATGGTAGGCGAGCGCATGCTGGCCGATCACCCGCGACAGGCCAGCCAGCTGATCGAGCGCTGGGTTGGCGGTGCGGCGCGTTATGCGGATGCTTGAACGGCGGGGAATGGGGAGTCGGGAATGGACGGAGTCCCGTCCCGCTCTGGCCATGCCCGATTCTCTGGTTTCCGACTTCCGTGTCGGTAATGATCGACCCCGTGCGCCAGTCGTCTACCCCCTTCAGGCTCATACCTCGTTGGAATCACGGAGGGCGGCTCAGGCTCACACCTCGTTGGACAAGACTCACCCTTGCAGCCGCTGCCGGTTCCTCGTTACAATATTGCTCTTTTCACCACCGCTTTAGAGCCTGTCATGAAAGCTGATATCCATCCGAACTACGCCCCGGTGGTGTTTCAGGACCTGTCGTCCGACTTCGCGTTCCTGACCAAGTCGACGATGTCCAGCAAGGAAACCATCAAGTGGGAAGACGGCAGTGAGTACCCGCTGATCAAGGTGGATATTTCCAGCCATTCGCACCCGTTTTACACCGGCAAGCAAAAGACGCTGGACGTAGGCGGTCGCGTCGACAAGTTCCGTCGCCGTTATGCGGGTTCCGTGAAGGAATAAGCGATCGCGTGGCTCGCGCCGGGTCCCGCTCACTGATTGTATTCGATTCGAGACACGGGGCAGGCGCTGGCTTGCCCCGTGTCTTTCTGTGTCGGGATTTTGGCCATGCGCAATCGGATGTGAGCCGCTCTCTTGTGCGATAATCGGGAGTGCGCTGATGCGCACGCATCGGTGGCGACGCCTGCTTTCCCCGTTGCGCGACACCCACATTTCCCCTGCCGGACGGCCCCGCCTTGGCGGTTGCCGATGGCAATGACCCATCTGCAAGGAGGTTCCCGTGTCCGACCCCAAGACCGTCAAGCTGGTCGATGAATCAAGCCATCGCAGCAGCGAGCTGCCGTTGGTCAGCGGCACCCTCGGTGCGGCCTGCATCGATATCAGCACGTTGTACAAGGACACCGGCCATTTCACCTACGACCCGGGTTTCGGCAGCACCGCCAGCACCAAGAGCGCGATTACCTACATCGATGGCGACAAGGGCGTGCTGTTGTATCGCGGTTACCCGATCGAGCAGCTGGCGGAAAAGTCGAGCTTTCTCGAGGTAGCCTACCTGCTGCTCAATGGCGAGCTGCCGAAGCCGGCCGAATTCAGCGCGTTCGAGCATGACATCACCCATCACACGATGATGCACGAGTCGCAGAAGAACTTCTTCGAGGGCTTCCACCACGACGCGCATCCCATGGCGATGCTCGCGGCCGCCATCGCGTCGCTGTCGGCGTTCTATCACGACAACCTTGACGTGGATGATCCGGTTGATCGCAAGATGGCGGCGGTCCGCCTGATCGCGAAAATGCCGACCATTGCGGCGGCCTGCTATCGCTACACGATCGGCTGGCCGATGCGCTATCCGCGCAACAACCTCGACTACGTGACGCGTTTCCTGCACATGATGTTCGAGGTGCCGAGCGAGCCACTTGAGATGAATCCGGTGGCAGCCAAGGCACTGGACCTGCTGTTCATCCTGCATGCCGACCACGAGCAGAACGCCTCGACCTCCACCGTGCGCCTGGTCGGCTCGACCGGTGCAAATCCGTATGCGTCGATCGCCGCCGGCATCACCGCGTTGTGGGGCCCGGCACATGGTGGCGCCAACGAGGCGGTGCTCAAGATGCTCGAGGAGATCGGCACGCCCGACAACGTCGAATCGGCGGTCAGGCGCGCCAAGGACAAGGACGACAACTTCCGCCTGATGGGTTTTGGCCATCGCGTCTACAAGAATTTCGATCCCCGTGCGCAGATCATCCACAAGATGTGCCACCAGGTGCTCGATGAGCTGGGCGTCAACGATCCGCTGCTGGAAGTGGCGATGAAGCTGGAAGAGGCGGCGTTGAAGGACGAATACTTCATCGAGCGCAAGCTGTATCCGAACGTGGATTTCTACTCGGGCATCATCTACAAGGCGCTGGGTATCCCCACCGAGATGTTCACCGTGATGTTCGCCATCGCCCGCACCGCTGGCTGGATCGCGCACTGGATCGAGCAGCACGAAACACCCGGATCGCGTATTGGCCGGCCGCGCCAGGTCTATGTCGGCGCCGATGTGCGCGATTACCCGCCTACCGGGAAGCGTTGATTCACCAGTTGATTCACCACCGGGGAAGGCCTCCCGTTAGCACGAAACGCCGCGGCCCCGACCTTGTTTCTTGATCACATCTTGCATTGATGCGGAAGCGCCGGCGGGCCGTGCCCGCCCTACGCCACGGCGACGGTAGGGCGGGCACGGCCCGTCGGCTTTTGCCGGGGCGTTTTCGCAAGTGGCGTTCGCGCACTCAGCGAAGTGCGGCGCTCAAACGCTGCTCGAAGTCCTCGCCGGCATCTTCCGCCAGCAGCGTCTCTACCTGTGCCGGCGAGGCGCGTCGCATCGGTCGTAGCTCGGTGCGGTCCAGCGGTGCCTGGCGCAACGCATCGCGCGGCAGCACGGTGAGATCGAACGGCAAGTCATCGGCGGTGAACAACAATACGGGGTATTCGGACTGTTCGTTGCGGCTGTAGCGCAACCGGCGTACCTGCATTTCGATCGGCACGCCGTGTTCGCGCAGGTACTGCACCACCGCGTCCGGGTCGTCGCTGTACACGTGCAGACACACGGCCGAATGCGCGTCGGCGGTGCCCTCGAGTACGGCGCCGACCAGGCGCGGTTCGAAGGCGGCGAGGAAGCCCATGGCCTCGACCGCCGCCTCACGCCGCTGCTGCAGCAACTGTGGCTGGCGATCGGCAAGGAACAATCGCTGGTGTTCGCGCAGGGCCTGCTCGACCTCCAGGTTGCGCGGCAATGCCTGGGTATCGACGATGCCCAGCCGCTCGGCGGCCTTGAGCTTGGCGTGGTGGAAGTCGCGAATACCGTGCTCGCTCATCAGGCGAGCGGCCTCCTGGGCCACGCGCAGACGGTTGCGCTGTAACCGGTCTTGCGCGTGAATGCGGTGGTGTTCACCTCGGGACATGACGCACTCCTCAACGATGGATGGCACCGACAGCGGCCCTTTCGCAAGGCTCGGGTCGACGACCCGCGGGTTCAGAAGATTTCGTAGGCGTGTTGCTGCTCCTGCTCCTTCTGCTGGGCGGCCTGGCTGCGCAGGCGATCGACGTCCTCCACCTTGAATATCTCGTTCATGCCGTTCGGGTCGTTCGCCGCGGTCGGCAAACCGCTGTCGCGATTGATCCATACCGTACTGATTCCCGGCGGCATCGGCAACGTGTTGAGTGGCGCGCTCTTCAGCGCCGCACCCATGTACTGCATCCAGATCGGCAGCGCGGCCTTGGCACCGAACTCGCCATGGCCCAGCGAGCTGTAGTCGTCGAAACCCACCCAGACCGCCGTCGACAGATCGCCGTTGAACCCGACAAACCAGGCATCTCGGTGATCGTTGGTGCTGCCCGTCTTGCCCGCCAAGTCGGCCCGGTCAAGCGCACGTGCGGCGGCGCCGGTACCGCGCAGGATCACGTCCTTCATCAACGAAGTGATCATGTAATCGTTGCGCGGTCCGATGACCCGCGGGGCGAGCACCGGTGGATGATTGACTGCTCCGTGCACGTCCTCCGGCAACACGGCATCGCCGACACCGTCGACGCTACCGGATTCCGTCGGCGCCGCGCTGCTGCCGGCCGCCGCCACGCCGTTGGCAGGGGTCTTGGTCATGTCGGCCGGTGGCGGGCCGGGCGCACGCGTGTCGAGCAGACGCTCCTGGCAGTTGCGGCAGGCGCGCGCCGGATTGGCCAGATAGACCGGTTTGCCGTCGCGATCATCGATCTCATGGATGAAGTACGGCGTGACCAGGTAGCCGCCATTGGCGAACACGGCGTAACCGCGCGCCATGCCCATCGGCGATACTGACGCCGTACCCAGCGCCATCGACAGGTTGGCCGGGATCGCATCGAGCGCGAAGCCGAAGCGAGTCGCGTACTCGCGCACGAAATTCACGCCGACCGCATCCAGCAGGCGCACCGAGACCAGGTTTTTCGATTGCACCAGCGCCTCGCGCAGGCGCATCGGGCCGGCGAACTTGCCGTCGTCGTTGGACGGCGTCCAGATGCCATTCGGTCGCGACGGATCGGGCAGCGCCAACGGCGCATCGTTGATGATCGAGGCCGGCGTGAAGCCGCGCTCGAATGCCGCCGAATACAAGTACGGCTTGAAGCTCGAGCCGGGCTGGCGCGCGGCCATCACCGCGCGGTTGAACTTGCTGCGGTTGAAGTTGAAACCGCCGACCAGGGCCTCGATGGCGCCATCCTCCGGGTTGAGCGAAACCAGCCCCGATTGTGCGGCGGGTATCTGGGCCAGTTGCCAGTGGCCCTGGTTGTCGCGGGCAAGGTGGATGATGTCGCCACGCTTGAGCACGGCGTCGACCCGGCTGGGCGCGGCGCCGACCCGGTCTTCGCTGATGTGTGGGCGCGCCCACCTCACCGCAGCCAGGTCGAGGATGGTGCTCTCGTGGGAGGGTAGATAGACGGTGGCCTGTTTTGCATCGCTGGCCGTGACCAGGCCCGGCTGCAGGCCCGAGACGCTGCCGTAGCTGGACAGTATCTGCTCGTAATCCGCTTCGCCAGCGCCGGCGGGCAGGTCCTGGTGGGCGTCCGGACCGCGCCAGCCATGCCGGTGGTCATAGGCGGTCAGACCGTCGCGCACGGAGTCCAAGGCCTCCTCCTGGCGGACGCTCTGCACGGTCGTCTTGACCACGTAGCCCTCGGTGAGCGCGTCGTTGCCGAGGCGATCGAGTACCTGTCGACGCACCATTTCGGCCAGGTACGGCGCATCCACCTCGATCGGCTGCTCATGGGCATAGGCGCGGTTCTGCTCGGTAATGGCCTGCTCGTACACCGCCTTGGTGATGTAGTTGTGCCGCAGCATTTCACTCAGAACCCAGTTGCGTCGGGCTAGCAGTCGCTTGGGGCTGTTGATCGGGTTGACCGCCGAGGGTAGCTGGAAGGTCGAGGCGATCGCGGCGCATTCGGCCACGCTGAGCTGGTCGAGCGTCTTGCCGTAGTAGTACTCGGCGGCCGCCGCCACGCCGTAGGAACGATGGCCCAGGAACATCTTGTTGAGATACAGCGCGAGGATCTGGTCCTTGGTCAGCTCGTGCTCGATGCGCAGTGCGATGAAAATCTCGGTGAGTTTGCGCGAGTAGAGTTTCTCGGGGCTCAGGAAAAAGTTGCGGGCCACCTGCTGGGTGATCGTGGAGCCGCCCGGTCCCTTGTCGCCGCCGGTGATGATCACGTGCCAGCCGGCGCGCACGATGCCGCGCCAGTCGACGCCAGGATGGTGGTAGAAATCGGCATCCTCGGCGGACAGCACCGCATGCTTGAGCCGGTCGGGCACCTGGTCCATGTCCACCGGGATGCGCCGGGTCTCGCCGAACGTGGCGATCAGCTTGCCGTCCGCGCTCAATACACGCAGCGGCACCTGCATGTGGTAATCCTTCAGTACGGCCACCGAAGGGAGCCGGGGGGCTATCAGCCAGTAAGCGACACCTGTCGCGAGGACGGCCAGAAGCAAACCGGAAAACGCCAGGATCAGTGCCCAGCGCAACAAACGTTTGAAAATTCGCATGGTGTGGAGATAGCGAGACCTGAGTCAAAACATGGCAGAGTATAGATGTTGCAGTATGTGCGGCATCCTGGGCATGGTCGCGCAACGCAGGGATCGCACCAGACAAGGCAAGGGCTCCAAATGTAGTAGACATCACGCCAATTACTTGAGAAAGTTTCCGTAGACCGTTGCATTTACGTTAATTTTTCGATTTAATGCCACTGCGCATCGCGCCAGAAACCTGGTCAGAGCGTCGGCGACAAGGGGGAAGCACCGTGGGGCTCTTTACACCGAAGAAGCCGGCGCTGATTGGCGTCGACATCAGTTCGACCGCCGTCAAGCTGCTGCAGCTGAGTCACGCGGGCGGGCGCTATCGCGTGGAGCATTACGCGGTCGAGCCGTTGCCCCCCAATGCGGTGGTCGAGAAGAACATCGTCGAGGTCGAGGCGGTGGGCGATGCGATCCGCCGGGCGCTGGCCCGATCGGGCTGCAAGCTCAAGCATGCCGCCGCCGCCGTGGCCGGCTCAGCGGTGATCACCCGCATCATCCCGATGATCAGCGAGCTTTCCGACGATGACCTGGAAGGCCAGATCCAGGTCGAGGCGAACCAGTACATCCCGTATCCGATCGACGAAGTCAGCCTCGACTATGAAGTGATCGGCCCGGTGCGCGACAACGCGGACATGAACAACGTGCTGCTGGCGGCCTCGCGTACCGAGAACGTCGACATGCGCGTGGCCGCGCTCGACCTGGGCGGGCTCACCGCCGCGGTGATCGACGTCGAGGCCTTCGCGATGGAGAACGCGTTCGCGATGGTGGTCGACCAGCTCAATGTCGGCCGCGACGCCCTGGTGGCGGTGGTCGACGTCGGCGCCACCATGACCACGCTCTCCGTGCTGCGCAACCAGCGCACCATTTATTCGCGCGAGCAGGTGTTTGGCGGCAAGCAGCTGACCGACGAGATCATGCGCCGCTTCGGGCTTTCCTACGAGGAAGCCGGTCGCGCCAAGCGCAAGGGTGGCCTGCCCGAGTCCTACGAGAGCGAGGCACTGGAGCCGTTCAAGGAATCGCTGATCCAGCAGATCAGTCGCCTGCTGCAATTCTTCTTCGCCGGCAGCGAGTACAGCAAGGTCGATCAGGTGGTGCTGGCTGGTGGCTGCGCCTCGATCGAGGGACTGGGCCCGCTGCTGGAAGAACAGCTTGCAGTGCCTTGCGTGGTCGCCAACCCGCTGGCCCGCATGTCGCTGTCGCCCCGGGTGCAGGCCCAGGCGCTGGCGCAGGATGCACCGGCGCTGATGATTGCGGTCGGTCTCGCCTTGAGGAGTTTCGACTGATGGCACACGTCAACCTACTTCCGTGGCGCGCGGAACGGCGCAAGCAGCGCGAGCGTGAGTTCTACATGCAGCTCGGTGCCGCCTTCGTGATCGCGGTGCTGTTGCTGTTGCTGTGGATCTTCTGGATGAATCAGCGCATCGACAACCAGAACGATCGCAACGCGTACCTGCAGACTGAAATCAAGCAGCTCGACGTGCGCATAGCCAAGATCAAGGATTTGGAAAAGGTGCGCGAGCACCTGCTGGCACGCAAGCAGATCATCGAGCAGTTGCAGGCCGACCGCTCGCAGATGGTGCATCTGTTCGACGAACTGGTAAAGACGATCCCGGCCAGCGCGCGCCTGACCGCGCTCAAGCAGAGCGGCCAGTCGATGTCGCTCGATGGCGTGGCGCAATCCAACGCCAGCGTCGCCGAATACATGCGCAACATCGAGGCTTCGCCGTGGATGGGCCATGCCGACCTGCGTAAGACCGAAAACACGCATGATGCGACCCGCATGCCGTATGCGTTTGGCCTGAACGTGTCGTTGAGCCGTCCCAAGACCAATGAGGCCGATGCCGACAAGACCACGGCGGAGCCGGCCGCAGCCTCCTCGCCCGTCGCCAGGCCCTCGCCGGCAGCCGCGCCACCGAGTGCCGCCGCCAGGGGAGGTGCCGGATCATGAGTTTCCTGAGTGACATCCAGAACCTCGATCGCAACAACGTCGGCGGCTGGCCGCAGTCAGTCAAGATCTTCTTCACCGCCTTGCTATGTGCGCTCGTGCTCCTGGTTGGCTGGTACTTCTTCGTCAGCGACCAGCAGGACGATCTGGATACGCTTGCCGGCAAGGAGACCCAGCTCAAGCAGGAGTTCGCCACCAAGCAGGCCAAATCGGCCAACCTCGAAGCGCTGGATCAACAGCTCAACGAGATGCAGGACATGCTGCGCCAGTTGCTGCGCCAGTTGCCCAGCAAGACCGAGATGCCGGAATTGCTCATCGACATTTCGCAGACTGCGCAGGCGGCTGGACTCGAGACCGAGCTGTTCCAGCCCGGTCCGGAGACCCCGAAGGATTTCTACGCCGAGAAGCCGATCACGCTGCGCATGACCGGTACCTATCACCAGTTCGGCACCTTCATCAGCGGCGTGGCTTCGCTGCCACGGGTGGTGATCCTCACCCTCCACGATGTCTCGCTGACGCCGAAAGCGCCGACCAAGGCGGGTACGGCAGGCAGCGGCCAGCTCGTGCTGCAGGGTACGGTCAAGACCTACCGCTATCTGGATGACGAGGAAAGCGCTGCCGCGAGCCATAAAAAGGCGGGGGCGAAGAAATGATGAACAAGTCGATTTCCAGCAAATCCGCCAAGCTGGCGCGTGTCGCCTTGATGTTGGCCGTGGCACTGCTGCTTGCAGGATGCACCCGCGGCGTGTCGGATTTGCGCGCCTGGGTAGCCCAGGAGAAAGTCAAGAAAGGGGCGCCGATCCCGCCGCTGCCTGTGATCAAGACCTTCGAGACGTTCAAGTACAACGATCAGGACAAGCGTGATCCGTTCAGCCCGAGCACGGTCGAGCTGCAGAACAACAACGCAACCAGCGGTCCGCGCCCGGATGCCAATCGGGCCAGGGAACCGCTGGAGATGTTCGCTCTGGACAGCCTCAAGATGGTCGGTACGGTCGGTGCGGGTCCGCAGATGCAAGTTCTGATCAAGGATCCGGGCGGGGTCATCCATCGCGTCCATGTGGGGGAGTACATGGGCCAGAACTACGGACATATCACCGCCATCAGCGAAGACCATGTCGATCTGGTCGAGCTGGTATCCAACGGCAATGGTGGCTGGATGGAACGTCCCGCCAGTATCGCGCTCGGCCAGCCATAGGAATACAGGGGCAGATGCAATGAGCAACCAAATTCAATCCGTGCGGGGCCGAGTCATGCGCGATGCGAGTCGTTATATCCTGTTGGGCCTGCTGATCCTCGGTACCACCTGGGCCGGTGCGGCGATGGCAGCCGCCACCACGCTGCAGAACATCAGCTACAACGCCCTGCCTGGTGGCCGCGTTGAGGTGCACATGGACTTTGGCGGCGGACCGGTGCCGCAGCCGAAGATCTTCACAACCGAAAATCCACCGCGCATCGCGGTCGACCTGCCCGATACCGACAACGCCGCCGCACGCCATCTGGACATCGGCAAGGGCTCGACCGCGGGCGTGTCGGCGGTTTCGGCCGGCGGACGCACCCGGGTCGTGGTCGAACTGATGCGCGTATCGAGCTATCGCACGAATGTCGAAGGCCACAGCCTGGTGTTGACGGTCAACAACGGCAGCACGAACCAGTCGGTTACCACCGCAGCCACCATCGATCCGACCAAGACGTTGCCCTCGTCCTCGGCCGGCCCGACTATTTCCAACATCGATTTTCGCCGCGGCCCGAACGGTGAAGGTCGCGTGCTGATCAGCTTCAACGGCAGCGGCGCGAACGCCGAAATGACCCGTCAGGTCGACAAGGTGCTGGTCAACATCGACCATGCGAACCTGCCGGCGAAGCTGGCCCAGCGCCTGGATACGCTGGACTTCGCCACCCCGGTGCAATCCATCGTCACCCGCGAGGGCAACGGCGGCGGTGCGCGCATCGAGATCGATACCAAGGGCAGGGTGGAGACCTCGGCCTACCAGACTCCCGATCAATACGTGGTCGAGGTGGCGCCGAAGAAGGCTGGCGCCAACACCGACAAGCTGGCCAGACTGGACAAGCAGCCGAGCTACAACGGCAAGCGCGTCACCTTCAACTTCCAGGACATCCCGGTGCGTTCGGCGCTGCAACTGATCGCGGATATCTCCGGGCTCAACCTGGTGGCCTCCGACAGTGTCGGCGGCAGCGTCACGCTGCGCCTGGTCAATGTGCCGTGGGATCAGGCGCTGGACGTGATCCTGCGCGCCAAGAGCCTCGACAAGCGCCGCAATGGCAACGTGATCTGGGTGGCGCCGCAGGCCGAGCTCGCCAAGTACGAACAGGACCTCGCCGATGCCAAGCTGAAGGCGCAGGATACCGCCGAGCTGGTCACCGACTACGTGCCGATCAGCTATGGCAAGGCGTCCGACATTGCCAAGCTGCTGACCACCGGCAGCATGCAGGGCGGCGGTGGCAGCGGCAGCTCCAACACCCAGCGTGGCTTCCTCTCGCCGCGTGGCAGCGTGTCGTTCGACCAGCGCACCAACACCCTGCTGCTCAACGACACGCCGGAGAAAATCAAGCAGCTGCGTGAGCTGATCGCGGTGCTCGACAAGCCGGTGCAGCAGGTGCTGATCGAGTCGCGCATCGTGGTCGCCACCGACGACTTCACCCGCGAACTGGGCGTGAAGTGGGGCGTGTCGGGCAGCCAGATCAACAACAACAACATCGTCACCACGGGACCGACCGGTGATAGCGCGCTGACCTATGCCACCGGCGTGCACAACAACATCGTCAACTACAACAATGCCTACAGCGACTGGTTGGCCAATGGTAGCCAGGGCGCGCCGCCGCATCCGGGTGCAGTGGCCCTGCCAGGCGGCTTTAACGTGAACCTGCCGGCACAAGGCGGCAGTACGCTCGGCTTCGCGATCCTCGGTGCCAACTACGCGCTCGACCTGGAACTTTCCGCGGCGCAGACCGAGGGTCGGGGCGAAGTGATCTCCAGTCCGCGCGTCATCACCGCCAACCAGCAGGAAGCCGTGATCCGCCAGGGCCAGGAAATCGGCTACGTCACATTCCAGAATGGCGGTACCGCCGGCGGTGGTGTGCCTACCGCTTCGGTGCAGTTCAAGGACGCCGTGCTGGAGTTGAAGGTGACCCCGACGATCACCGCCGACAACCGCGTCTACCTGGCGATCAACGTGAAGAAGGATGCGCTGGCCAAGTTCGTCGATACGCCGAACGGCAAGGTGCCGCAGATCGACACGCGCGAGGTGAACACCTCGGCCTTGGTCGACAACGGGCAGACCGTGGTGCTCGGCGGCATCTACGAGGTCAACAAGAGCAACACGGTGTCCAAGGTGCCCGGGCTGGGCGATATTCCCGGTATCGGCGCGCTGTTCCGCAACACCAATCGCACCGAAACCAAGGCGGAACTGCTGATCTTCGTGACCCCGCGCATACTTAGCGATACGTTGCAGTAAGTTGCCTCACGGCACCGGAAAAGGGCGGCTCAGGCCGCCCTTTTTTCAAGTTGTCACGGCGCGCGGATTAAACTTCCGGCGTGGATCATGGTCAGAGTGGCGCCGGCGAAGCCGCCCTCGTGGGGCGGAGGCGCAGGTCTCACGCCGAACCGGAACCCGCTCATGGATACCCCCGAACACTCTCCCCTCAGCCCACTGCAACAGCGCTGCGGACGTCTGCGCGACGATCTGAGGCATTGCATCATCGGCCAGCCGCAACTGATCGACTGCCTGCTGGTCGCCCTGCTGGCCGATGGTCATCTACTGGTCGAGGGGGCGCCCGGCCTGGCCAAGACCACGGCGGTGAAAGCTCTGGCAGCAAGGATCGAGGCGGACTTCCATCGCGTGCAGTTTACCCCCGACCTGCTGCCGGCCGACCTCACCGGCACCGATGTGTTCCGCCCGCAAGCGGGCAGTTTCGAGTTTGAGCGTGGGCCCCTGTTCCACAATATCATCCTCGCCGACGAGATCAACCGTGCGCCGGCCAAGGTGCAGTCGGCACTGCTGGAGGCGATGGGCGAGCAGCAGATCACGGTCGGTCGCAGCACTTGGAAATTGCCCGACCTGTTCATGGTGATGGCCACGCAGAACCCGATCGAACAGGAGGGTACCTTCAGCTTGCCGGAGGCTCAGCTCGACCGTTTCCTGATGCACGTGACGATCGGTTACCCCGATGCCGCCTCCGAACTGGCGATCCTCAAGCTGGCACGAGAGCAAGCCAGCCGGCGCGCCCATCCGGCGCCGCCGCCGCAGGCGCTGCTCAGCCAATCCGACGTGTTCGCCGCGCGCGATGCCGCGATGGCGGTGCACATGGCGCCCGCGCTGGAGGAATACCTGGCCCAGCTGGTGCTGGCCACGCGCGATGCCGGCCGTTACGGCGCCGAGCTCAAGCGCTGGATCGCTTGGGGTGGCAGTCCGCGCGCCACCATTGCGCTGGACCGCTGCGCGCGGGCGCATGCGTGGCTGGCTGGGCGTGCCTATGTGCTGCCCGAGGACGTGCATGCCATCGTCTACGAAGTCCTGCGCCACCGCGTCCTGCTCAGTTACGAGGCGCAGGCCGAGGGTGTCACGCCTGACCAGGTGATCGCGCGGCTGCTGGATCTCGTGCCGCTGCCGTGAGTGCCGTGGCATTCCAACGAGAGGAGGGCGATGGCCGCAGCCGGGTATCGCTGGCCGAGCTGATCGCACTGCGTGCCCGTGTTGGCCATGTGCGCATGGCACCGCTAGTGTCCCGCGCGCCCCGTTATGGCCAGCAGTCCAGCCGTCTATACGGCCGCGGCATGGACTATGCCGAGTCGCGCGCCTACCAGGCTGGCGACGACGTGCGCCGGCTCGATTGGCGGCTTACCGCACGCAGCGGCAAACTGCACACCAAGCTGTTCCAGGAGGACCGTGAAGGCTGCCTGCTGATCCTGCTCGATACCCACGCCAGCATGGTTTTCGGCACGCGGCAGCGCTTCAAGTCGGTGCAGGCGGCGCGAATAGCGGCGCTGGCGGCGTGGTACGCCACGCGCGCCGGCGAACGGGTTGGCGTGCTTGCGTTCGGCAGTGTCGAGCACTTGCTGCGGGCGCAGGCGGGTCCGCGCGGAGCGCTCGCGGTATGCGGTGCACTGGCGCAGTGGGATAGCTGGCCGCGATCGGATCGGCAGCAACCATTGTCCGACGCGCTGACCCGCGCCGCGCACATATCGCACGGCGCCAGCCGGGTCCTGCTGGTCAGCGACGGCTTCAGCTGCGACCCTCCGGCACGCCAACGTATGCTGGATCTGACCCGGCACGCCGGGGTCAGCGTGCTGGTGGTGGCTGACGCGCTGGAGCTGTCGTTGGCGCCAGCGGGGCGCTATCCGCTGGAACATTCAGGCGAACGGCGCGAGGTGCTGTTGCAGTCGGCGCGACAGCGCGGCGACTTCCGCCGCGCATTGGGGGGCGGCGCCACCCGGCTCGCCGCCCTCGCTGGGTCGTTAGGCCTGCGCCATGCCAGTATCGACACGACGGCGGATCCGTTTGATGCCGTGGCCGGCCTGATCGGCCGCAAGGGTGTACCGCGATGATCGCCGCCGCCGGACTACCCACGCCAGCCGGTGCCACCGCCGGCCCTAGCCTGCGCGACATCCACCTGCCTGCCGCGCCCGCGTGGTGGCCGCCAGCACCGGGCTGGTGGCTGCTCGCTGCCCTCACGCTGACCGCGCTCGCCGCGCTCGCCTGGGCTTGGCGTCGTCATCGTCGCGCGCATGATCGGCAGCAGCAGATCCTGGGCGAGGTGGACCGACTGGCTCACCGGCATCGTGACGAGGGCAGCCCGGACGCGCTTTTGCGCGACCTGCATCAACTGTTGCGGCGCGTGGCGCGCGAACATGATGCCCGCGCCGCCCTGCAGCGGGGCGCAGCCTGGCGGCAAACGCTGGCGCGGGTGCCGGTCGACCGCGCGACCCTCGATCGATTGCTTGCGCTCGATCAATTGGTCTATCGGCCCGCGACCGATGGCGATGACGAGGCGCTCGTTGCAGCCGTCCGGCAGTGGTTGCGTCTGGCCGTAAAGCCGTCCAAGTGGAAGGCGGTAACGCCAGTGCAGGAGGCGGTTGATGCCTGAATTCGCCTGGCCGTGGGTGGTTCTGCTGTTGCCGTTGCCGTGGCTGTTGCGGCGCGGGTGGCGCCCGGCGGCGCCAGGCGTGGCACTGCACCTGCCGCAACCCGGCGTGCAGCTGGGCTCGGTGGCCGACAAGCGCGTGCAGGGCGCGGCGCCCTGGTTGCTCGTGTTGGCCTGGTTGTGCCTGCTGGCTGCGGCGGCACGACCGCAGTGGCTGGGGCCGCCGCAGGCGCAGCAGCGCAGTGGGCGCGCGCTGATGCTGGCGGTGGATCTGTCCGGCAGCATGCGCACGCCGGACATGCAACTGGCCGGCCAGCCGGTCAGCCGTTTCGGTGCGGTAGAGGCGATCGCCGGCGACTTCATCAGCCGGCGCAGCGGCGACGAAATGGGGCTGATCCTGTTTGGCAGCCAGGCCTACCTGGTCACGCCGCTGACCTATGACTTGTCTGCCGTTCGCGCGCAGTTGCAAGGCGCCGCAGTGGGCCTGGCCGGCAGTCAGACCGCGATCGGCGATGCGATCGCGGTGGCAGTGAAGCGCTTGTCGGCCTTGCCGGAGCAGGCACGCGTGCTGGTGCTGCTTACCGACGGAGTGAACAACGCCGGCAGCATCTCGCCGCACGAGGCGGCACGGGCGGCCAAGGCGGCCGGCGTGCGCATCTACACCATCGGCATCGGTGCCACGCAGATGCGTGTGCCCGGTTTCTTCGGCATGCAACTGGTCAACCCCTCGGCGGATCTGGATGCCGACATGCTCACCGCGATCGCGAAGGACACCGGAGGGCGCTTTTTCCGTGCCACTGACAGCCGCGAACTGGCCGAGGCGTACCGCACGATCAATGCGCTGGAGCCGATGCCGCAGCGCGGGCCGTCCTTGCGCCAGCGGCACGAGTTGTTCCGCTGGCCGCTGCTGGCATCACTGGTCTTGTTGTTGCTGGCGATCGTGCCGCGTCGATTCGCACGCACGGCGGAGCAGAGCGCATGAGCGAGCTCTTGCACCAGTTTCATTTTCTGCGTCCCTGGTGGCTGCTGGCACTGGCCGGGTTGCCGTTACTGGCGCTGCCGCGGTGGCGGCGCGATGGCGGCGAGCTGGCGCTGTCGCGCCTGGTCGATCCCGATCTGCTGCCGCTGCTGGTGCGCGGGCAGGCACGACAGCACCACCTGCCCTTGGCGTTGTTTGCGCTCGGCTGGCTGCTGGCGACGCTTGCCCTCGCGGGTCCGGCCTGGAGTCGCGTCGAGCAACCCCTGTATGCCAGCCGCCCGACGCAGGTGGTGGCGATCTCGCTGTCGCGCCACATGCTGGTGCGTGACGTGGCGCCGAGCCGGCTCGACCGCGCACGCTACAAGGCGCACGAACTGCTGGCCAGCAATCGCGCCGGATTGAATGCACTTATCGGCTACGCCGGCGAGGCCTTCGTGGTAGCGCCGCTGACCTCCGATGCGAACAGCCTGAGCGACCTGCTCGACGCGATGGCGCCGGACACCATGCCGGTAGACGGCAACGACGCGGCGGCGGCGATCGCGCTGGGTACCAAGTTGATCCATGACGCCAAGGCCGGCGGCGGCTCGCTGGTGTTGATCACCGACCAGGCGGATAGCGCCGCGGATACAGCAGCGCGCCAGGCCCTGGCTGCCGGCGTGCATGTCTCCGTGCTCGGCGTCGGCACCCGACAGGGTGGCCCGATTCCGCTACCCGAAGGCGGCTTCCTGCGTGATGCCAGGCGTGACATGGTGCTTGCCGCTCGCGACGATGCGACGCTCGCTGCGCTGGCGCGTGCCGGTGGTGGCCGTTACGTACCGATGAGTGCCGACCCGCATGACATCGATGCGCTGCACGCGCAGTTGCGCAAGACGCCGAAGGCCGCCGCTAGCGGCCAGCTCGGTGAGCAATGGCAGGATCGCGGTGCTTGGCTGCTGCTGCCGCTGCTGCTGATCGTGGCCACCGCGTTTCGTCGCGGCTGGCTACTGCTGTTGCTGATGGTGTGCTTGCCATGGTTGCCGAGCACGGCTGCGGCGGGTACCTGGCAGAACTTGTGGCAACGCCAGGATCAGCAAGCCGTGCAGGCCTTGCGTGAGGGCCATCCAAAGCAGGCGCAACAGCTCGCCCGCGATCCGGCGTGGCGTGGTGTAGCGGCGTATCGCGCCGGCAACTATGCGGCCGCGGCGCAGGATTTGCAGCACGCCTCCGGCAGCGACGCGGCGTACAACCGCGGCAATGCGCTGGCCAAGGCAAGGCACTACCAGGATGCGATCAAGGCGTATGACGAGGCGCTGCAGCTCGACCCGGCCAATGTCGACGCGAAGGCCAACCGCAAGGCGGTCGAGGATTGGCTGCATCAGCAGCAGAGGAAGCAACAGCCGCAACAGAACAAGTCGGACCAGAAGAAGCCATCCGGGCAGGGCGAGGACAAGCCGTCATCGGCCCAGCACGATCAGAGTAAGGACGGTAAAGCCGCCTCGCAAAAACAGAAATCTGCCCAGGATGGCAGCACGTCATCGGAGAAGCAGGGCGCGGGCAGGCAAGGCGAGGACAAGCAGCCACCGCGGCAGGATCACGCCGGCCAGAATCATTCCGGCGAGCAGCCCAAAGCACAAACCGCGCAGGAACGGGCCAAACAGCAAGCACAGGCCGAGCAGGCGCAACAGGCGCTGAAGAAGCAGATGGACCAGGCGCTGGCCGCACAGCCCGGCAAGTCGGCGCAGAAGGCCTCGCCGCATCAGCTCGGTGCGCTGGCGCAGGACGATCCGCAATCGAAGTTGCCGGCGGATATCCGGCACGCTTTGCAGCGCGTCCAGGATGATCCCGGCGCGCTGCTGCGACGCAAATTCGAACTGGAATATCGCGAGCGCCATGCTGGCGCTCCGGCCGAGGATGGACAACCATGAGGTTTGTACGCGCCGTCGCGCTTTGCCTGCTCGCCGTGCTGCTGGTCCCTGCCGCGGCACGGGCGGCCAAGGTCACCGCCACGCTGGATCGCAGCCAGGTGCAGTTGGGCGACACGGTCACGCTGAACGTACGGGTCGAGGGCGCCGGCGGCAACGTCGCCATGCCCGACCTGAGTGCGCTCACGCAGGACTTCGACGTACTGGGTACTTCGCAAAACAACAGTCTCAGCGTGGTCAACGGCCATGCCACCTCCAGCCTCACCTTCGGCGTGGCGTTGCGACCGAAGCATGTGGGCACGCTGCAGATACCGGCGCTGAAGGTGGTTGGCGAGCAGACCGCTCCGCTGCAGCTTGAGGTCAGCGCGCCGAGCCCGGCCGCCTCCGCCGCACCGAACCGGGACGTGTTCATGGAGGCCAGGGTCGAACCACCGCGCGGCTATGTCGGCGAACAGTTCAGTTACGTGGTGAAGCTGTTCTATGCCAACGCCCTGAGCGGTGGTTCGATTGACGTGCCCAACGTGGGCGGCGCCGATTTGAGCCAGCTTGGCAAGGATCTGAGCTACGACACCCAGCGCGGTGGCCGCAGCTACCACGTGCTGGAACGACGCTACTCCCTGATCCCACAGCAAGCCGGTCACATCCAGATTCCGGCGACGAGCTTCCAGGGCAATGCGATCGATCCGTCTGATCCCAACAGCTTCTTCGGTGCGACCGACAACGTGTCGGCCAGCGCGCCAGCTGTCGCGATCGACGTGCAGGCCGCGCCGTCGAACTGGGGCAACAACGCCTGGCTGCCGGCGCGCGCGCTGAGCCTGAGTCTTGAAGGTTGGCCGGGTGCACAACGGCAGGTGCGGGTGGGGCAACCACTCAATCTCACCATGGCGCTGCAGGCGACCGGACTTTCCGACGACGCGTTGCCGGCGCTCAGCCTGCCGCCACTGGACGGCGCTACCGCCTATCCGGACAAGCCGGTCAGCCATAACCATGTCGACGGGCCGTGGATCAGCGGTCAACGCGAACAGTCGTTCGCGATCGTGCCCGAGCGCGCGGGTACGCTGACAATACCGGCGACCACCTTGAAGTGGTGGAACGTGCTGACCGACAAGATGGAAGAGGCGCAGATTCCCGCGCACAGCATCACCGTGTTGCCGGCGATCGGCGGCAACACGGTGATGCCCTCGGTCCCTGCGGCAACCGCCGCGACCGCACCGGCCTCGGTTGTCTCCAACGCGCCGGCCGCGACGAATTCTTCGACACCCTGGCGCTGGATCGCGCTGGGCAGCATCGCGTTGTGGCTGTTCAGCATGCTGGCGTGGTGGTTGCAGCGCCGCCGCGGCCGCGGCGCCGCGCCGATCGCCCCGGCGCCGGCGCCGGCGCCGGCGACGACACGCCAGGCCCAACTGGCCTTCCTCGCGGCGGCGCGCGGGAGCGACGTCGCTAGCCAGGTACGTTGCCTGCTGGCCTGGGCACGCGCAGAGCGTCCGTCCATCCAGCATCTGGGCGAATTGTCTGCCGCTTTGGAGGATGCCTCACAGCGTGCGGCCATCGACGCCTTGCAGCAGCGCCATTACGCGGGCGTGCCGACGCCTTCCGCCGATACCGGCGTCGAGCTGGTCGCGGCATTCAAGGGTGGCTTCGTGTGGCGCAGCGCCTCATCGGGCGAGGGCGACTCCGGGCTGCCGCCGCTGTATCCGTTCAAGTTGCACTGAACGGCGTGTCGCCAGCGGCGGCGGCATCCAGCGCGTGCTGGAAGACGGCGCTGACGTTGTCGCTGAAACAACACAAGGTGATCCCGGCCTGTTGCGCATGACTGAGTTCATCGCGCAGCGTCGCGATCGCCACGGCGGCCGCCGGTGCAGTCGGATAGCCGTAAACCCCGCAGCTGATCGCCGGGAACGCGATCGTGCGCAGGCCATGTTCGCGCAACAGCCGCAGCGCATTTCGGTAGCAACGCTCCAGCAGCAGCGGTTCGCCCTGTGTGCCGCCGTGCCAGACCGGCCCCACGGTGTGGATCACGTAGTGCGCAGGCAGATCGAAGCCCGGTGTGATGCGCGCCTCGCCGGTGCGGCAGCGCACGCCCGGTGTGGATTCGGGCAACTGGCGGCAGGCTTGCAGCAGCGCCGGTCCCGCCGCGCGGTGGATTGCGCCATCCACGCCGCCACCGCCAAGCAGACCCGGATTGGCCGCGTTGACGATCGCGTCCACGCGCAGCGTGGTGATATCGGCGGTGATGATTTTCAGGGGCATGGCTTCAGGCTGGACGGCAGCTTATGCTGCGACCAGGCTCCGGGCTGGATGAGGTAACGAGGAATCATGGCGAAAATGGAAGACCTTTCCTTCGGGTATCTGCTCAACGACGTGACCTTGCTGTTCCGCAAGCATTTCGACCGGCGTGCCGTGAAATTCGGCCTGACTCGCGCGCAATGGCGCGCCACCAAGATGTTGTACCACCGCGAAGGCTTGCGCCAAACCGAGCTGGCCGAGCTGCTGGAGATGGAGCCGATCGCGGTGGGTCGGGTGATCGATCGCCTGCAGGCGGCAGGTTTCGTCGAGCGCCGGCCCGATCCACGCGACCGTCGCGCGTGGCAACTCTACGTTACCGAGCAGGCGCGCGTGATCGTCGGTGACATGGAGCTGATCGCGCGCGACCTGCGCAGGGACGCCACCCGCGGCGTGGAATACGACGAACTGCGCCAGGCGCTGGGCGTGCTTCACCGCATCAAGGAAAACCTGCAGGCGCTGGATGCCGGACAGAATCCACCTGACGGCAGCGCTTGAATCCCCGGCTTGTGCGGTGCGTGGCCCTTCCCGTCCGAACCGGCGCGGGCGGGGCTTGACCTCACCCCCTCTTGCCATCGGCGGCGAACGCACGTGGGTCGCGCGGTCGCGCAGCTGTTCGGCGGTGCGGACCGCGGCGGCTGGAATCGCGGGGGCGGCACCGAACACCGCTCCTACGATTTCCTCTCCCTCAACAAATCGCGAATCTCGGTCAGTAACGCCACATCGGCCGGCGGCGCGGCCGGCGCAGCTTCCTGCTTCCTCTGCATGCGGTTCATGCCCTTGATCACCATTGCCCTTCTCCCCCGAGATTGCGCCACATGGCTGATCGACTTTAGCGCAGCGTCAAGGCCACGCACAGGGCGTGAGGCGAGCGCTCAGACGATCCGGCCGTCCAGTTCGGCAACACCGACCAGTTCGGCATGAAAACGATCGCCACGTTGCAGCGCCGCCACCCCGGCCGGGGTGCCGGTGAAAATCAGGTCGCCGGCCTTCAGCTCGAACAGCCGCGACAGCGTCGCGATGATCCGCGGTACGCCATGCACCATCTCACCCAGGGTGGCCTGCTGGCGCAACTCGCCGTTGACGCGCAGGCGCAAGACGGTGTCCGCACCGATGCCTGCCGTCGCTGCCGGGCGCAGCGCCGAGAGCGGCGCCGAATGGTCGAATGCCTTGGCCACGTCCCACGGATGGCCCTTGGCCTTGGCCTGTGCCTGCAGGTCGCGCCGGGTGAGATCCAGCCCCACGCCGTAGCCCCAGACCAGCAATAACGCTTGCTCCACGTCGAGATCCCGGCCGCCAGCACCCAGCGCCACGACCATCTCCACCTCATGGTGCAGCTCCCCGGTGGCCGACGGGTAGGGCACGTCGGCACCATCACCGACCACTGCATCGGCCGGTTTGCAGAAAAACATCGGTGTGGCCTCGTCCACACTGGCGCCCATCTCGCGTGCGTGCTCGGCGTAGTTGCGGCCGATGCAGAACACGCGGCGGATTGGAAAGCGCTGGTCGCTGCCGAGGATCGGCAGGCTGGGCAGTACGGGTGCAGCGATGATATAAGTCATGTCGGCAAGCGTAGCAAACCTGTGTGGGTACGGTGCAGGGCTGGGTCTGCCGGATGACAGTTGTCATTGAGAACGACTGATGCTGCACCCTGAGCATGGCGTGGGTCGATCCGCCATGATGGTAACGTCGAGCAACCGGTGGTACCTGACAGGGATCACGAGTGGACAACACCGAGCTGTTGAAGGAATTGCGCATCGAGCGCCACCAGCAGGAAGACCACAATGGTGGTCCCGCGCGCTGGCCGTGGATCCTCGGCGTGCTGGCGATCGTGTTGGTGCTGATCGGTGGCGCGGGCTGGTTCTGGCTGGGCCATCGCGCGGTGCCGGTGCAAGTGGCGCAGGCGGTGTCGATCAGCGCGGACAGCGATGCGGCTGCGGTGTTGCAGGCCACCGGCTACGTCACCGCGCGGCGCCAGGCCACGGTGTCGGCGCAGATCACCGGCACGCTGACCGCGGTGCTGATCGAGGAAGGCGATCACGTCACCAAGGGCCAGGTGCTGGCACGGCTGGATGACAGCGCCTACAAGGCGGGGCTGCAAACGGCCAAGGCGCAGGCTGCCGCCGCGCAGGCACTGGTGGCGCAGTATCGGGCACAACTGGCGCAGAACCGACACGACTCGGCGCGCCTGCAGTCGCTGGCCCAGCAAGGACTGGTATCGAAGCAGGCGGCCGAGCAGGCGCGCACCCTGGTCGACAGCGCTCTTGCACAGCTCGCGGCGCAGCAGAAGCAGTCCGCGGCCGCCGCGGCGCAGGCCGTGCAGGCGAAGGTTAATTTCGATTACACGGTGGTGCGCGCGCCGTTCAGTGGCGTGGTGACGACCAAGGATGCGCAGGTCGGCGAGATCATTTCGCCGCTGTCCGCTGGCGGCGGCTTCACCCGCACCGGCGTGGGGACGATCGTCGATATGGATTCGCTGGAAGTCGACGTCGACGTCAATGAGGCCTATATCGGCCGGGTCAAGGCCGGCATGCCGGCGGAAGCCGTGCTGGATGCCTATCCCGACTGGAAGATCCCGGCGCATGTCATCGCGATCGTGCCTACCGCCGATCGCGGCAAGGCCACCATCAAAGTGCGCGTGGCGCTGGAGAAGAAGGATGCGCGGATCGTGCCGAACATGGGCGTGCGCGTGTCATTCCTGGAGCAGCAAGCCAAGCGTGGCAGCGCGACCCAGGCGCCCAAAGGCGTGCTGGTGCCGGCCAATGCCATCGTGCAGCGCGACGGACACCACGTGGTGTTCGTGGTCAAGGACGGCAAGGTGCACCTGCGGCGGGTGAATCCGGCGGCGCAGACCTATGGCGAGCTGCGCCTGCTGCCGATCGCGGTGAAGCCGGGCGACAGCGTGGTGACCACGCCGCCCGCCGACCTGCACGATGGTTCGCAGGTGAAGATAAAAGGATCGTAATGCCACCATTTTCATCTTGTTGTCGTCGGAGCCCGCTCGCGGGCGATGCTGTTGATTTGATCTACATTGGCATCAGAGCAGAAGCATCGCCCGCGATGCGGGCTCCTATGACATCGCCAGACACTACCGGAGGACAGCCATGGGCACCCTGATCGAGATCCAGAACCTGGCCAAGACCTACCAGCGCGGCAAGCAGAAGGTCGAGGTGCTGCATCACGTCAATCTCGCCATTGCCGAAGGCGACTTCCTGGCGTTGATGGGACCGTCCGGTTCGGGCAAGACCACCTTGCTCAACCTGATCGGCGGGCTGGATACGCCCACGGCTGGCAGCATCAGCGTCGGTGGCCAGCGCATCGACCAGCTTGGCGGCAGTGCGTTGGCCAAGTGGCGTGCGTCGAATGTGGGCTTCATCTTCCAGTTCTACAACCTGATGCCGATGCTGTCGGCGCAGCGCAACGTGGAACTGCCGCTGTTGCTGACGAAACTGTCGGGTGCACAACGCAGGAAGAATGCCTCGATCGCGCTGCAACTGGTGGGCCTGGCCGACCGCGCCAGCCACAAGCCGGGTGAACTCTCCGGCGGTCAGCAGCAGCGCGTGGCGATCGCCCGCGCGATCGTCTCCGATCCGACCTTATTGGTGTGCGACGAGCCAACCGGTGACCTGGACCGCCAGTCCGCCGAGGAGGTGCTGGGCCTGCTGCAGCAGCTCAACCGCGAGCATGGCAAGACCATCGTGATGGTCACCCATGATCCGAAGGCGGCCGAATACGCCACGCACACGCTGCAGCTGGACAAGGGCACCCTGGTCGAGCAAGCCGCGCTTGCGTGATGCCCCAAGGATCACGCAAGCCGCGCGGCAGCGCACCAGGGACGGTTGCTTGCCTCACACATCCGAGAGGTCATGATTCATGAAATACCTCCACCTGATCTGGGCTGCGCTGTTTCGGCGCAAGACCCGCACCTTCCTCACCCTGGTCTCGATCATTGCTGCGTTTTTGCTGTTCGGCCTGCTCAACTCGGTGCGGATGGCGTTCACTGCCGGCGACAGCGTCGATGGCGCAGGACGGTTGATCGTCAACTCGCGCATGTCGATGCAGCAGGCGTTGCCGGAAAGCCTGGGCGCGCGCATCGCGACCGTGCCGGGGGTGAGCGCGGTCGCGTCGGCGAACTGGTTCGGCGGCGTCTATCAGGACCCGCGCAACCAGGTCATCAGTTTCGCGGTGAGCCCGAACTACATCGACCTGTACCCGGAAATGGTGTTGCCGGCGGATCAACGAGCCACATGGGATCGTACCCGCACGGGTGCGATCGTCGGCGCCGCATTGGCGAAGAAGTATGGCTGGAAGATCGGCGACGAGATTCCGCTGCAGTCAACCATTTTTCCGTCCAAGGTATCCGGCGGCAACACCTGGACCTTCGACATCACCGGCATCTTCCATGCGAAAACTGAAGCGGCAGCGGGGCGCGAACAGCTGTTGCTGTTCCACTGGAAATATTTCGACCAGAACAATGCGTTCGGTTCCGGCACCGTGCACTGGTATGTGGTGAAGGTGGCCAACCCGGCGCATGCCGACGCGGTGGCCAAGACGATCGATGCCATCTCGGCCAATTCGGATCATGAAACCAAGGCGCAGACCGAGCAGGCGTTCCAGGCCTCATTCATCAAGCAACTGGTGAATATCGGCCTGATCGTGGTGTCGATCATGGGTGCGGTGTTCTTCACGTTGCTGTTGCTGACCGGCAACACCATGATGCAGGCGGTGCGCGAGCGCACTTCGGAGTTGGCGGTGTTGAAGACGATCGGCTTCTCCAATCGCAGCGTGCAGGCGATGGTGCTGGCCGAGAGCGTATTACTGCTGCTGCTCGGCGGTGTCATCGGCCTGGCCCTGGTGTCGGCGATCGTGCCCGGCATCGGCGCCGCCAGCGGCGGCATGATTCCCGTGCATGGGGTCAGTGCGGGCACTTGGGGTCTGGGCATCGCGCTGATGCTGGTGATTGGCGTGATTGTCGGCTGGATCCCTGCCTGGCGTGCGATGCGCCTGAATATCGTCGATGCACTCAGCGGTCGCTGACAGGAGCTCGCCATGAAGAAATTTCTGCTCAATCTGGGTCTGGTGGTGCTGGTGATCCTCGCCGTGTACGGGTGGACTTGGTTGCCATGGTTTGGTGCGCTCGTGCTGGCGCTGGCGTTTGCCGCGTGGCTGGCACTGTCGCGCAGCGGCCGGCAGGCCGCGTCTGTGACCGCGGTGGGAGTCAGCACGATCAGGCAGCGCGCGGGCTCTTCGTCGGTCATCGTGATCGGCATCGCCGGGGTGGTGGCGGTGCTGGTGGCGCTGCTGGCGATGGGCGAAGGACTCACCGCGACGCTGGAGAGCGGCGGTCGCACCGACACGGCCATCGTGCTGCGCGGCGGCGCGGCGGCGGAGTCGGCATCGGTGTTGACGCACGACGATGTGCTGGCGGTCGAGCAGGCACCCGGGATCGCGCGCGATGCCAGCGGCAAGCCGATCGCCTCGGCCGAGTTGGTGGTGGCCGCCAGCGTCAAGCAGAAAGGGTCGGACGACGATGCCAACGCGCAGTTGCGCGGTGTCGATCCCGAAGCCTGGGCGTTGCGGCCGAACTTGAAGATCATCGAGGGGCGCAAGTTCCAGCCCGGCCTGCGCGAGCTGGACGTGGGCCAGGGCGCGGCGCGGCAGTTTGCCGGCATGGCCATTGGCGACGAGGTGAAGCTGGGCACGGAGTCGTGGAAAGTGGTCGGCGTGTTTGCCTCCGGCGACGCCTACGATTCGGAAATGTGGTCTGACCGTCAGACCGTGGCCTCGGCCTATCGCCGCGGCAACAGCGCCGAATCGGTGTTGGTCAAGCTCACCAGCGCCGCTGCATTCGATACCTTCCATGCCGCACTGGCCTCCGATCCGAAGCTGAAAGTCGAAGCCAGTACCACCAAGGACTATTTCGCCAAACAGTCCGCCGGCCTGGCCAGGGTGATCCGCATGGTCGGCCTGACCGTGGGCATCATCATGGCGATCGGCGCCATTTTCGGCGCGCTCAACTGCATGTTCGCCGCGGTGGCCTCGCGCGCCAGGGAGATCGCTACCTTGCGCGCGATCGGCTTTCGCAGTGTGCCCGTGGTGGTGTCGGTGATGCTCGAAACCATGCTGCTGGCGCTCATCGGTGGCGTGCTCGGTGCACTGATCGTGTGGCTGGTGTTCAACGGCTACACCACCTCGACGCTGAGCGGCCTGACTCAGCTGGTGTTCCGCTTCTACGTCTCCCCGCAATTGCTGTGGGAAGGTTTGAAGTGGGCGTTGGCAATCGGCTTCATCGGCGGGCTGTTTCCGGCAGTGCGCGCCGCGCGCCTGCCGGTGACCACCGCCCTGCGTGAGTCGTGACGCCGGTGGCATGAATGCGTGGGTGTGCGTGAGTAGCCCACTCGCGGGCGATCACTTTTGCACGGGGTTCGGAATTCGCAGCTTCGTAGGGTGGGCGCTGCCTCAACGCACGCCAACCAAGAGCGGCGGGCAGTGCCCGCCCTATGAAATTGCGCAAGCTCCTGCGCGCGCTGCGTCGCGCGATCCAAACCGGCGCGAACGTGAAGGGCTCACCTGGCTGCTGCTGGACAACCTGGAATGGTAGCTCGGCTACTCCAGGCGCTTCGGGCGCTGCCACGTCGACTGCGCCACCCGGCAGTGCACACCCAAGGCCGGTACCAGGTTGTATGCCCAGGTGATCGAGAGCAACGGCACCGTGCTGGATCAGGCGCCCGCGAGCGAGCTTCTGCCATCAACAAACCGTCAGCGAGCGCCGCCACCGAAGCGTAGCCGCGGCGTTGCTGGCTGGCCGTTGCCACGCGCCCGGCCCAGCGTAATGATCATGACGCCGAACAGGATCACCGCCATGCCAGCCAGATCGAAGGAGCCGAGATGCTCGCCGGCCAGCAGGATGCCAAGCAGCACGGCGACTGGCCGGTGAACCGCGCGGCGAACAACGGCATGCTGGCCACAGTCACCGCGGCGATCTCCGAGCTGACCCGCTCCTCGGCAAAGCAGACCAGCCCGTTGCCCATGCCGAGGTAAGGTTGAGCCCCAGATCAGGTAGAGCGTTAGCAGCCCCAGCGGAACCAGCAGACGAGGATCAGTCAGGCGATGCGACGGTGCCGCGGCATCGACAGGGGACTCGTACCTGGGGACGGGCCGTGTGGGGACGGCGCATTATCCGCGAACGCGGGAACGTTGTGCGTAGGAGCGCACTCTGTGCGCGATACTTTTCAGTCCGGGCGCAGGCAAGGAGCAATCGCGCATAGGGTGCGCTCCTGCAAATTGTTCAATGCGTGGTGGGGCGGCCAGGGCGAAGCACCCGGAACTCGCCTTCCAGTATGGCCGGCTGGCCGTTCGCCGTCGACGAAACCGACTTGGCGGGCGCCGCCCCCTGCTTCCACTGGCGGATCGTGAGCAGGATCACGCCGCCGACCAGCAGCACGCCAGCCACCATCAGCCCGAACACCAGCAGCACACCGATCACGGCCAAGCCCAGCAGCAACGACAGGAAGCGTGCGACAGGATGGCGGGGGCGGCGCATGGAGTGTAGGAAAAGACGCATGTGTTAAAAATCCGTATGGTAAAATCAATAACTTACGTTACCACCATGGGGCTTTGCGGCCCGCGAGGCAAGTGCCGATGGATACAGTGAGCCTGGTCGAATCATCGCCGCTGCAGGTGCTGTGTCCGCTGGAGCATATCCCCGATGGCGGGGCGACCGCTGTGGTCGCAATGCTGGTCGATGGCGAGGAAAGCGTGATTCTGCTGCGCCAGGGCGAACACGTGAGTGGCTATCTCAACATCTGCCCGCACGCCGGCAATCGGCTCGATTACGCCCCTGGCAAGTTCCTGTTGAAGAACGACACCCTGATTTGCGCGGTGCACGGCGCCGTCTTCCAGCAGGCCGATGGACTGTGCACCGGCGGACCGTGCTGCGGGCAACATCTGCGATCGGTGTCGATTCGGGTGATCGCGGATGCGGTCTGTCTGGAGCCCGCTGGCCAGCCTTAGCCATTCCCCATCCCCGGCGCCTCAGCGGAACATCAGGTTGACCACGACCAGGGTCACCACCAGCACCACCACGGTCAGCGGTGTGCCGACGCGCAGGAAATCCTTGCCGCGATAACCACCGGGGCCGGTCACCATCATCAAGGCCGGATGACCTGCGCTGAGCAGGAATGTATTGGACGAGGATACCGCGACGATCAGTGCGTAAGCCGACGGATTGCCGCCGGTGGCGACGGCCACGCTGATCGCGATCGGCACCATCATCACGGTGGCGCCCACGTTCGACATCACCTGCGAGAACAGCAAGGTGAGCACGGCCAGGCACAGTTGCAACACCCACGGCGCCGTCCTGCCCAAGTGCACCAATACCTCCTGTGCGATCCACGCGGCGGTGCCGGTGGCATCCATCGACCAGCCCAGCGGGATCAGGCAGGCGATGACGAAGATGGTCTTCCAGTTGATCGCCTTGAACGCCTCGTCCATGTTCAGCACGCCGGTCAGCAGCATCGCCACCGCACCGGTCATCATCGACAGCGACAGGTCGAGGTTGGTGAACAGGGCCAGTCCCTGCGCCATCAGGAAGAAACCCACCGCCTGCCAGATCTTGCCCGGGCGCTGCAGCTCCTGCGGGATGTCGGTGACCACGACCAGATCCTTGTCTTCGGCGGCCAGCGCCAGGTCGTGCCAGTTGCTGTGCAGCACCACGGTGTCGCCGGCGCACAGGCTGACGCCGCGCACGTCGTCGCGAAATACCGTGTCGCCGCGTGTCACCGCCAGCACCGAAATGCCAAAGCGCTTGCGTAGGCGCAGTTCGGCCACGGTATGCTTGATGAAGCGCGATACCGGCGGGATCACCACCTCGGAAATGCCGGCGCGGGTCGGATTGAACAGCTCGCCCAACTGGCGCATGCGGGTCGACAACCGGCACAGCTGGTTGTTGGCGAACTGGTTGAGCTGATCGCGCGGGCCCAGCACGCCGAGAATCGAGCCGACCCAGATCACGTGGTCGGCCGGTGGCGCCATGCGCGCTTCGTTGCCGCTCTTGATCGCCAGGATCAGCGGCGCCTCGTGCAGCGCCTCGGCCTCGCCGATGCTCATGCCGACCAGCGGACTCTCCGCGGTGACGGTGAGCTCGGCGATATCACCGCCGATGCCGTAGGTCTCGGCGAAGTAGCTCTCGGTACGCCCCGGCGTGACCTTCAGCCGTTGATCCTCGTGCCCGGGCAAAAGCTTGTGGCCGAAGAAATAGAAGTAGGCCAGGCCGACCACGGCCAGTGCCAGGCCGACCGGGGTGACGCTGAACAGGCCGAATTTCGGGATGGTGTGCGCGCCCGGCGGCAGGTTCACGTTGGCGCTGGCGATCAGGTCGTTGAGCACGATCAGCGGCGAGTTCGCGATCAGCGTGGTGTTGGTAGCGGTGAGGATGCAGAACGCCATTGGCAACAGCAGCCGCGAGATCGGCACGCCGGTGCGCGCGGCGAGCCGGCTGCTGACCGGGATCATCAGCGCGGCCAGCGCCTGGCTCGGAATCACCGCACTGAACAGGCTGGCGACCAGGTTGATCACCAGCCCGAGCCGCGACTCCACGCCGCTGGCCAGGCGCATCACGACGCGCGCGGTGTGGGTCAACACGCCGGCGCGATCGAGCCCCTCGCCCATGATCATGATCGCGATGATCGCGATCACCGCGTTGCCGGCGAAGCCGTTGAACACGCGTTCGGACGGAATCAACCCGGTCAGTCCGATCGTCACCACCACCAGCAGCGCCACCATGTCGGCGCGGATCCACTCCAGCACCAGCATCAACATGGTGAAGCCGAGCAGGCCAAGCACCAGGATCATTTCCGGGCTGAGCGATAGTCCCATCAGCCGACACCTCGGCGGGTCAGCAAGTTGCGGTGGATACGGTGGGGCAGTGGAAGCTTCACGCTGCGTCGATTCATCCCTGTTGAATGCCCGGCAGTATAAGCGGGTGCGTGCTACCGCTGGTGAATCATGGGCAAGAGCAATTCCGCCGGTAAAGCAGATCCCACACGCCATGCCCCAGCTTCAGTCCGCGGCGTTCGAAGTGGGTCTCGATACGCCAGGCGGGCTTTTCGGCGTATTGCGCCGGGCCGAGCTGGTTGTGCCAGCCGGGGGTGGATTCCATCACCTCCAGCATGTGTTCGGCGTAGGGCTGCCAGTCGGTGGCCAGGTGCAGCATGCCGCCCGGCGCGATGCGCGATGCGAGCAGGGCGACGAAACCGGGCTGGATCAGGCGGCGCTTGTGGTGGCGCTTCTTGTGCCACGGATCGGGAAACCAGATGCGTACTTCGGTCAGCGCGGCGGGGGCCACCTCGTGTTCCAGCACTTCGACTGCGTCGTGCCTGTACAGGCGCACATTGCCGGCATCGCGCGTAGCCAGCGCGTTCATCAGGCGACCGACGCCGGGACCGTGCACTTCCACGCCGATGAAATCGCGCCCGAGATCGTGCTCGCTGGCCCAGGCCAGCGCCTCGCCGTTGCCGAAGCCGATTTCCATCACCCGGGGCGCCTGCCGCCCGAACATGGCGTCGAAGTCTTGCGTGCTGCCGCGATAGTCGATGCCGAAGCGCGACCACAAGGTTTCGAACGCGCGTTGTTGCGCCGGCGTCATCCTGCCTTCGCGCAACACGAAGCTGCGGATCCGGCGCAGGTGCGCGGCAGGGGCATCATGGTCACCAGCAGTCATGTGGTATTCCGGGATTCGGGCATTTCGGCAGGCGGCCCGGACGATCGGGTCGGGCCATGGCCGACAGCGCGCCCGGGTGCGGCCGCGCTGTCGGAATGGCGGCAGACTCTAGCGCAGCTTCACCGCTGCTGCTGGTCTTTTGGCTTGCGTGACTCGGACTTTCGCGCTGGAGGCGCCTCGCTGCGCTGTGCACGCGGTGCTTCGGCGCGCGGCGGTGGTGGGGCTGTGCGCTGTGGCTGGGCCAGGCGTGGCTGCTCCTGGCGTGGCGCTTCGTAGCGGGGCGGCTGGAAGCGTGGCTGTTGCTGCACGACCGGCCGCTGCGTCACCTGCCGCGGCGGCTCGCGACGGACGGGTTGCACTTGAGCGTGATCGCGCACGTGACCACGCGCAGCGGGTTCGGGACGCTGGAAGCGCGACTGTGGATTATCGCGCCTGCCGGTATCCGCACGTGCCGGGCTGATCGGATAGCGCTGCGAACGTGCGTTGCCGTCTGCCTCGGGCCGGGCGATCGTGTCGGCGTGCTGGATGCGCGGCACTTGCGGGATGCCGGCGCGCGGGCTCAGCACGCGCACGTTCGGCCTCGGCATTGCGCCAGGCCGCGGACCGGCCAGGTTGTTGGTCGGACTGATGCGGCGTTCGATAGCCTCGGGCGGCGCGTGGCGTGCGACCACCTCGCGACGGAACCCGTTCACCGGCAGTTGGCGAACGTGCGCGCTGCGCCGGCCGTCCCGGCTGCCCAGCAACGGGCGCACATCGAGGCCGTGCGGCATCACCGGTGCGGAGGTCAGCTGTCGCGGGTCCGCCTTGACCAGGTTGCGCTGCACGCGTTCGCCGGCGGCGAACTGGCGGCCCCGCATGGCACTGAAGCCGCCCGGCGCATGGCGGTTGACGTAACGCTCGTCGCGCAGCGACCGGTGATTGCGATAGTGGTCGTAGTGGTTGTTGATATTGTTGATGATGGTGACGTTGGTGAAATTGCGGGTCACCCGGATGTTGGCCACGTTGACGCGCCGGTAATAGTCGCGGTCGCAGTGGTACCAGGGGTTGTAGATCTCGCCCGGACCAAGCGGGAACCAGCCGACCGGAGCGCTGCCGATGCCGACCGAGAAGCCGCCTCCACCGACGAAGGCGACCAGCGCCGGCGCGTAGATCGGCCGGGCGTAGCGCGGCCCGGGGATCCAGCCCCAGCCACGATACGTATGCGCCCAGCGGCCATAATGGTACGGCGCATAACCCCACGGCATCGCGTCGATCCAGGTCCAGCCCCACGGCGCGATGTATGCCCAGCGGCCATCGCGGTAGGGCGCCCAGCCGACGGCGACGTTGCTGGGATACCAGATGGCACCGTAGTCGCTGTTGTCCTGCCATTCGCCGTACTGGTCCAGATCCTGTGCGCCGACCATGTCGTCGGGAACGTACTGGTTGCTCTGGGACTGCGCATAGCGCTGGTCGCGCTGATCGACCCAGGCATCGAAGCTGTCGCGCGCGCCGATGTCGCTGATCGCGACTGCGGCGAGGCTGGAATCGACGAAGCGGTAGCTGCGCCCGGCGAACACCTCGCGCTGTGCGTTGTTCTCGCCATACACGGTGGCGTTGCCCGCGAATGCGGTGACCCGAGTGGCATCGCCGTCGATGTCGACCCGGAAGCGGCCGGGCTGGTTGACCACCAGCGCCACCGTCGGCGTGTCGATTTCGTAACTCTGGCCATCGTCCACGTGGCGCACGCTCAGGTTCAGCGTGCCCTGGGCCAGCTCGATCTGCGCCATCTGTTGGTTGAGGTCGAGCAGGCCCAGGTCGGTGTGCTGGGCCAGGCGCAGCGTGGCGCCACCCAATTCCAGTTCGGCGCGGGCGTCGGCGCCGCTGGAGAGCTTATCGCCGGTGGTCAGCGGGCGGTTGATGCTGGCGTCACTCCAGTCGGTCGCGCCGGCAGGCAGCAGGCCGAGACCACCGGCGATCCAGGACAACCGCGCGACCCGACTCGGCAGGTCGGCGCTGTCGTGGCCGGTGCTGGATTGTGCGTGCGCCAGACTGGCAGCGGTGAGCAGCACGGCAATGACCAGGGCGGCGCCGGAGCGCCGCATGGAAGCAATCAGCTTAATGAATACCCGCATGACGCATTCCCCTGTGGACTGATGTCGGTTGCACTCGGTGTTTTGCAGTGATCCAGGCGTATGCGCAGAGTGACGCTTCGATTATGTGCATGCCCAAGGTTAGCTGCGCCTTAGTTGCGCACCCGCCGGCATGGGTGGTTCAGCTGGCCGCCATGCATGGTTCAGCCACCATTTGGCGGGCAACCGGGCCCCTGGTCGTTCCCACCACGCGCATCCCGGGTTACCATGCACTGAGACCTGGCGGGTGTAGCTCAATGGCAGAGCTGTAGCTTCCCAAGCTACTGACGAGGGTTCGATTCCCTTCACCCGCTCCACTTTCCGATCCAGCGATCCCCCGACTCGACCCTTCGCTTTCCTGCACCCAACCCGCCCGTGGCCGCCGATCGCGACCATGGGTTCCGCGAGCTCCGCATGAAAATTGCCATCCTCTCGCGCAACACCCGTCTGTATTCGACCAAGCGCCTGGTCGAGGCCGGGCGCGAACGTGGCCATGTGATGCGCGTGCTCGACCCGTTGCGTTGCTATGTGCGGATTGCGCCGGGCGCGGTGGCGATCCGCTACAACGGCAAGCCGGTGCGCGACCTCGATGCGGTGATCCCGCGGATTGGCACCTCGACCACGTTCTATGGCACCGCGGTGCTGCGTCAGCTGGAGATGATGGGCGTGTACACGCCCAACCCCTCCGACGCGGTGCTGCGCGCGCGCGACAAGTTGCGTTGCCTGCAGATGCTTGCCGCGCAGGGCATCGCCATGCCGGTGACCGTATTCGGTGACAATCCGGACGACAGCGCCGACGTATTGGCCCTGCTCGGCGATCCGCCGCACGTGATCAAGCTCAACGAAGGCAGCCAGGGCACCGGCGTGGTGCTGGCCGAGAAACGCAGCGCGTCGCAAAGCGTGATCGAGGCCTTCCGCGGGCTCTATGCCAATTTCCTGGTGCAGGAGTTCATTGCCGAGGCGAACGGCAGCGACATTCGATGTTTTGTAGTCGGCAAAAAAGTGGTTGCGGCGATGCAGCGCGATGCCAGCCCTGGCGATTTTCGTGCCAACCTGCACCGCGGCGGCAGCGCGGTGGCGGTGGTCTTGAGTGCCGAGGAAAAGCGCATCGCAGTACGCGCGGCCGCTGCGCTGGGCCTGGAGATATCCGGCGTCGACCTGCTGCGCTCCAACCGTGGCCCACTGCTGCTGGAGGTCAATGCGTCGCCCGGGCTGGAGGGTATCGAGGCCGCCACCGGCGTGGACGTGGCCGGCAAGATCATGGATTTGCTGCAGTTGCGAGTCCGTCATCCAGCTGCAGCGGTGACATCGGGGTAAGGCAGTCGCAGAGGAACTGCGACGAGACTCTTCGCGGCCAACTCTGGGAGAGCTTTCTGGTGATCGCGGTCAGGGCCATCTTGCGACGGGCATCCGGCCACTGGGCGCGGCTTGATCGGGAGAGCGTTGCATTAACTTCATCGTAACCCGCGACCCCTTATAACGAGCGGACTGTTTATTTGCGCCACGCGGGAATGGTGAGGCAGATGATGGTATTGGGGCATCAGCTTGGGCCCAGGTGTGGCGGCGGCGAGTCGCGCATCTGGGCCTTTTTCTGGCCCGCGTCCGGTGACGTTCAGGTTCGCCTGGCAAACGACACGCTTCGTGCACCCAAGCTTGTTAAGCTGGCAACCTTGGTCGGCCCGTGCGCCGACTGCGCAGGAGTAACACATGCGTGTACTGGTGATCGAAGACAACAGCGATATCGCGACCAACATCGGCGATTATCTGGAAGACCGCGGCAACGTGGTCGATTTTGCCGGCGACGGCGTGACCGGCCTGCACCTGGCGGTGGTGCACGATTTCGACGTGATCGTGCTTGATCTCACCCTGCCCGGTATGGATGGGCTGGAAGTGGCGCGCAAGCTGCGCCACGAGGCGCACAAGCAGACCCCGATCCTGATGCTGACTGCGCGCGATGCGCTGGAGCAAAAGCTGGTCGGCTTCGAGTCCGGCGCCGACGACTACATGACTAAACCGTTCGCGCTGCAGGAACTGGCCGCGCGGCTGGAGGTGCTGGCGCGCCGCGGCAAGGGCCCGCAGAGCCGGGTGTTGAAGGTGGCCGACCTCACCTTCAACCTCGACACGCTGACGGTGAATCGCGAGGGCAAGTCGATCCAGTTGAACCCGATCGGCCTGAAGCTGCTGCAGGCGCTGATGGAGGCCAGCCCGTCGGTGGTGACGCGGCAGGACCTGGAACAGCGCGTATGGGGCGAGGAACTGCCCGACAGCGATAGCTTGCGCGTGCACATCCATGGCCTGCGCGCGGCGATCGACAAGCCGTTCGAGAAGCCGCTGATTCACACCCGGCACGGTATCGGTTACCGCATGGTCGAGCCGGATGCAGTCCAGGCGTAAGCTCCGTTACCGCCTGATCGTCTCCTTCGCGTTGTTCGGCTTCGGCCTCAGCGCGCTGTTTGCCGTAGCGTCGCTGTACGTGCGGGCCAAAGTCGAGAACCAGCTGATCAACGCGAGCTTGCAGAACGACGTCAACCAGGCCGTCGAGAATAAGCACGAGCATCCTGACTTGCCATTGAGGTCCAGTCTGATCGACGCCTGGCTCTGGAGTGACCGCACGATCTACAAGGCTCCGCTGGCCTGGCAAAACCTGGCTGCGGGCGTCTACGACATGAAAGATGCGGACGCCTCCGGGCATTACAGGCACTACAAGCTGGCGGTGAGCCGCAAATACGGCCTGATCGCCTTCGTCAGCTACGACATCAGCCGTGAGGACGTTGGCAAGCGGCAACTGATCGTGTCGCTGATCGGCGCCGTATTGCTGTTCAGCCTGCTCTCGCTGGCGATCGGTCTGTGGTTGTCGCGCAAGGTACTCAAGCCGGTCAGCGAGCTGGCTCGGCGTTTGCGCGACTTCCGCAAGGCCGGCAAGGCCGAGCCGCTGGCACCCTTTTTTGCCGACGACGAGGTGGGTGAGCTGGCGCATGCGCTAGATGAATACTCATCGCGGCTCACCGCGATGGTCGAGCGCGACCGTGAATTCAACTCCGACGTCAGCCATGAGCTGCGTACGCCGCTGGCGGTGATCGCGAGCACCACCGAATTGCTGCAGGGTTCGCCCGACCTCACCGAGAAATTGAGCGAGCGGCTGAAGCGGATCGAGCGCGCCTCGCGCCAGGCCACCGAGCTGATCGAGGCGCTGCTGCTGCTGTCGCGTGCCGAACGACGTGGTCCCACCCGCGGCGAAACCACCGAGGTGGGCAAGGTCGCTGCCGACGTGATCGAGAGCCAGCGCCCGCAGATGCGCGGCAAAGTATTGACAATCGAGCTGGCGACACATGACCCGGTCAGCGTCAATGCGCCGGCGTCGGTGCTGTCGGTGGCGCTTACCAACCTGATCGGCAACGCGATCAAGTACACGCTCGAAGGCAGCGTACGGGTCGAGGTCGGCGCCGGTCGCATCGAGGTGATCGACACCGGGCCGGGCATCAAGCCGGAAGATGCCGAACGCCTGTTCCTTCGCGGGGTGCGTGGCGAGGGTGTCGGCGGCAGTGGCGCCGGCCTGGGCTTGGCGATCGTGCGCCGACTGTGTGAACTGTACGGCTGGGATGTCTCGATGCGCCCGCGCAGCGACACCAACGGCGCAATTGCCAGCATCGTGTTTTCTTAGGCATTACCACACGGGTGTACCGAACAGATCCGCCTGCGCCTGATAACTGTCGTGGTTGACGAAGCCGGTCAGTCCCACGCCGACCAGCCGGTAGCGGCTGTTCCGCGGCCGCTCGACACGCTCGCGCAGCGCGCAGGCGAGCATGCCCAGCTCCTGCGCCGAGCGTGGCCGCTGCGGCGGCGTGAGGCTTCGCGTCAGCGTGTGGAAGTCGGCGGTCTTCAGTTTCAGCACCACGGTACGCGCAACCCGGCCGCGCTCGCGCTGGTAGCCGGCCCAGGCCTTGTCGGCCAGCCGCAGGATGTGCGGTTCGAGTTCGTCCAGCTTCAGATCGTGCTCAAAGGTGTCTTCGGCAGAGATCTGCACGGTCGGCCGTTCCGCTTCCACGGCGTGCTCGTCGATGCCGTTGGCCAGTTCGTGCAGACGCCGGCCCCAGCGGCCAAAGCGCTGTTCCAGCTCCGCCGCGGCGAAGGCGCGCAGGCTGCCGACGGTGGCGATGCCGAGGGCGGCGAGTTTGGCCTCCATCACCTTGCCCACACCGGGTAGGCGGCCTACCGGCAAGGGCGTGAGGAAGGCCTCGATCTGGCGCGGGCGGATCACGCACAGGCCGTCGGGCTTGTTCCAGTCCGAGGCGATCTTGGCCAGGAACTTGTTGGGCGCCACGCCAGCGGAGGCGGTCAGCGCGGTTTCCTTGCGGATCGCGGCGCGGATTGCCTCGGCGGTAGCGGTCGCCGAGGACAGGCGGGTCTTCGTCGTGGTGACGTCGAGATACGCCTCATCCAGTGACAGCGGCTCGATCAGATTGGTGTGCCGCGCGAAAATCTCGCGGATCTGCCGCGACACGGCCTTGTAGCGTACGAAATCCGGTGGCACGAATACCAGCTGCGGACACAGTCGCTCGGCACTGATCGCTGGCATCGCCGAGCGCACGCCGAACACGCGCGCCTCGTAGCTGGCCGCGCACACCACCGAACGGGTACTGCGCCAGGCCACCGCCACCGGCTTGCCGCGCAGCGATGGGTCGTCGCGCTGCTCCACCGACGCGTAGAACGCGTCCATGTCGATATGCACGATCTTGCGTGAGGTAGGGGACAAGCGTGTGGCCGATGCGGAGCGGATACGCTCATTCTAGGAGCTTGGGCCGTAGAAATTTTGGTGGTCGATGCGAGAATTCGGCGGTGCGAGGACAGACAACGGCGGCTCGCCGGCCATGGGCCAGGAATCGGCGGTAGATGGAGCGCACAGACGTTGGGCAGACGATGTGTCGGGATAGCCCGGCCGGGCCGGGCCGGGCCAGCATCACGCCGGACCTGGCTGATGGGACTGGCTGAAACCGCCCTGTTGGTGGCAAGGTGGCCGCCGTGCTGACCGAACCTGCCAATGCCTATGCGCGGCGCCTGAATAGCTGGGACGCGGCGATGATCGTCATCGGCGGCGTCATCGGGGCGGGCATCTTCCTCACCCCAGCGACGGTGGCGCAACATACCTCTTCGGGGCTGGAGTTACTGGTGCTGTGGGCCATCGGGGGAGGGCTCACTCTGGCCGGGGTGCTGTGCTACGCCGAGCTCGGCGCACGCCGGCCGCAGGCGGGCGGCATCTATGTCTATCTGCGCGAGGCGTTCGGCCTGCTGCCGGCGTTCCTGTTCGGCTGGACCATGGCGCTGATCAACTACCCTGGCAGCGTCGCCGCGGTGGCCACGATGTTTGCCGAATATCTGTGCACGGCGCTCGGAGTGGCCCCGCAGCTCTATGTCAAGCCGGTGGCGGTGGGTGCGATCGTGTTCATCGTGGGCATCAACCTGTTCGGCATCCGTGCCGGCGCCTGGATGCAGAACGTGTTCACCGTGCTGAAACTGGCGGCGATCGCGCTGCTGGTGATCACCGGCCTGGTGCTGGCGTACGAGCAGCTCGGGCTGGCGCTGATTGGCGAGGCGGCGAAGCCGGCCTCGACCTGGGCATTTGCCGGCGCGCTGTTGCCGGTACTGTTTTCCTACGGTGGTTTCCATTACCTCAACGACCTCGCCGGCGAGGTGCGCAACCCGCAACGCACCCTGCCACGTGCGCTCGGCATGGGCATGGCCGGCGTGGTGATCTGCTACCTGCTGGCGAACTACGCCTATCTCGCCGGGCTCGGCCATGCCGGCCTCGCTGGCAGCGGGGCGCCGGCGGCAGATCTGATGCGCTTGCTGTTCGGCGCGCGCGGCGCCACCGTCATCGCCGTCGGCATCGCCTGTTCCACCTTCGGCTATTGCAGCATCGCGATCGCCGGTGGTGCGCGCGTGCTGCAGACGATGGGGGCCGACGGGGTGTTCTTCCGCGCGGCCGGGCGGGTTGATCCACGCACGCGGGCGCCGCAGGTGGCACTCGCGCTGCTTGGCGCCTGGGCGGTGGTGCTGACTCTCTCCGGCACCTTCGGCCAGCTGCTCAATTACACCACCGTGGGCGAGTGGCTTGGCCACGTGTTCGGTATCGGCACGCTGTTCTGGTATCGCAAGCATGTCATCGACGAGCCAGCGCCGTACCGCGTTCCGTTCTACCCGCTGCTGCCGCTGATCTTCGTGATCACCGTGTTCGGCGTGATCGTGGCCAGCGCGATCCATGCGCCGGGCGATGCCGGCATGAGCCTGCTGATTATCGCGTTAGGCGTGCCGGTGTATTACGGCTGGCAGCACTGCTCGCACAAACACCACGCGGCTTGACCGCCATTCACGCAGTGCCCGGATAATCGAGCTTTACGCAGGAGCCGCTGCCGATGAAACGTTTTCTGCCGGTCTGGTTGTGGCTGGGCGTGCTAGGCGGTTGCCATGCCGCCAGCACGTCCGCCCTGCCTGATCTGGCCAGTGCATCGAGCTCCGCCCAGGTCAGCCTCGACCAGGTGCAGCGGGTTGGAGTCGTCGAGCATGCCAGCGATGGCGTCGCGCAACGGCGCTACGTGTTTCAGCCGGCGGCGCATCCGCAGATCGTGCTGACGCCCGCAGGTGGCGCGTGGGACTGGTCGGGGCAGGGTGAGTTGCGCATGCGCGTGCAGAACGCGATGCCGTGGCCGGTGACTGTGCGCGTGGAGATCGACGGCGCCGCCGAGCAGCGGTTGCAGGCCAGCATCGGCGTGCCGGCCGGCCCGGCGCAGACCTTAGTGATCCCGCTGCAGGCCACGTCGCCGCGCGTGCAAGGCATGCAGGTGGGGCCGCCGATGCCGTTTGACGATCATGGTCGACTTACCCTGCTGGCGACCACGGTCGAGGGCGCGCTGGATCGGCACCATGTACGGGCGATCCGGCTGGAGGTGCCGGCACCCCGGGCCGCGCAGACCTTGCTGTTGGGCCAGCTGCAGACGGCCGCAGGTGCGGCCACACTGCACGCCGCGTATGCCGGCCTCGTCGACCGCTACGGCCAGTTTACCCGCGCCGGCTGGCCGGAGAAGATCGCCAGCGATGCGGCGCTGCGGAGCGCCGGGAATGCCGCGATGCTGGCGCCTGTCGCAGTCGGGACGGATGCCTATGGTGGACGTCTGGACGTCCATGGATTGCACCAGACCGGCTGGTTCCACACGCAGGAGCTGGATGGCCGCTGGCATCTGGTCACGCCGGATGGGCACGCGTTCTTTTCGCTGGGCGTGAATGCGGTGGCGTCCGATGGCGGGCGCAGTTATGTGCAGGGCCGCGACTTCATGTTCTGCGACTTGCCACCAGATAGCGGCCCGTGGGCGGCGTTCTATGGCAGCGGCGACAGTCGGCGCGCCGAGCAGGGCGCGAGTGCGGGCGTCGGCGACAACCATGGTCGGTGGTTCGATTTCTATGCGGCGAATCTCTACCGCATCGGCGGTGAAGGCTGGCTGGCCGCCTGGCGCCGACGCACGCTGAAGCGCCTGCAGGCGTGGGGATTCAACACCATCGGCAACTGGAGTGACGCGGCGCTGGGCCAGGCACACCGCTTGCCATACACGCGCTCGATCAATATCAAAGGCGACTACGCCAACGTGGCGAGCGGCTATGACTACTGGGGGCGCATGCCCGATCCGTTCGATCCGCGTTTCGTGGAAGCCGCCGAGCGGGCGGTGGCGCAAGCGAGTGCCGGGGTACGCGATGACCCTTACCTGCTCGGTTACTTCGCCGACAACGAGCTGGCATGGGCCGGCACCGGCGCGCAAGGGCGCTGGGGGCTGGCGCTGGGCACGCTGGCTGGCCAGGTGAAGAGCCCCGCCAAGCAGGCGTTCGTAGCGACGTTGAAGAAAGAATACGTGTCGCCGGAAACCCTCGCTTCCGCCTGGGGCATTGCGCTGACCTCCTGGGCTGCGCTGGATGCCACCGGCTTCCGGGCGCCGTTGCCCGACGCAGCGCATCCGGCGATCGCCCGCGATTACAGCGCCTGGCTGCGTCGTTATGGGGACACCTACTTCCGTACCGTGGCCGTGGCGATCCACCGTCACGATCCACACCACCTGTTCCTCGGCGGCCGCTTTGCGGTGAACACGCCCGAAGCGGTTGCCGCGTGCGCGCAGTATTGCGACGTGGTCAGTTTCAACGTCTATGCCGACCTGCCGCAGCACGGCTTCGATGCCGCTGCCATGCGCAAGCTCGACAAGCCCGTGCTGATCAGCGAATTTCACTTCGGGTCGGCCGATCGCGGCCCGTTCGGCAGCGGCGTGGTAGCGGTCGCCAGCGAGGCGCAACGCGGGCCAGCCTATGCGCGCTTCGCCGCCGCCGCGGCGGACAACCCGCAGATCGTGGGCGTGCATTGGTTCCAGTACGCCGACCAGCCAGTGACCGGGCGGTTGCTCGATGGCGAGAACAGCCACGTCGGCCTGGTGGGGATCACCGACATCCCGTTTGGCGGGTTTGTCGAGGCGGTGCGGGCGGCGAACCTGCGGATAATCCAGCCGTATGCCGGCAATACGAAACCGGCGCGGAAACGTTGATATCCGGCGATCGGTTATGCTGGGGAACCACGTGGCCGTCGCAGGGTCGATAGAACTCGTGCGCTCCATCATCCGGGACAGTTCACCATGAATCCGCTTCGTTCCTCGCTCGTCGCCTCCCTCGTTGCCGTCGCTGGCCTTGCCGTCATTCCCATTGCGTCGGTACACGCCGCCAACGAACTCGGCGGCAGTCCGGTGGCGGGCGTGTGCATGCTTTCGCGTGAGGCGGTGTTTGCCCAGTCAAAGGTTGGCAAGGCCGCCAGCGAGCGGCTGGGCGTGTTGACCGAGCAGGCGCGCAGCCAGCTTGATACGCAGCGCAAGCCCATCGAAACGGACATCCAGCGCTTCCAGCAGAAATCCTCGTCTTTGAGCGAGGCGCAGCGCAAGCAACAGGGCGAGGCTCTGCAACAGCGCATGCAGACGTTCAAGAACCAGGCCGACGAGCTGAGCCAGCGCGTCCAGTTGACCCGCGCCAAGGCCATGCAGCAGATCGGTACCGATGCGGAATCGATCGTCTCCAGCAGCTACAAGAACCACCACTGCGGCCTCTTGCTGAACCGCGATGCAGTGCTTGGCGGCGACACGACGAATGACCTCACCGGCGACGTCGTGAAGGGTCTGGACAACAAGATCACTACCATCAGCTTCAACCTAGAGCCGCTGCCGGCGCGCAACGTGAACGGCCGCGGCGCGACAAAGTGATGGTGGTCGTCTGGTCCGGCATCCGGGGTATGCCGGTTGCCGGGATGATGTGGGGGTGGAGTAACTGATGACCATCCGGCCTTTTTATCCGATCGGCACACCCGGACAGTGCTGGGGGGATGTGGAGATCGCCGCGTGGCGGTCGCGGCAGTCACTCCAGCGCAGCTATGCCGCGGACGTTTTGCGCCGGCTCGACGACCTGCGCACGCAGTTCGATGTGGCGGAGTACGGCCGCCTGGAATACCCGTCCGGCAGCTACCTTCTGTTCGCAATCCGCAGCCACGGCTGGCGCGACGATCTGCCCACGGTGCTGGTGACCGGTGGCGTGCATGGCTACGAGACCAGCGGCGTACATGGTGCATTGCAATTCGTGGAAACGAAGGCGGCGGGCTATGCCGGGCGCGCGAACCTGTTGGTGGCGCCGTGCGTCAGCCCCTGGGGCTATGAGCGGATTCACCGCTGGAATGCGAACGCGGTCGATCCGAATCGCTCCTTCCACGAGCACAGCACGGTGCAGGAATCGGCTGCGGTGATGCGTCTGGTGGCGCCGGTGCGCGAGCGCATGCTGGTGCACATCGACCTGCATGAAACCACCGACAGTGATGAGTCCGAGTTTCGTCCGGCGCTGGCGGCGCGCGACGGCAAGGCTTTCGAGCCGGGCGGAATTCCCGATGGCTTTTACCTGGTTGACGACAGCGCACACCCGCAACCTGAGTTCCAGCGAGTAATCATCGAGGCGGTGGCAAGAGTCACCCACATTGCGCCAGCCGACGAGCGTGGCGCGATCATCGGTTCGCCGATGGTCGCGCCGGGCATCATCCAGTATCCGCTCAGACAGCTTGGCCTTTGTGCGGGGATCACCGACGCGCCGTATAAGACCACCACCGAGGTCTATCCCGACAGTCCCCGTGCCACGCCGGCGCAGTGCAACGCCGCGCAAGTGGCCGCGGTGTGCGCCGCGATCGATTTTGCCATGGCTCAGCGTGCGGCGAGTGCCGCCCACGTTGACGCCTGATTGCGCGTTGGTGGCTTCCTTGAATGCCACGGCGACCACCATCGATACGACCCGGCGGAAGCGGGCGGGCGCGGCGCCGACATGGCGCAAAAAAGAACCCGCAGAGGGGAGTCTGCGGGTTCGTGGATCCATCTATGCATGTGCGACGGAGGAGGGGAGCCTTGTCGCACGGTGGGATAAGTGCCTCACGACACCGCATTAGTGTACCAATCGGTTTGTTAATAAACCATGACCGAAAATGTCTGCGCTGGCAGGCGCCGGGACGGTACCCGGAATTCGACGTCATCGCCGCGGTAGCATGATACTGACGTTACTGTCATCGTTGTCGGAAATCCAAACATGTCCGTGGATACACGCCAGGCAAATCGTCGTCGCAATCGCCATGCCGGACAGGCGCAGGTATGGTTGTTCGGCTACGGTTCGCTGATCTACAAGGTGGATTTTCCGTATATCGAACGCCGCCCGGCATGCATCCGGCATTGGGTGCGGCGCTTCTGGCAGGGCTCGCATGACCATCGTGGTACGCCGCAAGCGCCTGGTCGCGTGGTGACTCTCGTCCCCCAACCGGATGCCGTCTGCATCGGCATGGCCTATTTGATCACACCAGCGGTGTTCGCCCAGCTCGACTTGCGCGAGAAGAATGGCTACCTGCGCTGCACCACCGAAATTGACTTTGGCAACGGCGAGCAGGCGGAAGGGTTGGTGTACATCGCCACGGCGGAGAACGCGGCCTTTCTGGGGCCGGCGCCCGAGGCCGAGATCGCCCGTCATATCGCCGCATCGTCCGGCCCCAGTGGGCCAAACCGCGACTATCTGCTGCAGCTCGCTACCGCGTTGCGCGAGCTCGATGCGCACGACCCGCACGTGTTCGACGTGGAGCGCCATCTGATCGATCTGCTCGCCTCCCAGCGGGGCGCCGATCAACGCTGATGATCGCTTGCGCTCGACCCCTGTCTTTCGTCACGCGCTGCTGACAGGTCGCGCAGGCAAGATACATCAATCGCCCGAACCGGGCGCCCCTGCGGAGCACGATCCATGTTGATGACCATCCTGATTATCGTGCTGATCCTCGCCCTCGTCGGCGGTTTGCCCAGATGGGGCTATTCGCGCTCGTGGGGCTACGGGCCCAGCGGCATCCTCGGCACGATCGTGATCATCCTGCTGATCCTGTGGCTGCTTGGCCGGCTGTGACCGTTTGATGGGCAACGCCCTGCGCCGCGCTTTTCGCGCAGGTGATCATGCGGTGCAGGGCCTCTCGACTACATGGCCACGGCGCCATGCGGTATCAGGTTCACAGACAGCATGCTACGGTAGCCGCATGCTGTTGGTGCACACGCCGTGTGCTGTCCCGTATGCCTGCTGCCATTTCTCCAGTTGATCCAGGCCAACCATGCCGTGCCGGGCCTGTCGGCGCGAGCCTGGTTCGGCTCGGTGCATTGCGGTCCCCTCGATCGCCTCGGGGCATGAGCATGCGCGACGACGATGATTTTGACGACGATCACGACTTCGACGACGGGGACGACTCGGTCGAGACCAGGGTGTGGCTGCTATTGCTGCTGATCAACCCCGGCGACGAGGAAACCGCGCTGCAGCAGTTCACTGCCTACCGCGAGGCGGTGGCCGACGGCGCTGAGGCCGGGCCGGTTGAGCTGGTCGCGCAGGTGATCGACTGGCGTTCCGGATTCAAGGTGGCGCAGGACGACCTGCGCTCGCTGGTGCAGGCGCTGGATGAGCTCTGCGCACGCTGGAACTTGTCGATCGACTGGGACGGTGATCCGGACGACGACTACTTCGACGATGCCGATGCCGGCAGCCTGCTCGGCATCGCCTGCGACCGCCTGGCCGAAGCCGGCTATACCTTGTGGACATGGGAAACCGACGACGATTCGTACGCGGGCTGGATCACCCTGACCTGCGACAACGAACCGATGCGCGAACTGGCTACCGCGTTGCACATCAACCTGCGTCTGGGCAGCGACGTCGGCTGAGCATGTGGCAATTGATCGGTCGCGATCAGCGACCGCCGGATCAGCGCCGCCGACATCCACTGCCTGGTCGAACTGGGCCAGAGCGGCCATCATCGCCCGCTGGCAGCGTTGCTCGCCAGCAGGCCCTGATAAATCGTGCAGGCACTTGTCGCTATGCGGCGACCAAGGCCTGGTCGAGGTCGGCAAGCAGGTCGTCGATGTGCTCGATGCCGATCGACAGCCGCAGCATGTCCTCACTCACCCCAGCCGCAGCCAGCTCGGCGGCATCCAGCTGCCGGTGCGTGGTCGAGGCGGGATGGGTGGCCAGTGACTTGGTGTCGCCGATATTGACCAGCCGGGTGAACAGCTTCAACTCGTCCAGCACGCGGGCGCCAGCCGCACGCGGGTCAGCGCCGCTCTTGCCGCCCACGCCGAACGACAGGATGCCCGAAGCCTTGCCGCCCATGTACTTCTGCACCAGCGCATGATCGGGATGATCGGGCAGGCCGGCGTACTTCACCCAGGCCACCTTGGGATGGGCTTGCAGGAACTTCGCGATCGCCAGTGAGTTGTCGCAGGTTCGCTCCATGCGCAGGCCCAGCGTGTTGATTCCCTGCAGGATGAGGAAGGCATTCATCGGCGAGATCGCCGCGCCGGTATTGCGCAGCGGCACCACCCGCGCGCGACCGATGTAAGCGGCTGGACCGAGTGCTTCGGTGTAGACCACGCCGTGGTAGGACACGTCCGGCTCGTTCAATCGGCGGAAGCGCTGCTTGTGCGCGGCCCAGGGAAACTTGCCGCTGTCGACGATCGCGCCGCCGATGCTGTTGCCGTGGCCACCCAGGTACTTGGTCAGCGCGTGCACGACGATGTCGGCACCATGCTCGATCGGCCGGCACAGGTAGGGGCTGGGTACGGTGTTGTCCACGATCAGCGGAATGCCGTGCTCGTGCGCGATCGCGGCCAGCGCGCCGAAGTCGGTGACGTTGCCCAGCGGGTTGCCGATCGACTCGCAGAAGATCGCCTTGGTGCGCTCGTCGATCAGTGGCGCGAACGTCTCCGGACGGCGCGCATCGGCAAAGCGCACCTCCAGCCCCTGCTGTGGAAAAGTGTGCGCGAACAGGTTGTAGGTGCCGCCGTAGACGGTGGCGGCCGAGACGATATTGTCGCCGGCCTCGGCGATGGTCTGGATCGCATAGGTCACCGCGGCCATGCCCGAGGCCAGCGCCAGCGCGCCGACGCCACCTTCCAGTGCGGCCACCCGCTGTTCCAGCACGTCCTGGGTCGGATTCATGATCCGTGTGTAAATGTTGCCCGGTACCTTCAGGTCGAACAGGTCGGCTCCATGCTGCGCGTTGTCGAACGCGTACGCCACGGTCTGGTAGATCGGCACCGCGGAGGAGCGCGTGGTGGGGTCGGGCGTGTAGCCGGCGTGGACGGCGAGCGTTTCGATCTTCATGGGTGATCCTGCGGTGAGGTGCGCAAACGTGGCCATGGCTCGCGAGCGGGGTGCCTGGCATCCAGTGCCCGGCATGCCGGACTCGGTGCACGGTAGCGCAAGTCAAGGCAGGCGTAAAGACGTAAAGACGTCCAGATGAAATTGCCTTATGAGCATATGTCGAAGCGGATATGTGAGGAGTTCAATCCACTCGCCATCGCGCGGGGTATCCTAGCAGCCGGCTGGCTCGTCGTCGAAACCGGTATAGCCCTCGGGGAAGACCGGCGTGCCATCGGGCTCCAGGCCGGACATCTCGGCCAGCGCCTTCGCCGCCGCGGCCTCGGCGGTCGCCTTGTCGCGAAAGCTGCGGTTCTCGCAAATGGCGAAGTACAGCGGAAAGCCGTGCTGGCGCGGGGTGATCGCCAGGTAGGCGGTGTAGCGCGAGCCCTCGAGCGTGGCCCCGGAGCGCGCCCGATAGTCGTTGAATTCGCGTTCGGCCATGAGCGTCGCATTGGTGCGGTGAGAACCGCAGTGTAGCTTGCACCGCGCGTGCCGTATCATGCGCGGGTGAATGCCACCGACCTGCCCGTGCCGCGCATCGGGCTGGACACGCACGGGCCTGGTGGCGCCGCTTGACGCCAGCACAACCTGCCATATGGTGCACTGGCGGCGACGTTCCATCCAGAGTCCCGGCCATGCTCGACCCGCATATCATCGACTGCCCCTACTGCGGCGAGCCCATCGAAATACTGATCGATAGGTCGGTCCGCGAGCAGCAGTACATCGAGGACTGCCAGGTGTGCTGCCGCCCGATCATGCTGGGCGTGAGCGTCGAGGAGGATGGAACGACGCAGGTGCGCGCCTCAGGCGAGAACGATGCCTGAGGCCGGCAGGGTAGCGCGGGTGGCCGCATCGCTGGCTGGCGTGACCGGGCGGGTGAGATCCCACAGCATGCGCGCACGAAAGCCCAGTGCCAGGGCATCCTGCGCGGTCCACAGCACGCACACCTCGCGTGCCAGCCCGCATACCACCACCTCGTCCACACCGCGCTCGCGCAGCCAGCCGGCCAGGCCGGTGCGGGGGCGGCTCTCGCCCGGGCCGTGGTTCTCACGGAAGCCGCTATAGGAATCGACGGCCGGGTCGGTGCCCTTGCGGATCACGGCATCGAGCGCCGACCAGTCGATCGCCGGATGCAGCTCGGCGCCGGTGGTACCTTGTACGCAATGCTCTGGCCACAGCGTTTGCGGTTGGCCGTAGAGTTCGATTTCATCGAACGGTGCATGCCCCGGGTGCGAGCTGGCGAACGAGATGTGTCCGGCCGGGTGCCAGTCCTGGGTGGCGACGACATGGCGGAAGCGGTGCTGGCGCAGCAACTGATCGATACCTTCGATGATGGCGTCGCCCTCGTGGCAGGCCAGCGCGCCACCGGGCATGAAATCGGGCTGGACATCGACCAGGATAAGTGCGGAGGTGGCGCAAGCGGCGTGAGTCATGCAGACTGCTCCAGGCGGATGAGACCACGCAGTCTAGCGGGCCCTCGCCGCAGTTGAGCGGTTTTCACGCGCTCGCAGGATGGGCGAAGTGCACTACGACCAGTCGTGGATGGGTAGCGGTATCGTTGGAGGGATCGAGGCCGGCCTGATTTCGGCGGCGGCCGGCCTGCTGTTGTTCCTGCTGTTGCATGGGTGGGGACGGCGTCATCACTGGTGCGATGCGCGAAAGATCGGCTGGTCATTCCTGCTGGCCAGCATACTGACCATCAGCGGCGACCTGTGGGACATGTTCTATTTTAACTACGCGAACCTGCAGTCGCCGGCCCTGCTCCGGGCCGAGCTGGCCCAGGTGCATGACCCGGAGGGTTTGGGCTTGCGCGTGTTGTGCGAGCTGCTCGGGGTGTTGCTGGGTATCTATCTTGGTTGGGTGGTGGTTGGTGGTCATCGTTCGAACCGGGGTGGCAACCACCACTCATAGCCCGGTGCGACCCTGCGGGGGCTGGCCGTCTTCCACTCGAAGCTGGCAGTGCGATCACAGCAGCGGGTCGAACAGCCGCGCCACGTGCATGGCCACCCGGCGCAGGTACGGCGCGTCGCGGTATTCGCGCTCGTCAATCGCCACTGCGCGGGAGAAATCCTCGGCCAGCATGGCCTCCACCTCGCCGGCAAACGTTTCGTTGACGACCAGCACGCCGACCTCGAAATTGAGCCGGAACGAACGACTGTCCAGGTTCATGCTGCCGATCGCCGCGCAGTCGTGGTCAATCAACAGCGCCTTCTGGTGCAGGAAGCCGCTCTGGTAGCGAAACATGCCGATGCCGGCACGCAGTGCATGGTGGGCGTGCAAGGTGGAGGCGAGAAAGACGGTGCGATGGTCCGGTCGCGACGGGATCAGTACGCGCACGTCGACCCCGCGCAGCACGGCCAGTTGCAGCGCCGAGCGCACCGCCGTGTCGGGCACGAAGTACGGCGTGCTCAGCCATACCCGCTCGCGTGCGGCGTTGATCGCCGCGCTGAAGAACAGCGAGCCGGTTTCCAGTCGGTCAGCCGGGCCGGCCGCCACCACCAGCGCGCTGGCCTCGCCGTCGCTCGGCGGCGGGGGCAACAGCGGCGGTAGCTGGCCGGTGATCCATTGCCAATCATCGGCGAACAATTTCTGCAGATCGGCCACGGCCGGCCCGCGCAGTTCCAGCATGGTGTCGCGCCAGGGCGCCAGCGGCGGCTTCAGCCCCATGTACTCGTCACCGACGTTGAGGCCGCCCACGAAGCCCCGCGCGCCATCGACCACCACGATCTTGCGGTGATTGCGAAAGTTGAGCTGGAAGCGGTTGCGCCAGCGATGCGTGGCGAAGCGGTGGATCGCTACCCCGCCCGCGCGCAGCGTCTCGACGTAACGTTTTGGCAAGGCGTGGCTGCCGACGCCGTCGAACAATACGCACACCTGCACGCCCGCGGCGGCACGCTGCAGTAGTATCTGCTGCAGGCGCCGCCCCAGCATGTCGTCGTGGATGACGAAGAACTGCACCAGCAGGCACTGTTCGGCGGCCGCCATGGCCGCAAACATGTGCTCGAAGGCAGCCTGGCCGTCGATCAGCAATTGCAGCCGGTGGCCGCTGCAGAATGGCCGCCGCTGCAAGGCACTGATCGCCGCGAAGCGGCCGCACGCCGGTTCGACGGTGATCGACGTCCACGCCTCGGGCATCGCTTCCGCTATCGGCACCGGGTGGCCAACGTGGTAGCCGAGGAAGCGGCTGGAGCCCAGGTAGAGGTACGGCAGCAAGGTCAGATATGGCAGCAAGAGCAGGCCGAGGGCCCAGCCAATCGCCCCCTGCGGCGTGCGCGCGTGGGTTACCGCATGCATGGCGGTGAATATGCCGAGCAAGTGCAACAGGGCGATGCCGCTGGTGAGTACCGTGGTGTTCATCACGCGTGCATCGTCGCCTGATGGCGGCCGGACATCAATGCGGGCAGACGTCCGGCCGGTGGGCGTCCCATCGGCGTCGAGCCAGCAATGTGCCGCGGATGCTGTTTCCGTCTGCTGTCCTGCAAGCAGGCGCGGTGCGACGGAGCAATCAGGCGTGCAGGCGCTCGACTACCGCGACCTGTTGCGGCTGCGTCGTCCAGATCCCGCTCGCTCCGGCCTGCTCGTAGGCAAGATAACGGGTCAACTCCCCACCATAGACGTGCAGCGTGAGCGCGGCTTCATGCTGCGACAGGTTGCGACAACGATGCACGTGGTTCTGGTCGCCTTCGAACCAGGTGCCATCACCCGGGCCGAGCCAGTCGCGGCCCAGGGGGTGCAGGTTGCCCGAGTCCGGGTCGTGGCGCCAGGACTGCACTTCAACCGCGCCGACCAGGGTCAGTTCCAGCCCCCACAGGCCGGCATGGTCGTGTACCGGCGTGCAGTGGTTTGCCGGCCATGCCATCACCATCACGCTTACCGGTACCTGGGTGCGCTGCGCCAGCAGCCAGCGCCCAAGGCCATGCCCGCGCTGGTGCAGGCGCGCCAGTCGGGTCGCCATGGCGGAGGAGTTGTGGTGCACAACCTGTCCCAGGTCGCGCGCCATCGAGGCAAGGTCGGGGTGCGCCACGTTGGCATGCTCCAGCGCAATCGCGCGCAGGGTCTTCAAGGTTTGCCGTGGCTTGCCCATGGATATTCCCGCGGCGTGAAGGGGCGTCAGTGGATCACGCCGATGGTTAAAGTGGCGTAAGCCGTCCGGGTTCGCGGCCGGATGCGCGCGGTAAGCAAGGCTGGCCTCGACCGGCGTGGCTGTCATGTTCGTCGGGGCCGGGCCTGCTCAAGCGCTAGCACAAGCTGGCCGTGCTGCTGTGCGTGATCCCCGGGCCGGGGCGTTGACGCCGAAGCGACGCTTCAGCCGAACAGCATGGCGATGCCGAACAGGCCGACCATCAGGAACGACAGCACCAGCTTGAGCAGGCTGCCGAACAGCAGGCCGAGCCAGGTACCCACCCCGACATGGGTGGAGCGCAGCACGCTGTTGCCGGACGCCAGCTCACCCAGGATGGCGCCGAGGAACGGCCCGAACAGCAGGCCGGGAATGCCGAAGAACATCCCGACGATGGTGCCGATGGTTGCACCCCACAGCGCTCGCGAGCTGGCGCCGATACGTTTGGCGCCCAGCGTGCCGGCGACGAAATCGACGATCACGCCGAGCGCGCCGAGCGCGCCGATGATCAGCAGCCACCACAAGCCCAGGTGGCGGTAGCCGTCCACGGCCGCCACCAGCCAGATCCCGCCGAACACCATCGGGATGCCGGGTAGCACCGGCAGCACCGAACCGGCCACGCCGCCGACGATCAGCAGCGCGGCGAGGATATACAGCGCGATATCGAGCACGGGAATTCCGGTCATAATTGTTCCGGTAGGTAAAGCCGTAGAAGCCCGCTGGCGGGCGATGCTGTTGTTTTGATCTTCCATGGTGCGTGCCGGGCAAGAGTATCGCCCGCCAGCGCGCGCCTACCTTTCCGCAAAGGCGCGTTCGATCACGTAGTCGCCTGGCATGCGCGTGCGCGGCGAGGCCTGGAAGCCGCGACCGTCGAGCAACGCACACAGGTCGTCCAGCATGGCTGGACTGCCGCACAGCATCACGCGATCGCGCTCCGGGTTCAGCGGCGGCAAACCGGTGGCAACACTCAGTGCACCGTCAGCGATCGCGTCGGTGATGCGGCCCCGATGGCGGAACGGCTCGCGTGTGACGGTGGGGTAGTAGGTCAGTTTCTCGCGCACCAGTTCGCCCAGGTATTCATGTTGCGGCAGTTCGCGCTCCAGATATCCGGCGTAGGCCAGGTCGCTGACGTTGCGCACGCCGTGGGCCAGCACGATCCGGTCGAACCGCTGGTAAGTGTCCGGGTCGCGGATGATGCTCATGAACGGCGCCAGCCCAGTACCGGTGCCGAGCAGGTACAGATGGCGACCCGGCTTCAGGTCGGTCAACACCAGGGTGCCGGTGGGTTTGCGGGTGACAATCAACGGATCGCCCGGTCGCAGGTGCTGCAGGCGCGAGGTGAGCGGGCCGTTGGCGACCTTGATCGAAAAGAACTCCAGGTGCTCCTCCCAGCTCGCGCTGGCGATGGAGTACGCACGCATCAGCGGGCGCGCTTCGGTTTCCAGCCCGATCATCACGAACTGGCCGCTGTCGAAACGAAAGCCGGGGTCGCGCGTGGTGCGGAAGCTGAACAGCGACTCGTTCCAGTGCCGCACGTCGATCACGTGCTCGGTTGCCATTGCCACCATGGGGAGTGTTTCTCGAGAGTTTCCGGAGGTCGGCGCCTGATATGAACGCAGGTGCAAAATGGCAACGCACGTCGCGACCGCGGACATTTGGAAAGCGCCGCATGGCTGGAGCCATTAGTGGCGCAAGGATACGCCATCGGTCAATTTTCGCGAAGGGTAATGCCGGGCTTCGGGGCGGCTGGCCGGTTGGGTGGCGCGCGCAATTGCAGGATTTGTGACCGAAAGCCGCTTCCGCAGGAGTGCGAAGCGGTATGAAGGCGGCGTAAGCTGTTTCTTACGCCAGTGGCTGTTATCAGCCTACCCAAGGAGGTTCTCGGACTACAGCGCCAAAGTGGTACATGATGTTGTATCGTCGAGCTGATTCGATCGGTTGCATCATCGCCGGATCGTGAAGGAAGCCAGGGGGGGATTCCATGGTGCGTCGATGTTGGCGCGGCTGAATTCTCGATGGTGACTTCGGGGTGGGTGCATGCCGACCATGCTCGGCCAATCCCAGGCAATCGCGGCGGTGCGGCTTCTGCTGCAACGGTATGCCGCCTGTGATGTGCAGGTGCTGATCGAGGGCGAAACGGGTACCGGCAAGGAAGTGGCTGCACGCGAACTCCACTATGCCGGTGCACGGGGCGCGCATCCGTTCGTGCCGGTCAATTGCGGCGCCATTCCCGACAGGCTGATCGAGAGCGAACTTTTCGGTCATGGCCGTGGCGCCTTTACCGACGCCAAGGTCGCGCAACCGGGCGTGGTTGACCACGCGCGCGGCGGCACCTTGTTCCTCGACGAGGTGGATGCGCTTTCGGCCAAGGGCCAGGTGGCCTTCTGCGTTTCCTGCAAGACAACGAATACCGGCCTGATGGTGGCGGAGCCCGCGTTCGGCGGCCCGCTGCTGTCAGCCCTTGTGGCGCGCCATCTCACGGCAGCCGACGCGTGGCACGCATGTTGCGTATTCCTCAACCACGCAGTTGCTGCATGAGTGTATTCGTGCGAAGCGAGGCAGCTGGCGTGGCGCCGTTCGAACGTCCGGCCATCAACTCGGCGCGGCTGATGATGGACGTGGCGAACCGTGCGCTGAGCAGTGTCGCCGTTGAGCAGGTTGGCGCCAACACCCCTGCCGGGTCCGTTTTTGCCAAGCCGTTCGCGAACTTCACGCAAGCCGCACCGATTCCAGTGGCCATTCGACTGGCCGCCCTGAAACAGGTCGATCAGGATTTGGTGAAGGAAGGGCTGCTGGACAAGCTGGGGGGGACCATTCCCGCCGCCATACAGAAGACATTGGGCTGGGAAAGGACCATGTCGATCCCCACGCCGGGGGTTCTGGTCAAAGGCTGTCTCGATCACTGCGACATCTGCTGGAGAAATCACAGGAATACCGCTGCTGCCCGTCGGCCGAAACCGAGACGGCCACGCACTAGCTGTCATGTCGCCGAATCGGTGCGGGCCGCTCGGGCATCAGGGCAGAGGTGGGCCATGACGAAACCGCGGAGCGTTGACGCGACGGGAGAGGCTCTGTCGCGTTTCGTGTGGATCCGACCTTGCCGTAGCGTAGCCAATCCTGCACGCTTGGCGGCATGGAAAAGCTCTTCACTCAAGCCTTGGGTCTGACGTCGCCGTGGTCGGTGACGTCGGTCCCCTGGATGAACCCATGCGTTCAGACGGCCAAATGACTGAATTCCACACGAAACGCGACAGAGCCTTGGCTGCTCCCATCGGGGCGCTCACCCGGCACGGCGTTCCCTCAGTGTTCGTCAATCGCGTGCTGTTCTCCACTTTTCGCAGCGAGCGGCGCATGCCGGATTGGTTCGACTTGCCGGCGGGCACTGCCCGCCGGCTCTTCTACATGGCAGCCAGGCGGAACTGTTGGGTCTCGAGCGTGGCGATGATGGCTCGGCCCAGTTCCGATGGCATCGCCATGGCTTGCAGGCAATCGTTGCAGTGGCGCTCTTCGCGCAAAAGCGCGAGCCCTCGATCGAAATAATCCCGAATGGCCCGACCATACGCGGCCTCGGCTTTTTCCAGTGCGGCGGCAGGTATCGGGCCCCAGGCTTCGATCATCATGGCCAGATCGATCAGGTCGCGGCTCATCTGCGAGTGATCCAGCGCGCGGTCTGCATTGGCCAGCAATTTTTCTGCGTACATATCGATGCGATCAAGTACGGGCACGCCCAGGTCGGGATCGAGCGCGCCACCTATAGGGATGCGTCCCTCCAATACAAACTCGACCCGGATCGGTACTGCGTCGACTTCCAGATAGGCGGAAATCTTGTCGCGTTGGGTGCGCACGTCACGTAGATGGTTCATCGGCGAACGCAGAATGGCTCCCAGGGTGGGCGGCGTGATTGCATTGCGCAAAAGCCGGTAGCCGTCTTTGTCAGAGCACAGGAAATCGACGTCGATCGATTCGCGGTATTCGCCAAGCTTGAGTGCAATGGCGGTACCGCCGCCGAAGTAGCACTTGGCGCGCGTCAGAAGCTCGCCATCCATGTTGCGAAGAAGTTTGGCGATCGTTTGATGGCGCGGGCGCTCAAACATGCAGGATCCCCTGACCGTATTTGTCGATCAACCGCTGCAGCAGGGTGCGCTCGTGCGTTGTCATGCCATCGGCGTCGATCGCGTCCCAGTGGCGTTCGTACAGCGCCAGTGCGTCGCGCTCGGCAAGCGTGACGGCACCGGGCCGATTCCAGGTCAGCCGCTTGAGCTGGGGATATTCGTCCAGGCGCACTTCGGCCGGCTTGATCGTCAGCGCCAGATCCAGCGCATGCAGCCCGGCAGCATAGGCTGCCAGTGCCACGCCGGGCTTGCCTTGTTCCAGTTGGATCAGCTTTTGGCGACTCAAGCCGGCGCGCAGCGCCAGTTGAGCCTGGGTCAAGCCCTGCCGTTTGCGTTCGGCGCGCAAGGCTTCGCCGAACTGCTGGGTATATCGCATGCTGATGGAAGTCTTCGACATGTCACCAATATATGACAATCCGGGTCGAGTGTCATGAATACGTGATATTTATGCTTCGCTCCAGCTGCGGTGCTCAAACCGTTTGCCGGAGCTGATTGGTGCCGAAGCCCGGCCGTTAGAAGCCGCTCTGCGCGTCGGTGACTCCAGGGTGTCCGCTTGCGGGTGTCGGATGACGGCGCGCTGTTCGTCATGCAGCGCTTCGATCTGCACAACGGCGAGCGCCTGGGTTTCGAGGACATGACGGTACTCATGGGCAAGCCGCGAGAGCCTACGGGGCACTACAAGTACACGGAGAGTTACGAGGCGGTTGCACGCTTCATCGCTGCGCTGTGTCGCGACAATGCGTTGGAGAGCTTGCAGCGATTTCACAGAAGAAGGGATTGAGGCAAGTGATTGAGCAGTGGAGATAGCCATGAAAAAAGAACTTTTCAAAGACCTGCTTCAGAGCGTCACCTAGATGGATGAAATCCGTCGAGGCGAGCGAGCTCCGTCGCGCGAGACCTACGTTGCGTCTGAGCAGGTAAAACGCATCCGCTCGCTTACCAAACTCTCTCAAGCCAAGTTTGCGAAGGTCGTTGACGTGGAACTTGGCACGCTTCAGAACTGGGAGCAGGGGCGCCGCCATCCGACCGGCCCGACAAGAGCATTGTTGCGTGCCATCGAGAAAGATCCGCAGCACGTACTTGCGGCGCTGCTTGACTGAAGTCGAGACACGCTGCCAGCCAGGGTACAGCTCGGCCATGGTGGCTGGTTCAGGCGCCGATCAAGCTCTCCGCGGGAATACCGAGGTTTCGATGCAGGTTGCGGATCATTTCGCGTTGCGGATGGGATGGATGTTCATGTCTTCTCCACGGTGGCGGCATCGACTTGGTTGTATTGAGCATGAGTGCCGACGAACTTGATGTAGATCGCCCGAAAGCGATAGGCCACGGCAACGATGAGCCGGTAGTCGTTGCCCTTGTGTATCGGCCAATTGCCTGTCAACGACTCGGCTGATTGCCGTGTTTTGCTCGGGCCGATTGTGCGTATTGAGTGGCCTCCGACAGCTAAAGTCTCGGCGCCAATCAGGAATGCTTATGCTGCCGGTGCAGCGTGCAGCTGAACTCCCAATGCGCGGGTGACCGCAAGAATCGTGGAGAAATCGGGGTTGCGCTGGCCGGATATGTTTGCGCAGGCTGCGAGCGATGCAACTGAAAGTCCGCGCACAGGCCTGGGTGCCTCAAGGCTTGCCTGTTGCGAGGCAGCCTCGTACCGTCACCGTTTCGACTCGAACCGCAGGAATCCCCATGAAACCGCTGATAGCCGCCTTGCTGCTTGCCTTGGTTGCCTCGCCTGCGCTAGCCGGCGATGTCGTCGACACCAGTTTCGCCAAGGCGCAGGGGCCGCATGCGTTCAATGTGCGCGATCTGGTGATGATGCAGCGGGTCAGCGACCCGCAGCTGTCGCCGGATGGGCGCTATGCGGCGTTCGGCGTGCGCAGCACGGATTACGCGGCAAACAAGGGCGTCAACGCGATCTATGTGCTGGACCTGGCGCGCAAGGGCGCCAAGCCGGTGAAAGTGGTTGACAAGGGCTCGTCGGCACGCTGGTCGGCGGATGGGCGTAGCCTGTATTTCATTGCGCCCGCGAAGGACGTGGCGCAACTGTGGCGGGTTGACCTGGGCGGCAAGGCTGGCTTGAACCTGGCTGGCCACGCGACCGCGGTGCAGGTCAGCCGTGGGCCGCTCGACATCAACGACTACAAGTTGTCGCCTGATGGCAAGCAGGTGCTGCTCTCGTATGGCGTGTTCACCGATTGCGCCACGCTAGCGTGCACCGAGCAGCGCATTGAGACGCGCAAGCGGGACAAGGCCAGCGGCACGCTGTACAAGAAGCTGTTCGTGCGGCATTGGGATACCTGGTCGGATGGGCGGCGCAACCAGCTGTTCGTGGGCAGCTTCGGTGCGGACGGGAAGTTGCCGGCCGAGCCGACCGTGCTGACCCGCGGCATCGACGGCGACGTGCCCAGCAAGCCGTTCGGCGACGCCCGCGAGTTTGCCTTCGCGCCGGATGGCAAGAGCGTGTACTTCGACGTGCGTATCGCCGGTACCAGCGAGCCGTGGTCGACCAATTTCGACATCTATCGCGTGTCGGTGGATGGCTCGACCAAGCCGACCAACCTCACCGCGGCAAACAAGGCGTGGGATGCGTACCCGGTGCCTGCGCCCGACGGCAAGACGCTGTATTACCTGGCGATGAAAACCCCGGGCTTCGAGGCGGACCGTTTCGCGATCAAGGCGATGGACCTGGCCACGGGTGCGGTCCACGAGGTCGATCCGCAGTGGGATCGCTCGCCGGGTGACCTGGCGGTTTCGGCCGACGGCAAGACCCTGTACGCCACCGCCGACGACGAGGGCCAGCATCCATTGTTCGCGATCGACCCGGCCAATGGCCAGGTGCGCAACCTGTCCGGGGCAGGCACCGTCAACAGTTTCTCGCTGGCGGCTGGCAAGCTGTTGCTGGCGCGTGATGACCTGCAGCGACCAGCCGACCTGTACCTGGCCAAGGCCGGTGGTGCCGGCCTGAAACAGGTCACCCACTTCAACGCCGGGGATCTGAAAAGCGCCAGGGTTGGCGACTTCCAGTTCTTCACGTTCCCGGGCTGGAACAACGAGACCGTGCAGGGTTACGTGGTCAAGCCGGTCGACTACCAGAAGGGCAAGACCTATCCGGTCGCGTTCATCATCCACGGCGGCCCGCAGGGTGCGATGAGCAACGGCTGGAGCTATCGCTGGAATCCGCAGACCTATGCCGGCCAGGGTTTTGCCGTGGTCACCATCAACTTCCACGGTTCCACCGGCTATGGCCAGAAGTTCACCGATTCGATTTCCGGGGACTGGGGCGGCAAGCCGCTGGAGGACCTAAAGCTGGGCTGGAAGGCTGCGCTGGGCAAGTACAAGTTCCTCGACGGCGACCGCGCCTGCGCGCTGGGCGCCAGTTACGGCGGCTACATGGTGTACTGGATGGCCGGCGTGTGGAACCAGCCGTGGAAGTGCATGGTTGACCACGACGGCGTGTTTGACGCGCGCATGATGTATTACGCCACCGAGGAATTGTGGTTCGAGGAAAAGGAGAATGGTGGCCCGCAGTACGAGGTGCCGCAGAACTACGAGAAGTTCAACCCGATCGACCACGTCAAGGACTGGCGCGTGCCGATGCTGGTGGTGCACAGCGGTGACGATTTCCGCATCCCGATCACGCAGGGCCTGGGCGCCTTCACGGCGCTGCAGCGTCGTGGCATCCCCAGCGAATTCCTCACCTTCCCCGACGAGAACCACTGGGTGCTGAAGCCGCACAACAGCGTGCAGTGGCATGACACGGTAAATGCGTGGCTGAAGAAGTGGACGGTGGAGGATGCCGGGCCGACGGCATCGAAGTAACGGTAGCTTGTAGCCGCTCTGCGCGGAAGCTGTCTCTTGATCACATCTGGCGAGAGCCGGCGGGCGGTGCCCTCCCTACGGTGCGGCGAGAGGGGGCGGGCGGTGCCTGCCCTACGGCGCGGCAACAAGCGGCGGGCGGTGCCCGCCGGCTCTCGCCACGGTATTCAACCGAGATCTGATCAAGCGACAGCTCACCTGCCAGGGAACTCCCTCAGGTCGCCAACAACAGAGGGGTTTGCGTTTGCCGAGCTTTGCGGTCGCCCATTTCCAGCAGCAGCTTGCGCACCGGTGCCGGCAGGCCGAGCGCATCGAGTTCACTCATGCCGCACCAGCGCAAATGCGGGTTGTCACCGACACCATGCCGCGCTGACGCGTGATCGAACAACAACGGCTCGATGTTCAATCGATAGTGGCTGAACACGTGGGTGAAAGGCGCGAGTGCCTGCGCGTCGTCGATGCGCGCAAGCTGCCCGGCGATGCGCCAGGCAGCTTGTGGGTCGGTGGCTTCAGGTAGGCTCCACAACCCGGACCACACGCCTTGCGTGCCGCGTCGTTCCAGCAGGATGCGTTGCTGTTTGTCGCGCAACACGAGCATCACGGTGGCACGGATGGGGATGGTCTTGCCAGTCTTGCGCGTCGGCAGTTGCGCGCTGAGGCCGTCGCGATATGCAACGCAAGCGGTGGCGAGCGGGCAGGTTTCGCAGCGCGGGCGCGAGCGCACGCAGACGGTGGCGCCGAGATCCATGATGGCCTGGGTGTAGTCGGCGACGCGGCGCTGCGGGGTATGCGCTTCGGCGTGCAGCCACAGTTGCTGTTCGACCGCGCTGCCGGCGGGATCGCCGTGGATGCCGTGGTAGCGGGTCAGCACGCGCTTGACGTTGCCGTCGAGGATCGCAAAGCGCAGGCCGTGCGCCTGGGCCAGGATGGCACCGGCGGTGGAGCGGCCAATGCCGGGCAGGGACTTCAGCGCCGCGAAGTCGCACGGCAGTTTGCCGCCGTGTTGCTCGACACAAATCTGCGCGGCCTGGTGCGCGAAGCGCGCGCGGCGGTAGTAGCCCAGCCCCGACCACAGCACCAGCACGGTGTCCTCGTCAGCCGCGGCGAGATCGCGCAAGGTCGGTAGCGCGGCCACAAAGCGCTCGAAATAGCCGACTACGGTGGCGACCTGGGTTTGCTGCAGCATCACCTCGGACAGCCATACGGCGTAGGCATCGCGCTGGCCCGGTGCGGTTTCGCGCTGCCACGGCAGGCCCTTGCGGCCGTGCCGGTCGAACCAGCGCAGCAACCGACTGGACAAACTGGCGCTCATGGATGCTTGGCTCATGCTGCCCCGCGCTACTTGCTTGCCACGGGAACGGCCGGCGTGGCGCTGGTGCCGACTGCTGCCGGTACGCCGTCGCCGGCCTGCATGGTGAGCCCTTCGATGTGCACGCCGCCGACGTCGATGGTGTCGAACTGGGCACGACCACTACCGGGCGGTACAGCCAGTGGCTGGCCTTGCGGATCAACCAGTTGGCCCCACCAGCGCGCCAGTGCCAGCGGTGGCAGGCGCAGGTTGGCGTGGCTGCCGGGGCCGTCGAGTTTCAGCACCAGCAGCAACGGGTTGTTCTGGTTGGCCGGGGTCAGTACCAGCGAGATGTCGTACTGGCCGGCAGCAGCGCGGTTGAACGTGCCGGCGAGGCTGGCCGCCGCGTCCGCGGCGCCGTGCCAGTGCGCCCGGCCGTTGAGCGCCATCGTCATGTTGCCAGCCTGCGACAAGTGCAGGCTGATGTTGTCCAGTTGCAGGGTGTTGCCTTTGATGCGCGGTGTTGCCGACAGTTGCAGCCACCAGGGTACACCGGCAGCGGTGGCAGTCACGTTGAGTGGAAATGGCTGGCCGGAAACCAGGCTGCCGGCGCGGAGCGAGAGGTTGTCCAGCAGTACCTCGTTGCCGCGCACCACGCTGCCATGGGTGATTTCGACGCCGGTGTCGATGCGCGGAATATTCGGCGCTGCGTTTTCCGGCTGGGCCGGCAGCTCGGCCATCCAGGCCTGCAATGCATCCAGGTCGACCCGCGGCGAATCGATCTGCAATTGCGAAATCACGGTGGGCCCGCCGAACAAGGTGTGCCACGGCAAGGCCAGGTGACCGCGTGCGGCGAGCAGGATCGGTGCGTTGGCACCCTCGGCGCTGAGTGTGATGCCCTCCAGCTCAAGCGCCGGCCGCGGAAACAGGCTGGGGCTGGCCGGGCTGGCCAGGCGCAGATCCAGGCCGGCGGAATGTGCCTGGGTTTGCAGCATGGCGGTGAAGCGATCGGGCTGCAGCAGCAGGTAAACGACGACGATCACGGTGAGCGTCGCCGCAGCGGCGAGCGCACCGAGCACCAGCAGGATCAGCCGCAGTCGGCGCGACCCCGGCTTGGCCCGCTGGCTGCTTTCAGCCACGCCCGACACTTTCCGGCAGCAGTCCATCGACGAACGCCGCGGCCTCGAAGCTGCGCAGGTCGGTGGCGGTTTCGCCCAGCCCGACGAAGCGGATCGGCAGGCCGAATTCGCGCGCCAGCGCAAACACCACGCCGCCCTTGGCGGTACCGTCGAGCTTGGTCACCACCAGACCGGTGACGCCTGCGATCTGACGGAACTGACGCACCTGGCTGATCGCATTCTGGCCGGTAGTACCGTCGATCACCATCAGCACTTCGTGCGGCGCGTCAGGGTCGAGCTTCTTCAGCACGCGAACGATCTTGCCCAGCTCGTCCATCAGCCCACCCTGGGTATGCAGCCGGCCGGCGGTGTCGGCGATGAGTATGTCGATGCCGCGCGAGCGAGCCGTCTGCAGGGCGTCGAAGATCACGCTGGCGGCGTCCGCATCCTGCCCTTGTGAAATCACCGGCACCTGGTTGCGCTCGCCCCAGGCCTTGAGTTGCTCGACCGCGGCGGCGCGGAAAGTATCGCCGGCGGCCAGCATCACCGCGTGTCCCTCGTCGCGCCAGCGACGGGCCAGCTTGCCGATGGTGGTGGTCTTGCCGACACCGTTGATGCCGACCACCAGAGTCACGAACGGCTTGCGGCCCTCGACCTGCAGCGACTGCTGGACCGGCTCGAGCAGGCTGACCAGTGCCTGGCGCAGCGCCGCCAGCAGGGCCGGGGCGTCGGCGAACTCGCGCTTGTGCATGCGTTTGCGCAAGGCCTCGACCAGCTCGGTGCTGGCCTCGACGCCGACGTCGGCGGTGATCAGGATGGTTTCCAGCTCGTCGAGCAGGTCATCGTCGAGCTTGGGGTGGCGCACGAACAGTGCGCCGAGGTTGCGTGAGAAAGCGCTGGCGGACAAGCGTTCGCGCCAGCTGCGTCTGGCCGGGGCTGCCGCCGTGGGTGCCACGAAACGTTCGGTTTGCGGCTGGGTGTCGGCGGGCGAGGGGATTTCCGCCAGTGCTTCGCGCAGCAGTGGATGGCTTTCCGGCACGCCGGCACCGGCGGGTGCCTCCGCTGTGGCCGGGTTCGCTTGTTTCGCGGCGGCTTGTGCTGCAGCGGGCTTTTTCTTCCAGAACTTGAGCATGGCGGGGGCGATTCAAAGACAATGGCCGGCATGCTAACACTCCAACCTGTACTGCCCGCTGAGGGCGCGCCCGCATGAGCGACGCGCGAAAATCCGGCTCGGGCCGGATCCGCATCATCGGCGGCCACCTGCGCAATTCACGCTTGCAGGTGCCCGACCTGCCGGGTCTGCGGCCCACCCCTGAGCGGGTGCGCGAAACCTTGTTCAACTGGCTGGCGCCGGTGATCGAGGGCGCACGTTGCCTGGATTTGTGCGCCGGTACCGGCGCGCTCGGCATCGAAGCGTGCTCGCGCGGCGCGGCCTGGGTGCAATTCGTCGAGCGCGATGCGCGTGTGGCACAGGCCCTGCGCGAGAATCTGGCGCGGCTGAAGGTCGATATTGGCCAGGTGGCGCGGCTGGATGCCAGCCAGTTTCTGCAGGGTGTGGCGCAGCCCTGCGACCTGGTGTTCCTCGATCCGCCGTTCGCGCTGGGTCTGTGGCCGGTGCTGGCCCGTCAGCTGGAGCAGGGCGGGTGGCTCACCACGAATGCGTTGATTTACGTGGAGTCTCCCAGCCAGGGCGTGCCGGATCTGCCCGCCAGCTGGCAGTTGCAGCGCGCGGCCCGGGCCGGCGAAGTGCGTTTTGTCCTCTATCGGCGTTAGCTTTTGTTAAGCTAGGGTCAACTCAGCTTTCGTCGATCATGTCTATCCGATGAAGAAAACCTTGGGTAATCCACGCCTGGCGATCTATCCAGGTACCTTCGACCCGATCACCAACGGGCATACGGACCTGGTGACGCGCGCTTCGTCGTTGTTCGACCGGGTGGTCGTGGCGGTGGCGGACAATTCCACCAAGGGTCCGAGTTTCAGCGTCGGCGAGCGGGTGGCACTGGCGCGACTGGCGCTGGCCGGCCTGCCCAACGTAGAGGTACGCGGTTTCGAAAGCCTGCTGGCCACCTTCGTTGAGCAGATCGGTGCCGGCGTGATCATCCGCGGGCTGCGTGCGGTGTCGGATTTCGAGTACGAGTTCCAGCTGGCCAGCATGAACCGACACCTGATTCCGCAGGCCGAGACCTTGTTCCTGACGCCTGCCGAAGAATACAGCTTCATCTCGTCGTCGCTGCTGCGCGAGATTGGACGCCTGGGCGGGAACATCTCCGGCTTCGTGCATCCGGCCGTGCAGCAGGCCATGCGCCAGCGCTGGCCGAAGACGCTCAATGATTCCAACCAGCAACCCGAAGCAGAAGGTGGTGACCATGCGTAAATTCATTCTCATGGCGGTTGTCGCGCTGAGTGCCTGCGTTGGCCTGACTGCGTGCAGCAAACACGCCGCGGACGACCAGGCACAGGAACAGGTACAGAAGGCGCCCAAACCAACCACGATGACCGACAGCAAGGGCTGGAATGCCTATCTGGGCCAGCTGGTGCAGGCCAACCTGCAAGGCATGAAGGCGCCGCAGCCCTATGCATACATGGTGACACCGGGCACGACCGAAGACGAGCAGGCACAGAACGCGCGGCAGTTGCAGGGCGTGCAGGACACGGTGGCGCGCGGGGTGTTGCCGGGCAACTTGCTGGCGTTCGGTGGCCCCAGCTCCACCGCCACTGCCGAGTTCGTGGTCGATGCCTTCAAGAACGCCAACCCCGGTTCATTCAAGGACGTGATCGTGCTGTTCATCGGCGACAAGGCCGACGAGCAGAAGGTCCAGGATGCCCTGAAGCCGACTGGCGCGACGTTCCGCTTCGTCGAGATGTGATGCCACTGACCGCGCGACGGGGCCAGCACCGGCTGCCCGCCGGGCGCTACCCGGGCGGCAGCGCCGGCGGGGATGGCCCTGCACGGCATTCCCGGCGCCGTGCATCGAGCATGTAAGATCGAACCATGGCCCTGAAAATCCTCGACGCTTGCGTCAATTGCGACGTCTGCGTACCAGCATGCCCGAACCAGGCCATTTCGCTGGGTGAGGAGTTCTACGTCATCGACCCGACGCTGTGCACCGAGTGCGTAGGCCACCACGACGAGCCGCAGTGCATGGCCGTGTGCCCGGTGGAATGCATCGTCATCGACCCCGATCACGTCGAGTCGGCCGCGCAGCTTGAATTGAAGTATCGCCATCTGATCAGCTAAGGAAACCGTGGCATGACCATTTCCCTCAACTGGCGCGTGTTGTCGTTCGGCCTGTTGCTGACGGGCAGCGCGGCGTTGTCGCCTGCCGCAGTCGCGAAGCCGCCGGTCGCGGCGGTGGTGCAATCCGCCCCCGCGTCACGACGGCCGGGTCACGCGGCGGTTGCCAGTGCGAACTTCCTGGCCACCCGCGCCGGGCTTGAAGTCTTGCGCCAGGGTGGCAATGCGTTCGATGCGGCCGTTGCAGTGGCTTCCATGCTGTCGGTGGTGGAGCCGGAGAGTTCCGGCATCGGCGGCGGCTTCATGGCCGTGCTGCATCGGGCGAAAGATGGTCGCAATGTGTTCATCGACGCGCGCGAGACAGCGCCGGCCGCGGTGGACGCGAAGGATTACGTCAATCCGGACGGCAGCCCGAACCGCGACACCGCGCTGAGCGGACCGCTGTCGGCCGGCATTCCCGGCGAGCCGGCCGGGCTGGTGCTGATCGCGCAACGTTACGGACGGTTGGCGCTGCAGCAGTCGCTGGCGCCGGCGATCCGCCTCGCCCGCGCTGGTTTCAAGCCGGACCCGCGTCTGCATGGTGCGATTGCCGAAGAGCAGAAAGTGCTGCAACGCTGGCCGGCATCAGCCGCCAAATACCTGCGGAACGGGCAGGCGCCGGCGCCGGGCGCCATCTGGCGCGATCCGGAGCAGGCGCGCACGCTGGAGCGGCTCGCACAACATGGCGATGACGGTTTCTATCACGGCGGCACGGCGCAAAAGCTGGTCGACGCGGTGCGCGCGGCCGGCGGCAACTGGACGCTGGCCGATCTGGCCGGCTACCAGGCGAAGGAGCGCACCCCGGTCAGTGTCGACTATCGCGGCTACAAGATCATCACCGCGCCACCGCCCTCGTCGGGCGGCGTGGCGATCGCCGAGATCCTCAACATCCTGTCCGGCTACGATCTGGCCGCGATGGACCAGGTGCAGCGCGTGCACTACATCGTCGAGGCGATGCGCCGCGCGTTTCGCGACCACAACGCCTATCTGGGCGATCCGGATTTCGTGAAGATGCCGCTGGCCATGCTGCTGTCGCCTTATTACGCAGATGGCCTGCGCCAGAGCATCCTGCCCGATCGCGCCACGCCGTCGTCGATGCTGCCGCGCGCCGAGCCGGCCGACGCCGGCATGCACACCACGCACTTCTCGATCATCGATGCTGACGGCAACATGGCCGCGGTGACCCTGACCGTGAACACCATCCTCGGCTCGAAGTTCGTCGCTGCCGGCACCGGCGTGCTGCTGAACAACGAGATGGACGATTTTGCGCTGGTACCGAACAAGCCCAACGTCTACGGACTGCTCGGCAGCAAGGCGAATGCGCCGGTGGGCGGCAAGCGGATGTTGTCGTCGATGTCGCCAAGCATCGTGATCGGGCCCGAGCGCACGATGGTGATCGGTTCGCCCGGCGGTTCCACCATCATCACGCAGGTGCTCGAAGGCATCCTGCACTTCATCGACGGCGAGAATGCGCAGCAGATCGTCGCGCACAAGCGCTTCCATCATCAGTACCTGCCCGATGTCGTGATGGTCGAACCGGGCACGTTCGACGCGGCCACCAGCGCCGCGCTGGAGCAGATGGGCTACACGCTCAAACAGCGCGAGCCGTGGGGTTTCATGAACGTCGTCACCTGGGATCGCAAGACCAACCAGCTCGATGCTGCCAGCGACCCGCGCCGGCCGTCGGGGCTGGGCCAGGTTCAATAAGTGCGGGCACGGAATCCCGGCTACCCGGATATTCGCGACGGCAACGCGGTGGTACGGTGCCAGGTGGTGCGCCTTCACGGGCAATTTCTGAGGGCCGTGGGTGCCGGCGCGGAGCGTATGTGATGGACGACGCGCTGCTGTTGATGACGGGGATGGTCTGATGGATTTGCGCAGTGGCATGTCCTGGCGTTGCTTGGTCCTGAACATCGTCGGCGCCTTGCTGGTGCTTGCCGGTATCGGACTCGAAGCGCTCAACGCCAGCAACCTGATCAGCTATCGCGACGCTGCCCGCGTGCACGGCGGCGCAGTGATCGAGCTGGGTGCGGATGCTCAGCCGCAAGTCGGCCAGCATGGCTTCATGGCGCGGGTCGTCGGCACGCCCAAGGTGGTCGAGGCACCGCGCGATGTGGAGTTCAACCAGCGCGTGAACACGCCGGTGCTGCGACGGCGGGTGGAGATGTTTCAGTGGCGCGAGATCAGCATTGGCGACAGCGTGCACTATGAGCTGGACTGGGTCGATCACCCGGTGGACGCGAGCCACTTCAGGGTTACCCGCGGGCACGCCAATCCGGGCAACTTCCTCATCAGCGGCAAGCAGTTCGATGCCGCGCTGGTGCAGCTCGGCGGCTTCAAGCTGGGCGCGGTGCTGGTGCATGCCTTGCCGGGCGCGCAGATCATCAAGCCGGATGCGGCCGCGCTGCCGGAAAATCTCGCCGTCAGTTTCAGTCGCGAGCAGGACTATCTGGTCACCAGCACACACCCGGGCGACCCCCGCCTTGGCGACCTGCGCGTGAGCTGGGATGCCGTGCCGCTGCAACAGGTCACCATCGTGGCGCGTCTCGACGGTTCCCGGCTGGAGGCGGCAAAGGATGCCGGTGACGGCAAGGGTTACCTGGTGCAAGTCGGCGACGTGCCGCTGCTGGATCTGTTTCCTGACCTGCCGGTGCCGCCGGAGTTCGTGATGACCTGGCGGATCGTGTCCGTGCTGCTGGCGGCGTTGGGGGCGCTGGTGCTTCTCTCGACCCAGCGCCGCCGCCGCGACCCGCTGCTGGCACTGGGTCTGGGCGCCATCGGCGTCGGCAGCGTGGCCAGCATGATCTGGCTCGGTGGTGAGGATGCCTCCGCGCTGGGAGGTTGGCTAGTGCTGGCCCTGGCCGGCGTGGCGCTGTCGATCTGGTGTCTGCGCCGTCGCTCTGGTGCGGGTGGCGACTACTGACTGGCGCTCGCCGCCGCTGGTTGATCCGAATCGGATCGCGATCGAATAATGCGGCAAAAGCCGGCGGGCAGCGGGCAGTGCCCGCCGACTCTTCCGCAGCAATGAGGGAATGATCAGGATACAGCGTAACGCGCGGAGGCGAATGCAGTCATTTCATGCGCGCATTTGCATGTTCGATGAACCACAACCCTGCAAACAATTTCGGGTCGATCGAATAACCTTCGGCGGCGCGCGCGAACAGCCAGGTGCTGGCGTCGCGGCGCGGCACCTCATGCACCACGATGTTCTCGGTTGCGTCGCCACCGCCGGGCCCGACCTGCTGCAGACCCCATGCGCGCACGAACGTGATCATCTCCGTGCTCATGCCCGAGGATGACGGCCCGCGATGAACAAACTCCACCCGTTCGCAGCGATAACCGGTCTCTTCCTCCAGCTCGCGCTGCGCCGCCATCAGCGCGCTTTCGTCGGTCTGCTCGGCCAGGTCGCCGACCAGACCGGCCGGCATCTCGATGGTGTTCTGCAGGATCGACACGCGGTATTGCTCCACGAACAACACCTTGTCCGCTGGCGTCACCGCCAGGATGACCACCGCACCGCCGGGGTTGTTGCGCTCGGCGTACTCCCAGCGGCCACGTTTGCGCAAGCTGAGCCAGCGGCCTTCGCAAAGGGTTTCGACCGGCGCGCCGGCATCGACGGGAATGTGCTTGGCAGAATCGTGCATTGATGGTTTCGGGTCGGGACGGCGAGAGCGCATGTTGACCGTTCGGCGCCAACCGGACAACCCGGAACCCTGGTTGGCGTCGAACCTGGGTTGAGGCAGCCGTTCCCGCGCCGGCGGCGCTGAGAGCCCGCTCTCGGGCGATGCTTCGTTCTGGTTGCTCGACGTAGCCCGCTCGCCTTCGCTGCACCGGCATTTCGTCCCGTTTGCCAGGCGGAACCCCGCCGACGCTCAGCGCAGCAGGGCATGCAGGCGGCTGCGGGTGAACGCGCCGAAGCGCAGCTGTTCGCACAGTGGGTCGAGTTGGTCGACCTGGCGGTGCTGGCGCTCAAGCACATCCAGGTCACTGGCGCCAGGCGCATCCAGCGCGATGCGGGTAAGCCGGCGGCACATCCGTGCCTGCTCGGCGTGCTTGCGCAGTTTTGCCGCGCAGCTGGCAGCACCGCGCAGGCGCAGGAAGGCCACTTCGTCGATGCGCTCGAGCAGCGCGTCGAGGCTGCCGAAGTGGCCGAGCAGGGCGGCGGCCGTCTTGGCACCGATGCCGGGTACACCGGGGATGTTGTCGACCGAGTCGCCGCACAGGGCGAGGTAGTCGGCGACCTGGTGTGGGTGCACACCGAGCTTGTCGTGGACGCCGGCCGGACCCCAGCGCAGGCTGCGGGCGTAATCCCATTGCTCGTCGTCCTCGCCCAGCAGCTGGCCGAAGTCCTTGTCGGCGGAGACGATCACGCTGCGCCAGCCCTGCGCACGCAGGTTCCACACCGTGCTGCCGATCAGGTCGTCGGCCTCGTAGGTATGGTCGATCATCAGGTGCACGCCGAGCGCCTCGGTGACGGCACGGCATTGCACGAACTGCCGCTCCAGGGCCGGTGGCGGCAGCTCGCGGTTGGCCTTGTAGGCGGGGTAGATGGTGTTGCGGAACGAGCTGGTCAACGACGCGTCGAACGCCACCGCAACATGCTCGGGCTGGGCGCGTTCGAGCAGCTCGCACAGGAAACGGGTGTAGCCGTGCACGGCGTTGGTCGGGTGGCCGTCGGCATCGAAGAACTCATCGGGCATCGAATGCCAGGCGCGGAATACGTACAGGCTGCCGTCGATCAGATGGACGGCTGGACGTCCATTTTTCACAGCAGTCACGGTACCCACGTCTGCAGCACGTCGGCCAGCGCCGGCCGTTCGCGCTCGGGCATCTCGATCTGTGGCGTGCCGATGTGCACGAAGCCCACCACGTGTTCGTGTGCGGCCAGCCCGAGCACCGCGGCGGCGGCGCGATCGTAGGCCGCCCAGCCGGTCACCCATTGCGCGCCGTAGCCCAGCGCGTACGCGCCCAGCAACAGGTTGTGCGCCACGTTGCCGGCGCACAGCTTCTGCTCGATCTCGGGCACCTTGTGCTCGGCGTCGATGCGCGCGATCACCGCGATCACCAGCGGCGCGAAGGTGTAGCGCCGGCGTTCCTTCTGCAGCCTGGCTCCGGTCATTTCGGGATTGTTGCGCATGCCGACCTCGGCCAGGCGCTCGCCGAAGCGGAGCTTCGCCTCGCCGCGCAGCAGGATCAGCCGGAACGGTACCAGCTTGCCGTGGTCGGGCACGCGGATCGCCGCCTCCAGCAGTGTCTCGAGGGTTGCCGGATCGGGCGCCGGTTCGCCCAGCTGGCGGGCAGGAACGGAGCGGCGTTGTTGCAGCAGGGCGAGCGGATTGGACAATGGCAGGGGGTTGTTCATGCGTCTTGATGATCACTCGGTGCAGCCGTGGGCAGTTCCAGTTCGAACCACTGCCTGACCCCTGCCAGCGCCGCGTCGTGGTCGTCATCCCTGTGGGCAAATTCGTTGGTGACTGGCGAGTACTCGTAGTCCTGCGCCCACTGGTCGATGTGCTGCACGATCTCGCGCAGTGCGTGCATCGCGTGGTCGATATCGGCCATCGTGCTGGTGGGATGAAACGACAGGCGCACCCAGCCCGGCTTTTCCGACAGGTCGCCGTGGTCGATGCGCTCGGTGATCGAGTGCGACCGCGAGGGATCGACATGCAGCAGATAGTGCCCGTAGGTGCCCGCACACGAACAGCCGCCGCGCGACTGCACGCCAAAGCGGTCGTTCAGCAGTTGCACGACCAGGTTGTAGTGGATGCGCTCGACGTAGAACGAAAAGATCGCCAGGCGCTCGCGCTGTGCCGGCGCGAGTACGTGTACGCCTGGAATGGACTGCAGCGCTTCCATCACGTGCGCAACGATCGCCTGCTCGCGTCGCTGCATCGACGCGACGCCCATCTGATCCTTCAGTTGCACGGCCAGCGCGGCTTTGATCGCCTGCAGGAATCCCGGCGTGCCGGCATCCTCGCGGGCCTCGATGTCATCGAGAAACGAGTACTGTCCCCACGGGTTGGTCCAGTTCACGGTGCCACCGCCAGAGTCGTCGGGGACGGTGTTGCGGTAGAGCGCGCGGTTGAACACCAGCACGCCCGAGGAGCCCGGGCCGCCGAGGAACTTGTGCGGCGACCACAGCACCGCATCGAGCGACTGTTCAGGGTCGGCTGGATGCATGTCGATGTCGACGTACGGCGCCGACGCGGCAAAATCGATGAAGGCCACGCCGCCGGCACGGTGCATCAATGCCGCCATCGCGTGATATGGCGTGCACAGCCCGGTGACGTTGGAACAGGCGGTGAAGGAGCCGATCTTCATCGGCCGTGCGCGATACTCCTGCAGCAGGGCCTCAAGTGCGGCCAGATCCACCTGGCCCAGCTGATCGGGCGGTATCACCACCACCTCGGCGATGGTCTCGTGCCACGAGGTCTGGTTGGAGTGGTGCTCCATGTGGGTGATGAAAACCACCGGCCGCTCGGCCGGTGGAATATCAATGAAACCTCGCAGTCCCTGCGGCGCCTTCAGCCCCAGGATGCGCTGGAACTTGTTGATCGCCCCGGTCATGCCGCTGCCGGTGGAGAGGATCAGATCCTCCGCTCCTGCGTGCACATGCGCCTTCAGGATCCGGTGCGCCTCATGGTAGGCCAGCGTCATCGCGCGACCGGTCTCGCTGCTTTGCGAGTGCGTGTTGCCGACGTGCGGACCGAATCGATCCAGCAGCCGCTGCTCGATCGGCCGGTACAGGCGGCCGCTGGCGGTCCAGTCGGCGTAGACGATGCGCTGTTCGCCATACGGCGAACGGAACGCAAGGTCACGGCCAACCGTGTTGGCGCGATACGGAGCGAAGTAGAGTTCTAGCGGATCCATTGACGGTCTCGGTGGCGCAAAACCCCATGCAACGCCCACTTTACCGCAGTGGGCATGAGTACGGCGGCGCCGACATGAGAAAGTGCGAATAGGGCGCGTAGGCCTGCTCACGCGCCTGCCGCGCCATGTCCAGCAGGTTGTCCAGTGCGGGGGTGCTTGCAGGCATCGTGATCTCCTGTCCCCGGTGGCGGCGCCAGCACCGGTCGGCGCGACAGCTTACTCTTGGCGGTGTGGCCCGATCAAAGCGGCGTGCCGCAACTACCGTTAAGATGCCCAGACCATTCCAGAAGGGATCGCACCATGCCAGTCACCATTGCCGCCTTGCGTGAGACCGCCACCGGGGAGCGGCGCGTGGCGATTACGCCGGAGATGGCGAAGAAGCTGCGCGGCAAGGGCATGCGCGTGCTGCTCGAGCACGATGCCGGGCGCGCCGCGGGTTTTCCCGACAACGCGTATGCCGAGGTCGAGTTCGCCGACAGTGCCGAGGTGCTGGCCCAGGCCGACCTGCTCACCTGCGTGCTGCCGCCACAGGATCAGGTGTTCGCAGGCATGCGCGAAGGCAGCGTGGTGGTAGGCCAGCTACGCCCGTATGGCGCAGCCGACCGTCTCGCGGCGCTGGGCGCGCGCAAGCTCAGCGCGTTTTCGCTTGAGCTGCTGCCACGCACCACCCGCGCGCAGGCGATGGATGTGCTCAGCTCGCAAGCAGCCGTGGCCGGCTATCGGGCCATGCTGATTGCCGCCGAGGCCTCGCCGAAGTTTTTCCCAATGCTGACCACGGCCGCGGGCACGATTCGCCCGTCGAAGGTGCTGGTGATCGGTGCCGGCGTGGCCGGTTTGCAGGCAATTGCCACCGCGCGCCGGCTCGGCGCGCAGATCGAAGGCTATGACGTGCGCCCCGAGACGCGAGAGCAGGTCGAGTCGCTGGGTGCGAAGTTCCTGGACCTCGGGGTCAGCGCCGCGGGCAGCGGCGGCTACGCGCGCGAGCTCTCGGCCGAGGAACGCGCCGCCCAGCAGCAGGCCCTGGCGAACCATTTGAAATCATTCGATGTAGTGGTCAGCACGGCCGCGGTGCCGGGGCGGCCGGCGCCGAAGATTCTGACCACGGCGATGGTCGAGGGCATGAAACCGGGCGCACTGATCGTGGACCTGGCCGCCGAGAGCGGCGGCAACTGCGAGCTGACCCGACCCGGCGAGCGGGTCGAGCACGGTGGCGTGGTGATCCTGGGCCCGCTCAACCTGCCGGCCGGCACGCCGCTGCATGCCTCGGAGATGTACGCGCGCAACGTGTACAACTTTGTCGAGCTGCTGGTGCACGACGGCGCACTGAAACCGGATTTCGACGACGAGCTGGTGGCGAAGAGCTGCCTGACGCATGCCGGAGAAGTGCGCTTCCAGGGCTAGCAGCCTGTCGGACTTACCCGCTCTACTGGGTTAAAATGGCCCATCCCCGACCACGACCGATGGCATGCGCAGATTTCGACTGATCGATCGCGAGACCGACTACTTGTTGCCACCGTCCGTG
>SCRO01000035.1 GCA_004298505.1 Rhodanobacter sp.
TGGAAACGCGTCACGCCGTTCAGGACGTGGCATGGCTCAGCTCGCGCATGTGCGCGAGAAAATCTTCCGCCGGGTACAGACCATCCAGCGCGCGCCGGGCTTCGGGCGACAGCAAATTTTCGAAGCGTCCTGTCAACTCGCTGCCCAGGATCGCCAGCGTGGTGCTCTGCTGGATGTAGGCGGTGGCCAGCTCCACCACCAAAGGTTGTTCGGTGAATACCGCCGTGACGCTGCCGGGCGCGAAGTAGCCGAGCAAGGCCGCACGATCGTCGCTCACGACCAGCAACCAACGCGAATCGCCCGGAGGCACAGGGTGACCGCGAAAGATGTTGCCCACACAACCGCCGCACTCGGTCTCGCACCGATCCAGGCACAAGGTCGTGATGGCGACCTCGCGTTCGCGCGCGGCGCGCAGGTGCGAAGCCAGTTGCGCCGCCTCCGAGGGTTGCAGCGCGATGCACAGGTTCGTCGTGCTGGCATCAATGAGCTGCGCCGCGCGCTCGAGCACCTCGCCATTACGCAGGTTGAGCACCACCGGCGGATGGCGTTCCTGCGCCAGGCGCGCCAGCCCTTGCCGCGCCTCTTCCATCGCCTGGCGCCGCCCGGCCTCGATCTCTTGCAACAGCAGATTCGGCTCGATCGCGAGATAGGCCACCCCGGCCGGACGCTCGACGCGTTGTGCCGCGCCGCGCTGAACCAGTTTGTCGGCTACGGCATAGATATTCGCGCGCGGAATGCCGCTGGCCTTGGCCAGCGCATAGCCGTTGAGCTCGCCGCCCGCGACCAGCGCCCCGTAGGCACGCGCCTCGTACTCGGTGAAGCCCAGCTGCTGCAACGCACGCGAGGTGGCGGCGTCATGTTTATTAGTAGTCATACGAACAACTACTATACCCTGCGATGCGGTGCGATCAAGTAGTCACGCAGGCGAATTCAGCAACGGTCCAGCTTGCGCTGGTGTCGCAGTGACGGGTCGACAAAGGGCTGCCGTAGTGACGACTTTGGGCGAAACACTCCGCGCCGTTCCCCAAAAGCCGGCGGGCACTGCCCGCCGGGCCTTCTGCATCAACGCAAGATGTGATCAAGACAGGTCTTGCGGGGGAAGCGAATGCAAGCTCCAAGGGGGGCGCCTTCGACATCGGTCGACTTGTGGCTTGTGTCGATGCCAGGTAGTCGAATGCCCTCTCATCTCGGCGCCCCCCAAGGGAGTCCTCTTGCGGGTGAGAGAGAGAGGCTTCCCGGCTGAGGTAACGCCTGGCCGACACCCAGCGCCGCCTGCGTCACCCCCACCACCAACACCAGGTAGGCCACCGCCCACATCAACTTGCGGCTTGGCGCGTGCGCCATCGCGGCAGCGAGCGCACCGCCGCCCACGATCGCCAGCGCGCAAACAACCAGGAACGGTAGCGCCGAACTGATGCGCTCGCACCAGGGGACGTGTGCCGGCGTACTCATGCGGCAGGGTTTCCATCACCTTGATGAAGCCGAATCACGACGCCGATGCTGTCGTGCCAGCGCCGCGCTGCGTCTTCATCCTCGTCATCCATCTCGATCGCCTCGAACAGGGTCTGCGCCCTACTTTCCTGCAACCACCGATGCAATCGTCGCCCGAAACCGCAGAACTCATCGTAATAACTGTCACCCAGGGCCAACAGGCCATAACGAAGTTCCGGCAAGCGCACCGGCTGGCCCATGTATTCGCGACAGAACTCCTCGGCCATGTCCGGCGGATCGCCGTCATAGCAGGTGCTGGCCACGAACAAGGCGTGGCCGACAGCCTTCAGTGTGTCGAGGTCGAGTTCATCGAACGGCAGCAACCTGGCTGCGACGCCAGCCTGTTGCAGCGCCCGCAATGTCTCGTGCGCGAGATGCTCGGCGACACCCGTTTCGCTGGCGTAGATCACCCGGATCGGAGCGTGCGTCATCGCCACTGAGGCAGGCGGCAGCACCTCCTGCCGGGTAGCCTCACCTGGTATCGAGACAACGTTCCCGATGGCCGTGGGCGAAACCGTATCGCCTCGGCCTCGAAACCAGCTTGGATTGAACATGCCCATGCTGATGCATACCTCGGAAGACGGAAAATGTTGCCCGCATCGACCCAGTCTACGCCCACGTGTTTCACAATCTCGATGTTCGTGCGCGGCGACACCACAGCTGGCGTCATACACCACCACATTGCACCTCGACGCCTGCTTGTACACTCGACGAAGGGTTCGCAGAGGCATCCGGCCAAGCTGGCCTTTTTACCGCCATAGCAGGAATCTCCTTTCGTGTCGCATTACTCCGGCCCTCTGCTTACGCGCCCCGTCGGCGATGCCCTGTTGGCCGCGCGCGAGGCTGGCGCCGACCAATGGTGCGGCTCACTGGACTTAGGTTGCTCAGGCAGCACCGTCGCGCTGCGATCCGACCGCTGGATGTGGCGAGATGCGAGCTATGCATACCCCGGCAAACTGAAAGACCGCACCATCTATTTCCTGGACAAAGATGCATTCGCGCCGGTGGCACGCTATTGCGGCGCGCTGATCAAGCTGGTGCCGACCGCATGGGGCGCGCCCACGTTCGAGATCGATGGCATCAAGATGCTGCCCACCTCGAAGGAATCCCCATTCGAGGATGCACGACGCAAGGTGGCGTTGGTCGAGCCGCGCGGCAAGGTGGTGCTCGATACCTGCGGCGGTCTGGGCTATTTTGCCGCGTGTTGCCTGGCGGCCGACGCCGCGTGCATCCATTCGTTCGAGAAGAACGCCGACGTGCTGTGGCTGCGCACGCTCAATCCCTGGTCGCCCGATCCCGATGACGGCCTCAGCAGCGGTCGGCTGCAACTGGAGCACGCCGACGTGTCACAGGCGATCCTGCGGATTGCCGACGCGTCGATCGACGCGCTGCTGCACGATCCGCCGCGTTTCGGCATCGCCGGCGAGCTGTACTCGCAGACGTTCTACGACCAGCTCGCGCGCGTGCTGCGCCGTGGCGGGCGCCTGTTCCACTACACCGGCCGCCCGAACAGGCTCACCAGCGGTCGCGATGTACCGCGCGAGGTGGCGAGGCGGCTGGAGAAGGCCGGATTCGAGGCCCAGCTGGCGCTGGACGGGGTGCTGGCCACGCGACGTTGATTGATGCGGCGGCATGCATCCATACCTGCGCGATCACCGGCTTGTCGTCGATGCGCCCGCCATCGAGCATGAACTGGCCGATGCGGGCGTAATCGGCAAGCGTGGCGGACAGGCCGCTGCCACCGGTGTCGCTGCCGTCGCACTCGTCGGCCTCACCCACCGCTGAAGGCAACCAGGAAAGTGCGTTTTCTCTTGGACGAACAAGACCCTGACAGGGTATCCTGAAGAGCTCAATCGATCTACGCAGCACCACCTGGCAGTGACCCCACCCGCATGAACGAAATCGCCTCCAGCGCGCAACCCCTGGTCACCAATGCCGAAGCCGGCACCGTCCCACCACTGAGCTCGACAGCACCGGTCGCGGCGATCTCGCGCACACGTTACAGCGTGCTCGGCGCGGTCAGCTTCGTGCATGTCCTCAACGACATGATGCAATCGGTGATCCTGGCGATCTACCCGCTGCTGAAAGGCGAGTTCGAGCTGAGCTTTTTCCAGATCGGCGCGATCACGCTGACCTTCCAGATGACCGCCTCGCTGTTGCAACCGGTGGTCGGCATCGTCACCGACAAGCATCCGCTACCGTACTCGCTGCCGATCGGCATGTGCTTCACCCTGGCGGGTCTGCTGCTGTTGTCGGTCGCGCCCAGCTATCCGATCCTGTTGCTGTCGGTCGGCCTGATCGGTTGCGGCTCATCGGTGTTCCACCCCGAATCGTCGCGTGTTGCCCGCATGGCTTCGGGCGGCAGATACGGCATGGCCCAGTCGGTATTCCAGATCGGCGGCAACGTGGGCCAGGCGCTGGGTCCGCTGCTGGCGGCCGGCGTCGTGCTGACGCTGGGGCGCTCGCACGTGGGCTGGTTCGGCCTGGCGGCACTACTCGGCATCGTGGTGCTGTTGCAGGTCAGCCGCTGGTACAGCCACCACATCAAAGAGCGTGTGCGGAAACGCCTGCCGTCGGATCAGCCGATGTTTTCCGCTGCCGTCGTGCGGCGCACGATCAGTGTGTTGATGGTGCTGATGTTCTCGAAGTTTTTCTATCTGGCCAGCATCAGCAGCTACTACGAGTTCTACCTGATCCATCATTTCGGTTTGTCGATGACCGCCGCGACCCACCTGCTGGCGGTGTTCCTGATGGCAGTCGCCGCCGGGACCCTGATCGGTGGGCCAATTGGCGATCGCATCGGCCGCAAGCAGGTGATCTGGTTCTCGATCCTCGGCATTGCGCCGTTCACCTTGCTGCTGCCGCACGTCGGGCTGGCGTGGACAGTCGGGCTCAGCATCGTGATCGGCGTGGTGCTGGCCTCGGCGTTCCCGGCGATCATCGTGTACGCGCAAGACATGATGCCGTATCGCGTAGGCATGATTTCGGGCATGTTCTACGGCCTGTCGTTCGGCCTGGGCGGACTCGGCGCGGCCGTGCTCGGCGTGGTGGCGGACCATTTCGGCATCGTGTTCGTGTACCAGATCTGCGCGTTCCTGCCGCTGCTTGGATTGCTCGCGGTGTTCCTTCCCGACGTGCGCCCGCCGGGGCATGAGAGCATACCGGCAGCACGTACGGGTTGACGTCGTTGCCTGGAAACCTCCGCGCCGGGTGTCGGAAGCGCGAAGGCGGCGGGCATTGCCCGCCCTACGTGATGCGTATGTCGGCGGCACCGTAGGGCGGGCATCGCCCGCCAGCCTTTGCTGGGCTGTCGACAAATCTATTTCCGAACCAGATCGACCACGACCGGAAAATGGTCTGACGGGTAACGCGCACCTTCGTGGGTGGTGACGGTACGCACGGCGAACGCCTGGAAACCGCGCGTCAGGATCCAGTCGATACGCTGGTCGGGCTTGCCGGTGAAATTGTGGAACGTCCTGGCCGGACCGGATCGCGACGCCGCTTCCACCCACGCATCATGCAGGCTCGTGGTCAGCTTCGCGTGGACCGACGTGTCGGGACTGCAATTGAAGTCCCCGGCCAGGATCACGTGCGCCCCAGGCGGCAGCTTGCCGATCCGCTGCACGATCTCGTTCGCGCTGAGCATGCGCGCGCGAACGTCTTCGGGCAGGTAGGGAAAGTGGGTGTTGAAGTAATCGAACGTGCCGCCGCCATCGCGCAGGCGAAACCGCGCCCAGGTCACCATGCGCGGATACGGCTGGCCCCAGGTCTTGCTGCCGGGCACCTGCGGCGTAGCGGAGAGCCAGAAATCGCCGGAGCGCAACACGGCCAGACGATCCGTGCGATAAAACACGCCCATGTGCTCGCCCTTGCTGCCGCCTTCCCGGCCCTGCCCGAACCAGGCGTAGCCGGGAAGATGCGCGGCGAGGTACTCACCCTGCTCTTCGGTCAGCTCCTGCGTACCGAGCACGTCCGGGTGCTCCGCCTTGATCACCTGCACCATCAGCTCGCGCCGGTTCGCCCAGGCGTTCATGCCGGTGTCCACCGGCACGCGGACGTTGAACGTCATCACCCGAAGCGGCGCTTCGGCTGCAGCGCTTGCGCCGGCGATGCCGAGCGACAAGGCAACAGTCAGTATCGAAAACCAGCAGCGCATGCTCATTGCACGTCCTCTCTCGCAAAGCGATGGCGGATTTCGAGCCTAGCAGCAGCGAGTCGCCCATCAGCACGAACCGCTGCGCCGCCTGTCCCCATCAAAGTGCTCGTGCGGGCTATGCTGCCCCTCCAACAGCACTGGAGATCACCATGCAACTGGACAATCGACGCATCGCGGTAACCGGCGGTTTCGGCGCGCTGGGTGCCGCCACCGTACATGCAGCGCTCAGTGCGGGTGCCCGTGTGGTAGCGATCGACCGCACCGCTGCACCTACTGGCGGGCTCGGGCAAGCCCTCTGCCTGGGCGGCGTGGATCTGGCCGACCCGAAAGCGGCGAAAGAGGCGCTGGCAGCGGCAGCACAGGCAATGGGCGGGCTCGATGCTTTGGTAAACATCGCCGGTACCTTCCGCTACGAAGCGCTGGCCGACGGCACTGTAGACACCTGGGACCTGCTCTATCGGGTCAACCTGCGCACGGCGGTGGCAGCCAGCCAGGCGGCGCTCGAGCATCTGCAAGCAGGCGCTCGCATCATCAATATCGGCGCGGCTTCCGCCTTGAAGGCCGGCGCCGGGATTGGCGCGTATACCGCGTCGAAATCCGGCGTGATGCGCCTCACCGAGGCCCTGGCCGAGGAACTCAAGCAGCGCGACATCACCGTCAACGCGGTGTTGCCCAGCATCCTCGACACAGCGGCCAACCGCGCCGACATGCCCAAGGCGGACTTTGCCCGCTGGGTCAAACCTGAGCAACTCGCCGACGTGATCCTGTTCCTGCTGTCACCCCAGTCCTGCGCCATCACGGGCGCTCTGATACCGGTCACGGGGCACGTCTGAGTCGGCGGCGGCAAGCGCGATATGGGCCAGCACATCAACCTGGCGACACCTGCCTTGCCCTCGGCCCCACGCAAGCCGTAGCACTCGGAAGGAGGCTCCGTTCCGGGCCTGCCTGCTACGCTCACCGCTTGTCCCCGGCCGCCACCTCACCCTGTCGATGACGATGCCCACATCTACTCCAGCGGTCAGCGACCAGGCCAATGCCCGCGCGGAAAGCTTCCGCACCGGCTTCGGCGGCCGTCCCATGCGCGAGTACAAGGGCCTGCCCATCTATGCCGCCCCCGGGCTACATGAAGTCGCGGCGCAGATGCTTGCCGACGCGGTGACCGCCGGTGCGCACGTGCTGGAATTCGGCGCTGGCAGCGGCGCGATGTCGCTGCGCCTGGCCGACCGGGGTTTTGACGTCACCGCCAGCGACCTGTTTCCCGAGAGTTTCAAACCGACGCGCATACCGTTTGTCGCTGCCGACCTCAATGGCGCTTTTGCCGCACAATGGCCGCAGGGTTTCGATGCGGTGATGGCACTGGAAATCGTCGAGCATCTGGAGAATCCGCGCGACGTGCTGCGGCAAATTCGTGCGCTGTTGCCGGTCGGCGGGCAGCTGGTGCTGTCGACCCCGAACATCGCCAACCCAGTGTCACAGGCGCTGTTCCTGCGCCGTGGCCAGTTCCAGTGGTTCCGCGATATCGACTACCGCGAGCAGGGTCACATCACCCCGCTGAGCCCTTGGGTACTGGAGAAGGCCTTGCTGGAGGCGGGCTTTGCGATTCGCGCCGAACGCGCGATATCCAACCCGTTTCGCCGCATACGCCGGCTGGGATGGGGTGTGCGGCTGCTCGCACCCTGCTTTGCCCTGCTCAGCGGCCTGCCATCCTCGCGCCGCGGCGAGGTATGGCTGGTTCGCGCCGAAGCGATCTGAAGCGCCCTGACGAACCCGCCACGCCGGACACGTCAGACAGTCTGGTTAATGTTGGCTTCCAACTTCCTTTCCGTCACCTGGCTCGTTAACCAACTTCCACACGTCGTCGCGCGGGGGCGCAGGCCCGCGTCATCCGGCACGAAGCCGAGGCAGGCGTCCCGGGCAGTTTGAGCACGTGCCGCTCGGCAGCGCCGCTCCAGCACCGAACACCGGATGCGACAGTTTGCCGCGCGTGGTTCCTGATCTACATCAGCCGGAATGCCCGGCGCAGGCGACATCATGCGCGTCCTGTGTCGACGCACCTAAAGGAGAGTTGGAATGAATACAACCGTGCCCTATGCAGGGCAGGCCGGTCCCCAAGATGGGACCAGCAAGGTATTGATCTGGATCCTGCTGCTGGTCACCGTGCTATGTGGTGCCGGCATGCTGTGGGCCACGAAAACCACCTACCAGCAAGTTGCCCCCCTGCCTGAACAAATGCTGGGCCAGCAGGGCCAGGTCGTGATGGCGCGCGCCGACATCGTGGCTGGCAAGGCGGGCTTCCAGCAAGCGGATCTGATGGACTATGGAAGCCTGTATGGCATGGGTTCGGCCTTCGGCATCGACTACACCGCCCAGTATCTCGTGCAGTTGGCGCACCAGGTGCAGGACAATCTGGCCCAGGCGCGTTATGGCAAGCCGTTCGCTGCCATCGATGCAGACCGGCAGGCGGGCATTACCCGCGACATGCGCACCCAGTTGCATGGCATCGACCTGACCCAGTCCAGCGTGAAGCTGTCCGATGCAGTGGCCGATGCGCTGACCAGCCTGCGCGGCCAGATCGCCACTTCGCTGCTGACCGATGACTTTGCCAAAGGCTACACTCGGGCACACAGCCTGAATCAGGAAACTGCGGGTCAAACCGCCGATTTTCTGCTGTATTCGTCGCTGACCACGGTCGCGCACCGCCCGGGCAAGGATTACTCCTGGACCAGCAACTGGCCGGCCGAGCCACTGGTGGGCAATGCTCCCACGCCGTCCACCTTTGTGTGGACCTGGGCCTCCTTCACGATGGTGTTCTTTGCCATCGGTGCGGTACTGGTGGTCTTCCGCTTGTGGATCGAGCCGAAGGCTGCCAACGAAACCTTCGAGCCGGTGTTGCAGGGCTTCATGAAGCCCACGCCAAGCCAGAAGGCGCTGTGGAAATACTTCCTGGTGGTTGCCGGCGTACTGCTGGTGCAGATCCTCGCCGGTTCGATCATGGCGCATTACTACACCGACCGCGCCGGCTTCTACGGCATCGATGTCGATCGCTGGTTGCCGTTCGCATTCCTGCGCAGCGTACATCTGCAGGCTCCGATCGTATGGATCGGCGTGAGCTGGATTGGCGCCGGGCTGTTCCTGGCTCCGCTGATCGGCAAGCGTGAGCCTGCCGGGCAGCGCGGACTGGTCAACCTGATCTTCTGGGTGCTGGTGACCATCGTGGCCGGTGCCCTGATCGGTGACTATCTCGGCATCATGGGCATGGTGGACAAGCACTGGTTCTGGTTTGGCAACCAGGGCTTGTCCTATCTCGAGCTCGGCCGGTTCTGGCAGATCCTGTTCTTTGTCGGGCTTGCGGTGTGGTGCCTGGTGCTGCTGCGTGCCTTCCTGCCCACCTTGCGTACGCTGTTCCGGCAAAGTGGCGGCTCGGTCTATGGTGTTTTCCGGATCGAGCACCTGCTGTGGATCAGCACACTGACCGTGACGCTGTTCTATGTCTTCGGCATGATTCCGCTGGCCACGCCGAATCCGTCGTTCGCGATCACCGATTTCTGGCGCTGGTGGGTAGTGCATCTGTGGGTTGAGCTGGCATTCGAGCTGTTTGCCGCGGCAGTGACCGGTTACTTCCTGATGGCGTTGGGCCTGGTCTCGCGCCAGATGGTCGAGCGCGCGGTGTTGTTTGAGTGGATCCTGATCGTGATCGGCGGCGTGCTGGGTACCGGTCATCACTTGTACTGGGCCGGCGAACCCGGCCTGTGGGTGGGTGTCGGCAGCATGTTCTCGTTCATCGAAGTGCTGCCGCTGGTGCTGCTGGTTCTCGAAGCAATCGATCAGCACAAGCATGTCCAGACGAAGAAGGGCTTCCAATACAAGCTTGCCTACCTCTACATCCTCGGCGCGGCCTTCTGGAACTTTGTCGGCGCCGGCGTGTTCGGCGGCGGCACGCTCAACGCGCCGCTGGTCAATTACTACGAACACGGCACCTTCCTCACCCTCAACCACGCGCACACATCCCTGTTTGGTGCCTTCGGTCTGTTGGCGATCGGCCTGCTTTACATGGTGTTGCGCTACCTCAATGGCGAGCGTCCGTGGAGCGACCGGCTGGGCGTGTGGGCATTCTGGCTCTACAACACCGGCGTGGTGATGTGGATCGTGATGAACTTCTACCCGATCGGCTGGCCCCAACTGGAAGCGGTATATACGCATGGCTATGCCTATGCGCGCAGCATGCAGTTCTACAACACCACGACCTTCTGGCAATGGATGCGCATGCCGGGTGACATCGTGTTCGCGCTGGGTGCCTTGCTGATGGCCTGGGACTTCATTGCCAAGCTGTGGGCACAACGCGACGCGGAACAGACGCCGACCGGCACGCAGCTCGACGCGGCGTGGTTGCTTGCGCAGGCAGACGGCGAGTACCAGGAAGAGGAGGAGGAGGAGGAAACAGAGGCTGAGGTTTCCGCCTAGGAGTGTGTCGGGCTTTGCTGGTCGAGGCGAGAATTCGGCTGTGCGAGGACAGACTTTCGACGGTTCGCTGGCCCATGGCAGTTCCATCGGCCAGGAATCGGCGGAGGTATGGACCGCACAGACGGATTCGCAGACCGGCCAGCCAAAGTCCGACAGGCCTGGCCCACAATCTGTCGCGACTCATCGCCCTGACAGTGGCCATGGCTACCTGAAAACCAGGCAGCCTCGAAACCGCCCGGCTTGATGAACCGCACATGGTGCGACCGGCAGCATGGCGCCGGGATGACTTCCGCAGAAAGTGCACTCCGACCCATTCAACTTGCTCCGCCCCGATTTCCGCGGTTCAGGTCACACGCTCGCCGGCCGCCACCCGAACGGCCACCATGTCCGTCCGCTCGGGGTGGATGACCAGGCGCAGGCGCCCACCATCCCGGAACAGACGCAGATGGCGGTGCCTGACCAGATAGACCACCGCTACCGCGGCTGCCGCAAGGCCCGCCAGCGCGCCTACGCCCAGCGCCCAGCGCGCGCCGAAACGATCGACCACCCAACCGACCAGCGGTGCACCGATCGGGGTACCGCCCATGACCACGGCAATGCGCAGGGCCAGCACCCGGCCGCGCATGGCGCGCTCGGTAGTGAGCTGCATCATGGAGTTGCTGGCGGTCATGAAGGTGAGCGCCGCCAGGCCGACGAAGAACAGCACGGCAGCGAACAGGAGTGGGCTGGGCATCGCCGCCGCCAGCGCGAGGGTGACACCAAACGCCGCCGCGGCGGCGCCCATCAGCACCATGCCGGGGAACTGACGGCGGGCCGAAAGCAACGCCCCGGTCATGGTGCCCGCAGCCATCGCCGAGGTCAGCAGGCCATACTGGCTGGCGTCGCCGTGAAACACGGTGACCGACATGGTGGAAATGAAGATGGCGAAGTTGAAGCCAAAAGTCCCGAGCAGCAAAAGCATCACCAACACCGCGATCAGATCGGGGCGCTGCCACACGTAGCGGAACCCCGCCAGCACACTGCCCCGCGTGCGTACAGGCCGCGCTTCGGTATGCAGTTCGTGCACCCGCAGAAACCACAGCGACACCAGTACCGCGGCGTAGGAACCCGCATTGATCAGGAACAGCCAGGCCTCACCGACCGCAGCAATCAACACGCCGGCCACCGCCGGGCCGAGCATGCGTGCGGCGTTGAAGGAGGCGGAGTTCAGCGCCACGGCGTTGGCCAGCCCGTCGTCACTGACCAGGTCCGACACAAACGCCTGCCGGGCCGGCGCGTCGAACGCGGTGACGCAGCCAAGCAGCAACGCAAAGCCATACACCTGCCACAGCTGCACCACGCCGGTGATGGTGACCAGGCCAAGGCCCAGCGCCAGCAGACCGGCGGCGCCCTGGGTGAACAGCAACAGCTTGCGACGGTCCAGATGGTCGGCGGCAAGACCGGACAGCGGCAACAGCAGCAGCGGCGGCCCGAACTGCAGCGCCATCACCATACCCACCGCCGTCGCGTTGTGCTGGGTGAGCACGGTAAGCACCAGCCAGTCCTGCCCGATGCGTTGCATCCAGGTGCCCACGTTCGACACCAGCGCGCCAGCCGCCCACAGCCGGTAGTTGTAGCTCCTGAGCGAGTGGAACATGCCGTTCATTGCGTACCTGACAACTCCAAAAACCAAAAACCGGACGGAGGGAGTTGATTGCCCTTGCAACCGGGCTGGCGCCTGCCTGCACCGCCTCGCACCACCCATGCTACGCGCAGCCATGCGCCAGGACACCGAACACTCCGGCCATCGGCTCCGCCTATGCCCGCCAAGCTCGCCTGGAAATTTTTCGGGCACCTCTGCACATCACCCGACGCGGAGTCAATCGATGCGCCATCTTTCTGGATGCCGACAACCGCCGCCACTATCTCACGCTGCCGGGCGAGAGCACCGCGAGCCACGACCTCGCAGATGCACGCCGGCGTTCCGATGGGCAACTACATGCACCTGCTGGTCAGTTTCGCGAAGATGCGCCGCGACTTTTCCACCGAAGTATTCAAGCCGCTCAAGATGACGCTGCTGGAGCTGGCCCGGCCGCTCATTGACACGCATCGCTGGCACGGATGGCGCGTGGTCGCCACCGACGGTTCGTGCTTGCGTGTGTCCACGCGCCGTGGCGCTGGACTCGACGCCACTCGCTACTTCTACTTCTATTGTGTTACTAAACATGCCTAATCCTTCGGTACACCCTGCCGCAGCAGAGGCAGCGTGACAGTTGCCGCGCGATCACGCGGGCGAGACGTCGCGATCGAGGACGGCTGATGGCGCTGCATCGGCCCCAGCCCCGCGCGGGCGGAAGTCTTCGGGTACGACAGGTGCTTTGAATCGAGCACGGTTCGTTTTACTGCCGCGCAAGCGCTCCAGCGTCAAAAAGCCATGGGCGGCGATGCACAAGCTGGCATGGTGATGAACGCCGCGCCAGTTGCGTCCTTCGTAGTGGCCCAGGCCGAGTTCCTGTTTGAGTTCCAGGTAGTCCCGCTCGATGCGCCAACGGCCTTTGATGGTGCCCACGAGTGTCTTGAAGGTGGTTTCTTCAGGCAGCGTCGACAGCCAGTAGCGCAGCGGCTCAACGTCGCCGCGGGGCCATTCGATGACCAGCCATTCAGGGTCTCTGGCGCGGTCGTTGTGGGCGGCGACCACGCGCACACGGGCAAAGCGACCGGACAATGTTTCCGCTGAGCCCTGCCGCCAGGCGATGGTGCGATACGCCCGTGCCGGCAGTGCCTGCGCCAGCGCACGCACGCCGATCGGTTGATGTGCCGCATCGCGCCGTACCCGCACGCGACGGTGATCGCTGGCCGCAGGCGACGGAGGGGTGGCCGGTTGATGCGCACCCCACCACACCGCGGTGAGTGGCCGGATACCCAGCGCATAGATCAGCTCCTGCGCACTCAGCTCAGCGCGCAGCGCGCAGTCATCGCCATAGGCGGTATCGCCCAGCACCACGCCCCACGGCACGTGGGCGGCGACGACGGCCCGGATCTGCGCGGCGGCGATCTGGCTCTTGGTCATGCAGCCCACCGACGCGGGCACGCCGGCCTCGGCGCACCGCTGCGGATCGTCGGTCCACTCGGCCGGCAGGTAGAGCTGCCAGGCCAGGGGCAGGCTGGCCGAGTCCGTCGCCAGCGACAGACTCACCGCCACCCGGCAGTTGTCGGTCTTGCCGGTCTGCCCGCAGTATTGGCGCGCTACGCCCACCGAATACGTGCCCTTCTTCGGAAAACCGGTGTCATCGATAATCCAGAAGCAAGGCTCGACTCCGCCGCGCGTGAGAACCGGTAGCACCTGCTCAGCGACTGTGGCCAGCACGGCTTCATCGCTCCATGCCGAGGTCGATACCAGGTGATGCATCGACTGATGGGCCGAACGCACAGCCTGCGGCCGCACGCGCGCCGCCATCGGTTCCACGCTCTTGCGCCCGCCGGGCAGCATCAACCCTTGCAGGTACCAGGTTGCTGGCGCCGCCCGATCCGCGTGGCCCAAGGCGGCCACGATCGTCTCGCCATACCGCGCAAAGCGTGCTTCCAGACTCGTGCCCATGACCCACCTCCTTGCCTGTTGCTCGAAGATGGCGTCATCATGCCATATTTAGTAACACAGCAGAGTTAGGAGTCTGTCGATGACAAGCGCTCAGTGCAGCATCGACAGATCAGACACTTGACTCCCTCCGTCCCGGTTTCACGCCGTCCGGTTTCACCGTCCTCGCCCCGGCTGCTCCACCGGGCGCGTGCTTCGGCCTCGTAGTGGCCTGCCCGATGGGACCTGCATGGATCGACCCGGGTGCCGCAGTACACTGACCGTCCGGCAGTCCGAGTCATCCAGCACCATGTTGACCATGATCGAGGGACTTCCGGACCACGTGATCGGCATCACGCTGGATGCCGACGCCGGTATCCTGGCGCCAGGGCCAGTCGCGGACAAGGCGCTGGGCGAAAACGATTTTGAGGCGGTCGGAAAACGATCGGCGACTATCTCGAGGCCCATGAACGGCTTCGCGGCATCTTGATCCACAGCCGGCGATTCCCCGGTTGGCAGGGCGTTCGGCGCCCTGTTCGCACACCGGAAGTTCGTCAACACCGTGCACGACAAGATCGGCAAGGTCGCCCTGGTTACCAACAGCCCGATAGGCACCTTCGTCGACCACGAGGTGACCCGGGGTTTCTTGCTTGAGAAAGTGCACTTCAGCCCTGATGCTCTTGACTCTACGACTCTCGCCGGCATGTGGCCATGTTCAACAAAATCAGAAACTGGCGCATACGGCGCCTAGTCGCTCGGCGCCCGATCGCCGAGCAGCTCTGGCAAGACGCACTCAAGCACTGTGTCCCAGCGCATCGGCTGGGCGCATCTGATCAGGCCACGCTGCGCGTGTTGGCGACATTGTTCCTGGACCGCAAGTCGCTGGAGCCGACCACGGGGTTGCATCTCGACGAAGCCGACCGTGTCCTGCTCGCGACCCATGCCTGCGTACCGATCCTGAAACTCGGCTACGACTGGTATGACGGCTGGCACAGCGTCATCGTGTACCCGGACGCGTTCATACCACGTCGCGAACACATGGATGCAGCGGGGGTAGTTCACCAGACCAACACCGTGATGGCCGGTGAGGCATGGGGGCGGGGGCCGGTGATCCTGTCGTGGGCGCATGTGTTGAATATCGCGAAGAAACCGGCGCACAACGTGGTCATCCACGAAATGGCACACAAGCTCGATATGCTCAACGGGGATGCCAACGGCTTTCCGCCACTGCACCGGCGCATGGATCGCCGCGTGTGGTCGCGGGTCTTCTCGAGTGCGTGGGATCGCCTGCGCGATGAGCAACGCACCGGCGCCGACTTGCCGCTAGATCCGTATGCGCTTGAAAGTCCGGCCGAGTTCTTTGCGGTAGCCAGTGAGCATTTTTTCGAGGAGCCGGCAACCTTGCGGCAACATTTGCCGGACGTCTATCGGCAGCTCGCACAGTTTTACCGGCAGCATCCACTCTGAGCGAAGCCTGGGGCAGAGCCTGAGGTTTGCCCACGTTTTCAGATGTAGCAAGACACGACCTGATCCTGAAGTGCTGATCATGAAATTTGAGACCAGACCTTGAAGTCTGCGGTCGCCCATGCAGGTAGACTGTCCTTTTCTGCAAGGGCGGGCAGGTGAACAAGGGCTTCGGCGCGGGGCGGGCCAACTTGTTGCGTGAGACGCGGGCCGAGATCGCCACCGCGGCGCTGGCCGTGGCGGTGGGAGTAATCGCCGGCCTGGGCGCGGTGGGTTTTCGCAAGCTGATCGCGATATTCCACAACCTGTTCTTCTACGCTCGCTTCACCGCGGTCTACGACAACCTGCAGCACAGCCTTCCCAGCACCTGGGGCGCCTTTGTCATCCTGGTGCCGGCGGTGGGTGCGCTGATCGTGACCTTTCTGGTCAATCATTTCGCGCCGGAAGCCAAGGGCCACGGCGTACCCGAAGTCATCGATGCGGTGTATTTCAAACGCGGCGTGATCCGCGCGCCGGTGGCGCTGATCAAGGCGCTGGCTTCGTCGATCTCGATCGGTTCCGGCGGCTCGGTAGGCCGCGAGGGACCGATCGTGCAGATCGGCGCGACGTTCGGCTCGCGGCTGGCACTGTGGATGAAGATTCCGGAATGGCAGCGCCTGGTGCTGATCGCCTGCGGCGGCGGCGCCGGCATCGCCGCGACCTTCAACACCCCGCTCGGCGGGGTGTTGTTCGCCGCCGAACTGCTACTGGTGGAAATCAGCGCGCGTACGCTGATCCCGGTGATGATCGCCAGCGGCACCGCCAGCCTGATCGGGCGGGCGTTTTTCGGCGACAACGCGTCGTTCGTGATGCCACCATTGATGCTCTCGCATCCGGCTGCCCTACCGGGGCTGGAACTGGGCAGTTACATCTTCATGGGGTTGCTGACCGGCATCGCGGGCATGCTCTACATCCGCTCCATCTACTGGTTCGAGGACCTGTTCAAGCACATACCCGGCAAGGGTTACCTGCGGCACGCGCTGGGCATGTTGCTGATCGGCGTGCTGATGTACCTGATGCTGCGCTATACCGGCCACTACTACACCGAAGGCGTGGGCTACGCCACAGTGCAGGATGCCCTCGACGGCACTTTGACCGTGGGCTGGCTGGCGCTGTTGCTGGCGGTGCTCAAGGTACTGGCGACCTCGCTGACCCTTGGCTCGGGCGCATCCGGCGGTGTGTTTTCTCCCTCGCTGTTCATCGGCGCCATGCTCGGCGCGGCATACGCGGCCGGCGTCCACGCGCTGCTCCCGGGCGCCAGCATCAGCATCGGTACGGCGGCGGTGATCGGCATGGCCTGCATGGTCGGCGCCAGCACCGGCGCGGCGGTGACCGGGGTGGTGATGATCTTCGAGATGACGCGCGATTATCACCTAATCATTCCCCTGATCATCAGCGTGTCGGTGGCCTATGCGATGCGCCGGCTGTTGCTGGCCGACACCGTGTACACCATGAAGTTGACCCGACGCGGGCAGCGCATCACCACCGCGATCCAGAGCCAGTTGTACCTGACCCGGCGCGCACTGGAGTTCATCAACGCGCCGTTCCTGTGCCTGGATGCCGGGGCGATCCTCGACGATGCGTTGCCGCGCCGCCATCGGCTGCGCAAGGCGCCGCGCGTCGTGCTGCTCGAGGACGACGGGACTCTGGTCGGGGTGGTTCCGGCGCGCACCCTGCACGCCGCGTTCGACAGCGGCAGCCCTGGTTCAACCCCGCTGCGGGAACTCGCCGACCTCAAGCCGGTAGTGGTGGAATCGGCGATCCAGGTTTTCGATCTGGTTTCAGTACTGCGGCGGCAGCGCGCCCGCAACGCCTTGATGACCAGGGATGGCACGCTCGCGGGACCAGACAGCGTACTGGGCGTGGTGACCTGGGGTGATCTGGTCGAAAATGTCAACCTGGCGGGCAGTCTCGACTTTGGCAATGAGGGCCAGGAGCCGAAGCCCCCGGATCAATCCGCACTACCGTGACAGGTTTGCGTGGCAGAGCGCAGCTACGACTGGATGCCAAAAACACGAACCGGAATGGTGTCCGGGACAATTCATCCACAACACGAGAGTCGGGCCATGTCTGACACGATCACGCACTGCCCTTCCCGCGACGATAAGCGCAAGCCGCGCCTCACCTTCATTTCAAGGAGTCAATCCGCCGTCAGAAATTGTCCCTGACACCTTTTTCTTCCCATACCATGCGAGCTGGCGGCTCTGAACCACTGAGTTGGCGTTCACCCCATGATGCGGGCAAGCGCATCGTCCAGTCGTAGCACGGTGCCGTCGACATCCCTGAGCTTGTCGATCCCGAACAGGCCAAGCCGAAACGTTTTGAAGTCGTCGGGCTCGTCACAGGCCAGCGGCGTACCGGCAGCAATTTGCAGCCCGTGCGCAGCAAACGCACTGCCATCGTGGATGGCGGCGTTGTCGGTGTAGCTCACCACCACGCCCGGGGCCTGGAAGCCCTCGGCCGCGACGCTGGGCAGACCACGGCGAGCCAGCAAGGCACGCACTTTTTGGCCGAGTGCACATTGCGCGCCGCGGGCATTTTCCAGGCCCATATCGATGGTTTCGCCCATCGCGTCGCGTAGTTGCACCAGCGCATCGGTGGGCATGGTGGAATGGTAGGCGTGCCCACCATTTTCGTAGGCAGCCATGACCGCACGCCATTTGGCCAGATCCAGCGTGAAGCTGGAGCTCCGCGTGGTCTTGAGGCGTGCCTCGGCGCCCGCCGAAAGCATGACCAGGGCGGCGCCGGGCGTCGCGCTCCACGTCTTTTGCGGTGCGGACAGCAGGATATCCACACCGATCTGCTGCATGTCGACCCAAAGCGCGCCGCTGGCGATGCAGTCGAGCACGAACAGACCGCCGTGTTCGTGGACAGCCGTTGCCACGCTCTGAAGATAGTTATCAGGCAGCAGAATGCCGGATGAAGTTTCAACATGCGGCGCGAATACCAGGTCGGGCTTGCGCTCGGCAATCGTGGCGACGACTTCATCGATCGGCGGCGGCACAAACGGGGCCTGGTGTGCACTGCCGGTCGGGCGTGCCTTGAGGACGCTCGTGCGCGCGGGAATCTGGCCGATCTCGAAGATCTGGCTCCAGCGGTAGCTGAACCAGCCGTTGCGGATGATCAACACGTTCTTGTCGTGCGCGAACTGGCGCACCACGGATTCCATGCCGGCGGTACCTCCGCCGGGGACGAGCGCGACGGCATGGGCGTGGTAGACCGTTTCAAGATTCTTCGACAAGTCGCGCATGACCTGTTGAAAGCGTTGCGACATGTGGTTGAGCGAACGATCAGTGAAGACCACCGAGTATTCTCGCAGACCATTCGGATCAACACCAGCTGATTGGGATATATGCATGGTTCTCGCCTTGTTCCGGTATCCGTTTTTTCGGTAATGCCGCAGAACTGCCCGTCAGGCACGACGAACGCTGCCGCCAATTTCTGACATTACTCGAAAAACGCGAGAAACGGGACATCCCATCGCGATCCGGGTGGGCTTTCGCAATCGCCTCCAGCGGTTGCGCTGGAGGTCGGCGCTGAGCACGCGGAATGTTGATGTCATCCGACCGCCGCGCAGCTCGTTGCTGCGCACCGGCGACAAATGCATCGTCACCGAGGAACACCTGGCGGTTCAGATGCCTCCAGATCGACCCACCTTCCATACCCTTATGCACAAACCGCTTGTAAGCCACCACGGCCCGCGCGTGGCGCGCCCCAAACTGCGCAAGGAGTCCATCGGTCTTCCCAAATGATAGTGATTGCCCATCAGGCAGTACGCATGGCAACACCAATTGAACTGCCCGACCACCTGGCCGAGCACTTCCAGGAAGTGCTCGCGGTCCACCTCATCTTCATGGACCGCCTCACGACGATCACCACGCGCCGTCACGTCGTACAGCCCACCACCGAATTCGAGGCGAACGGGTCGGGCCATGGCGCGGAGCCTATTCCGACAAATGCTACGAAGCTAGACCTGACCCCTGTGCTCCACTACGTTCTCGAGGGGCAGGGAGCCATGAGCGTTCACGGTGGCGCCAGGCTGTCGTTGAAGCAAGGCAACATGGTCATAAGCCCTCCTGGTGTTCGGCTTTGGATAGAGCCTGACATTGTTGCAGAGCGAACAGTGGTAGCTGCCACATCGTGCCACGACCTGTCTCAGGGATGGTGTCATGTGCGGGATGGGTGGGGAAACAACGGTGTGACCGTCGTTTGTGGCCTTATTCGCGTTACCTACCAGCGCGCTACAAGTCTTTTCGAATACCTGCGTGAACCTATCCTTGAAGACTTTTCGGGCAGCCTGGAGATCAACCGTATATTCGCTACGCTTCTCCGAGAAATGACCGAACCACAGTCAGGTTCAAGCATGATCATCGAGTCTCTCCTGCAGCAATGTCTCGTGATGTTGTTGCGACGCCACTGTGTAACTGGTCAATGTCGTCTTCCGTGGCTTTCCGCGCTGGAGAACCCAAAGCTTGGAAAAGCGATCGCTGCCATGCTTGAGCGGCCTGAGGCCTGCCATACACTAAAAAGTCTGGCTCAGACGGCCGGAATGAGCCGATCCGCTTTCGCCGAGCGATTCACGACTGCCTTCGGTTGCCCGGCAATTGCCTTTCTCCGTGAAATTCGGCTTCGACGGGCCGCTCGTCAGCTGGAGGCCACGGATCTTTCGGTGAAGGTGCTGGCAGCCGCTTCCGGGTTCCGTAGCCGCAGCTACTTCTGGCGTGCTTTCAAGGAATTTTATGGAGTTGATCCGTCTCATTACCGTGCCAATCGTCGCACCAAATGAAATGAGCAGGTATTTGTCTTCCGATTTCGCTCCAGAAAAAGGGTTAGATACGAAGTCGAGTAGCTCTCGGGAACCGCTCCCAAAAGCTCTCACAAAACCCTACGTGAGACTCTCGCCTCATACGGCTCTTCTTGTCCAACCATTCTCTGTTCAGCAGGCTCGTCAGCAAAATCTGTGGGTAGATTCTGACTCAGGTAGGGTGCCAAGCGCGTGGTACAAGGCGATTTTAGCGCCATGGTAGGTCCGGAAGCCGAAGGATTTTCTGGAGGTCAGTTTTGCCTTGGTGTTGAAGTCCTCCACAACACCGCTGGAAAACTGCCCTTTGGCATGGAACCCGTTGAGCAGGAGCGAGCGGTGGCGCCTGAGCATTCAGGTAGGCGCGGATCGTGCGCAGGTTGTAGCGCAGCAAGTCGGCCAACTTCGGTGCCTGCTTGTCGGGCCGCTTGAGCAGCAGCCAGCGGGTCCGGGTCAACATCGGCTCGTAACCCTTGGCTTTCAGAGCCCGCGTCTCCTCGGCACGCACCACGTCGATCGCCTTGCTCAGGTAGGTCATGATGTGGAACCGGTCGAGCACGTGCAGCGCCTGGCCAGCTTTCTTGGCAATGACCTTCAGGTAGGGCCGCCACATGCCCGAGCAGATGAAGGCAAACGCCTGACTGCGCTCGGAACCCAACCAGCGGAAAAAGCCCAGTAGCGTCTTGATCTTGCGGTTTGCGCCGATCGATAGCAGCCGTTTGCAGCCGCTGTCGATCTGGTAGACCAGCGTCAGGTACTTGTGATCCTTCTTCCAGGCGATCTCGTCGATGCCGATGGCGCGAATACGGCCCAAGTCCTGATGCGCGCGGCCCCACGCCACCGCCATCTCCACCAAACGAAACACGCTGTCCCACGAGGAGTGAAACACACTTGCCACTTCCTTCCACGACAGGCGCCGCGCCCAGCGCGCCAGAAACCACGCGTACGCTTGGGTCAGCCGATGCTTGCCCACCGCCCACGGCAGGGCTTCGACCCGTACACCGCACGCCGAGCATGTACACGCCGCGGCGCGTACACCAGAAACACCTTGATGCCCCACAGCGGCACATACTCGAAGCGCCGGCGCGCAAGCCGGTCGTAGCCCGGTCGAACCCGGCCGCAGCCCGAACAGATCGGCCGGCCGTTGGCACGTTCAACCACCTCGACCTCCAACTCTGGCGCCTGATCATCGCCTACCCACGACACCTTGTCGTAGACAAACGACCGAAACTTCTGCACGCGGTTGAGGATAGACTTGAACTGCATTCCGGCCTCCGCCCTGAGAGATGGGTTGTCGCAGATTTCATCTTCTCAGACGCGGGGCCGGAATGCTCCTGTATCCGCCCCCCGCAGACCCAGCATCACCGCCATCGGTCGCTC
>SCRO01000036.1 GCA_004298505.1 Rhodanobacter sp.
GAGGACAGATTTTCGACGGTTCGCCGGCCCATGGTGGTTCCATGGGCCAAGAATCGGCGGAAATATGGACCGCACAGACGGATTCGCAGCCCGGCCAATCAAAGTCCGACAGGCTGCTAGGAGCTTGGGCCGTAGAAACTTTGGAGAGCGAGATGGTGCGATCGCCATAGGGGGCGTCTAGCGGAGGGTGCGCATAGTCATGCTATGCAAGCCCAACGAGAGGCGCAGCCTATGGATGAGAGCATCCTCGCAGCCCAAAGATTGCTACGGCCCACGCTCCTGGATGGTCGTTGGCGACGTGAGATGCGTGTCCGCCCACAACGCCAGGCCGTGCAAGACGCCATCACGCACCAGGACGGTCGACACCGGCAACATCGACGCCAGTTGCTGCGCATCCCCGCCGCCCAGGATCAGCGTTGGCGTCGCGCCGAGTCGCGGCTGCATGTGCGCGTGGAACCGCTCGACCAGGGCCGCAGCAGCCTGCCAGCAACCGGAAGTTACCGCGTCGGCAGTGTTGTCGGCCAGTTCCAGGATGTCGCCCGGGCGTTGCGGCCGAACCAGGGCGGTCGACTCCAGCAGCGATTGTTGCATCAGCCGTACGCCGGGCGCGATCAGCCCGCCCAGGTGCTGGCCATCGGCGCCCAGCGCATCCAGCGCCAGCGCGGTGCCGGCGCTGACCAGCACGCACGGCGTGCGATACGCCGCATGTGCGGCAACCATCGCCAGGAACCGGTCCACGCCCAGCCGGCGCGGTTCGGCATAGGCGTTGCGCACGCCGCAAGCGCTGGCGGGCGTGCGCAACCAGTGCGGCGTGCAGGCGAATATCTGCTGCGTGATCTCGGCAAGCCGGCTTTCGCGCGCGCCATCGACTACCGACGCCCCGACGACCATCTCCGGACGTGGCAAGCCCGCCCAGGCCTCGGCCAGCTCGCCGGCGATGTCTTCCTGCCAGTCCAGCGCGCGGTGCGCCAAGCATCCCGGAGATCGGTCGTGCAGCGCCCATTTCAGCCGCGAATTGCCCAGGTCCAGCAGTAGTTTCATGGGCGGCGCACCGTAACGTCAGCGCTGTCGGTACAGCGCACGCTACCGTCGGACATGTGCACCTGCAAAGCGCCGCGTGCGTCGACACCCGCACCGATGCCCTCGAATTTGCCCAGCGCACCGCTCAATTGCAGTGACTGGCCATGCAGCAGATCGTGGCGCGCAAAGTCGTCCGCGAAGCCGGCGAACCCCTCGCGCTCGAACTGGCACAAGCCATGCGCCAGCGCGGTAATCAGTGCCGCTGCCACCCGGTTGCGGTCCGGTGGCGTTCCGGCGGTGAGCCTGGCCAGGTCGCAGACGAGCTGCCCGGCCTGGTGCTGCAGCGCCGGGGTCAGCCGCAAATTGAGGCCAACCCCGATGATCGCCGCGCACGGACCCTGGTATTCGCCACTTAGCTCGACCAGAATGCCGGCCAATTTGCCGCGCGCGCCATCGCCTGTCACCGCCAGCACGTCATTGGGCCATTTCAGTCCGGCACCGGACACGCCCAGCTCATCCAGCGCGCGCAGCACCATCACCCCGATCGCCAGCGACAGCCCGCTCAATGCGGCAAAACCGGACTCGAAGCGTTTCAGACACGACAAGTAGATGTTCAACCCCGGTGGTGACAGCCAGCCGCGACCGCGGCGACCGCGGCCGGCAGTCTGGCTTTCGGCCAGCACCACGCTCAGGTCCGCCGCCGTGGCCAGATGCCGCTGCAGTTCGCTGGAGGTGGAGTCGAGCTCACCATGCACCGCCAGCATGCGCAACGATTGCGCCCACGGCGTCGGTAGCGCGGCACGAATCCGCGTGGCATCCAGCATCTGCAACGGCCACGGCAGGCAATAACCGGCACTGCCGCGCGCCTCCACCGGTACGCCGCGTGCGCGCAGGGATTCGACCTGCTTCCAGATTGCCGCACGGGTCACCCCTGCCTGCGCGGCAAGCGCCGCCCCGGAAACCGGCTCGCCCCGAGCCAGCAGGGCCAGCAGTTGCAAGGGCTGCATCAGCACCCCTTGCGCGCGATAGTGAGCGCGGGCGGCAAGCGGCGACACGCCGATGTATGCTGAGGAGTGGTCATGCGGGTGATTCTAGCTTGCGGACGTTGCACTGCGACATGCACGTCCGGGACGGCAGCACTGGCACCTCCGGTGTGTTTCTGCGAGCATCAACGCCTTCGCCTGCTGCTTCGGGGAGTGCGACTGTCATGCGTGCCACCCATCGGATCCTTGGTTGCACCCTGTGCCTGGCCTTCACCGGCGCGGCGCTGGCTGCCAGCCTCGATACACAGGGGGGGGACAACGCCACCCACGTCTCGGCCAGTCGAACCTCACATGACAGCGACAGCAGTGGCGGCGACGTCGCGGGAATGAACCGCGACAGCGGCAGGAGCAACAACAGCGAGGCAGCCGCCAGCACCTCGCGCAACGACAACGATCATTCCGGCGCCGCGGCGTCGGCGCCGACAACCACCCCGCGGCCACATCTGGGCTGGCAATCCCTGCTGCCTGGTTCGATCCAGTAGGCGTTTGAAACGTTGCCTCAGCTCGCCGCGAGCTTCACGCTGAAGCGGGCCCCAGCCAGCTCGGGCGAGCGATCGACCACCAGTTCACCCTGATAGGCGTGCACGATATCCTGCACGATCGACAGCCCGATGCCGTGGCCCTGCACGCGTTCGTCGCCGCGCACGCCACGCTGCAGCACCTTCTCGATCTTGTCGACGGCAATACCGGGCCCGTCGTCTTCCACGCACAGCAGCAGGCCGGGTCGCTGGCGACCGACCTGGGGCTGCATTTTCACCACCAGCAAGACGCGGTGGCCGGCCCATTTGAAGGCGTTCTCGAGCAGGTTGCCGAGCAGCTCGAGCAGATCGCCCTGCTCGCCGTAGAACACCGCGCCCTCCTCGATGTCGAATTCGCACAACACGTTCTTCGCGGCGTAGACCTTCTCCAGGCCCTGCACCAGATCCTCGGCATGGGAGGCGATCGGTACCGCGCTGGCAAACATCTGACGGCCGGACGTGGCCGCGCGCGCCAGTTGGTAGGCGACCAGCTCGTTCATCCGGCGTACCTGATCGAGCACGCTGTTGCGACGCGCGGGCTCGTCGGCGCCAGGCGACTCCAGCTGCGAGCGGATCACCGCCAGCGGCGTCTTCAGGCTGTGTGCCAGATCGGCCAGGGTATGTCGGTAGCGGGTGCGCTGTTCGCGCTCATTGGTGATGAAAGCGTTGATGCGTTCGGTCAGGCCGGTCAGTTCAAGCGGGTACTGGCTGTCCAGTTGCTCGCTGTCGCCACGCTCGACCCGGCTCATGTCGCTGGCCACCTTGCGCAGCGGGGTCAGGCTCCAGCGCAGCAGCAGCAACTGCAGCACCATCAGCATCACACCGAGGATCGACAGCCAGATCACCAGCGCACGCCGGTAGGCCAGGTTGCCGCCTTCGAGTTGGTCCTCGGTCTGCGCCACCATGATGGTGAAGTGCACCGACTTGCCGGCCTCGGTATCCCACGCCACGCCATAGCTGTAGTAATACAGCCGGCCCATGTGCGTGTCGATCGGGCCGACGAAGCGGCTGGCGCCCGGCGCCAGCGGTGTGAGGAAGCTGAAATCGCGGCCGATCGCCGAGGGCGACTCCCAGTGGAAACCCTTGTCGCCCACCGCCACCGCGTAGAGGCCCGAACCCGGCCGCGAGAAGTTCGGATCCGGCAAGGTATCGGGCGACAGGATCCTGCCGTAGCGGTTCACGTCGAAATGGGTGATGTAGGCGATCGCGAAATTCTGCAGACGGTCGTGCAGTGCGTTGGTGGCGCGCTCCTTGTTCGCCTGCGACAGGGTCAGTCCGACCAGCCCGAGAAAACCGGCCAGCACGAAACCGGTGGCGATCGCCGCCCGCGCCGCCAGCGACAGCGGGCGGCGCGCTGGCGGCACCTCATTCGTCGTCGCCGTCGGTGCGCGGGATGGCAAAGCGGTATCCGCGTCCACGTACCGTCTCGATGGGTTTGAGGGTGCCTTCCGGATCAAGCTTGCGCCGCAGGCGGCCAATGAATACTTCGAGCACGTTGGAATCGCGGTCGAAATCCTGCTGGTAGATGTGCTCGGTGAGGTCGGCCTTGGAGACCAGCTCGCCGGCGTGCAGCATCAGGTATTCCAGCACCTTGTATTCATAGCTGGTCAGATCGACCAGCTTGCCTTCGACGGTGACCGACTGCGCCGTCGTGTCCAGCTTGATCATGCCGCAGGCCAGGATCGGCTTGGACCAGCCGCTGGCACGGCGCACCAGCGCGTTGATGCGCGCCAGCAGCTCCTCGACATGAAATGGCTTGACCAGGTAGTCGTCGGCGCCGTATTTCAGCCCCTCCACCTTATCCTGCCAACTGCCGCGCGCGGTCAGGATCAGGATCGGGTAACGCTGGCCGGCTTCGCGCAAGGCCTTGACCAGGTCCATGCCGGACATCTTGGGCAGCCCCAAGTCGATGATCGCCAGGTCGAACGGTACCTCGCGGCCGAGATAGATGCCTTCCTCGCCATCCTGCGCCGCGTCGACGGCAAAACCGTCACGTTTCAGGCGTGCCGCCAGCGTCTCGCGCAGCGGTGCCTCGTCTTCCACCAACAGGATGCGCATATCAATGTTTCTCCTTGCTGCCCGTATTCCGTCCGGGCGAATTCTTGGTTGACTTGACAGATGCCGGATTCTTGCTCGCCTCGGAGGAAATCGCCATCACCTTCACATGTCCGTCCGGGGTCAGCACCTTGATTCTGTACTCAAACCGGCGACCGATACCGCGCGATTCGGCCGACAGCACCTTGCCGCCGGTATCGTGCTGCACCTTGAGCACGGCCTGGTCCAGCGTCACCGCCGGCTTCACCGACTGGGCTGCGACCGCTCCCGCGAACGGGATCAGCGCGGCAAACAACAAGCTCTTGTACCTGATCATGCGTGAATATCCTGTCCCGCGTTTGCTTAAACGTCCAGCCTAGGCGATCCGGCCTGAATATTGACCGGACGGGCGACGCCTGTCACGCCGCCAGCCGACACCTCGCTTGTGCCTGCTCTAGCAGGTTCCAGCCCGCACCCGGCAAGTGTGCACCCTCGCTGATCGTACGGCGGAACGCGCGCGCTCCCGGCTCGCCCTGGTACAGGCCCAGCAGATGGCGGCTGATGTGCTTCATGGCGGTGCCGCGCACCAGCTCGGCCTCGACATAGGGACGCATGCGCCGCAGCACGTCGCCGCGCGACGGCAATGGCACACCATGCAGCGCGTGTTCCAGCCGCGCCAGCAAGTAGGGATCGTGATACACCACACGCCCCAGCATCACGCCGTCGAGATTGGCCAGATGCGTCTGCGCCTGCCCGACCGTGCTGATGCCGCCGTTGATCACCACCACCAGTTCGGGAAACTCGCGCTTCAGGCGGTACACCCGCGCATAGTCCAGCGGCGGGATATCGCGATTCTCCTTCGGCGACAGGCCCTGCAGCCAGGCCTTGCGCGCATGCACCATCAGCATCTCGACGCCGGCCTCCAGCATCGTTTCAGTGAAATGCTGCAGCCCGGCGTAGTCGTCCTGGTCGTCGACACCAATGCGGCATTTCACCGTCACCGGGACATGCCGGTTTGCATCCGCCACCGCATCGCGCATCGCCTTGACGCAATCGCCGACCAATGCCGGCTCGCGCATCAGGCAGGCGCCGAAACGGCCCGACTGTACCCGGTCCGAAGGACAGCCTACGTTGAGGTTGACCTCGTCGTAGCCTGCCTCGGCACCGAGTCGTGCCGCCTGCGCCAGCTCCTGCGGATCGCTGCCGCCCAGCTGCAAGGCAACCGGATGCTCCTGCTGGCTGTGTTCGAGCAGACGCAACTGGCCGCCGCGCACCAGCGCGGCGCTGGTCACCATCTCGGTGTACAGGCGGGCATGCGGCGACAGCAGCCGGTGAAAATAGCGGCAGTGCCGATCCGTCCAGTCCATCATGGGCGCCACGGCGATAATTTTATCGTTGTAATTCAATATCTTATCCATTAAAATCAGCACCATGAACAGGGCATGTGCACTCCCGTGTGCACTCAAATTCGCCCGATTTCGCGCTTCCACGACGGCTCAGTGCACACAGAGCGCACACGAAAATGGCAACGATCACCCGGCTGCGGTCGGGCCACTGGCGCGTTCATGTCCCACGCAAACAATCGTATGTCAGCGAGACCTTCCTGCGCCACGAGGACGCGCGGACATGGGCGATCGCGACCGAGAACCGGGTCGATCTTGGCGAATCGACGCTGAAGCGGACCAAAGTCGACCCGACGACCTTCGCCCACCTGGTCGACCTGCACGTGACCGACATGTGCGAGGTCGGCAGGGCGCCGCGCCGCTCCAAGCAGTTCACCCTGGATGCCCTGAAGGCCCAACTCGGCAACATCGAGCACATGGACCTCACCCGAGAGCGACTGATTCAGTCCGGCAAGGATCGGGCGAAGGAAGGTGCCGGCCCGGTGACCCTGAGCGCCGACTTCGGCTACCTCAAGCTCGTCCTCACCCACGCCGCCGTCGTACACGGCGTCGACGTCAAGGTCGAGCCGGTCAATCTCGCGCGCGTGGCACTCAAGCGGCTCGACCTGACCGGCTTCGATACACTGCGGCTGATCCGCCTGCAGCGCAAGCACTGGTCGCGCAGCGACCTGATCTTTCCCTACAACTCCCGTTCGGTCGGTGCTGCGTTCCGGCGCGCATGCAAGGAGCTCAAGATCTCCAACCTGCGGTTTCCGCACAGCAGCATCAACGGGTCCAGGCACGGCAACATGCGGGAGCTGCGGGTTCAGCACGGCGGACGGCCGTTCCGGGTGCTGTACGCGTTCGACCCGCGGCGCGGCGCGGTCCTGCTGCTCGGCGACGACAAGACCGGAGACGATCGCTCGTACAAGAAGCACGTGCCCATCGCCGACCGCCTGTATGACGAACATGTAAAGTTACTAAAGTAACGAGGATTCGCCCCATGGCCAAGAAGTTTGCCGAGCTCGAAGCGAAGCGGCTCTGTCGCGTTTCGTGTGGAATTCAGTCATTTGGCCGTCTGAACGCATGGGTTCATCCAGGGGTTGGTGGGCAGGTGTTTGAGCTTGCCGCAGATCAGGTAGCACATGGTGATCAGGCGGTGGTCAGTGGCATAGCCGCGAGCACGGGCCTTGACGGCCTGGATCAAGCCGTTCATCGCTTCGACAAAACCGTTGGATAGCCCGGTGCGGAAGTGTTCGACGATGCCTTCCAGATGATCCCGAATGGTCGCACCCAGACGCTTGAACGCCGGTAGTCGGGAGCGGCGTGCCCAACTAATCCAGGCGGTCAGTCGAATCTGCGCGTCGACCGCATCGGCGGCCGTGGCAAAGATGTCACGCAAGGCTTCCTTCAGACGCCAGGCCCGTGCCGTTTTTAAGGTGGTGCGCTGCAGGTGATGCATCAGTGTAATTTGATTCATCGTCCAGCCCTTGGCATCCTTCAGCAGCGCCCAGCGACTGCCCTTGAGGTCGGGAACCTCCTTGACCTCGGCCCGGCGCACCTGCTGCAACGCCTCGTTGGCCAGCGCTATAACGTGGAACGGATCGAAGCACAACGTGGCGTTCGGGCAGTGCTTGCGCGCGCCAGCCTGATAGGCCGTGGACATATCCATGCCGACTGTCTCAATGGCCTCTGGATCGCCGCCGTGGGCGCTGAAGTCTTCGGTGAAGGCCGCGAACGTGGCGGCCTTGCGACCCGATGTGGCAAACAGCAAGCGCCGCTCGAGCGGGTCGTGAAACAGGGTGACATAGCGGTGGCCACGTCGGGCGCTGCGCTTGAGTGAAGAGCTTTTCCATGCCGCAAGGCGTGCAGGATTGGCTACGCTACGGCAAGATCGGATCCACATGAAACGCGACAGAGCCAGTTTCGGCTCTCTCTCGATCTGTGTGGTTGACTCTCAAGTGCAGATCGGTTGGGCAGGATGGTGCCAAGGGTTCTTTGGCAGGTGCTTGAGCTTGGCGCAGACGAGGTAGCTGATGGTGATCAG